>JASJGL010000025.1:0-7190 GCA_033791545.1 Pseudodonghicola sp. | reverse complement strand
ACGAAGACCGCCGTAAGGTTTGGGGCGCCGCCGATATCGCCCGAGACTTCCATCGCGAAGGGAGTGCTGATTGAACGTGGCAGCAAGCTGAGCCGCAATGCGCTGTCAAGTCCCAGCAGGCTCGCCAGCCCCCAACTCGTCAGGATGGATGTCAGGCTACCCGCAATCATCCCCACCAGAAGCACCGGCCAGTGCCGTGCGATCAATGCACGCTGTTCATAGATCGGCACGGCGAAGGCCACCGTCGCGGGCCCCAGTAGCATCACCAGCCAATGGGTCGAGCTGAGATAGCTCTGGTAACTGTTGTGCAGCAGCAGCACGGCGAGGCCAACCAAGACGGGCGTCAGTGCGATCGGCATCGTCCACCAATGAGGAAAGCGGCGGTAGATCCGTTTGGACAGCAAATAAAGCGCAATTGTTAGCGCCGACCACGCCAAGACCTTCAGCAGTATTGGCATATTATCGGCAAAGTTGCTCATGTTCTCGGCAAGGTTACTCATGACGCATCGTCCAGCGCAGACAGCGATCCACGGCCAGCGCGGTGACGACCATCACCGCCAAGGTGCTAATCAGGATCACCGCGAGGACTTCTATGCCCATCACCCCGAGAAATTCCTTGTGCCCGAGGATCGCGATCACCGCGGGCACGAAGAACAGTAGCATCTCGGCCAAAAACCAGTTTGCACCGCGTCGCACGCTCAGCGGGCTGAGCTGATGCGAGATCAGCAGCATCAGCAGCACCGCCAACCCCAGAATACCGCCGGGCAGTGGCAGATGTACGGCCTGAACGAGCGCCGTACCCAGCCCCCACAGCAGCAGCATGATCGCAATCTGCGCGCCCGCGCTGCGATGTAGTCGTTTGGTGAGTATCGTGCGCCTGGTCATGATAAGCCTCATTGCTCTCAGCCCCAATCTAGGGGCGCGACCGTCATGATGAAAATGAATTAATTGACTTTAAACTATTCCTATGCGGAATAGTCGCATGGAATTCCGAACACTCCGCGCCTTTGTCGAAGTGGTCCGCCAGGGCGGGTTCTCTTCGGCTGCTCAGGTGATCCATGCCACGCAATCCACGATTTCCAAGGCGGTGCGCCAGCTGGAGGATGAGATCGGCGAGCCCTTGCTGGACCGGATCGGGCATCACGCTATCATGACGTCCGCGGGGGAGATCGTCTATCGCCGGGCCGTTGCGCTGCTGGCCGATCGCGACGACTTGATCGCGGAACTGGCCGACCTGCGCGGGCTGAAGACGGGGGTGCTGCGGCTGGGGCTGCCGCCAGTGGGCAGCTCGACTCTGTTCGCGCCACTCTTTGCCGAGTTCCGGCAGCGCTATCCGGGGATCGAGGTGCGGCTGAGCGAACATGGCAGTGACCGGCTGGAAGAACTGTTGCGCGCGGGCGAGATCGACTTCGCGGGGGCGCTCTTGCCGACGTCCGAAGATTTCGATTTCCAGCTTGTGCGGCGTGAGCCATTGGTGGCGCTACTGCGCGCCGATCATCCGCTAGCGGGGGAGGCGCGGCTAAGCATGGAGGCGTTGGTCGCGACCCCTTTCATCCTGTTCGAGCCGGGGTTTACCTTGCAACGGATGATCCGCGATGCTTGTCGCCGGGCCGGGGTGACGCCCAAGGTTGCGGTGCTTAGCAGTCAGATCGACTTCATGGTGGAGCTGGTCGTTGCGGGGATGGGGGCGACCTTCCTGCCGCAGATGACGGCAGAGCAGCGCGCGCGCGCAGGGACGAAACTGGTGCCGCTGGCCGATCCACAAACCGATTGGGTTATGGCCATGGCTTGGCGGCGCGGGGCCTATCTGTCGGGGGCCGCGCAGGCATGGCTGGACCTGATCCGCGAGAAACACCCGGCCAGCGACTAGATGTGTAGTCCCGGCATTTGGTGGATCGGATTTAACAGGATGCTGAAAGGCTATGCGTTCAGGGAAAATCCGCTAATCATTTAATATCAATAACTTGATAGCGTGTCTTTGGCGTGCCATTTGATATTGAGAAGAGAATGAGAAACGGAACCCGAAAAATGTCAGACGCACATTCGCCTGAAGGCATGGAACTCACTTTGCGCACTTTGGCGATGCCCGCCGATACCAACGCGTCGGGGGATATTTTTGGCGGCTGGGTGATGTCCCAGATGGATCTCGCCGCCGCCATCCGCGCCAATGAACGCTGCAACGGGCGCACAGTGACCATCGCTGCCAATGAGATTGTCTTCAAAAAACCTGTGCAAGTGGGCGATACGCTTTGCGTTTATACTGCTGTGGATCAAATCGGGCGCAGTTCATTGGTAATCCGTATCGAGGTCTGGGCGCGGCGGGCGTTCTCGGCACAACGCGAGCATGTGACAGAGGCGCGGTTTACCATGGTAGCGGTGGATGAAGCGGGCAAACCCCGTCCGGTCGACGCTGTTTCCGAAACCGCGGCAGCTGAGGTGCCCCTAGTTTCCTAGACACCTGCCTCGTTCCGTTTGCGCCTGCTCGCTTCATAGTCAACTGGTGACAACATGCCGTTGCTGGCGCATCAATCTGCACGCCATCAGCTGAGCCGGCCAAAGGACCTTGTCTCGCGGCCACATCGCATCGCGACTTGTGCAAAAAGGGAACTCACATTATGAAATGGGAACTCACATTATTCGGAACAGGGGTGCAGCAGAACACTGCACCAGAGGTCCATCCATGTCGGACAGTGGCGGGAGCGATTGCCCTCGCATGCCTCTGGACATAGCGCCGTTCCGGCATAACCAAGTCAGGAGATACCAGTGACCGATCTTCCAGGACGCCCTTCGCGGCGCGGCTTCCTTAAGGGGACCGCAGCCGGGGCGGCCCTTGCGGCAATTGCCGCGCCCGCAGCAACTCAGGCTCAGCCGGATCAGCCCCCCCTCGAAGAGTATGACCCCAGCTATCTGACGGCTGTGGAATACAGCTTTGTCATGGCTGCCTGTGCGCGGCTGATCCCGTCTGAGGGCGATGGCCCCGGCGCATTGGAAACCCGTGTACCGGTGTTTATCGACCTCCAGCTGGCAGGCGACTTCGGCAATGCTGCGGACTGGTACATGGAAGGGCCACATGATCCGGCGGCCAACCCGCTACTGGGGTATCAAACCCCGCTGACCCCGGCTGAGATCTACCGCGCCGCGATCCCGGTTTTTCAGGACTGGTGCCGCAAGACCCATGGCATGGCGTTCGAAGAGCTCGATGCACCCACACAAGACGCGGCATTGACCGCGTTGCAAAAGGGCGAGGTCGCCCTGCCCGCTGAGCAGCGTGATTTCTTTGCACTTCTGTTGCAAAACACCAAAGAGGGCTATTTCGCTGATCCAATCTATGGCGGCAATCACGGCATGCAGGCTTGGACTTATATCGGCTTTCCGGGCGCGCGGGGCGCTTATACGGAATGGGTCTCGCGCTTTGATCAGACCTATCCGCTGAGTGCGGTTTCGATTTCCGGCGAGAGGGCATAAACCATGGCCAGCAGAACAGATCCTAAGAAAGACGTCGTCGTCATCGGGCTTGGCTGGACCGGCTCGATCCTGGCGATGGAATTGGCGCAGGAAGGGCTTGACGTTCTGGCGCTTGAACGCGGCGATGATCGCGACACGGTGCCAGATTTCCAATATCCCGGCGTCATCGACGAGCTGAAATACGGTATCCGCTTCGGCTTTATGCAAAAGCCGCGCAAATCGACCTTATCGATCCGCCACGGCCTGAATGACACTGCGCTGCCCTATCGGCAGCTGGGCTCATTTCTACCTGGGGACGGCGTGGGCGGTGCCGGCATTCACTGGAACGGCCACACTTGGCGCACCCAAGAGGTGGAGTTGCGCCTACGCTCCTATGTCGAAGAGAGTTTCGGCGCGGACATCATCCCCGAGGACATGCAGATCCAGGACTGGGGGGTCACCTATGACGAGCTGGAACCGCATTACGATCGGTTCGAGAAACTGCTTGGGGTATCAGGCAAGGCCGGCAACCTGAATGGGGTCATTCAAGAGGGCGGCAACCCGTTCGAGGCGCCACGCTCAAGCGAGTACCCCAATCCGCCGCTGGCCAATACCTATGATGCAGAACTGTTCGGGGAGGCCGCCCGCAAGTTGGGTCTTCACCCGTTTCCGCGCCCTGCAGGCAACGCCAGCCGCGCCTATACGAACGAGTATGGGATGCAGCTTGCGGCTTGCAACTATTGTGGATTTTGCGAGCGGTTCGGCTGCCTGAACTATTCCAAGGCGTCGCCGCAAACCTGCGTTCTGGGTGCGCTCAAGCGGATGCCCAACTTCAGCTACAAGACCAACTCCGAGGTGCTCAAGATCGAGAAGGCCGCCGATGGCAAAACCGCCACGGGCGTGACCTATTTCGACGAAAAGACCGGAGAAGAGGTGTTCCAGCCCGCCGATCTGGTGCTGGTCTGTGCCTATTCGCTGCACAACGTCCACCTGTTGCTGCTGTCCGAAATCGGCCACCCCTATGATCCGGTCTCGGGCGAGGGTGTGGTTGGGCGCAATTACTCCTACCAGATGGCCGGGGGGACGGCGCTTTATTTCAAGGACAAGACCTTCAATCCGTTCATCGGCACCGGCACGCAGGGCGTTTCGATCGACGATTATTCGATCAGTCAGATTGATTTTGCCAAAGAAGGCTTTATCGGCGGCTCCTATATCACCGGCAGCCACACGGGCGGGCGTCCGATACAACAGCTTTCCACCCCACCCGGCACCCCGTCCTGGGGCCAGGGTTGGAAGGAAGCCGCTAGCACGTGGTATGGCCACAAGATGGGCATCGGCTCGCACGGGTCGAACATGTCCTACCGCGACTGCTATCTCGATCTTGATCCCACCTATAAGGACCAGCACGGGCGCCCGCTTATGCGGATGACCTTCAACTGGAAGCCCAACGACATCAAGATGACGCAGTTCATGAAGGGCAAGGTCGAAGAGATCGCGCAAAGCATGAACCCCGACATCATGGCCTCGGGCTATAAATCAGACGGGGCGCAATACGACACCCGACCCTATCAAACCACGCACAACGTGGGCGGGGCGGTGATGGGCACGGACCCCAAGACGTCGGTCATCAACCGCTACCTGCAAAGCTGGGATTGCCACAACGTGTTCGTCATGGGCGCCTCGGCCTATCCGCAGAACACGCAATACAACCCCACAGGCCCCCTGGGTGCGCTGGCTTATTGGGCGGTCGATGCCATTCGCAACGACTATCTCAAGAACCCACGGCCGTTGATGTGAGGGAAGGAAAACCGATGTATAATTTTCTTCGAGCGCTTGCCGGACTTGTGGTGCTTGGGCTTGTTGCGCTACTTGCGATCATCTTCGTGCCCGTGCAACGCAGTGTGCCAACGGCTTCTCTACCCGAAGGTTGGACGCCCGCGCCAGGCGCGCCGGAATATGCCGCGCGCATGGCCGATTGCGCTGCCTGTCACACCGCAGAGGGCGGCAAGCCCTTTGCCGGGGGCAAGGCGATCGAAAGCCCGATGGGCGCGATCTACGCCTCCAATATCACACCCGACCCCGAAACCGGGATCGGCGGCTGGAGCCTTGATGATTTCCGTGCAGCCCTTGTGGATGGAGTCACGCCGCAGGGTACCCATCTTTATCCGGCCATGCCTTATGAAAACTATCGCCACCTCAGCGAGCAGGATATTCGCGCGCTCTATGCCTATTTCATGCAGGATGTCGCGCCGGTGAAGAATGACGTCACCCGGACCGCACTCTCCTTCCCGTTCAATCAGCGTTGGGGCATCCGGCTGTGGAACTGGGCAGCGCTGGACACGCCCGGATTCCTTCCGAGCGATGTGCTAGCCGGTAATGAACAACTCAGCCGTGGGGCCTATCTTGTCCAGGGACCGGGGCATTGTGCGGCCTGTCACAGCCCGCGCAACCTGATCATGGCCGAGAATGGCAAGGCCGAGGCAAGCGTCGCGTTCCTCAGCGGCGGCGAGATCGCGGGTTGGTATGCGCCCGATCTGCGCGCCTCCAACGCGCCGGCCCAGCAATGGTCAGCGCCCCAACTCAAGGCCTACCTCACCACCGGGCGCAACGCCCATAGCGCGGTGGCCGGAGAGATGGGGCTCGCGGTAGAGCATTCGCTGCAATACATGACCGATGCAGATGCCGATGCGATGGTGGCCTACCTACATCATATCCGAACGGGACCAGCGCAGACCGCC
Organism: Pseudodonghicola sp.; assembly: GCA_033791545.1. Lineage (GTDB taxonomy): Bacteria > Pseudomonadota > Alphaproteobacteria > Rhodobacterales > Rhodobacteraceae > Antarcticimicrobium. Next base: position 1,008 of record JASJGL010000025.1, on the reverse strand, counting down.
TCGACCGGTTTCGAGGCCGCGCAGGACCCAAGCACCCTGCCCAACCGGGTCGCACGGGTCGATGCGGCTAAAGATGCAACGGCGGCGAAGCTGGCCGCAGGCACCGATCTGAGCGCAGGCGAGCGTCTGTATATGGACAATTGCGCGGCCTGCCATTTCACCGATGGCAAAGGCTCGCCCGGGGTATTTCCAGCACTCGGAGGCAATTCCCTCGTCACAGCAGACCAGACCACCGGGTTACTCGACGTGATCCTGAACGGGGCGGCGATGCCCTCGACGGCGGGCCGCCCCGAGGCATTGCGTATGCCAGGCTTCGCGCATCGTCTCAGCGATCAGGACGTGGCCGACATCGCGAGCTTCCTGCGGATGGCTTGGGGCAATGATGCGCCCAGCGTCGATGCCGCCACGGTCGCCACGCAGCGCAAATGATCAAATGGCACGAACGCGAGAAATTGACCTCGTGAAAGCTTCTTACGAAACGCGACGGATCCGTCATTGTATGCTCCGTGCAACTGGAAAACGCGCTTTGCCAAGTCGACACCGATAATTGCAACTTCGGACATGGATGCTCCTTCCTACTGTGATGGCTTCAACACTCACCACAATGGCACATTGCGATGCCGTCGGGAGGGGCATCCACGCCATCAACAAGGCCCCCATTACCAGACTTTGTCGGCCTCCTCGTGCTCGAAAGCCGAGGCCATCTCCTTGATCTCTCGCTCCGAGGCACCCAAGCGGCAGGCAACCTCCCTCCAGCACTTCGTGGCTTCAGCCACCTCTGCGATAATACGGTCGGCCTCTTCGCTTTCGAGGAGATAGTTCTCGTGCTGGCCGCGATGCAGATCAATGCTGGCATCCGGATTGTCATCGTCGACGTAGCTCTTGAGTACGCGCGGCTGATTTGGAACCGGGTTGATGTCGTAGGCCGGTGAAAGATGCCATCCGCCCCGCCCTCGAAGAAACCCGTGATTGCGCATGTGATCGTCGAGGTTCGTCACCAGAATGGTA
>JASJGL010000024.1:0-29269 GCA_033791545.1 Pseudodonghicola sp. | reverse complement strand
GAATGGTGCGGTCGAGAAGACTCGAACTTCCACGGGTGTTACCCCACAGCGACCTCAACGCTGCGCGTCTACCAATTCCGCCACGACCGCACTATCGGGCTGATGAGGCGGCGTATAGACGAGCGTTCCGGCGATGTGAAGAGGCAAATCACATCGATTTCACATGGCGGGGATTTTCCTGCCCTTCACTGCATTACACCCTATCGCCCGCCCCTCCCCTGCCCTGCGCCCCGCCGACAATCGGCTATTGGTGGCGCAGCGCCTCTATCGGGTCCATCCGCGCCGCCCGCCGCGCCGGGAAATAGCCGAACACCACCCCGACCAGCGCCGAAAAGGCAAACGCCCCCAGCACCACCATAGGATCGGGGGTAAAGGGAATCGTCATGATCTGCGCCGCCAGCACCGCCAGCCCGAGGCCCAGCGCGATCCCCATCAGCCCGCCCATCAGCGACAGCACGATCGCCTCGACCAGGAACTGCTGCAGCACCTGTCGCGCCTGCGCCCCCACCGCCAGACGGATGCCGATCTCATGGGTGCGCTCGGTGACGCTCACCAACATGATGTTCATGATCCCGATGCCGCCCACCAACAGGCTGACCGCCGCCACCGCCGCCAGCAACCCGGTCAGCACATTGGTGATGCCGGTCAACATGCTGGCCAACTGCTTCATGTCCATCACGGTGAAGTCATCCTCTTCCCCCGCTCCGATCCGGCGCATCTCGCGCAGCACCCCCTCGATCTCGGTCTTGGCCAGATCGCTCGAGGCCCCGGCACGCACCGCCACATAGATCATGTTCACATTGCTGCTGCCGGCGATGCGGCGCTGAAAGGTCCGCACCGGCATCATCACGATATCGTCCTGATCGCTGCCAAAGCTGGACGCCCCCTTGGCCACCAGCACCCCGATCACCTCGCAGGAGATGGATTTCAGCCGGATCGCCTCCCCCACCGGGTTGGTATTTCCGAACAGCTCTTGCCGTACCGTTTCCCCAAGCAGGCAGACGGCGCGCCCGCCGCGCTCCTCGCCGGTGATGAAACGGCGACCCAGCGCGATCTCCCAGTCGGTGGCATCAAGATAGGCATCGCCAGCCCCCAGCACGGTGGTGCGATGGTTGAGATTGCCCGAGACCGCGCTCATCTGGCTCTGCTCGGCGGCGCTGGCGGCCTCGATCACCGGCACCTCGCGGATCAACCGCTCCACATCGGCCAGATCGAACGGGCGCGCCGTGCCGCTGGAACTGCGCGGCCCCATGGCGACCTGCCCGGGCCGGATCATCAGCACATTGGTGCCCAGCTTTTCCACATCCCGCGTCACCTGCGCAGAAGAGCCCTGCCCGACCGTCACCATGGCGATCACCGCCGCCACCCCGATCACCACCCCCAGCACGGTCAGGAAAGACCGCAACGCATTGCGCCAGATCGCCCGCACCGCCAGACGGATCGTCTCACCCAGCATCGCGCGTGCCCCGCTGTGTCGGTCGGTCATCGGCGATGCGCCCGTCCACCATCCAGATCAGCCGGTCTGCATAGGCGGCCATGTCCTCTTCATGGGTCACCATGACGATGGTCAGCCCAGTCTCGGCGCGCAGCCGCGCCAAAAGCTCCATGATCTCTGCCGAACGATGGGTGTCGAGGTTGCCGGTCGGCTCATCCGCCAGCAGCACCTCGGGCGATCCCGCCAAAGCGCGCGCAATGGCGACGCGCTGTTGCTGCCCCCCGGACAGCTCGGAGGGATCGTGATGCGCCCGCTGCGCCAACCCCACCTGCTCCAGCGCCGCCAGCGCACGGGTGCGCCGCTCGACCGCGCCCACCCCCTTGTAGATCAAAGGCAATTCCACGTTTTCCAGCGCCGGGGTGCGCGGCAACAGGTTATAGCCCTGAAACACGAAGCCCAGATAATGCCGCCGGATCAGGGCCCGCTGGTCCTTGTCCAGCCGCGCCACATCGACCCCGTTGAACAGGTATTCCCCCGCTGTCGGGCTGTCGAGGCAGCCGATCACATTCATCGCGGTGGATTTGCCCGACCCGCTCGGCCCCATGATCGCCACGAATTCCCCCGCCCGGATCGTCAGGTCGATCCCGTCCAGCGCCCGCACCTCGGCCTCGCCCCGGCCATAGACCCGGGTGATGCCGCGCAGCTCGATCACCGCCGGGGGTGCGCCGGGTTTACCCTGCTTTTGCACCGGCTCAGCCCCCCTCGCCCAGGATCACCGGCTCGCCCGCGCGCAGATCGCCCTTGAGGATCTCGGTCAGGCTGCCGTCGCTCGCCCCCGGCACCACCGGCACCTCTACCGGTTTGCCCGCGCGCAGCACCCAGACCGATTTGCCGCTGGCGCGGGGCTGATCCTCGGGGCGGTGCGGCATGATCATGCCCAGCAAGCCGCCGCCGCCGCTCTGCTCACTCTCGATTTGCTGCGGCGGGGCATAGCGCAACGCCCCGTTCGGCACCGCCAGCACATCCGACAGCTCTGCCACGATGATATCGGCGGTCGCCGTCATGCCCGGACGCAGCGACAGGTCGTCGTTCTGCACGCTCAGCACGGCGGTATAGCTGACCACCCCCTCGACCGTCTCGGGGGCGAACCGGATTGTGCGGATGGTCGCGGGAAAGCTGCGGTCGTCATAGGCATCGACCGTGAACACCACCGCGTCCCCTTCGGAGATGGCACCGATATCGGCCTCGTCCACCGCCACCTGAACATCCATCCGGGTCAGGTCCTCGGCGATGGTGAACAGCACCGGGGCCGACAGCGCCGAGGCCACGATCTGCCCGGCATCCACCGCCCGATCCAGCACCACACCGTTGATCGGCGAACAGATACAGGCCTTGTCCAGATCGGCCTGCACCAACCCGTGCTGCGCCCGCGCCAGATCCAGATTGGCCTCGGCCACCGTCACATCGGCCACCGCCCGGCCATAGGCGGCACGTTGCGCCATCAGCGATTGTTGACTGGAGACGCCGCGCGCATCCAGCGCCGTGACCCTGTCGTAATTGTCGCGCGCCTCGTCCAGCGTCGCACGCGCCCGCACCAGTTGCGCCTCGGCCGCGCTCACATTGGCGGCGGCCACGGCCATCTCGGCCTCCAGCTTGGTGGTGTCGAGCGTGGCCAGCACCTGCCCCGCCGTGACGGCATCGTTATAATCCACGTTGACCGCACGCAGCGTGCCCGACAGCTCTGACGAGATCTCGACCAGATTGGTCGGCTCCACCGTGCCGGTCGCGGTCACCGTCACCACCAGATCGGCGCGCTGCACCAGCCCGGTGCGATAGGCCGCCGCATCGTCCCCCGTAGCCAAGGTACGCCAAAGCGCGAAACCGCCCGCCACCACGACCACCAGCACCAGCCCCCAAAGCCAGCCGCCCCGACGTGCCCGGCGCTGCCCCAGCCCCAGCCGCGCCTCGATCTCGGCCCCCTTGCCGCCCGTGGTCGTGGTCTCCGTCTCTGCTTGCGTCATTGCCGCCACCCTGTCCTGTTGTGTCTGCTCATGCCGCATCGCCGCATTCCGGGCGTTGATCCGTATCAATCGCACCACCGGGCCTGACATTTCCCTCGTCCGGGTCTATCAGATTCTCCGGCACGGGCACAGAAGGGGCGCACAATGGTCGAGTGGAAAATAACCGACGGGCTGACCGGGTATGACAGCGCCCTCGCCTTCATGGAGGCGCGCGCCGCCGAGATCGCCGCCGGCAAGGCCGAGGAATGCATCTGGCTGCTGGAACACCCAGCCCTCTATACAGCTGGCACCAGCGCGAAACCCGAGGATCTGACCGACCCCGACCGCTTTCCTGTCTATGAGGCCAGACGCGGCGGGCAATACACCTATCACGGCCCCGGCCAGCGGGTGGTCTATGTCATGCTGGATCTCAACCGGCGCGGCCGCGACGTGCGCCGCTTCGTGCAACTGTTGGAAAACTGGGTGATCGCCGCGCTGGCCGAGTTCAACGTCACCGGCCACATCCGCGGCGGGCGCGTCGGCGTCTGGGTCGAACGCCCCGAAAAACCGCTCACACTCTCCGGCAAGATGGCCGAGGACAAGATCGCCGCCATCGGCATCCGCCTGCGCAAATGGGTCAGCTTTCACGGCATCTCGATCAACGTCGATCCCGAGTTGGAGCATTTCACCGGCATCGTCCCCTGCGGCATCACCGAATACGGCGTCACCAGCCTGGTCGATCTTGGCCTGCCGGTGACGATGGACGATCTCGACGTCGCCCTGAAGCGCAGCTTCGAGCAGGTGTTCGGGGAGGTCGAGTAGGGTTCAGCCCGAACCACGCCGGAGCAACGCGCCCGGTGCCATCTGCGGGAGCCTCCGGTGGGAGTATTTGGGCCAGAAAAGTCTTGGAGGGGGGCGCGATCGTCGCGCATTCTTCTGGCGCGCGCGATCTTCCGGGGGAATCGGCCTTGGGCCAAAAGGGGGCGCGCGGCCCCCTCCCCGTTACATCGCGGCCAGAACCGCGCCGATCTTCGCGGCCTGTGCCGCCAGAACCTCGTGATCGGCCATCTGCCCCGGCGGGCGCAGCCGGTCGCCCTCATGGCGGGGCAGTACATGCACATGCAGATGGAACACCTCTTGCCCGCCGGCGGCTTCGTTGAACTGCTGCAGGGTGACGCCGGGTGCATCAAAGGCGGTCATCAGCGCTTTGGCGATCTTCTGCGTGGTGCGCATCACCGCCGTCATCTGCGCCTCGCTCGCGTCCAGCATATTGCGGCACGGCGTCTTGGGAATCACCAGGCAATGGCCGTCGGCGCGCGGCATGATATCGAGAAAGACAAAGGTCTCGTCATCCTCAAAGACCTTGTGGCACGGCAATTCACCGCGCAGGATTTTGGCAAAGATGTTGTCGGTGTCATAGCTCATGGAGGCTGTCCCCTGTCCCGCTCGCATTTCCGTTGATCGCCCGTTTGTGAGCGCGCGCGTGCGGCGCGTCAAGCCACCCCGCACCGGCACAAATGCGGCGCAAACACCGGGTCGGACAGGGCGTAAATCAATCTTGAGCAGAAGTTTTCGCATCGAAATCAACCGGATTTTACCCCGCCACATCCGGGGGGGCGCGACAATTATTCTTGATCCAGATCAAATTCTGCCATTGCTGCGACTCTCGGGGCATTCTAAAACCTGCATGAATACGTGCGCCCTCAAGGGCGTCACGCTGTCACATGCAACAGGAGGCACCAAATGGCAGACGCAGCCATTCATGGTCACGAACACGAGGACCAGCGCGGTTTCTTTACCCGCTGGTTCATGTCGACGAACCACAAGGACATCGGGCTTCTCTACCTGATCTTCTCGGCCTTCGTCGGCCTTATCTCAGTGACCTTCACCGTTTTCATGCGCCTGGAACTGATGGAACCGGGGGTGCAGTTCATGTGCCTCGAGGGGTTCCGCCTGTTCAATGACGGCGGCACATGTACCCCCAACGGCCACCTCTGGAACGTGCTGATCACCTATCACGGCGTCCTGATGATGTTCTTCGTGGTGATCCCGGCGCTGTTCGGCGGCTTTGGCAACTATTTCATGCCGCTGCAGATCGGCGCGCCGGACATGGCGTTCCCGCGGATGAACAACCTCAGCTTCTGGCTGTATGTCGCGGGCACCGCGCTGGGTGTCGCCTCGATGCTCAGCCCCGGTGGCAATGACCAGCTCGGCTCCGGTGTCGGCTGGGTGCTGTATCCGCCGCTGTCGGTCAAAGAGGGCGGCCTGTCGATGGATCTGGCGATCTTTGCCGTGCACGTTTCGGGCGCCAGCTCGATCCTTGGCGCGATCAACATGATCACCACCTTCCTGAACATGCGCGCCCCGGGCATGACCCTGTTCAAGGTGCCGCTGTTTGCCTGGTCGATCTTTGTCACCTCCTGGCTGATCCTGCTGTCGCTGCCGGTGCTGGCAGGCGCCATCACCATGCTGCTGATGGACCGCAACTTTGGCTTCACCTTCTTCGACCCTTCCGGTGGCGGTGACCCGATCCTGTACCAACACATCCTGTGGTTCTTCGGCCACCCGGAAGTGTACATCGTGATCCTGCCTGGCTTTGGCCTGATCTCGCATGTGATCTCGACCTTCTCGCGCAAGCCGATCTTCGGCTACCTGCCGATGGTCTGGGCGCTGATCGCGATCGGCGGGCTGGGGTTCGTCGTCTGGGCACACCACATGTACACCGTGGGTCTCAGTCTGAACCAGCAGGCCTATTTCATGCTGGCAACGATGGTCATCGCGGTGCCGACAGGGGTCAAGATCTTCTCCTGGATCGCCACGATGTGGGGCGGCTCGGTTGAATTCAAGGCCCCGATGCTGTTCGCCTTCGGCTTCCTGATCCTGTTCACCATCGGTGGCGTCACCGGGATCGTGCTCAGCCAGGCCGGTGTGGACCGGGCCTATCACGACACCTATTACGTCGTGGCCCACTTCCACTACACCATGTCGATGGGGGCGGCCTTCAGTATCTTTGCCGGGGTCTACTTCTACTTCGGCAAGATGACCGGGCGCCACTATTCGGAACCGCTGGCCAAACTGCACTTCTGGCTGTTCTTCATCGGCGTCAACCTCACCTTCTTCCCGCAGCACTTCCTCGGGCGTCAGGGCATGCCGCGCCGCTATATCGACTACCCGGAGGCCTTTGCCTTCTGGAACCAGATCTCGTCGATCGGCGCGCTGATTTCCTTCTCCTCGTTCCTGCTGTTCTTCGGCATCGTGTTCTACGCCCTGTTCAAGGGGCGCCGCGTGACCGAAAACAACTACTGGAACGAATACGCGGATACGCTGGAATGGACCCTGTCCTCGCCGCCGCCCGAACACACGTTCGAGCAGCTTCCCAAGCGTGAGGACTGGGACAAGAGCCACGCGCACTAAGCGCGGCACTCCTTCCCCATCATAAAAGGCCCCGGCACCCTGCCGGGGCCTTTTTCGTTGCAAAAGCCCCGCAAACCCCACCGCTGTCATAGTACCGTGATCTGGAGCCTCTATCGCGTCCCTGCGCCGTCTACCGGCCTGAAAACATATTTTTATTCGCAATTGCGGGGACACCATGACCATTCGCACCGATCTCAGCCCGATCCCGGCTGCCGCCACCACGCCCACAAGCACAGCGCGCAACGACCTCGGGTTTTCCAAGGCCGCCGGCTTTGACAGCACCGCCGGGGAAGCCGGCTCCGAGGTGGTTTCGCATCACGATGGCCGTCTCTATGTCACCAATGGCACGATGGATCGCATCGACGTGTTCGACATCGACACCGGCGCGCTGGTGAAATCGCACGATCTGACCGGGATCGACGGCTATGACGGCGTCAACTCGGTCGCGGCCTCTGCCGCTGGCGTCGCGGTGGCGTTCGAGCGCGACGGCGAAGCCGGTGGTGTCGCCTTCTTCGATCTCGACGCCGAAACCGGCGACGCCCCGAGCAACGTGGTCACCACCGGCAACCTGCCCGACATGGTGACCTTCTCCAAGGACGGCGCCCATGTCTTTGTCGCCAACGAGGGCGAACCGGCCGACGCTGGCGATCCCGCCGGGTCGATCTCGGTGATCGAGCTTGCCACCATGACCGCCACCACCGTGGGCTTTGACGCCTTCGACACGCAGGCCGACGCGCTTGAGGCCGCCGGTGTGCGCCTGTTCCCCGGCAAGCTGCCCTCGACCGATTTCGAACCGGAATACATCTCCGAAGGCGCCGACGGCAATCTCTACGTCACCATCCAAGAAGCCAACGCCGTCGCCGTGTTCGATCCCTCCACGATGGAATTCACCAAGATCCTGCCGCTGGGCACCTCGGACCACAGCGCCGAAGGCTTCGGCATCGACCCTTCGGACAAGGATGACGCCATCAACATCCACAGCGTCCCGGTCGAAGGGCTGCGCATGCCCGACGCCATCGCCACGGCCGAGTTGAACGGCCGGACCTATTTCCTCACCGCCAACGAGGGCGACGACCGCGGCGACTTTGACGAAGGCGGCGACGCGGCCCGCGTCGGCGACATCCTCGACGGCGATGTCGAGGGCGTCTCGATCGACCCCGACGCCTATAGCGATGCGCAACTGGCCGATCTGGAACGGCTGACCGTCTCGATCATCGACGGCGACACCGATGGTGACGGCGATATCGACCAGCTGCATTCCTACGGGTCGCGCTCTTTCACCATCTTCAATGCCAAAGGCAATGTGGTGTTTGACTCCGGCGATGATTTCGAAACCATCATCTCCGAAACCCGCGTGGCCAACGCCTTCAACAACGATGACTTCCCCTCGGATGATCCCGATGTGATCGACGAGAACCGTTCCGACAACAAAGGGCCGGAACCCGAAGCCATCACCGTGGGCGAGGTCGACGGCAAGACCCTCGCCTTCGTCGGGCTGGAACGCGACGGGGGCATCATGATCTATGACATCTCCAAGCCGAAAAAGGCCAGCTTCCTCGACTATATCGACAGCGCCGAGGGCGGCGACGCCAGCCCCGAGGTGATCACCTTCATCGCCCCGGAAGACAGCCTGAGCGGCACCGCCCAGATCGCCGTCAGCTATGAAATCTCGGGCACCACCGCGCTTTATGACATCGCCTTCGGGCAAAAGACCATCGGCACCGCCGAGGCCGACACCCTGACCGGCACCCTTGCCGATGACGTGCTTAAGGGCAAACGCGGGGCCGACGTGATCGACGGCGGCGCCGGCGATGACAAGCTGAAGGGCGGCTATGGCGCCGATACCTTCGTCTTCAATCTGGGCGACGGCAACGACACCATCGTCGGGTTGAACAAGCGCGACAAGATCGACCTGTCGGGCACCGGGCTCGACTATGAGGATCTGACCATTACCGACACCGGCGGCAACGGCTTCACCGTTGCCTATGGCGACGAAGGCGACATGATCGACCTCGCCCTGACCGTCGGCAATATTGAGTTGAACGCGCACGACTTCCTGTTCTGATCGTCCCACTTCCCTGCCGCGCAAGGCAGGGCAAGACAGCCGCGGCCCCCTCCTCGGGCCGCGGTTTGCATTTGCGCCGCAGAACCAGGGCAGACCGGCCGATCCCCGCGGCCAAAGCCCGAATTTTCAGCGTGCCCCGGCCCCGCCCGCGTGAAATCGCGCGCGCCCATCTCGACACCGCCGGACCAGCGGTTAAATTCATCCGGTCATGCCCTATACTTGGACCAATCCTGAGACCGATACCGGTTCCGCGCACTCTGCCCGCGAACTGCGACTCTGGCCGTACAATTCACTGCCGCGCCGGGGGCTGGCGATCTGTGTCCTCTCCACATTCACCCTGTTGATGGTGCCGCTGCTGGCGCTGCTGGGCTCGGTGCTGCTGTGGGGGATCTTGCCCTTCATCCTGATGGCGGTGGGCGGCATCTGGTTTGCCCTCAGCCGCAGCTATTATCACCGCAGCATCCTCGAAGTGCTGACCCTCACCGAGGACAGTGCCCATCTGATCCGCCACAACCCCAATGGCGCGGTGCAGGACTGGGAGTGCAACCGCTATTGGGTCAGCCCGCAGATGCACGCCACAGGCGGCCCGGTGCCGTTCTATGTCACCCTGCGCGGCGGCGGGCGCGAGGTCGAGATCGGCGCCTTCCTGTCCGAGGACGAGCGCCGCGCGCTGTATGGCGAACTTGTCACGGCGCTGCGGCGCTAAGCCCCCGCGTTAACCTGTCTTGCCGCAACGCGCGCTGGATTTGGCACTATTGTGCATGATTTGTACGAAACACGGGGCAAAACCCCCGATCCGTGCCAAACCGCCAACATGGCGAGGGGCCGGACTGTACAAAAAGGGCCTGAAACTCCCGGTTTCAGACCGATGTCGCGGCAAATGCAGGGCGAAAACCCCCCGCAAACGCACCCTGTTAATATCTGTAAACAGCCCGTGGCGGGCTCAGCAGCCGCCGCCGGCGCAAAGCTGTTCCTTGACCTTCGGGCCGACCTTGCCGAAATCCATCCGGCCGGTATAGCGCGATTTCAGCGCCCCCATCACCTTGCCCATGTCGCGAATCGAGCTTGCCCCGGTCTCGGCCACCGCCTCGCGCACGGCCTTTTCGACCTCGCCCTGACTCAGCTGCCGCGGCAAAAATTCCTCTATGATGGTGATTTCCTCGCGCTCCCGCTCCGCCAGATCCAGCCGCCCGCCCTCTTCATAGGCGCGCGCGCTCTCCTTGCGCTGCTTGGTCATTTTACCAAGGATTTCCAGCACTTCGCTGTCCCCTACGGCGGCCTCTTCGCCATCGCCACGGGCGGCGATTTCGCGATCCTTGATCGCCGCATTGATCAGACGCAGGGTCGACAGCCGTGCGACTGCCTTTTCCTTCATCGCCTGTTTCAGGGCCGTATTGACCCGAGTGCGCATATCCATAATATCTGTCCATCCCCATGGAATCGAACTCCCGACACTATAGGACGAAAAAGCCCGGGACAACCCGCAGCATTTTCGGCTAAGTCATTGATAAATAACAATCTCCCAAAAACCGGCTGGACTTGACCCCAACCCCGGCGCCCCTTACCTATCCACCAGTTTATCCGCAAGGAGAGTTGCGCCATGGCCCTGACCGCCCCGACCAAACCCACTGCCTGCCTCGCGCTGGCCGACGGGACCGTGTTCTACGGCACCGGTTTCGGTGCCACCGGCCAGACCGTGGCCGAGCTCTGCTTCAACACCGCGATGACCGGCTATCAGGAGATCATGACCGACCCCTCCTATGCCGGCCAGATTGTCACCTTCACCTTTCCCCACATCGGCAATGTCGGCGTCAATCCCGAGGATGACGAAACCGGCGATCCGGTGGCCGACGGCATGGTGGTGAAATGGGACCCGACCGAACCCTCCAACTGGCGCAGCACCGAGGCCCTGACCGGCTGGCTGGAACAGCGTGGCCGCATCGCCATCGGGGGCATCGACACCCGCCGCCTGACCCGCGCCATCCGGCAACAGGGCGCCCCGCATGTGGCACTGGCCCATGACCCCGAAGGCAACTTTGACATCGAGGCACTGGTCGCCGCCGCCCGTGGCTTCTGCGGGTTGGAAGGGCTGGATCTCGCCAAGAAGGTGACCTGTGCCCAGAGCTATCGCTGGGACGAGATGCGCTGGGCCTGGCCCGAGGGCTATCGCCCGCAAAAAGACCCGAAATACAAGGTCGTAGCGCTCGACTACGGCGCCAAGCGGAATATCCTGCGCTGTCTTGCCAGCACTGGCTGCGACGTCACCGTCCTGCCCGCCACCGCCACCGCCGAAGAGGTGTTGGCGCATGAGCCGGACGGCGTGTTCCTGTCCAACGGGCCCGGCGACCCGGCCGCCACCGGCATCTATGCCGTGCCGATGATCCGCGCGATTCTGGACCAGACCGATCTGCCCCTCTTCGGCATCTGTCTCGGTCACCAGATGCTGGCGCTGGCGCTGGGCGCCAAGACGGTCAAGATGAACCACGGCCACCACGGGGCCAACCACCCGGTCAAGGATCTGGAAACCGGCAAGGTCGAGATCACCTCGATGAACCACGGGTTCGCCGTCGATGGGCAAAGCCTGCCCGAGGGCGTCATCGAAACCCACCGGTCGCTGTTCGACGGCTCCAACTGCGGCATCCGCATGGCCGATCGCCCGGTCTGGTCGGTGCAACACCACCCCGAGGCCAGCCCCGGCCCGCAGGACAGCTTTTATCTGTTCGAACGCTTTGCCGAGGCAATGGAAGCGCGCAAGCAAACCGTCTGACGCCCGGCCCACCCTTGGCCTGATTGATCGCAGGCCAATTTGCGGGGCCAATTTGCGGGGCCGTAGCGACACGGCCCTGCCGTTAAGCACTCATTAACCCATCCCGCCTCAGAGTGCACAACCAATACGTGTTTGTTGGTTGGTGTCGGGTATGCAGGAATTGCGTCACAGGGCGGCGGTTGCAGCCCTCCATGCGACATCGGTCACCACGCCGTTGGGGCCGCCGCTGGGTCGCCTGCTTATCGAAATGGGCGTCATCACGCCGGGCCAACTGGTCCTCGCGCTTCACCTGCAATCCCGGCTCGACGCGCGGATCGGGGAAATCCTCGTTGCCGAAGGATGGGCCAGCCGCGCCGCTATCCGCGACGCCCTGGCACAGCAATTCGGGCTGGAAACGATTGATCCCCTGTTCCATCCGCCCGACCCGGCGCTAATCGCACGCCTGCCGGCCCGGTTCTGGGTCGCGCATGGGCTGATCCCGTGGCGGCATGAGGACGGCGAGGCCAAGATAGCGATCACGGAGCCGCACCGCTTTGCACGGGTGCGCACGGTGTTGGACGAGTTGTTCGGCCCGCTCCAGCCGGTGCTGGCAGACCCGATTGATGTCCAGTCCGCCATCGCGCGCGCCTGCCCGGTGGAACTGGCCGAGGGCGCCAGCACCCGCGTCCCTGCCCGCCTTAGCTGCCGGGACTGGACCCCGAGCAGCCGGCTCGGCATCGGGCTGGTGTTCATCGCCGGCATTGCCCTGCTGACCATCGCGCCAATGGCCAGTCTGTCTCTGGCCAGCGCGGCGGCGATGGCGAGCCTGATGCTGTTCATGACGCTCCGACTGACTGGCGCGCTGGCCCATCTGCTTGGCCGGGATCGCCTGCGCGCGTCCCATCCTCCTCCAGTTGCCCCCGCACACCCTGCCACTGCCCGACCTGACAAAAAGGTGCTACAGCCTCTGCCACGCGTCTCGGTGATGGTGCCGCTTTATCACGAGACCGAGATCGCCGGCGCGCTGCTTCTCCGGCTGTCGCGGTTGAGCTATCCCAAGGCGCTGCTTGAGGTGCTGCTGGTTCTGGAAGAACACGACGACACCACCCGCCGCGCCCTGACCCAGGCTGATCTGCCGCCCTGGATGCGCATCATCGAGGTGCCCGCCCATCGCGGCCTTACCACCAAGCCGCGGGCGCTGAACTATGCGCTGGATTTCTGCCGAGGGGAGTTGATCGGCGTCTGGGATGCCGAAGACGCCCCGGCCTCGGACCAGATCGAACGGGTCGCCGCCCGCTTCGCCACCGCCCCGCCCGAGGTTGCTTGCATTCAGGGAATCCTTGATTTCTATAACCCGCGCACCAATTGGCGCGCACGCTGCTTCACCATCGAATATGCCAGTTGGTTTCGCGTGATCCTGCCCGGGATCGCCCGGCTGCGGCTGGTGGTGCCGCTGGGCGGAACCACGCATTTCTTTCGCCGCGGCCCGCTCGAGGCGCTTGGCGGATGGGACGCCCACAATGTGACCGAGGATGCCGATCTGGGCGTGCGGCTGTACCGCGCCGGCTATCGCACCGAATTGCTCGACACCGTCACCTATGAAGAGGCCACCTGCCGCCCCTGGCCCTGGGTCCGGCAGCGGTCGCGCTGGCTCAAGGGGTTCATGGTCACCTATCTGGTGCATATGCGCCGCCCGGCCCGGCTCTGGTCCGATCTGGGGCCGCGCCGGTTCTTCGGCATGCAGGCCTTTTTCCTTGGCACGCTGGGGCAGTTCCTGCTGGCGCCGCTAATGTGGTCATTCTGGATGCTGGCGCTTGGCTTGCCACATGCAATCGGGCCGCTGATCTCGCATTCGGTGCTGAACGCCGGCATAACACTGGCGCTCTCGGCAGAGCTTTTGGCCATGGTCATCGGCATGGCGGCCGTCGCCCGTCCCGAACGGCGCTTTTTGCTGGGCTGGGTGCCCACGCTTACGTTTTACTACCTGCTGGGCATCGTCGCGGTCTACAAGGCGATGTACGAGCTGTTTCTCAAGCCGTTCTACTGGGACAAGACCCGGCACGGCCAAGCCCGGCCCGACTGTCCCGCAGCCGAATCCGCTGCCACAGTTCACGCCACGCTCGGCACCGGCCCCTAGATCAGCCGCGCGTCTCGCGCTCGTCTGCGTCCTGTTTCAGCCGGGTCATGAACGCTATCGAGATGTGATCGTTCAGCGCCTGTTCCGCCGCTGCCTCGTCGCGCGCCGCGATTGCCGCAACGATGCCGGCATGTTCGTTCTGGGCAATCTCACCGCGCCCCTTGGCAGCCAGCGAGGTGGTCGCCATCAGCGCCATCGTCCGGTGCACCAGATCAAGCTGCTGCACCAGATAGCGGTTGTGCGAGGCCAGATGGATCTGTTTGTGAAACCGCCGGTTGGCGCGCGACAATGCCACCGGATCGCCCACCAGCCTATCGTCGTCCTGCACCATCTCGCGCAGCACGCGGACCTCTTCCTCGGTGGCATGGCGCGCCGCCTGTCGCGCCGCCAGCCCCTCCAACGCACGCCGCACCACATACAGCTCGGCCATCTGGTTGTGATCCAGCGATGCCACGATCAGCGACCGGCCGTCCCGCTCCAGCAGCGATTGCGTCTCCAGCCGCTGCAACGCTTCGCGGATCGGTGTGCGTGACATGCCGAACCGCTCTGCCAGCTCGCTTTCCACCAGCCTGTCGCCGGGCCTGTAGACGCCGATATCGATCGCCTCTAGAATCTGGGAATAGGCGTCTTTATTCGGTTGCTTGCTCTGGTTCATGCGGCGGTCGCTCTCCTTCATCTGGGGGATGCATACAGCCCCCGGCCCCGTCCGATCAAGCACGCCATTGTCACACGCCGTCCGCGCGCCTACATCTGCACCATGGTCAAACACGCATTCAATCACGTCGCACACTGGGTCTTTGACCTGGACAACACGCTTTATCCGCCGCACGCCCGGCTGTTCGATCAGATCGAACAGCGCATGTCGCGGTTCGTGATGGAGGAGCTGAAGGTCACCAAGCCCGAGGCCGATCAGCTGCGCAAAACCTACTGGGCGCAATATGGCACCACGCTGGCCGGGCTGATGCGGGTGCATGGGATCGACCCGGCGCGCTATCTGGTCGAGGTTCACGACATCTCGCTTGAGCATCTGGAGCGCGACGCCGCCCTTGCCGGCCATATCCGCAACCTGCCCGGTCGGCGCATCGTCTATACCAATGGCTCCGCCCCCTATGCCGAGCGGGTACTGGAAGCGCGCGGTCTGTCCGGGCTGTTCGACGCGGTCTATGGCGTTGAACACGCCGGGTTTCGGCCCAAGCCCGAACGCGAGGCCTTTGAGGCAGTGTTCGCCCGCGACGGGGTCGATCCGGTGCGCGCCGCGATGTTCGAGGATGATCCACGCAATCTGGCAGCCCCACACGAGATGGGGATGCGCACCGTCCATGTCGCCCCCGACCGCCACGAGGCAGAGCACATCCAACATCACACCGACGATCTGTCAGCCTTTCTGTCCAAATTGGTCTGATTTCCGGTCACGCTACGGTACTTTGCCGCGTTGCGACAATTCGCGCGTTCTATTTGCGGCAGTATCTCCTACCTAAGCAGTTCCGGAATTCACAATCGAAAGACTGCCCATGTCCTCCTCCGCCCCCGATCAGCACGGCTCGAACCAATCTGACAACAAAGCCGCCATCTGGCTGCTGGTCGCCGTCGTCCTCTTTCTCGTGCTCTGGGCCACCTCGGTTGCCCTGTTCGGCGTTCCCGGCCTGTATATCCCGGCGCTGGCGTTGGTGCCGGTGGTCTGGATCGTGCTGATCCTCGTCTCCCGGGGCTAGCAATCCGACGCGCCGGGTCAGGATGTCATCTGGTCTCTGGCGTCTGCGCCCATTAGGATGCGCGCGACCTGACGGAGTGGCGCCATGACCGAATGCGATATCCTGATTTCCGGCGGCGGCATCGCCGGGCTGACTGCGGCGGTCGCCTTTGGCCATGCCGGGTTCGACGTGATCTGCGTCGATCCCGCCCCGCCCGTGACTGAACGCGACGCCGCTGGCTCGGATCTGCGCACCACAGCCATCCTGCAACCCGGTCAGGCGCTGATGGCGCGCTGCGGGCTGTGGGACCGGCTGGCCCCCGAGGCCGCCGCCTTGCAGATCATGCGCATCGTGGATGCTGGCGGCGAAACCCCCGAGCCGCGCATCGTGCGCGAATTCAACGCTGCCGACATCTCGGACAGCCCGTTTGGCTGGAACCTGCCCAACTGGCTGCTGCGGCGCGAGTTGGTGGCCCATCTGGCGGGTCTGCCCAACGTCGATTTCCGCCCCGGCACCGGCACCACCTCGCTGTTTACCCGCACGGCGGCGGCGCGGGTCGAGCTTAGCGACGGCAGCCGCGTCAGCACCCGGCTGGTGCTGGCCTGCGACGGGCGCACTTCGCCGATGCGCGAAGCGGCCGGAATCAACGTGCATACCACGCGCTATGGTCAAAAGGCGCTGGCCTTTGCCACCACCCACCCGATCCCGCATGACAACGTCTCGACCGAGATCCATCGCTCTGGCGGGCCCTTCACGCTGGTGCCGCTGCCCGACTATCACGGCAGCCCCTCCTCCGCGCTGGTCTGGATGGAGCGTGGCCCGCGCGCGATGGAGCTGATGCAGATGGAGGTCGAGGCCTTCGAGGCGGCGATGACCGAACGCTCTTGCGGGCTGTTCGGGCCGCTGAAACTGGCCTCTCGCCGCTCTGTCTGGCCGATCATCAGCCAGCGGGCCGAGCGGATGGCGGGCGAGCGGCTGGCCCTGATGGCCGAAGCGGCGCATGTGGTGCCCCCGATCGGCGCGCAGGGGTTGAACATGTCGCTGGGCGATCTGCGTGCGCTGCTGGATCTGGCCGAAGCGCGCCCCGAGGGGCTGGGCGATGCGCAGATGCTGCAAGCCTATCACAAGGCCCGCCATTCCGAGGTCGTGATCCGGGTGAACGGAATCGACCTGCTCAACCGCGCCTCCATGGCCGGGGCCCCGACGCTGCGCGACCTGCGCGCCGCAGGGCTCAGCGCGCTGTATTCCATGGCCCCCGTGCGCCGCACCTTGATGCAGATGGGGCTGGGCGTGCGCTAAGGCGCGGCCCTCCCGCTCAAAAGACCGCCCCCCTGACACAGCTTTGGCCGGACAGTCCCACAGGACCGCCCGAGCATTCCGCCCGCTAGCGCGGCGCGCCGATATAACGCCCCACGCCTTCGGGGCGCGGCAGTTCGGCTTGGGCGGCAGTGATCCGCGCCATATTGGCCTCGATCCGCGCGCTGGGGGACGACGGGCGGCGGGTTTCCAGACTGACGTGGATCAGCATATGCTCGCCCGTCGCCACCGGTTCTTCACCGCGATACATCGTGTGGAACAGGTGCATCTTCTTGCCTTCCCCCATCAAAAGATGCGTGCGTACCTCGATCCGATCCCCGGCAAGGGCCTCGGCCAGATGGCGGATATGGGTCTCGGCGGTGAAATAGCTGCCGCCCGAGGCGATGTAATCCGCATCGCAGCCCACCAGTTCCATGAACCGGTCCGAGGCATCGCAAAAGCTTTGCAGATAGCGGCTTTCGTTCATGTGGCCGTTGTAATCGGTCCAGTCCAGCGGCACCGCCCGGCGCACCGTCACGATCGGGCGTGACACATCCGCCATCTCCTCGGCATACCCCGCCAGATCGCTGCCGGCCTTGAGCCGCGCGTCCTGCGCCCCCAGCACCGCGCCAGCGCCCCAGCTTTGCGCCTTGAGCGCGCGCAGGATGCCGACAAGGTTGTCGTCGCGCTGCCGCTCCATCTCGCGGATGCTCATATGCCCCGATTGCGCGTCCGATTGCCCGGCGATCAGATCGACCAGTTCCTCGGTGAACTCCGGCACATCGGTCAGCTTGGTCCAGGGCGATTGCAGGCAGGGGCCGAACTGGGCCATGAAATGTTTCATCCCCGCCTCGCCACCGGCCACACGATAGGTGTCGAACAGACCCATCTGCGCCCAGCGCAGGCCAAAGCCCATGCGGATCGCCTCGTCGATTTCCTGCGTCGTGGCAACATCGTCCTTGACCAGCCAAAGCGCCTCGCGCCAGACCGCCTCCAGCAACCGGTCTGCAATATGGGCGTCGATCTCCTTGCGCACATGCAGCGGGAACATGCCGAGACGTTCCAGCGTGGATTTTGCGCCCGCCAGCACTTCGGGCGCGTTGGCCGCGCTCCCCACCAGTTCCACCAGTGGCAACAGATAGACCGGGTTGAACGGATGCGTGACCACGATCTGTTCCGGGCTCACCGCGCCCTGTTGCAACTCGCTGGGTTTGAACCCCGAGGTCGAGGACCCGATCACCGCCGCCGGATCGCACAGCGCCTGAATACCGGCAAAGACTTTATGCTTGATCTCAAGCCTCTCTGGCACGCTTTCCTGAATCCAGCTGGCCCCTTTCAGCGCCTCGGCCAGGTCAGAGTGAAAGCTCAGCCGCCCCTCCTCGGGCAGCGCCACGTCGCTCAACCCCGGCAGCGACCGGCGGGCATTGGCCAGCACTTCCCCGATCTTGCGCTCGGCCTCCGGGTCGGGGTCGAATACCTGCACGTCCCAGCCGCTCAACAGGAACCGCGCCGCCCATCCGCCGCCGATCACCCCCCCGCCGATGATACTTGCCACCTGTGCCATAGCTGGCCTCCCTGTCCCGATTTCTGCGATGTAGATACTGGCGCGCCCACTGCACTGGCGCGCCCCTGAATGTCTGTAGTCTTCGCCGTTTTACCGCGCGCCTACTGCGGCATCGGCGCGCGCTTCACCAACCCCAGCTTTTCGCGCACCTCCTGCGGCCCGATCACCCGCGCGCCCATGGCCTCGATGATCGTCACCGCCCGCTCCACCAGTTGCGCATTGCTCGCCAGCACGCCCTTGCCCAGCCACAGGTTGTCCTCCAGCCCGACGCGCACATTCCCGCCCGCAAGCACCGAGGCAGCGACATAGCTCATCTGGTTGCGCCCCAGCGCGAAGGCGGAAAAATTCCAGTCCTCGGGCACGTTGTTGACCATCGCCATGAAGGTGTTGAGGTCATCCGGCGCGCCCCAAGGCACCCCCATGCACAGTTGCACCAGTGCGGGGGCGTCAAGGATGCCGTCCTTGACCAACTGTTTCGCATACCAAAGATGCCCGGTGTCAAAGGCCTCGATCTCGGGCTTGACGCCCAGTGCGGTGATCATCCGTCCCATCGCCTGCAACATGCCCGGCGTATTGGTCATCACGTAGTCGGCCTCGGCGAAATTCATCGTGCCGCAATCCAGCGTACAAATCTCGGGCAGGCACTGCGCGATATGTTCCACCCGTTCGGCGGCACCGATCATGTCGCTGCCCGCTTCCTTCAGCGGCAAGGGGCGCTCCGGGCTTCCAAACACCATGTCGCCGCCCATCCCGGCGGTCAGGTTCAACACCACGTCGACCTCGGCCTCGCGGATCCGCTCGGTCACCTCGCGATACAGATCCAACCGTCGGCTCGGCGCGCCGGTCTCGGGGTCGCGCACATGGCAATGCACCACCGCCGCGCCGGCGCGGGCCGCGTCGATGGCGCTTTCGGCGATCTGGGCCGGGCTGCGCGGCACATGCGGGCTGCGGTCCTGCGTCGCCCCTGACCCGGTCACGGCACAGGTGATGAAAACCTCGCGATTCATGGCAAGCGGCATCTGATCTCTCTCCTTCGGTTCATCGCCAGCATGGCGCGCCTTGGACCGTTCTTCTTTGCGTGATACGCAGTATACTTGATGAAATCCGCAAATATCATTTTTGCCCCCGCCGAGGCGCCGCTCAAGACCGCGATCCTTGTGCTGGAGGACAGCAACATGCTGGCGCTGGCCGCCGCGGTCGATCCTATGCGCGCCGCCAACCGGCTAGCGGGACGGCAGCTGTTTGACTGGTCCTATGTCACCGCCAGCGGCGCAGCGGCGGCCCTGACCGGCGGCATCGCCGTCCCCGGCACGCCGCTGCCCCGGCTCGAAGGCTGCGATCTGCTGCTGGTCATCGCGGGCTTCGGGCTGGAGCGACACGATACCCCCGCCCTGCGCGCCAGTCTGCGCCGGCTGGCTGCCAGCGGCGCCAGCATCGGGGGCATTGACGGCGGCCCTTGGCTGCTGGCCTCGGCCGGGCTACTCGACGGGCACCGCGCCACCACCCATTGGGAGGATCTGGAGCGTCTCGCTGCCCGCTTCCCCGAGATCGAGGTGCTGCACGACCGGTTCCATGTGGACGGCGCACGGATGACCTGCGGCGGGGCGCTGCCGGCTATCGACATGATGCTGCACCTGATCCGGGCCCGCCACGGGGCGGCACTGGCGGCCCGGGTGGCGGCGCTCTTCATCCATGACAGCCCGGCCGATCCGGCCCGCGCCCAACGCCGCGGCGGCAGCGATCCGCGCCATTCACCGCTCACCGCGCGCGCCAGTGCGCTCATGGAGCAAACGCTCGACGCGCCGCGCCCCATCGCCGAAATCGCCCGGAGCTGCGGTGTCAGCCCGCGCACGCTGGAGGCGCAGTTTCGCGCCCGGCTTGGCACCACGCCACAGGCGCACGCCCTCGCCCTGCGTCTGAGCGAGGCGCTGCGGCTGGTCACCGATACCGACATGTCGCTGATGGACGTGGCGCTCTCCACCGGTTTCGGCTCGCAGGCCAGCTTCGCCCGCGCCTTCCGCGCCGCCCACGGGCAATCGGCGCGCGCCCTGAGAAAGACCCGCGCCTGAACAGGCCCCTCGCTTCTTCTTGTTCAAAACACGCCCGCCGGAGGCGCAAGGTGGACCGTTGCAACCATTTAAAACCAAAGCATTTCTGACTGAGTCATTCTTCGCAGGGATCCGGTTTTGTATGCCAAGTGAAGCACACAAACGACAAGATCTCTAATCTTGCGTGGTAGCGCAAGCGGCCATATTCGGGCTATCCACCGTCACTTTGGATGGATTTCAGACCTTCACTGCGTCATACGCCAGTCGCAGCAAAGCGCAGATAGTGCCCTTTGCAACGTCTCAATTGCCGAGCGGGGTGCGGAGGCGCGACCGGCCCACCGCGGACATTCACTAAGCCGAACATCGCGGCAATGCCGCTTCCCAAAATCCACCACGGGTTCAATGTGCAGCAAAGGAATATATTCTGCTTTTTTTGCACATTGGCAAGCGCTTCATGTTACGAGGTTTGATCGAGGCCTTTACAGCTGACAGGGGGATTGCATCCCTGCGCGATCTCCGAAGAAGTCTTTTTTAAAATCGAAAAGGTGGACGGAATGCTCTCATTACATACGATACCAGATGCGTTTACGATAGGTGAATGTGAGCTGATTATTGCGACGATTTCTGATGCGCCAACTGATGAAGCTCTCCTCGTCGGCCGCAACAAGGACCACAATCTTCGCAAAGCGGAGTTGGTCTGGATGGATAATGTGATGGGCATGGAATGGGTGATGGAGCGCCTGATCGATCTGGTTCGCAGATCAAACAGAGATCAGTTTGGATTTGATCTGCGTGAATTTTCCGAAAGTCCCCAGATAGCAATCTACAAATCATCAGATAGCGGACACTTTGCCTGGCACTCGGATATTGGCGGCGGTCTTGCCTCTCGAAAACGAAAGCTCACCCTCGTGCTACAATTAAGTGGTGCCGATACCTACGAAGGCGGCAATCTGGAACTTATGCCAGGCGCTCAAATTCTCACCGCCGATCGCGTTCAGGGGGGTGTCAGTGTTTTTCCAAGCTTCACGCTTCATCAGGTAACCCCAGTCAAAAGTGGTATACGTTATTCCATGACTGTTTGGGCACACGGCCCAGCATTCCGGTGAAACGGCCCGTGGGCGAAGCCGCTCGCGCGGCAACGGCGCCTGTCGTTGATGTATGACCCGCCGATAGAACGCATTTTGAGATCTTGCTGACCTGTCTGACGATTGGGGTCAGGCGCGACGGTGAACACGGTGGCGGCGCACCTTCATGTAGGGAACGGCGCGCCAGAGGTAGGGCCGTTCCCCTTCCAGCTGGAGGCCCAGAAAGGGACGCGTTCGTCGATCTCGCCACAAAGCCGAGAGACTTGGCTTTTCGACACGCCGGTCATGCCCATGGCCTTGACGAGGTCGTCCACCGAGCG
Organism: Pseudodonghicola sp.; assembly: GCA_033791545.1. GTDB lineage: Bacteria > Pseudomonadota > Alphaproteobacteria > Rhodobacterales > Rhodobacteraceae > Antarcticimicrobium. The sequence continues at coordinate 7,468 of JASJGL010000024.1, read as the reverse complement.
CGTCGACAGGCTCTGCGGGGTTCCAGAAGCTCGGGGAAGTAGCTGCCCTTCCGACACAGTTCGGGCATTCCTTCAGACCAATGGCAGTCATGCCCTCCCCCCCCCCAGTTCTGGATCGATACCCGTTGCTGTGGTTCACCCGCTCGGCACTGCGCGCGTTTTCGTGGCACAGCAACCCAAATGCATGATCGCCATGGAGGCATGTGCGACGGCGCATGGCTGGAGCCGAGAGGGGGCATCCACGCCATCGACAAGGCCAATCCGATTGCCAGACACCGCTGGTAATTATGGACTTCGGTATTTCTTGGGGCAGGATGAGGTTACTCTGAGAGCGATCCTGTGGGCCGTCACCGCAGACTGACCGCCGTTGACGTCAGACGCATGTTTCGGATCTGCGTCAAAGGTGCAATGCTGGGGAAACGGCATTGCACAACGATCAAGTTGAAGCGGTTCGCAAGCTGCATCAGCGGCTTTCGGCACCGCGGTCCCGACTTGATTGAACGTTTGCGCGCGCTCGCTGGATCGCGAAACCACCGCCAACACTGCCCACAAGGATCAAGCCCACTGCGATCATCATCGTCAGCCCGACCCCATTTGTAAGCTTGTCTAAATCGACCGCGTTCACCGTTGGGTCAGTTGGCAAATACCAAACGCGAATAGCTCCCCCATCCGTCAGGGTCTTGTAAAATGGTTCGCTAACAAGCTGGCTTCCAGTGTTGTAAGGATCGGCTGCGGTCACGAATGTATAAGAAACATTAAATTTTCTTCTGTTCGAGCTGGTGTAATCTTTCATGTGGGTGATCTCGCCGATCACTTCGATGCCGTTCTTGGAAAACTCAACGGCCGTTTGATGGGACGAAATCCTGATCGCACCAAGACCGATGCCGGCCACAACAAGCAATGCGAATACCCAGCCTTGTTGGCGCCACACCACGCTTGCCACCGACTGTTTTTTGCCGTCCATCACCGCATCCCTTGCATCACATCAGCGCGTTAACGTCACCGTGCGCCAACTTTTAACGGGCATCCCGTTCGCGACGGCTGACGTGTGAAAAATTCCGTACATCTGGTCCGGGCCGACGATCATCAAACGCAATGTCATGTCCATCGTCGTGCCGTCAATCGTGGCCTGCGTCCGCCCAATCAGGCGGGCAAGGTTTTCAACGCCGCACCCCATCAACATCTCGACATCGGATGACGACAGCATGGGCGCAGGAACGCCGTCTCTGCTTGCATCGGCTTCAAAGCTCCAGGGCGGCTCGTCCGCCCAGACAAACGCAATGGGCTGCTGCGCCTCAGGGTGTGTGCCCACGAGCCCACCACTTGGCGACATTTCGATCTGTATCGTTTCTCTGTCACCGCTTGCGGGGAACGGCATCGTCATCGGGCCCGCTATCACATACCCCGCATGATGTGCGATCTGCCAGTGCCCCACATACATCAGGCTGATCTGGTCCCAAGCCTGCGGCGAGCCATAGCTGCAGGCAACATTAGGGTCCGCATGCGCGGGTGATGAAGACAGAAGAGTTGACGCAAGACCGCAGGATAATGAAATGGCCTTGAGCATTGTCTCGCTCCTTTTTCAGATTGGAAAAGGTTTCGATAGTGCGCTCCTGACACGATCCGGGTTTTCGCCCCCTATCTTTCTTTTAATAAATAATTCGGCAAAGTTGCACTGAAGCTTCCGTTGATCTGCATCGTCCGCGACGGATCGACTTGGCCACTCGACAAAGCGTCGCTGTAATTCGTGGCGGCCGCAAAATTACCTTCAACGAGTATGCCATCATCTAATTTCTCAAGCGTTGTCAGAGAAAAGACGATTTGATCCGCCTCGTTCGCCAGCCAGCCGGATTTCCACCCATCGGCAAGATAGGTCAGGGACATATTCAACGGGATCGTGTTGCTACCAACGGACATGACATCGAACCCTAGCAGCAGGCTATCCTTGACATCATTGACTGTTTTGTCAGTCGGCTGCCCCCAAAGGCTGAAGCTCTGCATATTCGCGATGGCGACCGTCATGCCAAAGCTGTGGCTTTCCGTGTCTTGTGACGTCAAAAACCAAGTCCGCTCAACGCCGTCGAGGCTGGCATTCAGGGTGCCGAAAACATCTTGAGCGTAGCAAAATGTTGGCGTTAAGGAAATTGCCATAGCAAAGGTGGCATTGCAAAATATTGAGCGTGACATCGCAACTCCGAAAATAAGATGAATGCTTTAAACGTAACTTTGAGAAATTAAAACGAGCCGAGGCTGGTGCAGGCCACATCGTATCGATCCGTCAGGCACGGAAATTGAAACCTCAACTCCAACTATGCCCTAATAATTTAGTCCGTCAATGGGGCTTTTATGCACAAATCGGCTGAGGGCCAGACTTCCCCTTTCCCCAGACGGGGTTCTCAAACGGGCGTTGTTGGCTTTGATGCGCAAAGGCCACGAGGGAGTCATCGCGTGAATGCAGCGTGGGAGGCGGGCTGCATGAGCAGACCCATAAGTTTCCTCGCAAGTATAGACGCTTCTGGATGCTGTTCGGTGCGCAAAGACAGTTGCAGTGCGCCGTTTTCTGGAGCCCCCCCCTGGAAACCGGCGTCGCCAGGAGAAGACATTGCCTCGGCGGAAAAGATGAAGATGAGCGCCCATTTCGGCCCCCTGATGAGGCGAACACGCCGTAGTCATCGGGCCAGATGTGGAACACACATGTGCTTCACATCGGACCTGCATGATCCCAACCTTTTGATTTAAAAAGGATATAACAGGGTTCCTTACTCCACCCACTCCCGCCGAAGGCCCGTCGCGCAGCGACGCCCCTAAACCGACGTCACTCATACCCCATCAATAGGGCAGCGGATGTGCGCGATGCGCCGCGTCGATCTCCTCTAGGATCTGGTCGCTCAACTTCACCTCGACCGAGGCCAGCGCATGCTCCAACTGCGCCATCCGCGTCGCCCCGAAGATCGTGGAGGCCATAAAGGGCCGCGTCCCACACCAAGCCAGCGCCATATGCACCGGGTCAATGCCGTGGCGGGCGGCAATCTCCAGATAGGCTGCCACCGCCTCAAAGGCGCGCGGCCCCTTGCGCCCGCCCAGGTCCGGCACCAGCGACATGCGCGAGCCATCGGGCACCGCGCCATCCTGATACTTGCCGCTCAACAACCCGGCAGCCAGCGGCGAAAACGCCAGCAGACCGACATCCTCGTTCACGCTGAGTTCCGCCAAATCGGTGTCATAGAGCCGGCACATCAGGGAATATTCATTCTGGATCGAGGCAACGCGCGGCGCGCCCCGTTGCTCGGCCAGACGCAGCCATTGCGCGGTGCCCCAGGCGGATTCGTTGGACAGGCCAAAATGGCGGATATTGCCCTTGTCCACCTGCCGTTGCAGCGCATCAAGGCAGTCTCCCATATTGGCCAGCGTCTCTTCCCGGTTCTGGCCCGACGGATCAAAGCGCCAGTTCTTGCGAAACATGTAGCTGCCCCGGTTCGGCCAGTGGAATTGGTACAGGTCGATATGATCGGTTCGCAGCCGCCGCAGCGAGCCTTCGATCGCCTGCGGAATCGTCGCCGAGCTGATCGGCGCACCGCCGCGGGCATGTTGCATCCCTTCGCCTGAATGCTTGGTGGCAAGGATGAACTCGCCGCGGCGCGCCGGATTGGCGGCGTTCCAACTGCCGATGATCTCTTCGGTGCGCCCGATGGTTTCAGCCGCCACCGGGTTCACCGGATACATCTCGGCGGTGTCGATGAAATTGATCCCCGCCGCCAGTGCGCAATCGATCTGGGCGTGGGCCTCGTGTTCCGGCGTCTGGGTGCCAAAGGTCATGGTGCCAAGGCACAGTTCGGATACGGTCAGACCGGTGCGGCCCAGCGGGTTCATCTTCATGGCGCGATCTCATCTTTCTCAGGGTCGTTTTCGGGGGAGATTTCGGTGTCGATTTCGGTGTCGTTTTCGGGGCGGACCCTAGCGGCTGCTGCGACAGGGGCAATCAGAAACCGGTCCGACCCTGACCAGCCACCCCCAGCACCGGCACGACAGGCGCGCGCCGCGTTGGACGCACGGTATTTGAGCAGGCCCTCACCCAGACGCCAGCGAACCGGCCCATATCCAAAGGCGCAGCGGCTCGCGCGCGACACCCCGAGTCGCGAAAGGGCTCGACATCGCTCTCAGGACCCGCATGGTGGCCCTGTCATGCGCCTGATCATTTCCTTCTCCGCCCTGTTCCTCTCCGTCCTCCTGCTGCAACTGTCCTCGGGCGGGGTCAGCCCGCTGGACGCGCTGTCGGGGATGGCGCTGGGATTTTCCACCGCGCAGATCGGCCTGCTGGGCTCGTCGCATTTCCTCGGCTTCTTTGTCGGTTGCTGGTGGGCGCCCCGGCTGATGGGCTCGGTCGGTCACTCACGCGCCTTCGCCGCCTTTACCGCCGCCGGAGCGATCGGGCTGCTGGCGCATATGCTGGTGGTCAACCCGACCGCCTGGGCGATCATGCGGATGGCGACCGGGCTGTGCATCGCAGGCTGTTATACCATCGTCGAGGCCTGGCTGCAGGCCAAGGTCACCAATGCCTCGCGCGGGCGGACCATCGCGGTCTATCGGGTGGTGGACATGACCGGCTCGTTGGTGGCGCAGTTGTTGATCGGCGTGCTGGAGCCGGCCAGCTATGTTTCGTACAATCTTCTGGCGATCCTGTGCTGCGCCGCACTGTTGCCGCTGACCCTGTCGCGCGCGCCGCAGCCCGAGACCCCCGCCGCGCCCCGGCTGCGCCCGATGCTGCCGCTCCAACGCTCGCCGCTCGCCGTCGCCGGTGTATTGGTCGCGGCGCTGTCCTCCTCCAGCTTCCGCATGGTCGGGCCGGTCTATGGCCGCGAGGTGGGGCTGAGCACGGATCAAATCGCCACCTTTCTCGCCGCCTTTGTTCTGGGCGGCGCGCTGGCGCAATACCCGGCGGGCTGGCTGGCGGACAAGTTCGACCGTCGCTGGGTGCTGATCTGCCTGTCTGCGGCAACCATCGGTGCCTCGGGCATCACCATTCTGGCCGAGAACAGCGGCACCTGGGGGGTGATGGGGGCGGCCTTCCTGTTCGGGGTGATGAGCTTTCCGATCTATTCGGTCTCGGCCGCCCATGCCCATGATTTCACCGATACCAGCGAACGGGTGGAACTGTCGGCGGCGCTGATGTTCCATTTCGCGCTTGGCGCCATTGCCGCGCCCTATGTCTCCTCGCTGCTGATCCACGCCTATGGACCCTCGGCGATGTTCGCGCTGATCTCCTTTGCGCATCTGCTGCTGGTAGGCTTTGGCCTGTGGCGCATGCGGGCGCGCCCGGCGCCACAGAAGACCCCCTATGTCTACAGCCCGCGCACCTCGTTCCTGATCGGGCGGCTGACCGGACGCCAGCGCGACCAAACCCGCGACGACACCCCCAACGACAGGGGGTGACGGCCCGTCGTGCCTGCGCTACACACGCCGCGCAGTCAGGAAGGCGACGGACGATATGGCACGGACACTCATCACCTCGGCAATCCCTTATATCAACGGGATCAAGCATCTGGGCAATCTGGTGGGCTCGCAATTGCCCGCCGATCTTTTTGCCCGCTACCAGCGTGGCCGTGGCAACGAGGTGATGTTTATTTGCGCCACTGACGAACATGGCACCCCCGCAGAACTGGCTGCCGCCAAGGCCGGCAAGCCGGTCGCCGAATATTGCACCGAGATGCACGAGGTGCAGGCCGATATCGCCCGCCGCTTCGATCTCAGCTTCGATCATTTCGGGCGCTCCTCCAGCGCGCATAACCAGAAGCTGACGCAGCATTTTGCCGTGAAGCTGTATGAAAACGGGCTGATCGAAGAGCGCTCTGAGACCCAGATGTATTCGCCCACCGACGGGCGGTATCTGCCGGACCGCTATATCGAGGGCACCTGCCCCAATTGCGGTTTTGAAAGCGCGCGGGGCGATCAATGCGACAACTGCACCAAGCAGCTTGACCCGGTTGACCTGATCAACCCGCATTCCACCATCTCTGGCGCCACCGATCTGGAGATGCGCGAGACCAAGCACCTATATCTGCTGCAATCCAAGATGCGCGAACAGCTTGAGACATGGATCGACACCCGCGAAGGCTGGCCGGTGCTGACCACCTCGATCGCCAAGAAATGGCTGACCGACGGCGACGGGCTACAGGATCGCGGCATCACCCGCGACCTGAGCTGGGGCGTCCCGGCGCAGTTCGACGGCGCCCCGTGGAGCGGCATGGACGGCAAGGTCTTCTATGTCTGGTTCGACGCGCCGATCGAATATATCGCCTGCGCCATGGAATGGGTCGATGCCGGCAAGGGCGCGGACTGGGAACGCTGGTGGCGCACCGACAAGGGTGCCGAGGACGTGACCTATACCCAGTTCATGGGCAAGGATAACGTGCCGTTCCATACGCTGAGCTTCCCCGCCACGATCCTCGGCAGCGATGAGCCGTGGAAGCTGGTCGATTACATCAAGTCGTTCAACTATCTGAACTATGATGGTGGCCAATTCTCCACCTCGCGCGGGCGCGGAGTGTTCATGGATCAGGCATTGGAAATCCTGCCGGCGGATTACTGGCGCTGGTGGCTGCTGAGCCATGCGCCCGAAAGCTCGGATGCCGAGTTTACATGGGAAAACTTCCAAGTCTCGGTGAACAAGGATCTGGCCGATGTTCTGGGCAATTTCGTCAGCCGCATCACCAAGTTCTGCCGCTCCAAATTCGGCGAGGCGGTGCCCGAAGGCGGCGTATACGGCGAACAGGAACAGGCGCTGATCACGGAATTGACCGACCGCATCCGCGCCTATGAGGGGCACATGCAGGCGATCGAGGTGCGCAAATCGGCGCAGGAGCTGCGGGCGATCTGGGTGGCGGGCAACGAATACCTGCAATCTGCCGCCCCTTGGGCCACCTTCAAGGAAGACCCCGAACAGGCCGCCGCGCAGGTGCGGTTGGGGCTGAACCTGATCCGGCTTTACGCGGTGCTCTCGATGCCCTTCATTCCCGCCGCCGCCACCCAGATGCTGGAGGCGATGGGCGCGCAGGACGCGACGTGGCCCGGTGATGTTTCCGAGGCGCTCTCGGCGCTGCCCGCAGGCCATGCGTTCACCGTGCCCGACAACCTGTTTCGCAAGATCACTGATGACGAGCGCGACGATTGGCAGACCCGCTTTGCCGGGGTGCGCAGCTAAGGCGCATTGCGTCAAAGCAACGACATTCAGGGGCGTGCCACGGCGGCGCGCCCCTTTTCTGTGTCATCCTGTCGCTCAGAACGGGATCAGTCGATGATCGGCTCCGACAGCGGCCCTTGGAACGCAGGGGCGCGCTCCTGCGTGGTGCCGCCCTGTGCGGCGCGGGCCTGATGGCCGATCTCGGAACAGGCGGTGAAATCGCCGTTGGTGCATTGCGCCTTGCGCTGATACCACGCATCGGCATAGCGCTGGCCGCCGCACCCTGCGACG
>JASJGL010000023.1:0-13624 GCA_033791545.1 Pseudodonghicola sp. | reverse complement strand
GCAGGCGCGCTGGGGTGCGAAAATGGGCGATGTGAAATCGCTCGACATGATGCTGGGCACGCTGAACTGCCCGTTCGGTAGCGGCCACATGGGCGTCACCGCCGAGAACGTCGCCGAAGAGCATGGCATCAGCCGCGAAGCGCAGGACGCCTTTGCGCTGGAAAGCCAGCTTCGCGCCGCCCGCGCCATCGAGGCTGGCCACTTTGACGCCGAGATCGCGCCCGTCGAGGTCAAGGTCAAGCGCGACATGGTCGAATTCAAGGTGGACGAGCACCTGAAAGAGACCACGGCGGAGGGGCTGGCGGGGCTGCGTCCGGTGTTCAAGAAGGACGGCACCGTCACCGCCGGGAATGCCAGCGGCATCAACGATGGTGGCTCTGCGGTGGTGCTGGCCACGGCCGCAGCAGCCGAACATGCCGGGTTGAAGCCCAAGGCGCGCGTGTTGGGCTATGCCCATGCCGGTGTTCGCCCCGAGGTGATGGGCGTTGGCCCGATCCCGGCGGTGCGCAACCTGTTGGAACGGACCGGGCTTTCGGTCAGCGACTTCGACGTGATCGAAAGCAACGAAGCCTTCGCCGCGCAGGCACTGGCGGTCGGCAACGAGCTTGGCTTTGACCCGGCCAAGGTGAACCCCAATGGCGGCGCCATCGCGCTGGGCCACCCGGTTGGGGCCACCGGTTCGCTGCTCACCGTCAAGGCGATGTACGAATTGGAACGCACCGGCGGCAAACGCGCATTGATCACCATGTGCATCGGCGGCGGTCAGGGCATCGCGCTGGCGATCGAGCGGATCTGATCGCTTCGGGGGGAGCGGGGGCTGTTCGCTTCCGCTCCCCCCGAGGAGATCTGCAGTCTGAACCGAGGCTGAAAAAAGGCGCGACGCAATATCAGCGGCGCGCCTTTTCATTGGGGGGCGGTCTTAGACCAGCAGAAGCACCGCAGCCGTCGCCGCCGCCGCACCCAGCACCAGACCCAGAAATCCGGCCCCAAGGATCGCGCCGCGATTGCTTTCGGGGCGTTGATCGCCGTCATGGGTCTGGGCGATGAGCGCGGATTCGACCAGACCGGGCAGGCGGGGACCAAAGCGCGACAATACCCGCGCGGTCTTGAACAGGTCGGAGAGAACCGCGCGCGGGCCGATCGACTGCTTGATGTAATCCTCGACCACCGGGCGGGCGGCCTGCCAGATATTGATCTGCGGGTCGAGCGAGCGCGAAACCCCTTCGACCACCACCATGGTGCGTTGCAGCAGGATCAGCTCGGTCCGGGTTTCCATGCCAAAACGTTCGGTCACCTCGAACAGATAGGACAGCAACCGCCCCATGGAGATATGGGTGGCGTCCATGCCAAAGATCGGTTCTCCCACCGCGCGCAGCGCCCGGGCAAATTCCTCTACATCGCGGTCGGCGGGGACATAGCCTGCCTCGAAATGCACCTCGGCCACGCGTTTATAGTCGCGCTGGATAAAGCCATAGAGAATCTCGGCATAGACCCGGCGGGTATATTCGTCGATATGGCCCATGATCCCGAAATCATAGGCGATGATGTCGCCATTGGTCGCGACCTTGAGATTGCCCTGATGCATGTCGGCATGAAAGAAGCCGTCGCGCAGCGCATGTTTCAGGAACAGTTGCAGCACCCGCTCGGCAAGCTCGGACCGATCAAGACCGGCCGCGTCGATGGCGTCATTGTCGCCCAGCGGCATGCCGTCGGCCCAGTCCAGCGTCATCACGCGGCGCGCCGAATAGTTCCACAGAATCGCCGGCAGGCGAAAGCCGGCATCCTCGCCGGTATTGGCGGCGAATTCAGACGCCGCAGAGCTTTCCAGCCGCAGGTCCAGCTCTCCGCGCACGACGCCGTCGAAATGGGTGATGACCTCCATCGGGCGCAACCGCCGCGCGCCCGGTGCGAACAGATCGACAATGCGGGCGGCAAAGTAAAAGGCGTCGATATCACGACGAAAGGCGCGCTCGATCCCTGGGCGCAGCACCTTGACCGCCACGTCTTGCCCGGTCTCGACCAGCCGCGCCCGATGCACCTGCGCGATGGAGGCGGCGGCGATCGGTTCCGAGAATTCGGAAAAGATCTCTTCGACCGGACGCCCCAGTTCACGCTCGACCTCGGCCTTGGCCACATCGCGGGAGAAGGGCGGCAGCTTGTCCTGCAGCACGCGAAGCTGTTGCGCCAGATCGCCGCCCACCACGTCGGGCCGGGTCGAGAGCACCTGACCGAATTTGATATAGGCGGGGCCAAGCGCGGTCAGCGCGCGGGTCGCCGGTGGCATCGCCGGATCGCCCTTGTAGCCCAGCCACATGAAGGGCTTGCCCAGACCATGGGCCAGAATGCGCAGCGCGCGCGGGGCTTCGAACGCGTCGAGCACCACGCCCATGGCGCCCGTCCGCTCCAGCGTCGCGCCGGTGCGAATCAGTCGCCAGATGTTGTGCGGCCCCCTCACAGTTTCCAGCCCGAATGCAGCGCCGCGATGCCCAGCGACAGGTTGCGGTATTTCGCGTTCTCAAAGCCGGCGGCGCGGATCATCGTCAGGAACGTCTCCTGATCGGGGAACTTGCGGATCGATTCGACCAGGTACTGATAGCTGTCGTGGTCATTGGCGATCAGTTTGCCCATCCGCGGGATCACGTTGAAACTGTAAAGGTCGTAAAGCTTTTGCATCCCGGCGTTTGGAAGCTGGCTGAACTCCAGCACCATAAGCCGGCCACCGGGTTTCAGCACGCGAAAGGCCTCGGCCAGTGCATCGGCGGGGCGGGTCACGTTGCGGATGCCAAAGCTGATCGTATAGACGTCAAAGGTATTGTCGGCAAAGGGCAGCGCCATGGCGTCCCCCACCACCCAATCGAGGCTGTCGACCATCTGGTCGGCCTCGGCCCGCTTGCGCCCCTCGACCAGCATCGGTTCGGTCAGGTCCAGAACGGTGGCATGGCCGTGGCCCGCGCGTTTGAGAAAGCGGAACGAGATGTCGCCGGTGCCCCCGGCCACGTCCAGCAGGGTCTGCCCCGGACGTGGTGCCAGCCAATCCATCATCGCGTCCTTCCAGACGCGGTGGATGCCCATGCTCATCACATCGTTCATAATGTCGTATTTCGAGGCGACCGAATTGAACACGCCTTGCACGCGCCCGGCCTTTTCGTCCTCGGGTACGGTCTGAAATCCGAAATGGGTGGTCTTGTCCGTCTGGTCTGCCATGGGGTCTTGCCGTTCCTTGCGATCCGCCCTTGTTATAGGGCGCACACGGGCAGGCACAATGCGGCCCGGTGATTGAGGAGCACCAAGATGCCCGAATTGCCCGAGGTTGAGACAGTCCGTCGCGGGCTGGCCCCCGCGATGGAGGGGCAGGTGATCGCCAAGGCCGAGGTCAACCGGCCCGATCTGCGTTGGCCATTCCCGGAGCGGATGGCCGAGCGGCTGACTGGGTGCCGGGTGCTGCAGCTGCGTCGGCGGGCAAAATACCTGCTTTGCGATCTCGACAGTGGGGAAACGCTGCTGATCCATCTGGGCATGTCGGGCCGAATGACGGTGTCGGGCGATCCCTTGGGCCGGTTCCTGCGCGACCACCCGGCGCGCGAGAAACACGATCACGTTATTTTCCACATGGATAACGGCGCGCGCGTCACCTTCAACGATCCGCGCCGGTTCGGAGCGATGGATCTGATGCCCACGACCGGGGCCGAGACGCATAAGCTGCTCTGCGCTCTGGGGCCGGAGCCGCTGGGCAATGCATTCGACGAGGCCTATCTGATCGCCGCCCTGCGGGGAAAGAACACGCCGGTGAAATCCGCGCTCTTGGATCAGGGAATCATCGCTGGTCTGGGCAATATCTATGTCTGCGAGGCCTTGTTTCACGCTAGAATCTCGCCCTTGCGCAAGGCGGGCCAGATTGCCGCGCCGCGCGTTGCAACGCTGGTTCCGGCGATCCGAAACGTGCTGGAACGGGCGATTTTGGCGGGCGGCTCATCGCTCAAGGATTTCCGCCAAGCCGATGGAGAGCTTGGATATTTTCAGCACTCCTTTGACGTCTACGGGCGCGAGGGGGACCCGTGTCGAACCCCCGGATGCAGCGCGATGATCCACCGCAAGGTCCAGGCCGGGCGGTCGACCTTCTATTGCCCGACCTGCCAAAGATAGCTTGAACCGGCGCGCGCGCATGGTAAGGAATCGCACCTGACAGCAACTAGCGAAAGCGGAATGCCCATGGCCTTCGAGACGATCAACGTCGAAGTGGACGATCACGTCGCCCTAATTAAGCTGAACCGCCCCGAGGCTTTGAACGCCCTGAACAACCAGCTCTTGGGAGAGCTGTGCACCGCCCTGGAAGAGGCGGACGCGAACGACAAGGTGCGCTGCATCGTCATCACCGGGTCGGAAAAGGCGTTTGCCGCCGGTGCCGACATCAAGGAGATGTCCGAGAAAAGCTTTGTCGACGTCTTTAGCGAAAACCTGTTCGCCGGCGCGATTGACTGCCTGGCGGGCGTCCGCAAACCGATCATAGCCGCCGTCGCTGGCTATGCGCTGGGCGGTGGCTGCGAAGTGGCGATGGCCTGCGATTTCATCATCGCAGCCGAGACCGCCAAGTTCGGCCAGCCCGAGATCAATCTGGGCGTGATCGCCGGTATGGGCGGCACTCAGCGTCTGACCCGTGCGGTGGGCAAGTCCAAGGCTATGGACATGAACCTGACCGGGCGTTTCATGGATGCCGAAGAGGCCGAGCGCGCCGGTCTGGTGAGTCGCGTCGTTCCGGCCAAGAAGCTGCTGGAAGAGGCGATGGGCGCGGCGCAGAAGATCGCCGAGAAATCCCGGCCTTCGACGCTCGCCGCAAAAGAGTCGGTGAACCGCAGCTATGAGCTGACCCTCGCCGAAGGGCTGTTGTTCGAGCGTCGCGTGTTCCACTCGATGTTCGCCACCGAAGACCAAAAGGAAGGCATGAGCGCCTTCCTCGAAAAGCGGCAGCCGCAGTTCCGCGACAAATAAGATCGCACCCGGCGCTGGCCCGCGTCCTGATGGGGCGCAGGGCTGCGCGCGCAGAATATGACAACGACATACGACACTGACAAAGGGCGCGCCGAAACGGGGCGCCCTTTGGTGCAACAGCCCCGGCGCGCATTTTCCGGTTGGCAAAGCCCGCCAACTTGGATAGTGAGCGCCGCTATACATGCGCGTGCGGCCCGCTCAGGCCAGAATCACATCCCCGGCAAGATATGGGGGATGTCGGGGCTGGGTCCGGCTGTGCGCTTTTCGACATAAACCGAATCCGAAAGAGGTCAGACCCAAATGGCAAATTCGCCCCAAGCCAAGAAACGCGCCCGCCAGAACGAGAATCGCTTTGCCATCAACAAAGCGCGCCGGTCGCGGATCCGCACTTATCTGCGCGCAGTCGAAGAGGCGATCGCCTCGGGTGACAAAGATGCCGCAACAAGCGCCCTGCGCGCGGCTCAACCCGAATTGATGCGGGGCGTCACCAAGGGCGTGTTCCACAAGAACACCGCTGCCCGAAAAATATCCCGCCTGTCGTCCCGCGTCAAAGCGCTGGGCTGAGGCGAACGACCAACAACCTAAAATTGTTTGCTGTTAAGGCGTTGCGGTTCGCAGCGCCTTTTCGCGTTCTGGCAAGGGTGCTGAGTCTTTCCGCAGGTGCGAGAGATTCTTTGTCAGGAAACTCCGAGTCAACATCAGAGTTTCATTGCCGCTTGGCGCCGCCTCTTGCTATCCATACCCATGCGATTCACTCGCTTGGGGGGACAGGCGGCTTTCGGATCGGACCGATGGGATCGGGACGTTTCGGAGCATTTCCGGAGGAATGGGGCACCATTCCTGGCGGACTGCTGTGTGACAGCTTTTTGCTGCGCGGCCCTGTCATGACAATGAGTGCATAGCGGCGCTGAGGCGGTAGCCCGTCTCATGGTAAATTGGTTCTGGTTTTTATAGCGCTGCGATGCCGCCCCGTGTGGGGTGGCGCCTGTCGGATGGGCGACAGGCGCACGATAGTCTTGTGTGTGAATCTCGCCGGGGAAACCCGGTCAATGAAAAGGAACAGGCCGTAAGGCCGCGGACACGGGACATGACGCTGGATGACGCAAGACAAATGGGGACAGCTCAGACAACGTCTTCTAAAGACGGTTGGACAGAACAATTACAAGACCTGGATCGAGCCGCTTGAATTCGCTGAACTTCAGGATGGGGTCGCGGTATTCAATGTGCCGACCAGCTTCGTGGGGAATTACGTCAACCAGAACTTTTCTGACCTGATTCTGTACGAGCTGAGCTCCTCGGGCGAAACAGTGCAGCGGGTGAGCTTTCAGGTTGCTGCAAATTCCGTCACGCGCCCGGCGCGCAAGCCTGCCGCTGCCAAGACCGCTGCCAAGGTCTCGGCCGGACGGGGGAGTTCTGCTCAGGGTCGTGCCGGTTCAGCTTCGGCCCCCGCCGGGGACGATGCAAATGGTCTGACCGAAGCGCTACAGGCGGCGCCGCTGGATGCGCGGTTCACCTTTGACGCCTTCGTCGTCGGCAAGCCCAACGAGCTGGCCCATGCCGCCGCGCGCCGCGTCAGCGAAGGTGGCCCGGTCACCTTCAATCCGCTGGTGCTTTATGGCGGCGTCGGTCTGGGTAAAACCCACCTGATGCATGCCATCGCCTGGGAGTTGCGCGCCAGAAAGCCTGACTTGAACGTGCTTTACCTGTCTGCCGAACAGTTCATGTACCGCTTTGTGCAGGCGCTGCGCGAACGCAAGATGATGGATTTCAAGCACCTCTTCCGCTCGGTCGATGTGCTGATGGTCGATGACGTGCAGTTCATCGCCGGCAAGGATTCCACTCAAGAGGAATTCTTTCATACCTTCAACGCGCTGGTGGATCAGAACAAGCAGATCATCATCTCTGCCGACCGCGCCCCGGGCGAGATCAAGGATCTTGAGGATCGGGTGAGATCGCGCCTGCAATGCGGCTTGGTGGTGGATCTGCACCCCACCGATTACGAATTGCGATTGGGTATCCTGCAAAGCAAGCAGCAACAGTATCGCCACACCTATCCCGATCTGCAGATCGCCGACGGGGTGCTGGAATTTCTGGCTCACCGGATCAGCACCAATGTGCGCGTGCTGGAAGGGGCGCTGACCCGCCTGTTCGCCTTCGCCTCGCTTGTCGGGCGCGAAATCGACATGGAGCTGACTCAGGATTGTCTGGCCGATGTTCTGCGGGCCTCCGAGCGCAAGATTTCCATCGAGGAGATTCAGCGCCGGGTCTCGGATTACTACAATATCCGCTTCAGCGATATTATCGGGCCCAAGCGGGTGCGCTCCTATGCCCGGCCACGTCAGGTGGCGATGTATCTGTGCAAACAGTTGACTAGCCGTTCGCTGCCCGAAATCGGGCGTCGTTTTGGCGGGCGCGACCACACCACGGTCATGCATGGGGTGCGCCGCATCGAAGAGTTGAAGGTGACCGACGGACAGATCGCCGAAGATGTGGAGATGCTGCGCCGCGCACTGGAAGCCTGAGGCGGCACGGCAGTCAAACCGGATCCGGTGCGCAGGGTCGCGCCGGAATGCCGGGCAAAGGGGTGACGTTTGCGTTCGGATGCTGACTGAGCGGCCCTTGGGGCCTTGACGTCCCGCGCATTCCGGCAGAAAAATCCATAAAAAACTTGTGCAGCAGGGGCAAACAGCTAGGGTGCCCTTCCCGGCAGTTGCGGAGGGTTAAGGACATGAAGATCAGCATCGAACGTGGTGCACTCCTGAAGGCTGTGGCTCAGGCCCAGTCCGTGGTTGAGCGTCGCAACACGATTCCGATCCTTGCCAACGTGCTGATCGAGGCAGAGGGCGATCAGGTTCAGTTCCGCGCCACCGATCTGGATGTAGAAGTGGTGGACAAGGCCGCCGCTCAGGTCGAACGCGCAGGCGCGACCACGGTTTCGGCCACTACATTGCACGAAATCGTCCGCAAACTCCCCGATGGGGCGTTGGTGACGCTGACCGCCGACAGTGCCGCAGGGCGGCTGACGGTCGAGGCGGGACGCTCGAACTTTTCGCTCGCGACGCTGCCCAAGGAAGATTTTCCGGTCATGGCCTCGTCGGAATACCAGTCGAATTTCGCGGCCCCCGCTGCGGTGCTGCGTCGGCTGTTCGACAAATCGAAATTTGCCATCTCGACCGAAGAGACCCGCTATTACCTCAACGGAGTCTATATGCATGTGGCCGATGGCGAGGGCGGCAAGGTGCTGCGCTGCGTGGCCACCGATGGTCACCGCCTGGCCCGGATCGACGCCGATCTGCCGGCGGGTGCCGAGGATATGCCCGGCGTGATCGTGCCCCGCAAGACCGTGGGCGAACTGCGCAAGCTGCTGGACGACGACGAGATGCAGATCGCGGTATCGGTGAGCGAAACCAAAGTGCGGTTTGCCACCCCCGAAATCACCCTGACCTCCAAGGTGATCGACGGTACATTCCCCGACTATTCCCGCGTTATTCCGCAGAACAACACCCGCCGGATGGAAGTGGACGCCGCCGATTTCGCACGGGCAGTCGATCGCGTTGCCACGGTCAGTTCGGAACGCTCGCGCGCGGTGAAGCTGCAGCTTGACGAAGATCGGCTGATCCTGTCGGTCAACGCCCCCGACAGCGGCGCCGCCGAGGAAGAGCTGGCCGTCGCCTATAGTGACGAGCGGCTGGAAATCGGGTTCAACGCGAAATATCTGTTGGAGATCGCCAGTCAGGTGGATCGCGAGAACGCGGTGTTCATGTTTAACTCGTCCGGAGACCCGACCCTGATGCGCGAAGGCAACGACCTGAGCGCGGTCTATGTGGTCATGCCGATGCGCGTCTGACCCGCGCTGTCGGGTGCCGCCCTGCGGTGTTAGTCCTGAACGAGGAAAAGGGGCCGCCATGTCCCTGGCTCTGATCGAACTGACCCTGTCGCATTTCCGGTCGCACCGGCACGCGCGCTTCGCGGGCGACGGGCGGCCGATCGCCATTTACGGGCTCAACGGCGCAGGCAAGACCAATATCCTTGAGGCGGTTTCGCTGTTCTCGCCCGGTCGCGGTCTGCGCCGGGCCAGCGCGGAGGAGATGGCACGCCGCCCCGAAAGCCTGGGCTGGAAACTGACCGGGCACATGCGCGCGGGGGATCGAACGCATGAGGTTGAAACCTGGTCCGAAAGCGGTGCGGCACGGCAGGTGCGGATCGACGGCAAATCGGCGACGCAGCTTGATCTGGGGCGGCTCTCGCAGGTGGTCTGGCTGATCCCGGCGATGGACCGGCTGTGGACCGAGGGGGCGGATGGCAGGCGGCGGTTTCTCGACCGGATGGTGATGAGCTTTGACCCCGCCCATGCAGAGGCCTCTCTTATCTATGAAAAGGCGATGCGAGAGCGCAACCGGCTGCTGAAGGACCAGGTGCGCGACGCTCATTGGTACGGGGCGCTGGAGGGGCAGATGGCCGAGGCCGGGCACCGAATAGATCAGGCGCGCCGAGCAGCGTTGAGCGACCTGATCGCGGCGCAGGCCGGGGCCGAGACTGCCTTTCCCACCGCGGACCTGACCCTGACGCAGGCCGAGGGCGAGACGGCGCAGACACAGGCAGAGCTGCGCGCGGCGCTGGCAGAGAGCCGCCCGCGCGACCTGAACGCGGGGCGGACGCTGGTCGGGCCGCACCGCGCCGATCTGCAGGCGGTCTATGCCGCCAAGGGCGTGCCGGCCAAGGCGTGCTCGACCGGGGAACAAAAGGCGCTGCTGATCTCGCTGATCCTTGCCAATGCCCGCGCGCTGGCGGCCCGTGACGGTTCTGCGCCGATCCTGCTGCTGGACGAGGTGGCGGCGCATCTGGACGCCGGACGACGCGCGGCGCTGTTCGATGAGATTTGCGCGCTCGGCACCCAGGCCTGGATGACCGGGACCGGCCCCGAGATGTTCGCCGAACTGGG
The DNA here is from genome assembly GCA_033791545.1 of Pseudodonghicola sp. Classification (GTDB taxonomy): domain Bacteria; phylum Pseudomonadota; class Alphaproteobacteria; order Rhodobacterales; family Rhodobacteraceae; genus Antarcticimicrobium. The sequence continues at coordinate 3,696 of JASJGL010000023.1, read as the reverse complement.
TGAGCGGGCGCAACACCTTGAGGTGAGCGAGCAGGACGGTGTCTCGGAGGTGATCGCGCGATGACCCTCTCACCGGTTGATCTGCTGCTCTATGCGGGCGCGCTGTTTATCCTGTTCCTGACGCCGGGTCCGGTCTGGCTGGCGGTGATGGCGCGGGCGATTTCCGGCGGCTTCGCCTCGGCCTGGCCGCTGGCCGTTGGTGTGGCGGCGGGCGATATTGTCTGGCCGTTCGTCGCCATCCTTGGGGTCAGTTGGGTGGTGACCGAATACGACGGCGTTCTGACCGTGATGCGCTGGCTGGCCTGCGCGGTGTTTCTGTATATGGGGTGGTCCACGATCCGCCGCGCCGATGCGGTGATCGCGGCAGACCGGCGGTTGACCCGTCCGGGGCGCTGGGCGGGGTTTCTGGCGGGGGTCGCCGCGATTTTGGGGAACCCTAAGGCGATCCTGTTCTACATGGGCGTGTTGCCCGGCTTTTTCGATCTGGGCCGTGTCACCGCTGCGGACATCGCGGCGATCGTCACCTTGTCGGCTGTGGTGCCGTTCGTGGGCAACCTTTGCTTTGCCCTTGTCGTGGACCGGATGCGGCGGGTTCTTGCCGCGCCGGCGGCGCTGCGTCGGCTTAATCTGGCCGCTGGCGGGCTGCTGATTTTCGTGGGTCTGATCCTGCCCTTCGCGTGACACAAAATATGGGGCTGGGCCGTGACATTCCCCCCCAGAAATCGTATAAAATGACAAAAATATAAAGGAACTTCCCGATGGCCGAAGACAATCAGGCGTCGGCCGAATATGGCGCCGAATCCATCAAGGTTCTCAAGGGGTTGGATGCTGTCCGCAAGCGCCCCGGCATGTATATCGGTGATACCGACGATGGCTCAGGTCTGCACCATATGGTCTATGAGGTTGTCGACAACGGGATCGACGAGGCCTTGGCGGGTCACGCCGACCACGTGTCGGTCAAGATCCATGCCGATTCCAGCGTTTCGGTGTCCGACAACGGCCGCGGCATCCCGGTGGATATCCACCGCGAAGAGGGGGTTTCGGCGGCCGAGGTGATCATGACCCAGCTGCATGCGGGCGGCAAGTTCGACAGCAATTCTTACAAGGTGTCGGGCGGTCTGCACGGGGTTGGTGTGTCGGTGGTGAACGCGCTGTCGGTCTGGCTGGAACTGCGCGTCTGGCGCAAGGGCAAGGAGCATTTCGCGCGCTTTGAGCATGGCGAATGCACCGAGCATCTGAGGGTCGTGGGCGATTGCGGTGATCGTACCGGGACCGAGGTGCGCTTTCTCGCCTCGACCGATACGTTTTCCAATCTCGAGTATTCCTTTGAGACGCTGGAAAAACGCCTGCGCGAACTGGCGTTTCTGAACTCCGGGGTGCGGATCCTGCTGGAGGACGAACGTCCGGCGGAACCGCTGAAAAGCGAGCTGTTTTACGAGGGTGGGGTCAAGGAATTCGTCAAATATCTTGACCGGTCCAAGTCGTCGATCATGGCGGATCCGATCTATGTTATCGGCGAGCGGGACGATATCGGGATCGAAGTCGCGATGTGGTGGAACGACAGCTATCACGAGAATGTTCTGCCCTTTACCAACAACATTCCGCAACGCGACGGCGGCAGCCACTTGGCGGGCTTTCGTGGTGCCCTGACCCGGACGCTGACAAAATACGCGCAGGAAAGCGGCATCGCCAAGCGGGAAAAGATCAACTTTACCGGCGATGATGCCCGCGAGGGGCTGACTTGTGTGTTGTCGGTCAAGGTGCCGGACCCAAAATTCTCCAGCCAGACCAAGGATAAGCTGGTCAGCTCCGAAGTGCGCCCGGCGGTGGAAAACCTGGTGAGCGAAAAGCTGTCGGAATGGCTGGGCGAGCATCCGAACGAAGCCAAGGTGATCGTCGGCAAGATCGTCGAGGCGGCGGTGGCGCGCGAGGCGGCGCGCAAGGCGCGCGATCTGACCCGGCGCAAGACGGCGATGGATGTGAACTTCCTTGCCGGCAAGCTCAAGGATTGCTCCGAAAAGGATCCGTCCAAGACCGAAGTGTTCCTCGTCGAAGGGGACAGCGCCGGCGGCTCGGCACAGACCGGACGCGACCGGCGCACCCAAGCGATCCTGCCGCTACGGGGCAAGATCCTGAACGTGGAGCGGGCGCGGTTCGACAAGATGCTGTCGAGCCAGGAAATCGGCAACCTGGTGATGGCGCTGGGCACCGGCATCGGGCGCGATGAGTTCAACATCGCAAAGCTGCGCTACCACAAGATTGTCATCATGACCGACGCCGACGTCGACGGTGCGCATATCCGGACGTTGCTGCTGACCTTTTTCTTCCGGCAGATGCCGGAACTGATCGAGAACGGATTTTTGTACATTGCGCAGCCGCCTTTGTACAAGGTCGCGCGCGGCAAGTCCGAGGTCTATCTCAAGGATCAGACCGCGCTGGACGAATACCTGATCGAGATGGGGGTCGACGGCGCGGTTCTGCGGCTGGGCAACGGCGAAGAGATCGTGGGCCATGACCTCAAGCGCGTGGTCGAGGAGGCGCGGCAGTTGCGCCGGGTGATCGAGGTATTTCCGACACACTACCCGCGCCACATTCTGGAACAGGCGGCGATCGCCGGGGCCTTTGTGCCCGGCGCGGTGGATGGCGACCTGCAGGGCGTGGCGGACCGGGTGGCGGAGCGACTCGACCTGATCGCGCTGGAATACGAGCGCGGCTGGCAGGGCCGGATCACCCAGGACAAGGGCGTGCGCTTGGCGCGGATCCTGCGCGGGGTCGAAGAGGTGCGTACGCTTGATGGAAAAATGCTGCGCTCGGGTGAGGCGCGCCGTACCGGCACCCTGACCCAGTCGCTGCAAGAGACCTATGGCAGCGCCGCGCAACTGGTGCGCAAGGACCGCTCGCAGGTCATTTACGGCCCGCTGGGCCTGTTGAAGGCGATCCTGGACGAGGGCGAAAAGGGGCTTTCGCTGCAGCGCTACAAAGGCCTGGGCGAGATGAACCCCGAACAGTTGTGGGAAACCACGCTGGACCCGGATGCGCGCACGCTGTTGCAGGTCAAGGTCGATGACATGGCCGAGGCCGACGACATCTTTACCAAGCTGATGGGCGACGTGGTGGAACCGCGCCGCGAATTCATCCAGCAGAATGCGCTGAACGTGGAAAATCTGGATTTCTAGCAATTTGTAGGATCGCATGTAATCATGCGCGATCCTCAAAAGTTTGCGTGATTCGCCCAAAGGTTTGCGCGCTGGCAATCAGGCAGGACCTTCTGACCGAGCAGCAATAGCCGCTGTCAGGGGTAAGCCTGCCGTGGAGGATGCTGACGATCATTGTATCGGGAGAGCGAGTCTCGTTGGTAACGGTCGAACTGGAGTAGCCAGTCTGATGTGCTACCCGGCATGATCTCGGTCAGGGCCGGATTTTCCGCGCCTCGATCATGCCGACGGGATGGATGCGCCAGCTGATTTCATCAGTGCCGCCGGGACGTTGTTCCCGATGCCGCTGTACAATCGGATAAACTCAAACTTCCACCATGGACGCCTACGCCATAGACAGTGGGCATTGATGATGTAACCGCCCCCCGACGGCATCTGTGTGCCAAGGTGGGTCTTTGAGGATCCACAAAGGAGAGCGGTCATGTCAGAGATTATCACGGTCGGGCTCGATCTGGCGAAGAATGTGTTTCAGGTTCACGGT
>JASJGL010000022.1:0-14358 GCA_033791545.1 Pseudodonghicola sp. | reverse complement strand
CCAGCCGCGTAGAGCCTTGCAAAACGCTCGGCATCCTCTGCCGGGGTCTCGCTTTGGGCGAAGACTTCGGACAGCCCCGTCGCGCCATTGGCATGATCGAGCAGCTCGGGCAGCCAGACTGTTTCGCGGGTCTTGTGCTGGCACATGAAAACCGTGCCGAATGGGCGTTCGCTGTCATCAAAGGGCAGGGTGGCAAAGGCGGCGGGGGCGGTGCCGCCACCCGGCAGCGGAACCGGGCGTTCGAAATGGCCGACCGGGCCGGTCGCGATGCCCAGCTCTGTCAGGGCGGTCTTGGCGGCATCGGCATCGGTAATGCGGCAGGCGATCGCGGTCAGCCCTTCACCGTTGCTTTCCAGAACAGCGCGCCGGGCGGCATTGCCCTCGACCGGAGTGACGATGCCGAGAAGTTCGAAATAATCGTTCGGAAACATGATGGTGTGGTTTGCCGTCCCCTTTGAGGCGGAATGCATCCCGCGCGGCGAGACGGTGAAACCCAGCCGTTCGAATTGCTGCTGCGAGCGGTCCAGATCCTGAACCAGAAGAAAGACGTGGTCGATGCCTTTGACGGGATGTTCCATGGTGCGTTTCCTTTATTCGACGGTCAGCGTTTTACCGGGGCAAGCGTGATCTCATGCACCGCGACATTGGGGTTCATCTGGGCGACATGCAGTGCCAGATCGGCGATATCTTCGGGCTGGATCATGCGCGCGGCAAGCTCCGGGTCAAAGCCCGGACGTTTCGTCAAAAGCGGTGTTGCCACTTCGCCGGGGCAAAGCGCGGTAGAGCGGATGCCGTTCACCCCCTCTTGCCCGTTGAGGCTGGCGCTGAAATCGCTGAGGGCGTGTTTCGAGGCACCATATGGCACCCCGGCGACATCGCTGTGAAACCGCCCGGCCCAAGAAGAGGTGTGGATCATCACGCCTGATTTTTGCGCCCGCATCGGCGGCAGCGCGGCGGCGATCACGTTCAGCGCGCCGGTGACATTGGTCTGGACCACCGCATCCCAGCTGTCCCAGTCCAGTTGATCCCAGCGCCGCAATGGGATGTTGAGCCCGGCGTTGTTGCACAGCACGTCGAGCGAGCCCGCCCAGTCGGGAATCTCTGCGCCAAGCGACAGGATCCGCGCGCGGTCGGTCACATCTGCGGGAAAAGCCCTTGCCTCGCCACCCTCAGAGTTTATGGCATCGACCAGTTCATTCAATGCGGCCTCGGACCGCGCCGTGAGGGCAACCCGGAAGCCGGCAGTGGCGAAGCGGCGGGCCATTGCGGCCCCGATTCCCGAGCCCGCCCCTGTGATCCACGCGCATTTCGACATATTCTTTCCCCTCGAAGGTGAGTGATGTGGATTTTTGTGCTACGTTTTGGTCAATTGATAGCATGGGAATACTTTTTTCAAGCGTTTCAAGCAAAAATTTATTGACCTTGTGCATGGAGGCTGGTTCGTTGACGCCAGTCGCCCGGATCGGACCAATTATTGGGCGGAACAGAAACAGGGAGTCGGAAATATGATTCAGAAAAAGGTGGCCCTTCGGGCTTCACTTGGCTCGGTCGCACTCTGTGCGCTGAGTGTCATGACGACGGGAGCCGCCTCGGCAGAAGACGCGCCGAAGCATGGCGGCACCGCGATCATTCACATGGCCTCGGAACAGCGCGCGCTCAACCCCGCGCTGCGGGCCTCGACGGGCGTCTACAACATCACCGGCAAGATCATGGAGCCGCTGATCGACAAGAGCTATGACGGATACGAGCCGGTTCTGGCGACCGAATGGTCGACCTCGGACGATGGCAAGCACATCACCGTCAAGCTGCGTGAAGGCGTGAAATGGCACGACGGCGAGCCATTCACCTGTGCCGACGTGTCGTTTTCGGCGATGGAGCTGTGGAAAAAGCTGCTGAACTATTCCAGCACGCTGCAACAGAACCTCGACTCTGTCGATTGCACCGACGATCACACCGCTGTCTTCAACTATTCCCAGCCGATGCCTTTGAGCCTGTTCGTGGCGGCGATGCCCGATCTGGGTCATCCGGTGGCCAAGCATCTGTATGAAGGCACCGACATTCTGAAGAACCCGTACAATACCGCTCCGGTCGGGACTGGCCCGTTCAAATTCGTTGAATATGAGCGTGGCCAGTATGTAATCGCGGAACGCAACCCGGACTACTGGCGCGGCAAGGAATACCCTTACCTTGACCGCATCGTCTGGCGCTTCATTCCCGACAAATCCGCTGCCGCCGCCGCGCTGGAATCGGGCGAAGTGCATGAGTCCGGCTTCAACGGCGTGTCGATGTCGGATATCGAGCGTTTGTCCAAGGACGAGCGTTTCGACGTTGGCACCATGGGCTACGAGAACAACGTCGCCCACTCCACCGTCGAGTTCAATCACCGCAACCCGATCCTGGCCAATCTGAAGGTGCGCCAAGCGATGTATCACGGGTTGGACATCGACTACGCGATCAAGACCATCATGCGCGGCTTTGCCAAGCCGGGCCGGGGGCCGATCCCGTCTGCGGGCGGGGCGAACTACACCGATCAGGTCACCACATATGACTATGATCCGGAGTTGGCCAAGAAGATGCTCGACGAAGCTGGCTATCCGGTCAAGGACGACGGTTTCCGCTTTCATCTGCGGCACCGTCCAGCGCCTTGGGGCGAATACACCCAGCTTTGGGGCCAGTATTATGCCCAGGCGATGCGGGAAATTGGCATCGACGTCGAGATCCTGACCAACGACGCGCCCGGTTTCCTGAACGGGGTCTATCGTGACCACGATTTCGACACCGCCAACGGCTGGCACCAGTTCCGTTCGGACCCGGCTGTCTCGACCATGGTCTGGCTGCGCTCTGGCGCGCCCGCCGGCACCCCTTGGTCGAACCAGTTCGGCTGGCAGTCGGACGAGATGGACACGATGATCGACGAGGCCCAGGCCGAGCTCGATCCGGAGCAACGCGCCGCCGATTATCACGCGATCCAAGCCAAGGCGATGGACGAGATCCCGGTGATTTTCGCGATCGAGCATCCCTTCATCTCGGTCACCTCGACGAAGCTGAAGAACCACCACAACACGCCGCGCTGGAACTCTTCCAGCTGGTATGACCTCTGGCTCGACGAGTAATCGCGCCCGCCGTGCCCGGTCGTTCCGGGCACGGCACCACATTTCGGAGCACATGATGACGCTACACCTCCCCCCGATACTCACTTATGCGCTGCGCCGTCTGGTGCAGGCGGTGCCCGTGATCGTGCTGATCATGATTGGCACCTTTCTTCTTCTCAAACTGGCACCGGGCGATACCGTGGATGCGCTGGTCGGCGACATGGGGGGGGCTGACGCGGCCTATATCGCGCGGTTGCGGACCGAATACGGGCTGGACCAGCCGGTCTGGATGCAGCTTTGGCTCTATATGGTGAAGCTCGTGCAGTTCGATTTCGGCTGGTCCTTTGTCTATGAGGAGTCGGTCGCCACGATCCTGCTGGAGCGTCTGGGCACCACCTTGATGCTGATGGCGACCTCCCTGTCGATCGCCTTTACGGCAGGCTGCTTTCTGGGCGCGATCGCGGCACGCCGGGCCTATTCGCTGACCGACAACATTATTTCCACGATCGGGCTGGTGTTCTATGCCACGCCAAGTTTCTTTCTGTCGCTGATGATGATCCTGCTGTTTTCGGTCCAACTGGGCTGGTTGCCGGTGGGGGGCATCAAGACGGTGGCCGGGTTCTATACCGGCTGGGATCATGTGCTGGACGTGGCGCGACATCTGATCATGCCGACGGCGGCGCTGTCGCTGATCTATCTTTCCTTCTATCTGCGGCTGATGCGCGCCTCGGTGCTTGAGGTTGCCGATCTGGATTTCGTGCGGACCGCGCGGGCCAAGGGCGCCGGCGAGACGCGGCTGATGATCCACCACATCATGCGCAACGCGCTGTTGCCGGTGATCACGCTGCTGGGGATGCAATTCTCGACTGTTCTGGGCGGCTCCGTGGTGGTCGAAACCATCTTCTCGCTGCCGGGGCTCGGGCAACTGGCCTATCAGTCCGTGATCCAACGCGACATGAACATGCTGATGGGCATCATCTTTCTCTGCGCGATCATCGTCGTGGTCGTGAATTTCCTCACCGACCTGCTCTATGCGCGTCTCGACTCGAGGATCGAACTGGCATGACCCATATCACCACCGAACTTCCCAAACCCGAACCGCATCGTGCTGTGTTGCTGTGGCGTCGGTTTGCCCGCAACCGGGCTGCGCTGCTGGGGCTTGGCATCTTTGTGGTTGTGCTGATCATGGCGGCTACCGCCGGGCTGATCGAGCCGACCGACCCGTTGCGCCGCGCCGGCGTGCCCTTGACCAAACCCTTTGTCGACTGGGCAACGCCGCTGGGCACCGATCAACTGGGCCGCGACATCCTTGCGAGCTTGTTTTACGGCGCGCGGATCTCGCTGCTGGTCGGTGTGCTGGCGACGCTGCTGTCGATTGCCATCGGCGTGGTGATCGGCGCGGTGTCCGGCTATTTCGGCGGCTGGATCGACGACGTGCTGATGCGCACCACCGAGGCGTTTCAGACCATTCCGAACTTCGTGCTGCTGCTGGCGCTGGTGGCGATCCTTGGCTCGTCGATCGAATATATCACCGTGGCCATCGCCATCGTGTCCTGGACCGCGCCGGCGCGGATGGTGCGGGCCGAGTTCATGTCGCTGCGAGGGCGTGAATTCGTCGATGCGGCACGCAATCTCGGGGTCTCCAATACCGCTATCATCTTCCGCGAGATCCTGCCCAATGCCCTGCCGCCCATCGTGGTCTATGCCTCGGTCATCATGGCGCTGTCGATCCTGCTGGAAAGCGCGCTGGCCTTTCTGGGCCTTGGTGATCCCAACCATGCGAGCTGGGGCAACATGATCGGCCAGGGGCGCGCCGTGCTGCGCTCCGATTGGTACTGTGCCGCGATCCCGGGCACCGCCATCATCCTGACCGTGCTGTCGTTTTCGCTGCTGGGCGAGGGGCTGAACGACGCGCTTAATCCGAGGCAGAAGAAATGACCGGCAACACCCCCGTATTGGAGATCAAGGGTCTGCGCATCGCGCTGCCCAAAGGCGCCGACCGGCCCTTTGCGCTTGATGGGCTCGACCTGACTGTCAACCCGGGCGAGATCGTTTGTCTGGTGGGCGAGAGCGGCTCGGGCAAATCGCTGACCGCTGGCGCCATCATGCGGCTGCTGCCGGAACCGCATGTGTATGTCGCCGACGGCGCAATTCGGTTCGAGGGCGAGGATCTGCTCGCCCTGTCCGAGGCCCGGATGAAGGCCATTCGCGGTGACCGGATCGCGCAGATCTTTCAGGAGCCGATGACGGCGCTGAACCCGCAGAAATCCGTCGGATGGCAGCTTGACGAGGTGTTGCGCCTGCATACCGAGTTGGGCAAGACCGACCGCAAGGCGCGCGTCATCGAGATGTTGGAGCGGGTCAAGATCCCCGATCCGGCCTCGGCCTATAATGCCTATCCGCATCAGATCTCGGGCGGCCAGCGGCAGCGGGTGATGATCGCGATGGCGCTGTCCTTGTCGCCGCGCCTGATCATCGCCGATGAACCCACCACCGCGCTGGATGTGACGACCCAGTTGCAGATCCTGCGGCTGATCCGAGAATTGCAGGAGCAGGACGGCGCCGGGGTGCTGTTCATCACCCATGATTTCGGCGTCGTGGCCGAGATCGCCGACAAGGTGGCGGTGCTGTGCAAGGGCGAACTGGTCGAACAAGGACCGGCGCAAGAGGTTCTGAACCGGCCGCAGCATGCCTATACGCAAGCGCTGATCGCGGCGATTCCGGCGCTGACACCGCCGGCACCACGGGATTTCACCGGGGCTCCGGTGGTTCTGGAGGCAAAGGGTCTGGTCAAGACCTTTGCCGCGCGGGGCGGGATGTTCAGCGGCAAGCGCAAGGCGGTCAAGGCGGTCTCGGATCTGTCCTTTGTGCTGCGCCGGGGCGAGACGCTGGGCGTTGTCGGCGAAAGCGGCTCGGGCAAGACCACGGTGTCGCGGATTGTCACCCGGCTGCTTGAATCCGACACTGGCTCGGTCACAGTCGAGGGCACCGACCTGCTGGCCTGTTCGCCGCGGGAACTGCGCAGGATGCGTCAGTATATCCAGATGGTGTTTCAGGACCCGATGGCCTCGCTCAACCCGCGCAAACGGGTCGAGGCGCTGATCGCGCAAGGCCCGATCGTGCATGGCGTCGATCCCAAGGAGGCCCGGGAGCGGGCGCGCAAGCTGCTGGAGCTGGTGGAACTGTCTCCCGCCGCCGCCAGCCGGTTCCCGCATGAGTTCTCGGGTGGCCAGCGGCAACGCATCGGCATCGCCCGCGCGCTGGCGATGGAACCGCGGGTGATCGTGGCGGACGAGCCGGTTTCGGCGCTGGATGTTTCGGTGCAGGCGCAGGTGCTGAAACTGCTGGGCGATCTGCGCGACCGGCTGGATCTGTCGCTGCTTTTCGTGACCCACGATCTGCGCGTTGCGGCACAGCTTTGCGACCGGCTGATCGTGATGCAGAAGGGCGAAATCGTCGAGACCGGCGTGACGGCGGAAATCTTTGCCGATCCGCAGCACCCCTATACCCGAAAGCTGCTCGACTCGATCCCCGGGCGCGGCTGGACGCCTCCGGTCATATGCCCGGACGCAGCCTGACAGAAAGAGAAACTGATGAGCATGCAATTCGATGATATCCGCCACGCCCTGATCGGCGAAGGCGTGGCGATCCCGGGTCCGTTCGGTCCACGGGCGTTGATCTATGCCGATTATGTGGCCTCGGGGCGCTCGCTCGACTTTATCGAAGAGACGATCCGCACCCAGGTGCTGCCGTTCTATGGCAATACCCATACCGAGACCTCCTTTACCGGGCGGCGCACCACCCAGCTGCGCGAACTGGCCCGCGATGCTGTGCGCGAAGGTGTCGGCGCGGATGATGATCATGCGGTGATCTTTGCCGGTGCCGGGACCACTGCCGCCTCGGACAAACTGGTGCGGGCGTTGCAGATGGGCAGCGCGGCGGGCCAGCTTGGCCCGGATGCGGTTGTTTTCGTGGGTCCCTATGAGCACCACTCCAATGATTTGCCGTGGCGCGAGAGCGGCGCGCAACTGGTGCGTATCCCGCTGGACGCCTCGGGCGGGGTCTGCCTGAGCACGCTCAAGGCCGAGCTGGAGGCGCATCGCGATGCGCCACTGATCGTGGGCGCCTTTTCGGCGGCCTCGAACGTGACCGGGGTGCGCACGGATATCCGGGCCGTGGCCATGGCCCTGCACGCCGTGGGCGGCTGGTGCGTGATCGACTTTGCCGCCGCTGCGCCCTATGTCGCCATTTCGCTGGCTGAAAGCGCGCCCGGCGCGGGGGATCGGATTGACGCGGCTTTTATTTCCCCGCACAAATTTCCCGGTGGCCCCGGAGCCTCGGGCCTTTTGATCGTGGATCACGGGTTGATGAGCACTGCGCGGCCCACTGTTGTCGGCGGGGGCACCGTGGCTTTTGTCACGCCTGAGGATCATCACTATGTGTCGTCGATCGAGGCACGAGAAGAGGCGGGCACCCCGTCGATTGTCGAGAATATTCGCGCCGGGATGGTGATGGCGCTGAAAACAGATCTGGGCGCCGAGGCGATCGAGGCGCGCGAGAGCCAGCTTTCGCGGCGTCTGGAGGAGGCTATTGTCGCCATTCCGGGGATCGAGCTGTTGGGGCCGCGCAACGCGCAGCGGCTGGGGATCTTTTCCTTCAATATCCGGGTTGGCGCCCGCCTCCTGCATCATGGCTTTGTCGTCGCGCTGCTCAATGACCTGTTCGGCATTCAGGCGCGCGGCGGCTGTTCCTGTGCCGGACCCTATGGCCATGCGCTGCTAGAGATCGACAGGGCGCGCTCGCTGCGTCATTCCGATGCGGTGAACCGCGGGCTTGGTGTCTTGCGTCCGGGCTGGGTGCGGCTGGGGGTCAATTACTTTTTCTCGGAAGAAGACGTGGACCGCATCGCGCGCGCATTGGAGTTCATCGCCCGTGAAGGTGCGGGTCTGTTGCCTCTGTATGAGCTTGATGCGGCGGAAAGCATGTGGCGCGCCCGGCGTCCGGTGACAGAGGATGTCCCAGCGCGGCTGTCCGATCTCTGGACCCGTACGGCGGAGGCGATGGCGCCCCCTCCTGACATGGACACCTGTCTTGCCGAGGCGCGGGCACTGTCGCGCGAAGGCCGGACGCTGGAGGCCGTGGCGACGACCTTTGAGCGGGCCGACGACGAGGATCTGCGCTGGTTCTGGCTGCCGCAAGAGGCCGCAGAGGCGCTGCAAACGAGCACCGAAATGGAGTATCAGGCATGAGTGGAAAGGTAGCCTTCCCACCGTCGATCTGGGCCGCGACAGCACCCGAACGGGTCACGGCGCCGCACCTCAAAACGGATATCGAGACCGACACCGTCGTGATCGGCGGCGGCTTTTCCGGCCTGTCGGCGGCGCTGCATCTGGCGCGCGAAGGCGGCAATGTGGTGGTGCTTGAGGGCGAGGCCGTGGGCTGGGGCGCCTCGGGGCGCAACAACGGCCAGGTGATCCCGACGCTGACCTCGGCCGAACCCGATGCCTGGGTTGCCCGCTATGGCGAGACCGGGCGCCGTTTTGCCGAGATGATCGGCCAGAGCGCGGCCACGGTCTTTGACATCATCCGCCGCGAAGGCATCAACGCCGAGGCTGAGCAGACCGGCTGGTTTCAGCCGGCGCATTCGCCGGGGCGGGTGAAACTGACGCAGAACCGCGCCGAGGCATGGACCCGTTTCGGGCTGGATATCGAGGTTCTCGATCAGGCGCAGACCACGGAACTGCTGGGGTCTGATTTCTGGTATGGCGGAATTCTGGCGCCCTCGGGCGGCCATATCAACCCGCTCGCGCTGGCGCGTGGGCTGGCGCGCGCGGTCGAATATCATGGCGGCACGATCTATGAGCAAAGCCCGGTGCAGCGGTTTGAGCGCGTCGGCTCCGAGTGGGTCGTGATGACGCATCACGGCCGGGTCCGGGCGCGCTCGCTGATCTTGGCGACCAATACCTATACCGGGGAACTGGTGCCGAAACTGGCCTCCCGGCTGGCCCGCTCCGTGGTGCCGGTGTTGTCGTGGCAAATGTCGACCCCGCCGGTGTCAGACAATCTGCGCGCCAAGATCCTGTCCGGACGGCAGGCGGTTTCGGACACCCGTGGGGATCTGCGGTTTTTCCGCTACGATGCCCGCAATCGTTTGATCACCGGCGGCGCGGTGATGGGCAGTTGGAAGGTCGAGGAGCGGGTTCGCGCCAAGGCGGCGCGCAATCTGGCCGAGGCATTCCCAGAGCTGGGCGTGCCCGAGATGACCCATGTCTGGTCCGGCTACATCGGCATGAACTGGGATCGTTTTCCACGGGTTCATTCGCTGGGCCCGAATGGCTGGGCCTGGATGGGCTTCAACGGGCGCGGCGTGGCGCTGGGCGTCGCGCTGGGGCGTGAGGTGGCCCGAGCCGTTGCCGGTGAGGATCCGCGCGATCTGGCGCTGCCGGTGAGCGAGCCGCATCCGTTCCCGCTTCACGGCCTCGTGCGCCGGTTTGCCCCGACCTACCTTGCCAGGCTGCGCCGCAAGGATCTTGTAGACCCCAAACTTTGAACAGGAAACACCATGACAGATATTCCGATTCTGGAAATGCGCCGGATCGAGGCGGCGATCCTGAAGCATGTCTTTGACGTGATCGTGGAACGCTCTGGCCGGGAAGAGGCCGAGGCGGTGATCGGCGAGACCTGCTCGCGCTCGGCCATTGCGCAGGGCAAGGCCATGGCGGCCGGTCTCGACCATCCCGCCACGCTGGAGGATTTCGCCGCGATCCTGCCAAACTGGACCAAAGGCGGGGCGTTGGAACTGGAAACGCTGGAAACCTCGGCCGACAAGATGGATTTCAACGTCACCCGCTGCCGCTATGCCGAGATGTACCGCGAGATGGGGGTGGGCGATATCGGCCATCTGCTGTCGTGCAACCGCGACGGGGATTTCTGCGTCGGCTACAATCCGGATATGGAACTGACCCGGACACAGACCATCATGAAGGGCGCCAGCCATTGTGATTTCCGCTACCGGATGAAGAAAGGGGCCTGAATCATGGCAATCGAAAACTGGGTCTCGCGCGAGATCGAAACACTTGTGGATTTCCGTCACGATCTGCACCGCAATCCGGAACTTCTTTATGAAGTGTCGCGTACCGCCGGCAAGGTGGCCGATGCGCTGCGCGCGGCGGGTGTCGATGAGGTGCATGAGGGCATCGGGCGCACCGGTGTCGTCGGTGTGATCCGGGGGCGGACCAATACCTCGGGGCGCAGTATCGGATTGCGCGCCGATATGGATGCGCTGCCGATCACCGAGGAAACCGGCGCAGAGTGGGCATCGGACGTGGTGGGCAAGATGCATGCCTGCGGCCATGACGGCCACACCACTATGTTGCTTGGCGCGGCACAGCATCTGGCGGAAAGCCGGGCGTTTGACGGCACCGTTATCGTGATCTTCCAACCCGCTGAAGAGGGCGGCGCTGGCGCGCGCGCGATGATCGAGGACGGGTTGTTCCAGAAATGGCCCTGCAACGAAGTCTACGGCATGCACAACCGCCCGAACCTGCCGTTGGGCCAGTTCACCATCGCGTCGGGTCCGATCATGGGGTCGGTCGATGCGGTCGAGATCACCATCTCGGGCCGGGGCGGGCATGCCGCGCAGCCGCATAATGCGATCGACCCGATGCCGGCAACGGCGGCGGTGATTCAGGCGGTGCAGGCGATGTCGGCGCGCAGCATCGACCCGTTCGAGGCCTCGGTCGTGTCGCTGTGCACCATTGAGGGCGGCAATGCCTTCAACGTCATCCCGCAGGAAATCAAGATCACCGGAACCGTGCGCACCCTGCGCCAAGAGGTCCGCGATCATATCGAAAGCAGCCTTGGCACTTTGGTCAGCTCGGTTGCGGCGGGCTTTGGCTGCGTCGGGAGGCTGGAGTATTCCCGGAACTATCCGGTAACGGTCAACCACGAGGCCGAGACCGAGCTTGCCGTGCAGGCCGCCCGCGCCGTGGTGGGCGAAGAGAATGTATTTACCGATATGCCGCCGACCCTCGGGGGCGAGGATTTCTCCTTCATGCTGAACGAGGTGCCCGGCGCGATGATCAACGTTGGTAATGGCCCCTCGGCGCAGTTGCATAACCCCGCCTATGATTTCAACGACGAGGTGATCGGCTGGGGCTGTTCCTATTGGACCGAACTGGTGCGTCAACGCCTGCCCGGCTGACGCGGGCACGAGCACTGCGGCGAGGTGTGATCCGCGCCGTGTTGGTCACGGAAACGGCCCGCTATCTGGCGGGCCTTTTTCTGTTCGCAGGGGGAGGCCTCTTCTGTAAACCACTCTCGGGTGTGTGGGGTCAGCGTCGGCCGGGAACCTGACGTTCCACATAGTTGAACGCAAACCCGATGATCCCTGCGATCACCATGTAGACCAGCGCCAGCAAGAGCAGCGGTTCGTAGACGATGAAGGTGTCGGAGCGGACCCGCGATGAGACGGCGTAGATGTCCATGACCGTGATGGTGGCAATCAGTGGGGTGGCTTTCAATTGCAGGATGGTCTCGCCGCCCAAGGTCGGCAGCACATTGCGGACCGCCTGCGGCAGCCAGATCCGGCGGAACATGGTCAGGCGTGGCATGCCAAAAGACCTGGCCGCCTCCAACTGCCCCTTGGCGACGCTGGAAAAGGCGCCGCGCATCACCTCGCCTTCATATCCAGCATAAGAGAAGGTCAGGGCCAGAACCGCATAGGGCCAAGCCTGACGCAGATAGGGCCACAGCTCGGACGAGCGGATCCAGGGAAACTGCGGAAACAGGGATCCAAGCCCATAATACAGCAGCCAGAGCTGCAACAGCAGCGGTGTGCCGCGGATGACCGTGCAGAACATGCGGGCCGGCACGGCCAGATACCACGGGCCGACGGCTTGGGCCAATCCCAGCGGGATCGCCAACAGAAAACCGAGAACCGTCGTGACCACCAAGATCCAGAGCGTGGTCCACAGGCCTGCGATCGCAAGCGGCATGTAGTGCGGCAGCCAATCCCAACGCAGCGAGACGCCGCACCAGACCAAAAAGGCCGCGAACATCAGCATCATGACGACGCGATGGGGTTGCATCAAGGCGCGCAAAGTGATCATCAGCGCGCGCCCTTCAGCGAGGGCTGGCCGCGACGGGCCCATTTTTCGACCCAGCCGAAAACCACCCCGGAGCAGAGCGTGACCATGAGATAGAGCGCCCCTGCCGCGAGAAAGAAGGTGAAATAGGCGCGTGTGCTGGAGGCCGCCTGTTTGGTTTCAAGGGTCAGTTCGCTGAAACCGACAACAGCCAGAAGCGCCGTATCCTTGGTGGCGATCAGCCAGAGGTTGGCCAGACCGGGCACCGCGAAACTCATCATGGCAGGAAGGGTCACCCGGCGCATGACCATCAGCGCCGGCATCCCGAAGGAACGCGCTGCCTCGATCTGACCGGGCGGAACCGATTGAATGGCGCCGCGCAGAATTTCGGTGGAATAGGCGCCTTGGACGATGCCCAGAACCCAAATGCCAGCCACGACGCCGCTGATCTCAACCCGGCCATAGCCCATTATGGCGGCGATCTTGTTGATCAGATCGGTACCCACATAGTAGAGGATCAGGATCAGCACCAGTTCGGGCACGGCGCGGATGACGGTGGTGTAGATGGCCAGAAGATCGCGGGTGACCTTGCCGCCATAGAGCTTGCCATAGGCCCCCAGAAGGCCGATCAGCAGGCCCAATCCGAAGGCGCCAAACGCGATCTGCAGTGAATTGGCCAACCCGCGCAGCAGGTTGGCCCCCCAGCCCGGCGGTGAGAGCGACAACAGTTGTGCGCTCTCGCTCAGCCCAAGCGTGTTCAGGCCAAGCGTGTTCAGAATCGTCTCCACCCGGGCGTCTTAGTAGATGCTGGTGGTGAAGTATTCGGCGGTAATCTTCTCATGCGTGCCATCGGCCAGAATGGCGGCGATTCCCGTGTTCAGCGCCTCCAGCAGCTCGCTGTCCCCCTTACGCACACCTGCGCCCACGCCAAGCCCCAGAATGGCTGGGTCATCGGCAACCGCGCCCTTGATCTCGCAGCAGCTTCCGGCGTCCGAGGCGACAAAATCCGCCATGGCGATGCTGTCGGCCTGGATGGCGTCGATGCGGCCGGCGAACAGATCCTGATTGGCTTCATCCTGGGTTTGATAGACGCGCAGTTCGGAGTCCTTGAAGTGTTCCTGCGCATAGGCTTGGTGGATGGTAGAGGCCTGGATGCCAACGATCTTGCCCGCCAGGGACTCCGGGGTCGCTTCGATGTCCATGGACTTGTCTGCCACGATCACCGCGGGGGTGTTGTAGTAGGGATCGGAGAAGTCGATGGTTTTCAGACGCTCTGCGGTGATCGACATGGAGGCCATGATCGCATCAATCTGCTTGCCAGTCAGCGACGGGATGATGCCGTCCCAGGCCACTGGTGTGATCGCGCAATCCAGCTCGGCTGCGGCGCAGACGGCTTTGATGATCTCGATTTCCCAGCCGACCCAATTGCCGGAACTGTCGGCCGAGGCGAACGGCGGATAAGGTTCGGCTGCGATGCCGATCTTGACCTGTTCGGCGCTGGCCGTTCCGGCGGCAAAGGTCACTGCCGCAACCGCGGCGGCAAGAAGGGTTTTCAGTTTCATATGGGTTCTCCCTGGTTGGCGTTTTGTTTTCTGTTGGTTTGTGGATCAGGAGACGGAGCTGAGGAACTGTTGCAACCGCTCCGACTTGGGATTTCCAAAGACTTCGGCAGGTGGGCCCTGCTCTTCGATACGGCCTTTGAACAGGTACACGACGTGGTTGGCCACCTCACGCGCGAATTTCATTTCATGGGTGACCAGCAACATGGTCCGCCCCTCGGCGGCAAGATCGCGGATTACGGTCAACACCTCGCCCACCAGTTCCGGGTCCAGCGCTGAGGTCGGCTCGTCAAACAGCATCGCGGAGGGATCTACCGCCAGCGCCCGGGCAATGGCCGCACGTTGTTGCTGGCCGCCGGACAGGAAGGCGGGGAAGGCGTCTTCCTTCTCGGCCATGCCCACGCGGGCCAAAAGCTCCCGCGCACGGGCCTCGGCCTCGGCGCGCGGGGTCTTCAGCACATGGATCGGCACCTCGATGATGTTTTCCAGAAGGGTGCGGTGGGTCCAAAGGTTGAACTGCTGAAACACCATGGCCAGCCGGGTGCGGATGCGCTCGATCTGGCGCCGGTTCGCGGCAGTGCCATCGGCGCGCATCGCAATCTTTTCGCCGCCAATCACGAT
>JASJGL010000021.1:0-37242 GCA_033791545.1 Pseudodonghicola sp. | reverse complement strand
TCGCCTGCTGTCATCCAGCCAAGCTCCGGCATTTCCGCAATCAACATGGCTGCGGAAACCGGGCCGATGCCCGGGATGGACCGAAGAAGCCCGGCTTTGGTGGCGGACGTTTCTTCACTTGCAATGGCGCGCTCGATGCGCAGCTCGAGGTCGCTGATCTGAGCGTCCAACATGGCTTTGAGCGCAGCATCGAGATCCTCAACATCCGCGGGGATATCTTGCTTTCTGCGTGCGGAAATCTGCGCCGCAAGCCGCTTGCGCATTTCGACGATCTGAGCGCGTCGGGTTGTCAAGGTTCTGAGAACACGCAAGTTATCACTCGGTAACGTCCTCCCTGCCTCAGGCCGGAACATCATGAATCGGGCGATGAGCTCTGCATCGATCCGGTCCGTCTTGGCCCGTGTACTCTGCGACATGGCAAAAGCCTTGATCTGAGCGGGAGGAAGTTGCCGCGCCTCGACCCCCGCCTCGACAAGCGCGGCCCACAATGCCCATTCTTGTCCGCCGGTTGCCTCAAACCCGACGTGAACTAGATCGGCCATCTGACAGATCATCGAAATCAGTTCTTCATGCCCTGCTGGTGAGTTCGCCAAGCGAAACCTCTGCAAGCCAGGAAGACAAAATCCGTCCAGCCAGTCACGGGACACATCTATCCCGATTACATTGGTTGCTGCTATCATGTCACTCTCTCTTCCTTATGCTTCGTGGTCCCGCGAATGGGCCGCCGTCAATTGTTCGAGACGGTGAGGAGAGGTGGGATCAGTCGGCTAGCATACGTAGTCTGGCCACAAGGTGTTCAACGCTGTGTCCTATACACCGGTTATGGTTGATCGTTGTCAAAGCAGCCCTTCACGGCTGAGAATACGATTCGACTGATGTGCCGGGACCGGTGCGGCAGGGGAGGGGCGAATGGCAGTCTTGCAAAGGTGCGCATTCCGGATCGCAATCACGGTGGCGATATTGGGGCTGGCTGCTCCGGTGTCCGCCGATGAGAAGTTCCAGAAAATTCTGATGCGCGTGGAAAACGAAGGCACGATCCGAGAGAAGGTCGTCGAGTTCACGATCAATCCAGAGGTCAAAGATCGGCTCGCCACGATGCGCAGTTTTGTGTCAGAGCGCGGACTGAGCCAGATGACGAATGCGCAGATCGTGTCCAACCGCGAGGCGATGGAAAAGGCCGCCGCCACCGAAGGCTGGGACACGTTCAACCTCGGCTTTGGCGCGGGCGGTTCCGTCGGCACTGTCGCGGAAAATGTTCTGGAAATGGGCGGATTGAAGAACGTCAACACCGCGATGACGAACTTGGGCCTGTTCATGACGGTTTGGCAGGTGAACATTGACCTGTGTTCAGGCGACATTCAGTCGGCGGGCCGGAACGCTTACAAAGGTATTTTGGGCTATGCCATCGGCACATGGGGCAGCTCGGCGTTGCAAGTCGGCAATGTGGCGACCTTCGTGATCGACGTGGCGTTGCAGGAGTTTGGCAAGGGCGCATGGCTGGCCCGCACTGACGCTTGGCGGCAGGTCTATACCAAGTATTACCGCGAGCGTGAGGACACCGCCGAGGCCGGAGAATACGGCGTGCAACCGCGTTGGAAAGAATCCAAAGAGAAGAAACTGGAGCGCGTCAGAGGGCAGACAGAAGGCGGGCGCACGATCAACGAGTGGAAGTTCCTGCTCGATTACTACCGCCAGAAAGCGCACAGCTCGGCGGGGTTCGAGGCCTTGGTCCTGACAGAAGTCCAGCGCTATGTTGGTCGGTTTTGGGATAGTGATGATTTTCAAGTTGAAAGCCGTAACATCGACAGCGGATCTTGGGGCTTTGGTCGTGGTGCCAGCCTGACCGATGAAATCAAGGAAAAACTGGAAGACGAGCATCGCGCCAAGCTGATGGCCGTCCTTGTGAAAAAGGTGTTTCCCGAGATTGCGCGGCGGCAATGGTACCGTTCGCTTGAAGGTGTTGTCAGAGATCTGAACGACGAAACTCGATTGGAGCTGAACGACGTGATCCGTATTGATATTGGCGCGTTCGATCTTGTCGCGCCTGCCAAGATCGTGGTGAAAAAGCCCAATGGTGGCGAATGGGCGGGAAGCCTGCAGCCCAACAAACCGCGCACCTTGCAGATCACCAAACTGGCGATGCTCAAGGCTGGCTGGCCAACCGAGATCTCGCTTGAACTGCCCGAAGGCACGCAGACGCGCCCGCTGGTGCCGATCAACGACATTGCTGTAATTTCGTTTGGTGAGCCGGTCACGCCGCTGGTCATTGTCTATGATCGTACAGAAACGGGGCTGAGTTGTACCATTACCACGATCCCCCTGAAGGGGGAGAGCACGAGCCGGACCGAGACCCGCCCAGCCCCCAGCGGTGATCTCGATATCGCGACCTATGTTGTCGGGGATCCGACGAACTTCTCCCTTAGTCTGGTGCTTGGGGATTTTAACGGGCAAGACTGGGTCGCCGCCTCACCCGGGGCGACGGGGGCAGGTGGATCAAGCATGTTTTTCACCGTGCCGCGCTATGAAGACATATCCCAGATTTCGGACTGCCAAGGCGGCTTTCTGGTGGGCGACGCGCTCGCGCAGGCACAGTGCAAAGTCGAGCGCCGCCTTGAGAGCGAAGATGCAAATGGCGTGCGCACCGAAACCCGCTGCACCTCGCAAATGACCATTCAAGTCAAGGGCGGCTACATCACCATGGGCGAACAGATGACTTACGTCGCGCTTGATGGAGAAAATGGCGCAATGCTGCGCAATATCGTGAGACAGGGCATGTCCCGAGTACAAGGGAACAGATGATGAAACCACTTGCGCTTCCGATTATGACAGCCTTCTGGATGGCTCAGGCCGTCAGTGGCCATAGCCAAAACCTGCAATCCCGCATTGATGAGCTGGCCGCCGGGATGGACGATTTTGCCCCCTCCGTTGAAGAGCTTCCACTTGACGAGATCGCCGATGATTTCGGCGACCCCGAAGCTGAAATAGTCGCGCCACAGGTCGCTTCTGAGCCTGTGGTCCAGCCCGAACCCGAGCCCGCAGCGCCCGTCGCCACGGTGGCCGTCATTCCTGAGGGCTGGGACAAGCACAGTTTTCTGGGCATGACTTTTGCTGTCCCTGTTGACTGGAAGAGGATGAGCAAACCCGATGACGATGACGAATTGATCTTCGGCGACGTCAACATGGCGGAAAAACGGTTTCTGGGGGTAAATATTACCTACTTTACGCCCGGCCAAGTTGATGATTTTGAAGACGACACCAAAAGCCTACCCGAAGAAGTCGCAAAGGAGATGGGCATCGACTTGACCGGTGCCGAGCAGGCGTTCAGTTATCCTGACCCGATCGTCGCAGTCGATGGACGCCGCATTTTGCGCAAGAAATTCGTACTGCGTAAGGACGACTTCTTTGTTTATGCCGAGCTTTTCTACAAGGAAGATTTCAACGAACGCGGCGGTACCGACGCCCTTGGTATAGTTTCGATAAACAAACCAGAGGCAGAGGTCGCCCCGCTTTTAGAGCAGTTCGCGGGCACTGTTGGCTTGGAGGCAGCCCCAGAGCCAGAAGCGCAAACAGGGGTCGATGGGCTGGTTAACTATTCGCTTCCCCTGCCAAAAGGCTGGAAGCGCCAATTCAACAGCTCGGATGCGATCAACTTTCTAAGCACACCGACTTACAGCGCCTCGCTTGGGGTCAATGTCGGATATCGTGCGCGCGAGAACTGGAGTTCGGATAGCGAGTATGAAAGCGCGCCGGAAATTTCACGCGGTGAGATTTTCGGACAGTCGGCAACGCTCAAGACAGGGATGACGAAAGAGCCGTACATGCAGGTTGGCTATAGTTTCGTCAAAGCGCTGCGCAAGGTCTACAAACTTGACAAATGTCTGGCCAATGGCGACCCGATCATCGTCCAGCAATATGCCGCTGAAAGCTGGCTTGAAAGCACGGGCTATGACAGCCTGATGGCGACGATGAGCCTCACGCTGCCTGCTGATGCCATTGATTGCCCTGTTGAGGGGGCCGCGACGCCAGCCCCTGCAACAACATCAGCCCCCACGCCCGAGACGGCCTCAGGCTGGACGACATATACCAACAGCCGTTTTGGCACCTCGCTCGACTACCCAACCTCGCATTTTCAGCCCGTAGGTGCCCCGCCTGAAAATGGCGATGGGCGCAGCTTTGCCAGCCCAGATGGGCAGGCCGAGGTGTTGGTTTGGGGCGCGCACAACGCGCTGGAACAGACACCACAGCAGATGATGGAGGAGGTCCGCTCCAGCCATGCAAGCGGCACCGTCATTTCGCAGCAGGCGGATGCAAGCGGCTTCACGATCAAACTGTTAGAGGGTGCGAAGATCGTCCAGCAGAGTAGCATCCTTGATGGCGGCAACGTCGTGCACAGTCTTCTGGTGCGCTACCCCGCCAATCAGGGTGATAAATATGGGGACGTCGCGCAGGCCATGATCGCCTCGTTAAGCGCGCCTGCGGCGAACGCGGCGATCCCACCGGCGTCCGCTGCGGTGCCCGATATGGAGCAAGCCTTCTGGAACAGCGTCAAAGGGATGACACAGGCGGAAGGCTTTGAGGCCTATCTTCAGCAGTTTCCAAACGGTGCCTATGCCGCCGAGGCCCGCCAGCGCATCGCAGAATTGACGGCTCCGGCGCCTTTGACTGATCCGCAGGTCGAGCTGATTTTCTGGCAATCGATTCAGTCCTCTTCTGATCCGGCGATGTTTCAAGCCTATCTTGACCGCTGGCCCAATGGCACATTCGCGGTGCTTGCAAGGCTCAACCTGACGCGGTTGACAGCGGTGGCCGTCCCGCCGACCCCGCAACCGGTGCCACAACCCACGCCGCAGGTCAGGGCCACCCCGAGTGCGCGCAGCTTTTACACCCCGGCGCGCAACACCGCCGAGCGCAGCGCCATCATGGATGCCGCGCGGGTGCCGATGCTGCAAGAGTTGGGGCAGAAGGTAATCTTTCTTGTCAAAACGCTGCGCACCGACGGCGAGTGGTGCTTTTTGATGGCGGAACCGCTCCAACCCAACGGGAGGAAACTGAACTGGTATTCCACGCGCTTTGCCAATGATTGGGCCAACGACGCGATGAGCGACCTTGTGATGGTGCTGATGCGCCGGCAGGGCAGCGGCTGGCAGGTTGTTGATTATGTCATCGGGCCGACAGACGTGCATTGGTACAATTGGATCGACAGCTACGGCCTGCCCGAGAGATTGTTCAACCCCGGGTGACGTTGCTTGGGCCGATCCGGAGACGGCCGCTTGTTGAGACTCTCTACAGACCGTTGGGCGCTGTAGAGATGTCCAGTTTGACGGAGGCTCTGGGTCCTCTGATCACCCGTTCGAGACAGCGCTAGCAAGGCCATCGAAAAAGGTGCTTACGGTGTTGTGAACCGCTGTCTCGATATCAATTTCAACGCGCTCGCCGTAAACGTATTTGCGGATCGCGATGTAAAAGACCGCCCCGTGCAGGCCCCAGAACAGTTCGACCTCTTCCTCGGTCAGCGGGGAAGGCGCCGCGCCCGGGTCAATTTCGTGGCGCAGTTCCAAGGCTGCCGGCTCAATGATCTTGGTGCGGATGAGGTCGAGGTAGCGCTCTGTCAGACCGTAGGATTTCAACCCCGACGACACAAAGATCCTAACCCAGTCATAGTCGAAAACGCGCCCGGCATATTCGATATAAAACTGCGTCAGCCGCGCCTTCAAGCTGCGGCTGCGGTCCAGGACCAAAGGCTCCCACTCCGGGTTCCAGCGTTTCACATAGACATGATCATAGACCCGTTCGATCAGGGCGTCCTTGCTATCGAAATGCCGATAGATCACGGCGTGGGAGATGCCCATGCGTTTTGCAAGCTCTCGCGTTTGCCCTTCAAAGCCGCATTCGGCGAAAAACCGAACCGCTTCCGAGACAATCGATTTTTCACGGTCCTCGCGGCGCATGTTTTTGCGGCGCGGCGCCGTCTCGGTCTGGGCTTCGTTTGATCCGGCCATCTGCCTCTCGCTCGTGTTTGGGTCAGAATAGCCCCGTTTGATGAAATGACCAAGTGGTCACTTTTTTCTTGACGGGGGTCGTGCCGCGTGTCTATCAAAAATGACCAAATGGTTACTAATCTGGCGGGGGGCTGGATTGGGGGGGGAGGAAACCGATGAAGTCACCGGCGTTTGATTATGTTCGGGCCGAGAGCGTCGCTGACGCGATGTCGGCCTATGCGGCTGCTGACGGTGACGCGGTTTACCTGTCGGGCGGGCACAGCGTCATGCCGTCGCTGGCGTTGCGCCTGCAAGCACCGGCGCTGCTGATTGACCTGTCGAATATTGCGGCGCTGTCGGGTATTTCACTGGACGACGGTTGGCTGCGCATTGGCGCGATGACCCGGCATGTTCAAGCCCTGAATGATCCGTTGATCGCGGTGCATGCCCCGTTGTTCGCAGCCGCCGCGCCGTTCGTGGCGCACCCGGCCATTCGCAATCGCGGAACCCTGGGCGGCAGTCTGGCACACGCGGATCCGGCTTCGGAATTTCCCGCTGCGGCAGTCGCCATGCAGGCAGAGCTTGAAATCGCCTCGTCGCAGGGGATCCGCCGCGTTCCCGCCGACGATTTCTTTGTCGACATCTACGAAACTGCGATTGAACCGGGGGAAGTCTTGCTGGCGATCCATGTGCCCAGCCCGGTGGCGGGGCAGGTGATCGGGTTTGACGAGATCGCCCGCAGGCGCGGGGATTACGCGATGGTCGGCGCCGCGGTTCAAGCGGTGTCGACGGACGCCGGCCTTGAGGATGTCAGCATCGCGCTGTTCTCGGTGGGCAACCACCCTGTGCGGGCGCGCAAAGCGCAGGCCGCATTGACGGGCCGCGCGATCGACGCCGCCGCGATTGCTGACGCGCAAGCCGCGCTTGAGGATGATCTAAACCCACCCGACGATCCCCAGTTTCCGGCCAGCATGCGCCTGCATCTGGCGCGCGTTCTGCTGGGGCGCGTTCTGGCAAACTTGGAGGCGGTGGCATGAAGGCCGACATCACATTGACCGTGAATGGCGAGGCAGTGCGCGAAACCGTCGAGCCACGCACCAGTCTTGCCGATCTTTTGCGGGACAATCTGCGGCTGACAGGCACCCATCTGGGCTGCGAAATGGGCGCCTGTGGTGCCTGCCTTGTGCTGCTGGACGGTGTTCCGGTCCACGCCTGTCTGGTGCTTGCCGTGCAGGCCGATGGCCAGAAGGTCGAGACCATCGAAGGGTTGAATGAAAGCGGCCAGATCGAAGACCTGCAAAAGACGTTCCATGACCGCAATGCATTGCAATGCGGATTTTGCACCAATGGCATGTTGATGTCGGCGCACGCCTTGTTGGCGGGCAATTCCGACCCATCGCGCGATGAGATCCGTGATGCCCTGTCCGGGAATTATTGCCGCTGCACCGGGTATGAGGCGATTGTCGATGCAATCTCGGCCACCGCAGAACACCGCTTGAGCGCAGAACGCCGCCTGAGCAAAATGAAAGGCGCGCAATGATGGCCAGTACCGATCATATCGGACAATCGCACCGGCGCGAAAACGCTTTGCGCCATCTGGCGGGACGCGGGCGGTTTGTTACGGATCTCGCCCTGCCGCGCATGGTGCATGCCGCCTTTGTCCGTAGCCCGATGGCCAAGGGGAAAATCGTCGAGCTTGACGTAACCGCCGCCGCCGCCGCGCCCGGTGTGGTGCGGGTGTTTACTGCCGAGACCCTGAACCCGATATGTGCGCCATGGACCGGTACGCTTGACCATTTCGCCGGCATGAAAAGCGCTCCGCAGAACATGCTGGCCGAGGGTCAGGTTCTTTGGGCCGGCCATCCTGTCGCAATGATCCTGGCGCATAGCCGCGCCGAGGCCGAAGATGCCTGTGAGTTGGTCTTGCTGGACATCGAAGACGAAGACGCGGTCGTTGACGGCGATGCGGCGCTGGTCGAGGGCACTCCGCTGGTCTCGGATGGTATCGCCAGCAATCTGTGTTACCGCACGGTGCTGGAAACCCCCGGGCTGGAGGAGGCCTTTTCCAACGCGGCACATGTGGTTGAAGGCCGCTTTACTTTTGGTCGCCACACCGCGGTCACGCTGGAGCCGCGCGCCGTCGTTGCCGATTTCGATCCGTCGACCGGGCAGCTGACCGTCCATCACGGCACCCAGACCCCATATCAGTTTCAGGATGTCTATGCCCACCAGTTTGGCCTGCCGGACAACAAGGTGCGCGTGATCGCGCCCGATGTCGGCGGTTCGTTCGGCATGAAGCTGCATGTCTATAACGAAGAGATGGCGGTGGTGGCCGCCAGCATAACGCTGGGGCGTCCGGTCCGGTTCGTGGCGGACCGGTTGGAAAGCTTCGTTTCCGATGTTCACGCCCGCGACCATCGTGTCAGCGCCCGGATGGCAATGGATGCGCAGGGCACCATCCTGGCGATGGATGTCGATGACATGACCCAGATCGGTGCCTTTTCGACCTATCCCCGGACCAGCGTCGCCGAGGGCAATCAGGTGATCCGCCTGATGGGTGCGCCATACACGATGCCCGATTATCGCGGCCGTCTGTCAGTCGTTTTCCAGAACAAGGTACAGACCAGCCAGTATCGCGCCGTGGGCCACCCGATCGCCTGCGCCGTGACCGAAGCGCTGGTTGATCGCGCCGCCGAACAGCTGGATCTGGACCCGATCGAGATCCGCGCGCGCAATCTGGTGGCGGATGATGCCTATCCTCATGTCTCGGCCACCGGGTATCAATTTGAAAAGCTGTCGCATCATGCGGCTCTGGCGAAACTACGCCAGATGATGGGGTATGAGACCCTGCGCGAGGAACAGGCTGCGCTGCGCAAACAGGGCATATATCGCGGTATTGGCATCGCCTCCTTTGTTGAAATCACCAATCCCGGTGCCGCCTTCTATGGCGTCGGCGGCGCGCGGGTTTCGGCGCAGGATGGTGCGATTGTCCGGCTGACGCCTTCGGGCGAAGTGCATTGCGCGATCTCGGTGACAGAACAGGGGCAGGGCACCGAAACCATCATTGCGCAGGTCGTTGCGGATCAGTTGGGCGTGACGCCTGATCAGGTCAAAGTGACCACCGGAGATACCGACACGACCCCGAGTGGCGGCGCAACCTGGGCCTGTCGCGGGGCGGGCATCGGCGGCGAAACCGCATTGCGGGCCGGTCGCAGGTTGCAGGCGCAGATCCTGGCCATCGCCGGTGCGGTCCTGCAGGCCGAGCCTGCGACGCTCGCGCTGGCCGAGGGGGCCGTGATCGACAGGGCGACCGGCCAAGAGCGGATCACGCTGGCAGAAATCGGGCGCATAGCGACCTATCGCCCGGATACGCTGCCCGAAGGATGTGACAATTCCCTGACGGCGGTACAGCACTTTGCGCCCACGGGTTATCCGTTCGATTTTACCAATGGCATCCAGGCCAGCCATGTCGAGGTCGACATTGAAACTGGCGTGACACGTTTGTTGAAACATTGGGTGGTCGAGGATTGTGGCCGTATCATCAACCCGTTGCTGGTTGATGCGCAGATCCGCGGCGGTGTGGTTCAGGGTCTGGGACCGGCGTTTTTCGAAGAATGCATGTATGACGATATGGGCCAGATGACCAATGCGTCCTTGGCGGATTATCTGGTGCCGATGGCCGGTGAAATGCCCGATATCGAGATCGCCCATATCGAAACTCCGACACTGGATACCATCCTTGGGGCCAAAGGCGTGGGCGAGGCTGGCACCGCCGCCGCCGGGGCCGCCGCCATGAATGCCGTGAATGACGCATTGCGCCCAATGGGGGCGCGCATTTCTCAAACGCCAATGACTCCGCTGCGCATATTGACCGCCCTTGGTCATGTGTAAGCCGGGCCGAAGAAAGGACGGGGATCATGGAACTTAAAGGTAGCCAAACCCTTGCCGCCACACCGGATCAGGTCTGGTCGGCCCTGTTTGACCGCGCGATTCTGGAACAGGCCATTCCGGGGTGTGAAAGCCTTGAACAGACCAGCGACACCAGCTTTTCCGCCGTGGTCAAGCTCAAGATCGGGCCGGTTTCCGCGCGGTTCAAGGGCGATGTCGAGTTGAGCGATATCGCCCCCGGACTCTCCTGCACCCTGTCGGGCAAAGGCTCCGGCGGGATCGCCGGATTTGCCAAAGGGGCGGCCCGTGTGACGCTGACCCCGCAGGGCGCGCAAACCGTGCTGGACTATACCGCTGACGTGGCCGTGGGGGGGAAACTGGCCGCGTTGGGGAATCGTCTGATCAAGGCCACCGCGCAGAAGCTTACGGGCGAATTCTTTGCCAATTTCGACACCGCTCTGACCTGTGAGGAAACAGCACCGGCCGCCTGAGCGAACCATCACGTCAAGACCTGTCCGCGCAGGACGCGGGATTTCTAAGGGAGGAAACCATGAAATCATCACGCCGGGCCTTTTTGGCCGCATCTTCGGCTGCGCTTGCGACGCCGTTTCTGAACACCCGTCTGATCGCGGCGGAAACCATCAACATCCAGATCGGCTCCAGCCATCCGACCAACAATATCTGGGTCTATGCCATGCAGAACGCCTTGCAACCCGCGTTGGAGCGCCTGCTGGCGGATGCCGGTGGCAACTATGCCGTGACCTGGTCCGAGAACTATGGCGGCACGCTGTACAAGTTCAAGGACACGCGCACCGCAGTGCGGGACGGGATCGTCGATATCGGCATGGTCGGCACGGTCTGGGAAGGCTCTGCCATGCCGTTGCAGAACGTCACCTATTTCACCCCGTTTGCGAACCCCGATCACAACGTGGTCATTGATATCTTTGACAAGCTGACCGACGAATTGCCGGAATTGCGCGAGGGCTGGACCGCGCAGAACATGGTGCATCTGTCGTCTCTGGTGACCGACAGCTATGACGTCTATTCGAACTTCCCGATTGCCTCGGTCGACGATGTGAAAAACCGCCGCCTGAACGCGCCGGGCACCTCGGCCAACTGGTTGCTCGATACCGGCTGTACCCCGGTCAACGGCGCGCTGACGACCTATTACACCGACATTCAGACCGGCGTTTCCGAGGGTACGCTATCATTTGCCAGCGGCATTCAGCCAACCCGGGTGTATGAGGTCGCGCCCTATCTGAGCCGCGTCGGGTTCGGGTCGATGTATTTCGGCGGGATCGCTGTGAACAAACGGTTCCATGATCGCCTGCCGGCCGAGGTTCAGACTGCCCTGCGCGAGGCGGGACGGATCACGTCGCGCAGCCACGGAGACTATGTGACGGAACGCTCCACCAATGCGATGACGGAAATGGTTGCGGCCGGTCTTCAGGTTTCGGAAATGGCGCAGGTCGAGCGCGAAAGATGGGCCGCGACCCTGCCCAATGTCGCCAAACCTTGGCTGGACGCGAATGGCCCTGCGGCGGCGACCGTGCTGAAGGCCTATTTCGGCGAGTTGAAAGCACGCGGGATCACCCCGGCGCGCGATTGGGCCGCAGAAATCTGACCCAAATCCCCACAAAGTTCCACTTCGCCAAACGGGAAATGACATGCAACAAGCTATGGCTTTCAAACGACGACCGGGCCCTTTGAAACGGGGTTTTCAAGTCGTGCTGAACACCGTGGCGGCGGTTGGAACCCTGTGGATCTTTGCCATCATGCTATTGATTGTGGCCGATGTGATCGGCCGCAATTTCTTGGCCATGCCCATTATGGGCGTGGCCGAAATCGCCGGTCGCAGCGTGGTGGCGATCGTTTTCCTAATGCTCCCTGCGGCGGCCCTGAACGGGTCTCTGATCCGGGCCGATTTTCTGGTGCGCGGCCTGCGGCGCCACGCGCCTTGGCTGGTGCATCTGCTGGATACCCTGTTTGCACTGGTCGGCACCGCGCTGTTTGCCTTGGTGGCGATCGCGGCCTGGCCGGACACGCATGAAGCCTGGGTGTCCTCCGAATTCTTTGGCGTGCGCGGGGTCTGGACCCTGCCGACCTTGCCGTTTCACCTGTTGGTGGTGCTGGGGGCGGGCGCAACCAGCCTTGCCTTTCTCGCGGTCGCGCTCGAGAGCGCGGCTCTGACACATTCCGAAAAGGGCCATTGAGATGAGCAACATTTCCATCGGCCTGATATTGATCGGCGTCTTGTTCGTGCTGGTCCTGTTGGGGCTGCGCATTGCCGTCGCCCTGATGGCCGTGGCCTTTGCCGGAGTCTGGCTGATCCGGGGAAATTTCGACCTGTCTATGCGTCTGATGTCGATGGCCTCCTACAACGGGGTTGCGAATTACCTGTTCGCCACCATCCCGCTGTTTGTGCTGATGGGGCATCTGGTCAGCATCTCGAACGTCGGCAAAGACACCTTCGATGTTGCCGAGGCGCTTTTGCGTCGGCTGCTGGGCGGGCTGGGGATTGCCACGGTTGCGGCCAATACGGTCTTTGCGGCCGTCACCGGCGTGTCGATCGCCTCGGCAGCGGTGTTCACCAAGGTCGCGGTGCCCGAGATGACGCGGCACGGATATCGCCCCTCGTTCTCGGCGGGCACGGTGGCAGGCAGTTCGGTGCTGGGCATGTTGATCCCGCCCAGCCTGTTGCTGATCATCTATGGCGTGCTGGCCGAGCAATCGATCGGGCGCATGTTCATTGCCGGGCTGATCCCCGGCGGGCTGCTCGCAGGCGGGTTTGTCCTGTGGATCGTGCTGGTGGCGAAATTCGCGCCCGGGTTCGTGTTCACGAAAGACTATCTTGAGCAAAAGCAGCATGTGCAGGATCTGCCCCCCGCCATGGCGATGTCAGAGATCCTTCGCAAACTGATGCCCATCGTCGTGCTGGTCGTCTTCGTGCTGGGCGGGCTCTACAGTGGCTTTTTCACCCCGACAGAGGCCGGAGGCGTCGGCGCCTTTGCTGCCCTCGTCGTCGCCCTGTTGCGCCGCAGTCTGGATCTGCGCAAATGGTGGCAAGTGTTGACCGAGACCGGGTCTATTTCGGTCGGGATCCTGGCCCTGCTTGTCGCGGCAAGCTTCTACAGCCAGATGTTGGCGGTCGCAGGCATTCCATCCGCAATTGGAAGTTTCGTGCAGAACAGCGGGTTCGGTGCGGTCGGTTTCCTGATTGTCTATGTGGTCCTTGTGCTGCTGCTTGGCATGATTCTGGACAGCAGCTCGATCCTGTTGATCGTTGTGCCGATCGCGGCACCGATCGCTCAGGGGCTTGGGTTCGATCTGATCCAGTTCGGCATCATCACCGTCATTGCGGTCGAAGTCGGTTTGTTGACCCCACCTTTCGGAATCTCGATCTTCACGGTGCATTCCACGCTTGGCGATAGTCGCACATCGCTGGAATCGATCTTTGCCGGGGCGCTGCCCTATGTCGCGGTGATGCTGATCGTGCTCACCCTGATCGCGGTGTTTCCGGGGCTGATCATCGGCTGAGGATAGCCACCCCGACCGCGTTTTTTGAACTGGTGCGAGGGTGACCGTTCGTTTTTCTGGCCGATCCTGGGCCCGCGCGGGCTCTAGTCTTGAAGGGATCGTGCCCGGAATCGTGGAGAAATATTCCGCGCTGATTCTTGGGAAAAAACGTTTCCGTCCTCCCAAAGCGGGGGGGGTAAACGCATGGCGAGCAAAAGAAATGTTTCGCGAGCGGTGCGCTTATCGAGGGGTGCGGAAAAGCTCGTTGATCTGGATCAATACCGGCGCCGCAAGCTCTGTTAATTTCCCGAAATGCTCAATGCGTACGCTCTTTTGTCCAGACTGCTGCTTATGGTCTGCCTAACCCTGTCTGGCCCGATGGCGATGGCAGGGACGGGGAGCAATGCTGCCGTCTTTTCAATGGAGATTTGCGCCGACGGCGGTGTCGAAACCTTGCGATTCGACGCGAACGGAGCCCCGGTTGCACCGACGACGGACTGTCGGCGGTGTCTGACCTGTTGCCACAGCCCGGCGGCCCGGCTGGACGAATTTTGTGGCCTGCAACTGTCCGCTGTGTTGCTTGACGTGTCGATGGACGTCCCTGCGCGCAGCAGTCTTATCTGTCCGAAATCTATTGCCCGTCCCTTGCCACGTGGCCCCCCGGTGCAGCCCCTTTCAGTGCTGACCATACGGGGCCAGATCCTGACGGATCGTGTCGGTTATGGCACTAAAAAAGGCAGCGGCGGGCGACCCTTCCTCAAGGACGCCAACGCATGACGACCCTCCAATCCCTCCTTAAAATCGTGACCTTTGTCACCGTGATGCTCCTGAGCGGGCTTCCGGCAGCGGCGCAGTCGGTGCTGTCCACGCTCTTGCCCAAGGTTCAGGTCGCAGACCTGGTCGAAGGTGCCGATGCCTTTGGCGAGATCAACGCGGATCTTCCCGCGGTGCAGGTCCTCAAGGGCGGGGAGCGCATAGGCTGGGCCTTCGTCACCTCGGATTTCGTCTCGACCACCGGCTATTCCGGCAAACCCATCCATACCATGGTCGCCGTGGACGACGCCGCACAGGTGATCGGGGTGCAACTGGTCAAACACTCTGAACCGATCGTGCTGATCGGGATTCCCGACAAAAAGATAAAGGCGCTGGTGGCGGGATACCGGGGGCTGGACCTTGTGGCCGAGGCGGAACAGGGCGGCACCGCGCACCAACTCGATATCATTTCCGGCGCGACCGTCACGATCATGGTGATCGACGACTCCATCATCCGGGCCGGGATCAAGGTTGCGCGCCAGCTTGGGCTCGGCGGTCTGGTGGTCGAAGAGGCGGGAACCGGACCGCAGTTCGAGATTGACCCCGATGCACAGGCCGCCCCCGGCTGGATGACGCTTGAGGGGGACGGAACCCTGCGTCGCCTTTCGCTCGACGTGGGGCAGATCAACGCCGCCTTTGCCGCAATGGACGATCCGCGCGCCGCCAAGCGCGCCCTGACCGAAGCGCCCGAAACGACATTCATCGAGATGCAGGCCGCGCTTGTATCCCAGCCCGGAATCGCGCGGGCGCTGCTGGGGGATGCGGAAGCAAAAAATCTGGAGACTTGGTTGGAGGACGGCGATCAGGCGGTCGCGATTTTCGGCCGCGGGCTCTATTCCTTCAAGGGGTCGGGCTATGTGCGGGGGGGAATCTTTGACCGGATCGTTCTGATTCAGCACGATGTTTCGGTCCGGTTCCGGGACCGGATGCACAAGCGCATCAACACCGTCGCCGCCGAAGGCGCGCCGGTGTTCAACGAGGCGGACCTATTCAAGATCCCCGCCGACAGCAACTTTGATCCGACCCAGCCGTTCCGAATCCAGCTTTTGGTGCATCGCGACGTGGGCGCGATCGAAAAGGTCTTTACCACCTTCGATCTGGGCTATCGGCTGCCGGACAAATACCAACGATCCGTTGCGCCGCCGCCAGTGGCAGACCTGCCCGAAGGCGTCGCAGAGGTGACCTCGCAATCCGAGGCCGACGCGCATCAGGCGCTGTGGAAACGGATCTGGGCCGGCAAGACGACCGAGATCATCGTGCTGGGTGCAATGTTGACGCTGCTGACCGGGGTCTTCTTCTTCCAGACCTTCGCAACCCGGAACGAACGCGCCTTTTTCTGGTTCCGCATCGGGTTCCTGACCGTCACGCTGGTCTATCTAGGCTGGTACGCCAAGGCGCAGCTGTCCGTTGTCAACCTGATGGCGCTGTTCGGTTCGTTCATGTCGGGGTTCAGTTGGCAGGCCTTCCTGCTCGATCCGCTGACCTTCATCCTGTGGTTCTCGGTTGCTGCGGCGCTGCTGTTCTGGGGGCGCGGGGCCTATTGTGGTTGGCTGTGTCCGTTTGGCGCGCTGCAGGAACTGCTGAACCGGGTGGCCAAGGCGCTGCATATCCCGCAATGGACCCTGCCATGGGGTCTGCATGAACGCCTGTGGCCGTTGAAGTACATGATCTTCCTTGGCCTCTTCGGGGTGTCTCTGACCAGTATCGAGCAGGCCGAGCATCTGGCCGAAGTCGAGCCGTTCAAGACGGCGATCATCCTCAACTTCGTGCGGGCATGGCCGTTCGTGGCTTATGTCGCCGCCCTGCTGATCGCTGGGCTGTTCGTCGAACGCTTCTTCTGCCGCTATCTTTGCCCGTTGGGGGCGGCGCTGGCCATTCCGGCGCGGCTGCGGATGTTTGACTGGCTGAAGCGGTATCATGAATGCGGCAACCCCTGTCAGACCTGCGCGCATCAATGTCCGGTGCAGGCGATCCACCCGACCGGGGAAATCAACCCGAACGAATGCATCAACTGCCTGCATTGTCAGGTGCTTTATCAGTCCACCACCACATGCCCGGTTGTCATCAAGAAGCTGAAGCGGCGCGCCAATGTTGGCGCCGCCCCTGATCTTTCGCGCGACATTTCGGGGCATCCGAACCTACGCAAAACCTAAACCGCAGCCTGAAAGGAAATATGATGTCTGAGGGAAAGAAAATGCCGATCTCACGCCGCAATCTGTTGGGCGCGACCGCCGGGGGTGCCGCGCTTGCCGGGGCCTTTGGCTCGCGCGCGCTACTGACCGGGTCTGCCGTCGTCGGGGCCGCCACGCTGGCGGGCACCACCAGTGCGCGTGCTGCCACAGGTGCCGAAGTCGGCCCGGGCCAACTCGACGAATACTATGGCTTCTGGTCGTCCGGCCAATGCGGCGAGATGCGCATTCTGGGGATCCCGTCCATGCGCGAGCTGATGCGCATTCCGGTGTTCAACACATGCTCGGCCACCGGCTGGGGGATCACCAATGAATCCAAGAAGATCCTGACCGAGGGCCTTCTGCCCGAGACCAAGGAATATCTGGCCGCGAACGGCCATGAATTCCCGCCCAACGGCGATTTGCACCACCCTCACATGTCCTTCACCGAAGGCACCTATGACGGTCGCTTCATGTTCATGAATGACAAGGCCAACACCCGTGTTGCCCGCGTGCGCTGTGATGTGATGAAGTGCGACAAGATCATCGAGATCCCCAACGCCAAGGCGATCCACGGTCTGCGCCCGCAGAGATGGCCGCGCACCAACTACGTCTTCTGCAATGGGGAAGACGAGGCGCCGATGATCAACGACGGCAAGATTCTGGACGAGCCGGAGAAGTATGTAAACTTCTACACCGCCGTGGATGCCGACGAGATGAAAGTCGCATGGCAGGTGATGGTAAGCGGTAACCTCGACAACACCGATTGCGACTATGAGGGCAAATACGCCTTTTCGACCTCCTACAACTCGGAAATGGGCATGAATCTGGCCGATATGACCGAGTATGATATGGACCATGTTGTCGTCTTCAACATTGCAGAGATTGAAAAGGGCATCGAGAATGGCGACTTTCAGGAGCTGAACGGCGTCAAGGTTTTGGACGGTCGCAAGGGCCAGAACAAGAAATACACCCGCTATATTCCGATCCCGAACAATCCGCATGGCTGCAACATGGCGCCGGACAAGATTCACCTGTGCATCGCGGGCAAACTGTCGCCCACGGTTTCGGTGATCGACGTGCGCAAGCTGGATGCGGTGTTCAACGAGGACGCAGATCCGCGCAGTGTCGTGGTTGCTGAACCGGAACTGGGGCTTGGGCCGCTTCACACCTGTTTCGACGGTGAGGGCAATGCGTTCACCACGCTGTTCCTCGATAGTCAGGTGGTCAAGTGGAACATCGAAAAGGCGGTTCAGCTTTTCAATGGCGAAGATGTGGACCCGATCATCACCAAGCAGGACGTCCATTACCAGCCCGGCCACAACTCGACCGTGATGGGCGAAACGCTGGACGCCAGCGGCAAGTACTATCTGTCGATGAACAAGTTCTCCAAGGACCGGTTCCTCAATGTTGGACCGCTGAAGCCCGAGAACGAACAGCTGTTCGCGATTGACGGCGACAAGATGACCCTGATCCATGAGGGCCCGACCTTTGCAGAGCCGCATGATGCAATCATCGTTGATCCCAGCAAGGTGAAACCGGTCTCTGTTTGGGATCGTAACGATCGGATGTGGGCCGAGGCCCGCAAACAGGCCGAAGCAGACGGCATCGATCTGGATGACTGGCAGGACACCGTCATTCGCGACGGCAAAAAGGTGCGGGTCTACATGTCCAGCAATGCGCCGCAGTTCTCGCTCGAGTCCTTTACTGTCCAGCAGGACGACGAAGTGACGGTATATGTCACCAACCTTGATGACATCGACGACCTGACCCACGGGTTTACCATGGGGAACCATGCCGTCGCGATGGAGGTCGCGCCGCAAGCCACGGCGTCGGTCACCTTTATCGCGTCGCGGCCGGGTGTCTACTGGTACTACTGCCAGTGGTTCTGTCACGCACTCCACATGGAAATGCGTGGCCGGATGTTTGTCGAACCGAAGGCAAGCTGAGCCATGTTGCGGTCCCTGACCCTTGTGCTGTCACTGCTGACCACGCTGCCCCTTTGGGCAGCGGAGGTTCAGGTGCTGCCGGGGGCGGGGAGCCTTGCCAAGGCCATCGCCGGGGCCACCCCCGGCGATGTGTTGAAACTTGACCCCGGCCGTTATGAAGGCGGCGTGGTGATTGACCGACCGCTGACGCTAAATGGCGGCGGCGCGGCCCTGATCGACGGATTGGGCGCTGGCACCGTCGTGACGATTGATGCGCCCGACGTTGTCGTCAGGGGGATGACCGTCACCGGATCGGGTCTGGACGGTGCGGCGCTGGACGCCGGTATAAAGATCCTCAAGAAAGCCGACCGCGCGGTGGTCGAAGACAACCGCCTGCTTGGCAATCTGCACGGCGTCGACGTGCATGGCGGGCGGGATGCGCAGGTCCGGGGCAATATCATCGAGGGCACGCGCAACCCGCGCATGAATGATCGCGGCAATGGGATCTATGTCTGGAACGCGCCGGGCACATTGGTCGAGGGCAACTCTGTCCGCTGGGGCCGCGACGGGATCTTTTCCAACGCATCGCGCACCGGCACCTATCGCAACAACCTGTTCCGCGATCTGCGCTTTGCCGTGCACTACATGTACACCAATGATTCCGAAGTCTCGGGCAACGTGTCCATCGGCAACCACCTTGGATATGCGATCATGTTCTCCAACAAGGTGATCGTGAAGGATAATCTGAGCCTTTCCGACATCAGCCACGGTGTGATGCTGAACTATGCCAACAACGCCGATGTTTCGGGCAATCTGGTGCGCGGCGGGGCGAACCGCTGTACCTTCATCTACAACGCCCACAAGAACCTGATCTATGGCAACCGTTTTGAGGGCTGCAATATCGGCATCCATTTCACGGCCGGGTCCGAGCGCAACGTGCTGACCGGAAATGCCTTCATCGGCAACCGGACGCAGGTGAAATACGTCGGAACCCGCGATGTCGAGTGGAGCTTTGAGGGGCGTGGTAATTACTGGTCTGACCATCCCGGGTTCGATCTGGATGGCGACGGGATCGCTGACAGCCCTTTTCGCCCCAATGACCTGATGGATCACATCTTGTGGTCGCAACCCGCCGCATCCTTGCTGACCGGGGCCCCTGCAGTGCAGCTGATCCGATGGGCGCAAGCCAGCTTTCCGGCGACATTGCCCGGCGGCGTGGTGGACAGCGCCCCCCTTATGACCGCGCCGACGATTGCGGTCCCATCCGAATACACCGTGATGGAGGCCGAAGCGGTCGCCAGACGGAATGAAAGTGGTCTTGATGACATCGACGTTGACGATTTCGCATCTCACTAAGGCCTTCGGCCCTGTTCAGGCCCTGTCCGACGTCTCGCTGCGGGTGGACCCGGGCGAGCGTGTGGCGCTACTGGGCCATAATGGTGCGGGAAAATCCACCCTGATGAAGGTGATCCTCGGCCTGATCGCGCCGGACGGAGGCGAGATTTCCGTCTGTGGCGCGGCCCCGGGGCAGGCGGCGGCGCGCGCGCGGGTCGCCTATCTCCCTGAAAATGCGACATTCCATTCGGCTCTGACCGGGGTGGAGCAGATCAGCTATTACATGCGGTTGCGCCATGTCGACCCGGCGGGCGCGATGGAACTGCTGGATCGCGTCGGGCTGGCCTTTGCGGCAAGGCGTCGGATCGGCACTTATTCCAAGGGCATGCGCCAGCGCGTCGGCCTCGCTCAGGCGTTGATCGGGCATCCCAGCCTCTTGGTGCTGGATGAGCCGACCAGCGGGCTTGACCCGATATCTCGGCGCGATTTCTATGAACTTCTGGATAAGCTGGCTGCGGAGGGGGCGGCGATCCTGCTGTCGAGCCATGCCCTGACCGAGGTCGAGGCGCGCACAGATCGCTTGCTGATCCTGTCCGGCGGTCGGATGGTGGCGTCAGGGACATTGCCCGAATTGCGGCGCGAGGCGGCGCTGCCGGTGGCCATGCATGTCACTGCGCTCAATGGCTATGAACCCGACATTCTGGCGGCGCTGCCCGATGCGATCCGCGTCAATGGTGGTCTGCACCTGACCTGCGCACAAGACGAGAAACTGGCCACGCTTGCCCGCATCTCGGCGCTGCGCTCCAAGGTCGCGGATCTCGATGTCATCCCGCCCAGTCTGGAAGATATCTACAGCTATTTCAGCCGGAGGGATGGCCAATGATCCTGCGCGTCCTCGCCACGGCAATCACGGAACTGCACATTGCCCGGCGCAACCGCTGGGTTCTGATTGCCGTGCTTCTGATGGTGGTCTTTTCCCTTGTGCTGTCGGCGGCTGGATCGGCTCCGACCGGGGCGCTGGGTGCGGATCGGCTGTCGATCGTCGTGGCCTCGCTGACCTCGCTGTCGGTCTATCTGGTGCCCTTGGTGGCGCTTTTGATGTCATTCGATGCTGTCGCGGGCGAGGTCGAGCGCGGGACATTGCCGCTGCTTTTGACCTATCCGGTGGCCCGCTGGGAAGTTCTGGCAGGCAAGCTTTTGGCGCATACAGCCATCTTGGTCGTTGCGATTACGGCTGGCTATGGCGCGGCGGCGGCGGTCACGATCGCGTCCGATCCTGCGGCGGTTTCGGGTCTGGGCGCGCTCTGGCGGCTGACATGGACCTCGGTCTTTCTGGGCGCGACGTTCCTGGGGATCGGCTATGCGCTGTCGTCGCTGGCGCGCGGCGTTTCGGGGGCCGCCGGGCTGGCCATCGGGCTGTGGCTGGGTCTGGTCGTGCTGTACGATCTGGGCCTGTTGGCGGCGGTTGTGCTCGATGATGGCGGAGCCTTCACCACCCATGTTTTCCCGGTGGCCCTGCTTGCCAATCCGGCCGATGCCTTCCGTCTGTTTAACCTGACCGCCGCGCAGGCCACGGCGGCCGCCTCGGGCGTCGGCGGCGCGGCCAGGGCCATTCCCTTGTGGCAATCCCTGTCGTCGATACTGCTCTGGCCGCTGATTTCGCTGGGGCTGGCGGCGCTGACCTTTCGCAGGGTCGAGCCATGAGATTTATCCTGATCTCCCTGATGCTGCTGGCGCTGACCGCCTGCAAGGACGAGACGGCGCAGGACACCACCGCCGCCCCGCTGAGCCGGGATGCTGTCGGACATTACTGTCAAATGGGTCTGCTCGAACATGACGGCCCCAAGGCACAGGCACATCTGGCCGGGCTGCCGGGGGCGCCGCTGTTCTTTAGTCAGGTGCGCGATGTAGTGGCCTATATGCGGATGCCAGAGCAGAGCCATGACATCCTTGCCGTCTGGGTCAGTGACATGGGGGCGCCCGGCGCCACGTGGGAGTCCCCCGGTGCGACCAACTGGATCGCCGCCAAGGATGCCACCTATGTTGTCGGAAGTCGCGTCGTCGGGGGTATGGGGGCACCTGAAATCGTGCCGTTTTCAGACCCTGAAAAAGCCGCCCGCTTTGCCGAGCTCAACGGCGGGCAGATCATGGGGCTGGCCGAGATACCGGACAGTGCCGTTCTGGCACCCGTTTCTCTGGACGGTGACACGTCCGAGTCCGATTTTGAAAATCGCCTGCGCGCGCTGTCGCGCAAATCTGGAGAGTGAGAGCATGACAAATCGCCGCCGTTTCCTAGCGATCAGCGCCGCCGCCTTGGCCGTTCCGGGCATGGGCCGTGCTGATCCGATTTATACTTGGCAGGGCGCTGCCCTTGGCGCGCGCGCCACGCTGCGTCTGGCCCATCCCGACGCCAAGGCGATCAGCGCACGTGTCGCCGCCGAAATCTCGCGCCTTGAGGACGTATTCAGTCTCTACCGCCCGGACAGTGCGCTGTCGCAGTTGAACCGGACCGGCACGTTGCAAGACCCGCCGTTCGATTTGCTGGACTGCTTGTCGCTTGCGGGGGCGGTTCACCGTGCCAGCAATGGCCGGTTCGACCCCACCATCCAACCGCTTTGGGCCAGCTACGCCGAGGCGTCCGCGCGCGGTCTGATGCTGGAGGACCGCACCCTGGACGCGGCGCGCGCCTTGACCGGTTGGACGCATGTGTCGCTCGATACCGGTGTGATCGCGATGCGGCCGGGCATGGCGATGACGCTGAACGGGATTGCGCAGGGATATATCGCCGACAGCGTGGCCAAACTGCTGAGCGCCGAGGGGCTGAGCAATATCCTGATCGACACCGGCGAGTTTCGCGCCATCGGCGAGCGACCCGAGGGCGGTGCATGGCAGGTCAAACTGGCCGCCGGCGGGGACGTGCCCCTTGTCACGCGCGCGCTTGCCACCTCGGCGCCGCTTGGCACGACCTTTGACGAGGGCGGGCATGTGGGTCACATCCTCGATCCGCGCACAGGCCTGCCAACCCGCACTAACTGGCGCGAGGTTTCCGTTTCCGCAGGGTCCGCAGCGCTTGCCGATGCCCTGTCGACAGCGGCCTGTCTGTGCCAGACGCGGTCGGAGATCGAGGCTTGTTTGGGGGGATTTGCCGATGCCAAGCTGGAAGCGGTTGCAACCGTTTAAGTTGCATCCGCTTGGCTGAACCTATGGCTCTGGGCCGATCTTCCCGTTGTTGGAAGACCGGCCCAGTGCGCTGTAACGTCTTTAGACGGAAAGTTCGCGTGCGGTGATCGTATAGGCAAAGCTGCCCGGGTCGAGCTCGTCGCGCCGTTCACCGCCAACCTCGGCCTGCGGATACATCAGGAACGGCAGTTCGCCGCCGGTGGCACCGGGCAGGATCACGTCATGCGCGACGTTATAGGCAATCCAGTTCCCTTCCCACGCGCCGAAAAGGGTGCGGCGCGCATCCTTGACCTTGGGAGATTGCAGCGTCAGCGTCTTCGGCGGCTCTTCCAGCACGACCTTGCGTACATCGGCGGGATCAACCGGCACCCAGCCAAAGCCGTCAAGGAAAACATCGGCGCGGCAATGCTGTGCCTTCGTGATATCGGGCGATCCGGCGCCAAGGCTCTTGTAGCCAAAGGCAGAGGGCGCAACCCGGACC
Organism: Pseudodonghicola sp.; assembly: GCA_033791545.1. Classification (GTDB taxonomy): domain Bacteria; phylum Pseudomonadota; class Alphaproteobacteria; order Rhodobacterales; family Rhodobacteraceae; genus Antarcticimicrobium. Next base: position 13,955 of record JASJGL010000021.1, on the reverse strand, counting down.
CCATAGACGTCGCGGGCGGGCAGCCCGGCGGCGCGGGCAAGCCCGACATAGAGCGTGTTCAGATCGGCACATTTGCCGGTCAGATCGCCCATAGTGAGCATCGAGGCGACATCGCCAAGCCCGCAACCACGTGTGGCGGGGTTCCGTTCGGTGCTCTCGACAACCCAGTCATAGATGCGGCGGGCCTTTTCCAGATCGCCCTCGGCTCCGGCGGTGATCTCTTCCGCTGTGTCGCGAACGATGCCATCGGTCGGGACCAGCTTGGTTGGCGCGGTGAACTGCGCCCGCTCTGCCGGTGAAAGCGATTGCGTGGCGGTGGACCCGGTCAGGTCGACCGCGCGGTTCTGCGCAGAGGCGGCAGATGTAACTTCAAGGGTGGCAGCGCCTTCGCCCTTCGACCAGACAGCATGGACGAAGCGGACCCCAGTGGCATCGGTCTTCAGCGCGACTTCATCGGCGTTTGAGGTCCACTGCGTGTCCCCGGCCTGCATCCAATCCGCTTCGGTGACCGACGGGACCGGAACCCAGACCTGCGCCATGGCGCCATCGCGGGACAGCTCGACCCGGGTGCTGATTTCAAAGCGGCGCCAGCCGGCGGGGCGGGGCGCAAACTCTGCCGCCGCAATCCGGGGCAGAGCCGCAGCAAGGACAGCCGCGCCGCCAAGCTTCATTGCATTTCTTCTGTCCAGAGCCATGGCTCCCTCTCCTTAATGTCTTGTTGAAAACTATTGTTGAGTCGGGGCCTGAATAGGCGGCCAATCCTGTGCGGACAAGGCCGCAGGCGTATAGGGAGGCCAAATATCGCGCGGATCCCCCCACGGGTGCTGCTTGGGCCACGCAGGGTTCGACGAACTTGTCGTGGGGCATATCCCTGGTGGTCGAGCTTGGGCTCGAAATCCGACCTCTGGGCGAACGCGGGAGGCCGGAAAGGACCAGCCCGAAGGCCGGTCCATTTTATCCGTGCAAGATTAGCCGCGCAGCATAACCTTGCCGGTACGTCCCGGAGTCAAAGCGGCCTGCAGGGCGCCAGCAATCTCTTTGATTGGGTAGATGCCGCCATCCGTGAGCACGAGTTCGCCCTTGGCGGCAAGTGTCACCAGTTCGGTGATCAGGCGTTTGCGCTGCTCCGGCGCCATCTCCTGACTGACGCGCGCGCCCCAGAACCCCTTGATCGTGATGTGTTTCATGATCAGCGGCCCCGACGACAACGGCATCGGTGCGCCGGTCGCCGTACCAAAGATGACAAGCTCGCCATCCAGCCCGAGCAGGTCGACAAGATCAGCCGAGACATCCCCGCCGACCGAATCGATCGCGGAAACCGCACCCGCGTCGCCCATCAGATCGCGCGCCGCCTGCTTCCAGCCGGTGTCAGAGGTGGACAGGACGTTCTCGATCCCGAGATCCAGCAACTCTTGCACCGCGTCTGCCCGGCGCACGAGGCTCAACAGGGGGATGCCCCGCGCCTTGGCGAGGGTCGCCATGATCTTGCCGACGGCGCCATTGGCGGCGGTCTGGATGATCCAGTCGCCTTTCTTTGCCTTCAGGGTCTCCAGCAACGACAGCGCGCTGAAGGGCATGGCGATCAATTGCGCGCCGGCAACGTCCGAGATCGTATCAGGCAGCGGCAACACGCCAGTGGCTGGGGCGACGAAATATTCGGCCCAGGTGCCATGCACCCCGGCGATCGTGACGCGTTTTCCGATCATCGCGGCATCGACATCCGTGCCGACCGCTTCGATGACACCCAAAGCTTCGGTGCCGCCAATGGCGCCCGGCAGGTCTGGTTTATAGCCGTAGTTGCCGCGAATGGTCCAAAGGTCGTGATTGTGGATCGGCGACAGCACCATCTTGACAAGAACCTCGCTCGCGGCGGGTTTGGGGGTCGCGGTGTCGCGGGCGGTAAGGACGTCGGAGGGTTCACCGAATGTATCGTGGATTGCAGCCAGCATCTGTTGGTTTCCTTTTGGTCTTTTGGGTCTGGGGAGAGATGGGTGATGGTTTCTGTCAGCGCCCGTCTGAGCGGGAGATCGTCGCGGGACAGTTTTGCCAGAATTGCGGCGCCCAGCCATTTTGCATAAAGCATTTGCGCCGTGGCATCCGGGTCGATGAATTTGCGCACGGATGCGTCCGCCCCGCCTTGCCTTAAAAGTTTGGCGATACGCGCGACCAACTGGCTCACGCTCTGGTCAAGAACCTCGCGCAATGCCAACACCGCCGAAACCTTGCCGACGGACAAGGTCGTGGCCTGCCTCAAGGATCTTGCGCCGTGTCAGCTCTGATTTTGTGAAGTCGCTCATACGTGTGGTCTAATCTATAATAGACCGGTCGTCTAGTTAACCTCACGGGATCGTGTGATGCCCTTTTTCAGGCTGGCCCGCGGTCACCCTCTTCGTCCTCAGCCTTGAAGTCAGCGCAGTTGATCAAAAGACGCGGCGGACCGCGCGCACATTGATCAGACCAAATCGCCAGGGCCCGCTTCTCGCCAAGGGGCAGGTGGCCAGTCAGAGCCGAAGGTACTGGTGTTGCGCGGGCCTGCTGCAGCGCGCGCTGTAGTCAGGGTTTCTTGACGCTTGGGCGGCAGCTTGCCGCGAGTTCAAGCCAAGTCAGGAGATTCAGTATGTCCAATCCCTTCGCCGGGCGCGCGCACGCCTTGTCCGGCCCCGCGACCGACATCCGCCCCGTTACCCCCTCTGACAGCACCGACCTCGATGAGGTGGCCGTGGCGCTCTATGTCGAGATCGGTGGCAGCCTTTCGATCGAAACCGTCGCCGGGCAAAGCCGAAGCGTTTACGTCGCCGATTTCTCGATGTTGCCGGTCGGTGTGCGCCGGGTGAATCTGACCGGCACCACGGCAAGCGGCATTCATGCGATGGTCCTGGCATGAATCTGGTCGCCGATATGTCCCTGTGTGGGCGGCCGTGGCGATCGTACCGACGGATCACGCCTGCCGCATTGTTCTTGGACTTTGCCACGGGGCGCTATGCGCCGGGTGGTTTCAGCGACCTCGTCTCCTTCACGCGCGCCAGCACGGCTACCTATGTCGATGCGACAGGAACGATGCAGACCGCCGCCATTGATACCCCTCGCACCGGGCATCACGTCTGGGATGGATCGGCTTGGGTCAACGAGGGTATTCTGATCGAGTCCGAGAGCCGAACGAACTTGCACACCTATAGCGAAAATTTCGCTGACTCGTCGTGGACGAAATTCAAGTGCAGCGTGTCTGATGTGGTTGGGATTTCCAAGATAGTCCCGAATGTAGATGCTACATCGTTCCACACTGTGGACGCCACCATATCATGCAGCACAGGCAATTTCTATTCGATGTCAGTGGATGCCAAAGCTGACGGATATTCGCATCTCGTTCTGCGAGCGGCATCGTATTTGGGCAACATCGGGGTAATATTTGACCTGGACGCTGGAACGGTGATCGGAAACGCGCCCGGAGGCTCTGGGTCCGATCTGGCGACAATCGAGCCACGTGCGGACGGGTGGTGGCGCTGCGCGATCCACGGAATGGAATGCACCGCAGATTACTCTGCACAGGCTATGCGCGTCGGGGTTCTATCCGATAGTGTTGGTAGCTCATACGTGGGCGATGGCACATCAGGCATTCTTGTGCGTCGGGCACAGTTTGAAGAAGGCGCTTTTTCCACCAGCTATATCCCGACCTCTGGCTCCACCGTCACCCGCGCCGCAGATAGCCTGATCATCCCGGCGGCAAAGCTGCCCTATTCCATGACCGCCATGAGTTGGGCGAGCGATCTTCTGATCACCTACGCCGACACCGGAAGTTCTGCGGAGCAGACGCTATTCGACTGGAGGGCCGATGCGAGCAACCGGATCACCCTGACGCTTGACACCTCCAGCGCAAAGACCGGAACGCTCACGCTGAGCGTGGTCAGTGGCGGGGTGTCGGCCAGCATCTCCACCTCGGCGGAATTGACACCGGGCGTCGATGTGGCGGCAAAGATCGTGTGGCGGGTCACGGCCTCTGAGATCAACATCGCGCTCGACGGGACGGCGGAAACTGCGGTGACCAATACCGCCGGGGTGCCTGACCTGTCGTCGGCAGATGCCACGTTTGGCGGCATGGTGACAATCGCAATGGAGCGGGGCTGGGCTGTTGACCTTGGCGACACTGGTATTGAGGGGGCGAGTGCATGATCCCCCGCGTTGACGCCATCCTGCACATCGCCTCTGTGCCCGACTTGATTGCCTATTTTGCTGCCAATGCGCCGCAGAATCTGGACTTGGAGGCAACCCCGCCGGTGATCATCGGGTTTGACCGGACGCCCGTGGCCTTCTCCGGCGCTGCCGGGCTGGTCTATCTCCGCATCCCTGTGGATCGTGTTGCTGACTGGACGGACATCCCCGACGTGACCATCCTCGCCCAAGCGCAATGCACCGGGCCGGATACCCCGGATGCCGTCTACGGCGCGCTGTTCGCGGACCCGGCGATGACCGCGCTGTACGATGCAATCTATGATCGCTCTCCGGGGTGAGTTGGACGATGGCGAGGGCGGAACGATCACCGTCACGCCGCCAGAGCGGATCGGGCAGATGGGATAAGGGGGGGCGCCACCTGGAAAGGGGCCGCCACGTGCGGTTAGTGAGAGGCGGCCAGCGCATGGCGTAAAACGGTCAAACGGCGATTGATCGCGCGGAAGCTTCTGACCAAGCCACCTCGCACCGAAATATACACCAGCACATAGAGGGCGAAGGCGAGAAACGCCCAAAGGTTATTCGTTGCGGTCAGTACCGCGATAATACCCGGTGCAACGAAGAGTGGACCCATAACTGCGGTTGCAAGCGAGTTTGCCACAACAAGGCGTTGCCCCGCCGGCAGGTTCGCCCGGATGACCCGCATCACCACATGATGAAAATGCATGCGGTCTGGCGCGCTTGCCGGCGTCCGGTTGATGAGACGCCGCAAGACGGCTGCGCCGGTATCCATCACCGGCCAGAACGCTGCCATCAGGACCGCCCAGGGGGAAACTTCGGGATTGCGCGCCATCAACAGGACGGCGACCCAGGCGATTAGGTGACCCAGCGTATAGGCCCCGGCATCGCCCAGAAACAATCGCCCCAGCGGATAGTTCAAGACAAGGACACCCGCCACGCAAAGCACAAGCGCGGCTGCGATGGTGGCTGTCAACTGGTCCCCCATGTTGATGGCGATAATCCCGAGCGCGCAGGCCGCGACGATTCCGATGCTCATGGCAAGCCCATTCAACCCGTCGACCAGGTTAAGGGCATGGGAAACGCCAGCGGTTGCGAAGACCGTGAATACGACCCCGACGGGCCAATACCGCATGATGCCATCCAATGCCGGTATTCCGAGCGTGGGAATGGAATACCCGGTCAACAGGATCATCAGTGCGCTGCTGGTCATGGCAGCCAAAAGCCGTGTGCGCGGGCTGGCACCGACATTAAGATCCTCCATCAAACCAGCGCTGAACACCGGAATGCAGGAGCATAGGAGCATCCAGAGATACCTGGACGAGTCCGGGGGCGCCACGGCGGCTGCGGCAAGCATGCCAAACATCAGCGCGATACCACCGATGCGTGGCGTCGGGGCCACATGCACGCTTTGTACCTCGAGCTTGGCATGGCCACGCGATGTCCGCGACAGATGCAACTCTCGGGTCGAGACGATAACAACTGAGGCCAGAAGGCTCAGTGCGCCCGCCCCCCAGAATTCAGTAACGCTTTGGAGAAATAATCTCGACATGGGATGTGCAGTGGAGCCGATTTGAGAGACTTCCGCTCGAGTGTCGATCGAGCGGTGTGGGTGGGGTCGGCTGTCTCGTAAACCCTTGTTACAAAATAAATTACTGTTTATATAAGGTCCTGTGCCAAATTGAATCAGAAGCTTTAGATGCTCATTTCAGGTGAGTTTTTAGCGAATCATAGTCTCAATATGATACTAATACTCTCACCAAGGGCCGGCAACCCACTCTTCGCCATTGTGGGGTTTGCGAAAATTATATACACGCTATGGGGGAGCTTCACTGTGGGGGTGCCCAGATTGGCGCTGGTACACTCAGCCGGTTGAGGCTGTGGCTGACGCGTGGTGCAAACTGCGGGTCTCGGGCCGCCGGAAATGCGCCTTGCTTGAAAACCGTCAACACGTCTACTATGTGCCAAGGTCACGCGATTTGCGTTGGCGGTGTCGGTTTCGTTTGCGATTCATGTCTTGGATGTCGTGCCGGGCACCGGTGTCGCCGCTTGAACCCTAGGAGACCGTTCGCTTTGGTAAACGATAGTATTTTTCATCTGGCCAAACTCTATGAGTTGATCACCTCGATGGAGCGGGATCTCGGGTTGGACACCCTTTCCGAGGATGAGAGGGTTATGATTTATGCCATCACATCGGTGACGGATGCGAAGAAAAGCACGTTCCTGAGTTCTGATATCAAGAAGCACATTTTGTGCGGGAAAATGTCGAATCCGACCTTCTACCGGAACCTCAAACGTCTGTTGGAACGCGGAATTATCAAAAACGCGCATGGGAAAAAGACCGGTCTTTATGAAGTGGCGGATGATGCCCTTTTTCCGGCAATGCCTCAGGCCTGAATACTTCGTATTGGCGTCTTGGATCGTCGTGGCGCGTCATGACCTTTGATGGCACGGCGTGCGGTCGTTTGCCTTGAATTGCTGCTTTGGTCTCTGCCCCTACTACGCCGTCAGGCTAAGGTAAGATGTTTCCGCTGTGCGTACCTGAGCGGTGGGGTTACCTGCGTCGCGCGTTTCTGGTCACGGACATGACTTCCGGAGTGAGACTTCTGTCATGTCGATCTTTTCATAAAATCAGGCCAGGTCCTTAGATTTTCGCATGCGTTTTCATGGGAAATTTTACCCTATCATATTGCTTCAGCACGTGAATTATTTTCTTGAGAATTGATTGTCTCGGTGGAATGTGACACAACGTGAGGTGGAAGTCCGTTTTGCGTTCCCTGTTGTTTGTGTCATTATGAAATAAATTGACGAGTGGTGTAATATGCGCATCTCCCAAGCGGCGTTCCTGACGATCTTGATCTCCGGTCTCTATCTCATTGTCTTTATTGTGATGTTCTGGGGGCTCATGCCCGTTCAGGCCGCTGTCGCCAGAAAATATTTCATCGCTTCTCAGGTCGTCAGTCTTGTGGCGTTGACACATGGTGTCCGGGTGGTCGCAACCTGGTTGTTCCGATGGAAGGCGATCATTTTTTTGGCCCCGGGTGTGGCGGCGCAGGTGCTGATATTGGGCCGTTACTTTGCCCTCTCGCCTGAAGAGCTGATCTTGATGTTCCTGTCGTTCACAACCTCCAGCTTCATCGCGTTTGAAACATTCCGCGCCTTGGGGGCCTGTGTCTATTCAAAGGCCGCGTGCCGGTCGAACTGGCGGGAGCTGATGGGGGCCGGAATGCTCGCCGCGTTCATCAATACGGCTTTCCTCACGCAGATCGACTTGGGCTTTGCTGACCCCAACTTTTCGGCCTGGTTTGCGCTCAATCTGATCATCGGCGGTGGGCTCGGTCTTTTCGTCTGGTTGCTGCTGCTTCGGGTTGCGCTGCGCCGTTTCGTCGGGGCACCTGAACTCGTCCTTCGGAACGGGTCCCTACAGGCGCGGCGCTGACCCATTGCCGGTCAGTCAGGACGGGGGCCTCAGGAGGGCGATTCCGTGAGGACGGCAGGACCGCAGGGCGAAGGAAAATGCTGCCAGCCAGAGGGCGAAAGGCGCCTTTTTTCGTATCGATTCATCTGTGATCCGCTACACTCTCCCTTGTTCATCCATGGGGCCTGATTTCCCCAAGGCAGAGGAGAGAGAATGCGCCGGATCATGATCGCCATCGGGGCCTGTCTGGCCTTGTCCACGCCGCTTGCGGCCCAGCAAACCGCCGATGCCGTCGCGCCAGAAGCTGCGACCGGCGGTGCGATCGTTGCAACCTCTGCTGCCGTTGCCGCAGCGCTGGCGACGAAACAGGCGGGCCGCCCGGTCACCGCCGAAACCTGGATGATCGCCGCCGCCAACCCGCATGCGGTCGAGGCCGGGGCGGCGATCCTGCGCGACGGCGGCAGCGCCGCCGATGCCATGGTCGCGGTGCAAACCGTGCTGGGTCTGGTCGAGCCGCAAAGCTCGGGTCTGGGCGGCGGCGCTTTTCTGGTCTGGTATGACGCGGCGAGCGGCGCGCTGAGCACGCTTGACGGGCGCGAAACCGCCCCCTTGGCCGCGCGTCCGACGCTGTTTCAGGATGCCGCTGGCGAACCGCTCACCTTCTACGACGCGGTGGTCGGTGGCCGCTCGGTCGGCACGCCGGGCACCCCCGCGCTGCTGGCCGAGGCGCATCGCCGCTGGGGTCGCACCCCTTGGCCCGCGCTGTTTCAGGATGCCATCACCTTGGCCGAACAGGGCTTTTCCGTCTCGCCGCGCCTCGCTGAACTGGTCGCCGGGGATGCCGAGCGGCTGGCGCGGTTTCCGGGCACAGCCGCCTATTTTCTGCCCGGCGGCAAGCCGTTGGCCGAAGGGCAGGTGCTGAAAAACCCCGCCTATGGCGATACCCTGCGCCAACTGGCCACCACCGGGGTAGACGCCTTTTATTCCGGTCCCATCGCGGCGGATATCGTGCAAACGGTGCAGGGCGCGCCGGGCAATCCCGGCGTGTTGTCGCAGATTGATCTGGCGCTGTATCAGGTGCGTGAACGCCCGCCGGTTTGCGTTCCCTACCGCGCGCATGAGGTCTGCGGCATGGGGCCGCCCTCCTCCGGGGCGCTCACCCTTGGCCAGATCCTTGGCATGCTGGAAACCCAAGACCTGCCCGGCCCGCAAAGCCCGGAGGCTTGGCGCTTGATCGGCGATGCCTCCCGGCTCGCCTTCGCGGATCGCGGTCGCTACATCGCCGACAGCGATTTCATCCCGGTGCCGAGCAAGGGGCTGCTTGATCCGGCCTATCTGCGCGCCCGTTCCAGCCTGCTCTCGGGCGATGACGCACTGCCCGAAGTCGCCCCGGGGCAGCCAGCGTTCGATCACGCACTGAACCGGGCAGATGACGCGTCGATCGAGTTTCCCTCGACCTCGCATATCTCGATCGTGGATCGCTACGGCAACGCCCTGTCCATGACCACCACCATCGAGAACGCCTTTGGGTCGCGGCTGATGGTGCGGGGGTTCCTGCTTAACAACGAACTCACCGATTTCTCCTTTCGCAGCCATCGCGACGGGGTGCCCATCGCGAACCGGGTGGAGCCGGGCAAGCGCCCCCGTTCCTCAATGGCGCCCACCATCGTGATGAAGGAGGGCAAGCCGGTGCTCGTTCTCGGCTCCCCCGGTGGCAGCCGTATCATCGGTTATGTGGCGCAGGTGGTGATCGCCTGGCTCGACTGGGGGCTTGATGTGCAGCAGGCGGTGGCGCTGCCCCATGCGGTCAACCGGTTCGGCACCTATGACCTTGAGGCCGGAACGCAGGCCGAGGCGCTGCTCGCCCCGCTCGAGGCGCTGGGCTATGAGGTCAAGGCGCGTGATCTGAACTCCGGCCTGCATGCCATCGCGATTGGCGAGACCTTGCAGGGCGGCGCCGATCCACGCCGCGAGGGGATCGCGCTGGGCGGCTGAACCGCGCGCTCCATCTTGCCCCCGCCGGGTGGATGGGGCAGGGTCTGGCGCGAATTATCGATAACGACCTACCCCGAAAAGGAGCCGAGCATGGTCCAGGCCACAGCGCTGCCGCGCAATGAAACCGGAATAGAAACCGTTGTGGGCATTCTCAAGCAGCGCTTCGGAGATCGCTGCCAGACCGGCGCGTCAATCCGCGAACAGCACGGCCACACCACCACCTATATCGAGAACCAGCTGCCCGATGCCGTGGTCTTTCCCCACAACACCGAAGAGGTTTCCGAGATCGTCAAAACCTGTGCCTTGCACAAGGTGCCGGTGATCCCCTTCGGCACCGGCACCTCGCTTGAGGGGCACGTGAACGCCCCCGCCGGCGGTATCTCGGTCGATCTGATGCAGATGAACAAGATCCTCGCCGTGCATGCCAGCGATCTTGACTGCGTGGTGCAGCCCGGCGTCACCCGCGAGGATCTGAACACCCATCTGCGCGACCAAGGCCTGTTCTTTCCCATCGATCCCGGTGCCAATGCCTCGCTTGGCGGCATGGCCTCGACCCGCGCCTCGGGCACCAATGCGGTGCGCTATGGCACCATGAAGGACAACGTCCTGGCGCTGCAGGTGGTGATGCCCGACGGGGAAATCATCCGCACCGCGCAACGGGCCAAGAAAAGCTCGGCTGGTTATGACCTTACCCGCCTGATGGTCGGGGCCGAGGGCACGCTTGGCCTGATCACCGAGGTGACGCTGCGCCTGCAAGGCATCCCCGAGGCGATCTCCTCGGCGCGCTGCTCGTTTCCCAGCATCGATGCCGCCTGTCAGGCGGTGATGATGACGATCCAATACGGCATCCCGGTCGCCCGGATCGAGCTTCTGGACGCGCTCAGCGTCAGCGCCGCCAATGTCTATTCCAAGCTCGATCTGCCGGAAACACCGCTGCTGCTGCTGGAATTTCACGGCTCGGAAAGCGGCGTGGTAGAACAGGCCGAAACCTTTGGCACCATCGCCGAGGAATTCGGCGGCAGCGATTTCGCTGCCACCACCAGCACCGAAGAGCGCAATAAGCTCTGGCAGGCCCGCCATGACATGTATTGGGCCAGCCACGGCTTGCGCCCCGGGGCCAAGGGGCTGTCGACCGATATCTGCGTGCCGATCTCGAAACTGGCGCAATGCGTCACCGCCGCAGCGGACAAGGCCGAAGAAATGGGGCTGATTTCCCCCATCGTCGGCCATGTCGGCGACGGCAATTTCCACTGCCTGCCGCTGATCGACATGGACAACCCCGAAGAGATCGCCAAGGCCGAGGAATTCGTCGGCTGGCTGAACGATCTGGCGATCTCGATGGACGGCACCTGCACCGGTGAACACGGCATCGGGCAGGGCAAGCGCCCCTATCTGCTCAAGGAGCTTGGCCCGGCGATGAAATACATGGCCGCGATCAAATCCGCGCTCGATCCCGACAATATCATGAACCCGGGCAAGATCATCTGATCCGGGCTTGGCGCCCTCTCAGTAGGGGGCGCCAATGACGGGGCAAGGTTGCGCCCCTGCCGCGCAGGGCTGGTCAGCCGCGACTGCGGGAGCCTCCGGCGGGAGTATTTTCGACAAGAAGAAGCGGGCAGACGCGCGGCGCGGGTCGGGCGTTTTGCCCATGGTTCGGGCGCGGTCTGGCGGCGGGTGCGGCAAGAGGTGTCGCGAAGCGCCCGCCGAGTGGTGCCGAGGTCGGTTTTGGAGGGATTTCGGTCGGATGATCCCCGAGACTGGCCCGCGGGCATGCCATAACTCTGGGGAAACAGACTCAGTCACCCGGAGAGCGGATTCATGAAGACCCATGTCAAAGCCCTGGTCGTCGGCGGCGGTGCCGTCGGCGCCTCGATCGCCTATCACCTCGCACGCGCCGGATGGTCCGACGTGATGCTGTTGGAGCGCGACGAGCTGACCAGTGGCTCGACCTGGCACGCGGCCGGTCTGCTGCCGCTGTTCAACATGGGCTACGCCACCGGCCATATCCACGACTACTCAGTCAAGTTCTACAAGACGCTGGAGGAGGAAACCGGCCTGAACCCCGGGTTCGCCGTGGTCGGCAACCTGCGGATGGCGCAATGTCAGGAGCGGATGGATGAATATAGGCTCTATGCCTCCACCGCCGAGACGCTGGGCATTCCCTATGAGTTTTTGAGCCCGGCCCAGATCCGGGAGCGTTGGCCACTGGTGCGCACCGAGGATCTGCAAGGCGCGCTGTTTCACCCCACCGACGGCTATATCAACCCCGCCGACGTGACTCAGGCGATGGCAAAGGGTGCGCGTCAGCGCGGGGTCGAGATTGTCCGCCGCTGGCAGGTGGACGGCTATGAATGGACCGGTGCGGAGTGGAAGGTCAGCGTCACCAAGATGGTCGAAAAGGGTGGCAATCTGGTGGCCTCGGACGAGACCGCCGTGATCACCGCCGAACATGTGGTCACCGCCACCGGAAACCACGCACAGCGCACGGCGGCCCTGCTGGGCATCAAGATCCCCGCCATCCCGGTCGAGCATCAGTTCATCGTTACCGAACCCGACCCGGCGCTGGTGGACTATCGCAAGACTCACGGCGAACACCCGGTGCTGCGCGACGCGGATGCGCTGTGGTATGTGCGCGAGGAACGTGGCGGCTGGATCCTTGGGCCGTATGAGCGCAACGCCCCCGCGCGCTTTGCCTATGGCGTGCCCGACTCGTTCCGCGCCGATCTCTTCCCGCTGGATCTGGACCGGATCGAGGCCGAATACATGTCCTTCATCCACCGCATCCCCTCGTCGGAATCGGTCGGGCTCAAGGATGATTTCAACGGCCCGATCTGCTATACGCCCGACGGCAACCCGCTGGTCGGCCCGGCGCCGGGGTTGCGCAACATGTGGCTGGCCGAAGGCTTTTCCTTTGGCATCACGGCGGCAGGCGGCACCGGCTATTACCTTGCCCAGATGATGGTCGAGGGCGAAGCCGAGATCGACATGGCCGCGCTTGATCCCAAACGCTACGGGTCGTGGATGACCACCGAATACGCGGTGAAGAAGAACGAAGAATGCTATGAGCATGTCTTCATCCTGCACCACCCGGACGAAGAACGCCCCGCCGCCCGGCCCCTGCGCACCGACCCCGCCTATGATCGGCAACAGGCGCTGGGCGCGCAATTTGGCTGCGTGAACGGCTGGGAGCGCCCGAATTACTATGCGCCGCAAGGATTTGACGATCACGATGCCCGCAGCTTCCGTCGCGGCGGATGGTGGCAATACGCGGTCGAGGAGGCGCGCGCGATCCGCGAGGGGGTGGGCCTGATCGACGCCACCGCCTTTACCAAGCACGTGGTCAAAGGCCCCGGCGCCACGCAATTTCTCGACTGGTTCACCTGCAATAAGCTGCCCAAGGTCGGGCGCATCAACCTGACCTATGCGCTGACTGCGGCTGGCACCACCCGCACCGAATACACCATCGTGCGGCTGGGCAAGGATGAATATTACCTCGTTTCCGCCGGTGCCTGGAGCGCCTATGACGCGGATTACCTGCGCAAGGCGGCCGAGGAGAAGGCGGGTGAATTCGGCTATATCGAGATTCAGGATGTCACCAGCCAATGGGGCGTTCTTGCCATCGCCGGTCCGAAATCCCGCGACGTGCTGAACGAGCTCATCAAGGATGCCGATCCCGCGACCGTGCTGTCGAACAAGCGGTTCCCGTGGCTGTCGATGCGCAATATCGAGCTGGGCATGTGCCCGGTGCGCGCCATCCGCGTCGCCTATACCGGCGAGTTGGGCTGGGAGTTGCACCACCCGATCGAGATGCAGCGCTATCTTTGGGACCAGCTGATGCAGGCCGGCGCCAAACACGGGATGAAACCAGTTGGCGCCCGCGCCCAGAACTGGCTGCGTCAGGAAAAAAGCTATCGCGCCTTTGGCACCGAACTGGGCCGCGATGCCACCCCGCTGGAGGCCGATCTGCCGCGTTTCGTCGACCTGTCGAAAGACTTTCACGGCAGATCGGAGATGCAGGAAAAGGGCATCCGCTCCAAATGCTGCACCCTGCTGATCGACGGACCCGAGGATGCCGATCCATGGGGCCGCGAGGCGCTTTACCTAGATGGTGAAAAGGTCGGGCGGCTCACCTCCGGCGGCTATTCCGTGGCGTTCGGAAAATCCATCGGCATGGGCTATGTCAAACCTGACCTCGCGGTGCCCGGTACCCGGCTGAAGGTGCGGATGTTCAACGATCTTTGGGACGCCGAGGTGGTGGTGGACAGCCCCTATGACCCGAAGAACGAGACGATCCGCAAGGACGGCTGACAAATCCGGGCCGGGCGGGGGCGGCGCTTGCGCGCGGCCCGGTGCCTCCGGC
>JASJGL010000020.1:0-92298 GCA_033791545.1 Pseudodonghicola sp. | reverse complement strand
ATTTCAAGCATGGCGGACATCGCGACAGGATCGGGAGCGATCTGCACCAACGCGTGCCGGATATCGCTCCGCAGGGCTGAGGCTTCGAACGGCACGGCGTTGAGATAGGCCAGCATCCCGTCCGGGCGCAGCACATTTGCGCTGGCCAGATGCACCGCGCCGCCCACCAGATCATAGACCACATCGAGGCCGGAAAGCTCGGCGGAGAAATCGGCCTCGTCATAGGCCACGACGTGATGCGCCCCGAGATCACGCACAAAATCACGGTTGGCCGCCGAACAGGTGGCGAAAACCTCGGCCCCGCGCGCGCGGGCAAGCTGCACCGCCAGATGTCCCACGCCCCCGGCCCCGGCGTGGATCAACACGCGCTGCCCGGGGCGAACATCCGCCACATCGACCAGCGCGCGCCACGCGCAGATCCCCGCCAGCGGCAGCGCGGCGGCGGTATTTGGATCAACGCGTTCCGGCACCAAAGCAGCACAGGAGACAGGCACCACCACCTCCTCCGCCCAGGCCGCCTGCCCACGCGCGCTCAGCAGGCAGACGAGACGGCCCAGCCATGCCGGATCGACCCCGGCGCCGACCTCCTGCACGTAACCGGCCCCGTCGCGCCCGGTGCCAGCGGGCAGATCGCCGCCCCCGGCCACCGCGCCCAAGGCGCCGCCGCGAAGCTTGCCATCCACCGGATTTGCACTGACCGCGCGCATCGCGACGCGGATCTCTCCCGGCCCGCAGGTGGGGCGCGGCACATCCACCAATTCCAACACCTCCGGCCCGCCGTGGCAGGCATATTGCACTGCCTTCATGCGCTCAGCTCCTCAACCTGCGGCACGCGAACGCCTTTCGGCACGGCGGCCAGCAGGCTGCGGGTATAGGGGTGCTGCGGATCGGAGAACACCACCTCGGTCTCGCCATGCTCGACGATCTCGCCCTTCGACATCACCAGCACCCGGTCGCAAAGGTACCGCACCACCGCGAGATCATGCGAGATGAACAGCATGGAGAACCCCAGCTCTTCGCGCAGACGCAGCAACAGGTTCAGAAGCTGCGCCTGCACCGAGACATCAAGCCCCGAAGCGATTTCGTCCGCGATCAGCAGGCGTGGCAGACGACACAGCGCGCGGGCAATGTTGACCCGCTGTTTCTGCCCGCCCGAAAGTTGTGAGGGATAGCGTGCCGCCATCTCCTGCGACAATCCGGTGTCAGACAGCAAGTCGCGGATCCGCACCTCCAGCGCCTCGGCCGACAGGCTCGGGCCGCCGACCTCCAGCGCCTGCGCGACGATGCTGCCCACCTTGCGGCGCGGGTTCAGCGCCGATTGCGGATCCTGAAACACGATCTGCATCTGTTTCTGCCGCCAGTCCCGGGTGCCGCCATCGGTTCCGATGATGTCGCGCCCCAGCAGTTGCAGCGTGCCGGAGGTCGGGGTTTCCAGCCCGATCAAGGTCCGGGCCAAGGTGCTTTTGCCGCTACCGCTTTCGCCAACGACGCCGACGAATTCGGCATCGCGCACGATGAAATCGGCGGCCTTCAACGCGTGAAAATGCGACGCCCCGCCAAACAGCCGCCAATTGGTGACAAAGCTTTTGCTCAGCCCGCGCGCCTCAAGGATCTTTTCGCTGCCCCGGGCCGCGGCGGCGGGCGCGGGTGGTGGCGTGATCCCCTCGGTGGCGAAGCTTTTCCAGCAGGCCGAAACATGGCCCGGTGCGACCTCTGCCAGATCCGGTTCTTGCATATGGCAGGTGTCGTCCGCCAACGGGCAGCGGGTGGCGAAACGACAGCCCTTCAGCTCAGCGATCGCCTTCAGCCCCGGCATCCTTTCGGGCAGCAGATAAAGCCCGCGCGGATCGCCGGTCACATCCGGCACCGCCAATTCCAGACAGCGGGTATAGGGGTGGGCGGGCGCGCGAAACAGCACCTCTGCCGGACCATATTCCGCCTGCCGCCCGGCATAGAGCACGATCACATCGTCGCAAATCTCGGCCGCCAGCCGCAGGTCGTGGGTGATGAAGATCACCGCCGTGCCGTCGCGCTTTTGCATCTCGCCGATCAGCCGCACGATGCGCGCCTGCACCGAAACGTCAAGCGCGGTGGTCGGCTCGTCCGCGATCAACAGGCGCGGACGGCTGGCAAAGGCCATGGCGATCAGCACCCGCTGGCACATGCCCCCCGACAGCTGATGCGGATAGCGGTTGAGCAACGCGCGCGGCTCATTCAGATGCACCGCCTCCAACTCGGCCGCCGCGCGGTCCTTCCAGCCCGCCCCGCCCTTGCCGATATGCTCCAGATGTTCGCGAAACTGCTGGCCGATGGTCAGCACCGGGTTCAGCGCCGACAGCGGCTCCTGCGGAATAAAGGCGATGTCGCGCCCCAACAGCGCGCGGCGCCGTTCGGGAGCCATGCTCACCAGATCCTCGCCATCGAACAGCAATTCGCCGCCGGTCACGGCAAAGCCGGGCGGCAACAGCTGGGCAATGGTGCGCCCGATCATCGACTTTCCGGCGCCGGATTCACCCACCAACCCCACCGTCTTGCCCGGCTGCAGCTGAAAGGTAAGCTCGCTCACCGCATCAAGCGTCGAGGTCTTGGAGGTCAAGCTGACGGTCAGCTGTTTTACATCGAGAAGGGCCATCTTACGCGCGCTCCGTCTGGGTCAATCTGGTGTCGAGCGTCCGGCGCAACCCGTCGCCCAGAATGTTGAAGCCGAACACCGTCACGAAGATCGCGAGGATCGGCAGGACCAGCACCCAGGGTGCCGAATAGATGTCGGCCCGCGCATCCGCGATCATCTGGCCCCAGGCCGGAACCTCGGCACCCACGCTCATCCCGACGAACGAAAGGATCGCCTCGACCACCACGGCAACGCCCATTTCAAGGCTCATCAGCGTGATCAGCAGCGGCAGGGTGGCAGGCAGGATCTCCCGCGTGATGGTGCGCCAGTGGGAAAAGCCCAACAGCCGCGCCGCCGCCACATAGTCGCGCTGCGCCACCACCATCACATCGCTGCGCAGCACCCGGCAGAACCGGGTCCAGTCCACCAGAATGATGGCAAGGATGACATTCTGCAGCCCGGCGCCCAGACCCACCATCAGGATCAGCGACAAGATCACCGGCGGAAAGGACAACCAGATCTCGACCACGCGGCCGATCACCCAATCGACCCAACCGCCGAAATAGCCGGCAATATGCGCAAGGATCGAGCCCAGAACCATCGCCCCAAGCGCCCCGAAGACCGCAACCGTCAGCGCGATACGCGAGCCAAAGATCAGCCGCGACAGGACACAGCGGCCAAGACTATCGGTGCCAAAGGGAAAGGCCCAGTCGCCGCCCGGCAGCCAGACCGGCGGCACCAGAATCGCCAGAATATCCTGCTCGGTCGGATCATTGGGCGCCAGCAGCGGCGCGAAGATCGCGCAGAGGATCAATCCGGTGACGATCACCAGCCCGGTGATGACGCGGCCAGAGCGCAGCCAGTTAAAACGTTGCGCCATGCTCACGCCTCCCTCAGTTTCGGGTTCAGCACAAGATAAAGCACGTCCACCACGATGCTGATCAGCAGCACCATCACGCAATAGGTCAGCCCGACGGTCTGGATGATCGGCAGATCGGCGTTGCGGATCGCATCCACCATAAGATTGCCCATGCCGGGATAGGAAAAGATGATCTCGACCAGCAATGTGCCGCCGAACAGGAACCCGAACTGCACCCCCATCAGGCTGAGCGTGGGTAGAAAGGCGTTTTTCAATGCATGACGGATCAGGATGCGGCCTTCTGAGATCCCGCGCTGGCGGGCCTGATGAATGTAATCCTCCTGATAGACGTCCATCAGGCTGGAACGCAGGATGCGCATGATCGGGGGTGCGGCGGAAAGGCCCAGCGCCGCCGAAGGCAGGATCATGTGCCGCAACGCATCCATAAAGGTCGCCATGTTGCCCGACAGCAAGCTGTCGATCAGCAGGAAGCCGGTGATCGTCTCAGGCCGCGCGACCCCCGATCCCAACCGCCCGATAAAGGGCAGCAGGTCCAGCGAGACGCCGAACAGCAGCATGAAGAACAGGGCCCAGAGAAATTCCGGGATCGACAGCAGCGCCACCGAGCCCAGATCCAGCCCCACCTCGACCGCGCCGCCACGGGCGTAGAACAACCAGAGCCCGCCAAGCACGCCGAAGACGGTGGCAAACCCCATCGCCATCAGCGCCAGTTCGATCGTCGCTGGCAGCGTGTCCAGCACCAGGGTGGACACGGCGGTGCGGAAATGGATCGAGGTGCCGAAATCGCCCCGGATCATATCGCCGAACCAGATGCCGTATTGCTGGATCAGTGGCAGATCCAACCCCATCTCGATCCGCATGGCCGCGATCTCGTCATTGGTGGCATTGGGCGGCAGCGACATCGCCGCCACGTCCACCGGCAGCAGCCGCAGCACGCAAAACAGCAGCAACGACACCAGAATCAGCGTGGGAATGACGGTGAGAAGCCGCCGCATCAGCAGCTTCACGACAGGTCCGGACATGCGGGGTCTCCGGTGAAAGAAAGGGAAAAAGGGTCCGACCCCGACAAGGATCGGACCCGCGTTTCAGGGCTGGGTGATCAGCCCCATTTCATCGAATTTCCCAGCACCCAGCCGTTGCGATAGAGGCGATAGTCCAGATCGGATTTGCGCACCAAGGTCTGCACGCTTTGCAGCAGCGGAATGGTCGCGCCCATCTCGGTCGCCTCACGGTTCAGCGCCTGATAGCCGGCGATGCGTTTGGCGTAATCCGGCTCGCCGAACAGGCGCAGCACCTCGTCGCCCGGCTTCTCGGCCTTCCAGGACGAGAACGGCATCTTGGGGTTCAGCAGATACCCGGCAAAGATCTCGGGATCGCCGGTCGCATTGTCCCAGGAATAAAGCGTGGCCGCGGGCAGCTTGTGGCCGCGGTTCAGCTCGAAATACTTGGCGTATTCGATCACCTCGAGTTCGACCTCGATCCCGACCTTCTTCCACATTTGCAAAAGCGCGCGGGCAATGTCGTAGTCGGAGGGGAAATGGCCATTGGTCGCGGCCATCTTGAACTTTGCCGGATTGTCAGCCGAGAATCCGGCCTCCGCCAGCAATTCCTTGGATTTCTCGGGATCATAGGCGAATTCATAGCCCTCGACATAGCCCGGCGTGCCCGGAGGCGAGACCACCGACAACGGCACCGCCGCGCCACCGTAGAAGGCCTTGGAAATCGCGGCCTTGTCGATGGCGTGATGCGCGGCCAAGCGCAGCTTTTGCTCTGCAAACTCGCCGTCGTGGCGCATCTGCAGCAGGATCACCCGGGTGATCGCGTTGATTTCGCCGGTCAGCCCCTCGGTCTTGTCCAGACGCTGGGTTTCACGGACGGGGATGTTGATGGTCAGGTCGGCCTGCCCGGACTGCACCGCCGCAACGCGGGCCGAGGTATCCTTGATCACATCGACGGTGATCGTCTTGATCTCGGGCACGCCACCCCAGTAATTCTCGTTCCGCTCGAACACGAGACGGGAATTCATCTGGTAATCGACCAGCTTGTAGGGACCGGTACCGATGGGGGCGTCGCGGAACCCGTCTACGCCAACCTCTTCCATATAGGCCTTGGGCACCACATAGCTGCCCATGAAGGCCAGCCATTGCGGCGCGGTCGGTGCCGGACTGCCAAAGCGGAACACGCCCGACGTTGGCGAGATCACCTCGATATCCGTAACATGGCGCCAGCTGTTGGCGATATCGAGTTTATGACCGGCCTTGATCCGCTCATAGAAAGTATAGCGCACATCCTCGGCGGTCATCGGTGCGCCATTGTGGAATGTCACATCGTCGCGCAGCGTGAAACTCAGCGACAAACCATCCTCGGCCAGCGACCATTCCGTCATCAGGCTCGGGGTCAACGACAGATCCGGATTCTGTCCGACCGGCTGGTCAAAGACCAGCTTGAACAGCGACTGCGCATCGGGTGAGAACCGCTGGTTCGGATCCCAGGACGGCACGTCCGAAGGCCAGGCGATGGTCACCATATCCCGCCCGGCCTGGGCCAGAACGGCAGACCCCGGCAAGGCCGCCCCCGCCACCCCGATACCGAGGAGTTGAAGGATGTCGCGTCTGTTGAGGTTGGTCATTTTTAGTATCTCCCTGTCATGTTGATCACCGGCATTACGTTGGCCGGTGTCACGGTATCGCCCGTGTCATTTGAGCAGTCGTCTTTTCATAAGATGATGCGTACACAGCCCCTCTCGCGGCGGCAGCGCCCCGGAATGCACCCGCAGTCGATCAAGCACCGAACTCTCCATTGCGACGCAAAACGCCTCGACATCATCGAAACTCACTTCGTTTCCCACCAAGTAGCCGGCGGGCGCTGCCCCCTGCGGACACCCCTCGATCGGATCAAAACCCAGAACGCGGCGAATGCCGGGGAAATCCGCCTGAATCGGCAGATGGCCTGCCAGATATTCGGCGACAAAACCCGGGGCGTCGTCACAGGGCAGTCGGTAGCGCACCACATAGCTGACCGCGCCGCCCCGGCTCTCATCATCGCCGGGCAGCGGGGTGCGGTGGCGGCGAAAACAGCCCGCCGTGGCCTCCAGTCCTTCGGGCAGCGCGGCCAGCGCCGCCCGAAGGACTGGAGCATCAAGCACGGCCGACAGATCGGCCCTCTCGGCAAAGCCCAGAACAATCATCGCTGCTGGCACATCAGCGTCATGGAACCGTGCCGCCGCGCCAAGATCCCCGATCGGCGCGAAAGACTCGCACAGGGTCACTGCGGGCAACGTGGCCAGCGCCGCCCCGTGTTGGGCAAGCCATCCGGGCAGTTCAGCCGATTGGCCGGAGAAACTCAGCTCAAGACCCCACATGACAGATCACACGCTCCAAACAGTATCCAGTTAAGGCGAGGCTATCGGGGATTCCCACCATGTCAAGTTTAAATAGACAGCCAGAATCCACCTTCCCCAACAGAGATTTTGCTGTATTATCCTGAAAAACCGCCATATTACTCAGATAGACGGTTCGACATCACTCCAGCCGGAGGAAACACGCGGTGCATAATAGGATACTGTTTTCGAGGAAAAATACGGCATGACAGCGCCCGACTTTGAAAGGATCCGCCCGATCGAAGGTGCCAACCGCGGCCAAAGCCTGCGGCGGCAGATCTATCAGGACCTACGCGACAAACTTCGGCACGGCGAAATCGGCGTCGATGAAAAATTGGTCGATGTCGACATCGCCAAGGCCGCAGGGGTCTCTCGCATGCCGGTCCGCGAGGCGCTGCTGCAACTGACCATCGAGGGCCATCTCGTCGGCACCACCCGCGGATTCGCCCTGCCCGATCTGACTGCCGAGGATGTCGCCAACATCTTCGAGGTGCGCAAATTGCTGGAACCGCGTGCGGTGGCGAATGCCACTTACGATCTGGACGATGCCGGGCTGGAGCGCCTGCGCGCCGCCGTGGCGCTTGCCCGCGAGGCGGTCGCCAAGGGCGATGCCGAGGCCCTGAGCGAGGCAAATATTCTGTTCCGCGAAACCTGGATCGCCGCCCTGCGCAATCGGCGCCTTGCCGCGACGATCCTGCGGTTCGCCGATCAGGCCCATGTGGTGCGCCGCGACACGCTGGTTGCGCCCGAGACCCAACAGGTGGTGCTCGACGGGCTGACCTTCCTGCTCAACGCCTTCGAACGACGCGACGCAATGGCGGCGCACGATCGCATGGCCGCCTTCATGCACGAGGCCGAGACGAGCTATTTCGGCAGGCCTCGCGCCGCCAAACAAGACGAACAACCGGGAGCCCCCAGTGATGAGTGACATTGCCGCCGACCAATTGCGGTCGCATCTTCAGGCCGGTGAGCCGGTCGAATTGTTCTGGTTCTCCACCGGTTCCCCCGCGCTGGTGGAAATCGCGGCAGCGGCAGGGCCGCAGGCCATCATGCTGGACGCGCAGCACGGGCTGTGGTCCCGCGAGGGGCTGGAATGGACCGCCGGCCAGCTGGAAGGGCGGGTTCCGCTGCTGATCCGCACCGCCGATCTGGGCGCGCCTGCGGTCACCTCGGCGCTGGATGCCGGCGCCATCGGCGTTCTGGCGCCCATGGTCGAGACCGCGGATCAAGCGCTTGCCTTTGTCGCGGCTGCCCGCTTCGCCCCCGAGGGGCGCCGCTCCGGCGGCGGCATCCGGCCGTTGAAGTCCGATTTTGCCCGCTACTATATGGAATCGCGCGCCCAGACCGTGGTCGGCGTGATGATCGAAACCCGCGCAGCGCTCGAGAATGCCGAACAGATCGCGGCGGTTCCCGGATTGGATTTCCTTTTCATCGGCACCGGCGATCTAGCGCTGTCGATGGGCGAATTCCCTGTCCCCAGCCCCGCCTACGAGGCCGCGCTAACCCATGTGCGCGAGGTTGCCGCCGCCGCCGGGCTCCCCTGCGGGATCTTTACCGGCGACGAGGTCGACGCCCGCCGACGGATCAAGGAAGGATTCTCCATTGCCGTGAGCGCGAATGATATCAGCGTTGTCGCGAAGGGCTTCGCAACCGCCACCCCGCTGCGCGCCCCCGACCCCAACCTGCCAGCCGCCTGAGCCGACAGGGAAATCCCGCGCCCTGGCGCAAATAGGCATTCCGCAACGATCAGCCTTGGTCGCAGACCTCCGGCTTGCAGGCGCGCACCCTGTCCGTCTCGGCCGGGCCAATCGCTAATAGACTTTGAGGTAGGCCCGGCACCGGGCAGCGGGATCACGGCCTTCAAGTTCCGCGAGTTCGCCCCGCTTATGGGCCAGATACACCTCTGAAAACACCGGGGCGAACCAACCGCGCACGGTCTCGTCCCGTTCAAGCCGCGACAGCGCTTGCTCCAAGGTTTCCGGAAGCCGCTCGATCCCGCGCGCAGCCAGAGCCTCGGGCGGCAAAACCGAAAGATCCTCTTGCGTTGCGGCGGGGCATGCCAGCGCCTCTTCGATCCCCTGACATCCGGCATGAACAAGTGCGGCAAGCGCCAGATAGGGCGAAGCCGCAGCATCCGCCGCACGATATTCCATGTTGAACTGTTTCGCGATGCCCTCGGGGTCTTGCGCGGTCACCGGGCAGATACGCAGCGCGGATTCGCGATCCCGGTCGCCCAGATTGTTGTAGGCGGCGCTCCACCGATGTGGCGTCAGGCGAAGATAGGAAATTTCGGAGGGCGCGGTGAACGCAACCAGCGTTGGAAGGTATTTCAAAATCCCGGCGGCAAAGGCAGAGGCCGGCTCTGACAATGCGTTTGGGCCTGCCGGATCCCATGTGGCCGGGCGGCCATCGTCGGTTGCGAAACTGAAGTGGATATGAACACCGTTGCCGACCCCCGCCGGCTCCCGGATCGGGGAAAAGCTCGCCTGTTGCCCCTCGGCCCGCGCGACAAGCCGAACAATCTCGCGCAGCAGCGCCGCCTCATCCGCGGCGCGCAAGGCCTCCTTGGGATCTATCGTGACTTCGTATTGATCCGCCCCGAATTCGCGCATGAAGGTATCGGGCTGCATTCCGGCGTCCCGCAGCGCCCCCATGATCCGCTCGCCAAGCTGTCGGCGATGAGAGAAGCCTTGCAGGCTAAAAGCCTCGCCCGCAGCATCTGGCGCCCCGACGAGCTGGAATTCATGTTCGAATGCCACATTCAGCTGCAACCCGGTCAGCGCGTTCAACCGTGCGATCGCGGCCTTCAAGATGGACCGCGTGCAACAGGACCACGCCGTGCCGTCTAATTCACGGATGTCGCCCAACATCACGCGCTCTATCACCTGCCCCAGATCAAGATCGATACGGGTGTTCGGATCCGGGATGAGAACAAGATCCCCGAGCGAGCCGAACGGGCCTTCCGCGATGCCATCGAAACAGGAAATCATCACATTCGTAGGGGTCCAGCCAATCCCTTTCCCCAGCCGTTTTTCCAACGCAGAAAGCGGAAACGCCTTGCCTCGCACCTTACCGGAAACGTCGCTGGTCGCCGCGAAAAGCAAAGCTTCGTTCAACTCTCCGTCTCCTGTCCAAGGTTGCTCGGATCGATCAGAGTCTGTCGCGTCTCGTCCCACTGTTCGATCCTTTTGCGGGTTAGGTCCAAATCGGTTTCGGCAACCCGTGTCATGATCGCCTCCATCACGGAGAGCGCGCCTGAATAGCTGTCCCAGAATGTCCCGTTGTCGGTGGGCACAGCCAGAACCTCAGAGGCGTTTTTCGCGATTGGTGAAATCCATTTGTCGGTGATCAGGATGATCCGGACGCCCTTTTTCGTGGCCGCCTGCTGGGCGAGACGTTTCAGATTCGGCTGGTATCGGCGAAAGTCCACGATCAGCAGAATATCGCCCTTTCGCATTTCCCCGATATAGGCCGGCCAGGCCTCCGAGTCGGACGGTAGGTTATGCAATTTGGGGCGAAACTGGCGCAGGTGACGCCCCATATATTGGGCAAGCGCATCGGACATCCGCCCGCCGACCATGAACAACGTGGGGCCTTTCGCGCTCAGCATGTCGCACACGCGCTCGAACTGGGCTTCGGAAATCGAATTCCCCACTTCAAGCATCAACGCCTCGGCGCGGCGCATGAAATCGCAGAACCACGCATCTGCAAACGGCGTACGGGTCGCCATCAGCTGGACAGGCGATTTCTGACCTTCCTTGAGCTCGCCGATCAGGGCCTGCTGAAAGGCGTGGTATCCGTGAAACCCAAGCTTGGCCACAAAGCGCGAGACCGTCGGCCCCGAGGCCTGGGCCGTCTTCGCAAAATCCTGGATCGATTGCAGACCGGCAAACGGATAGTCGGCCATCAAGACCGAGGCGATCGTGCGTTCGGCAGTCGTGAACTCCTTCGCGAGCTGCTCGATTCTTTGGCGAATTTCCATACAAGCATCAAGCGTTCGTGAATGAAATCTGTCAATGTCAAAAGATTCGTTGACTATGAAAGAAAACATTCAATGCTGGTTCGCATGAAAAAACGCCGTTCACCCCAATGTACAACAGCCACAAACCCGGCGTTCCGCTGTGCGGGGACGGCATGATGACGCCCCGCTCTTTGCTTGTTTCGGGCGTCGATCCCGACCCGGTGGACTGGGTCAATCGCGATCTCACGTCACCGATCTTGCTGACATGTGAACATGCCGGGCGACAGATCCCGCAGCGATTGGGCGATCTGGGACTCACTGCAGATGTCATCGACCTTCATATCGGATGGGATATCGGGGCCGCAGCCGTGACGCGCACAATGGCCAGAACCCTTGGCTGCCCCGCCATCCTGCAACGCTACAGCCGTCTCGTGATCGACTGCAACCGCCCCCCGGACGCGTCGGATGCGGTTCCCCGGGTCACAGACGGCGTGACAATTCCCGACAACGCAGACCTATCGCATGACGATCACCAAGCCCGGGTGCACGAGATCTTTGAGCCCTATCAGCAGGCAGTCACCGCAGCCCGGGGTGAGCCCCGCAAACTGCTGCTGTCGGTTCACAGCTTTACGCCCGCCCTTCGCTCCGAGGCAGGCGAGCGCCCTTGGCACATCGGCCTGTTGTGCCGCGCTGATACCGAGACCTCTATCGCGCTGCAGCATGAAATTTCCCTGTTGCGGCCCGATCTCTGCCTCGCGTTGAACCAACCGTATCAGATCGACGACCAGTCAGATTGGTTCGTGCCAAACCACGGAGAGGCCTCTGGCCTGCCCCACAGCCTGATCGAAATCCGCAACGACCTCATCCATGACACCGACGGCCAGACCGAGATCGCAGATCTGTTGTCACAAGCCGTGTGCAACCTCCTGGAGAAAACATGCTAACGCGCAAAGTCCCCCTCGACCCTGCCGCATCGGCGCTCTTGTTCATCGACGTTCAGAACTTCTCCGCGCGCCGGGATGGCGGCGAGTTCAAACATTTGTCGCCGCAAGAGTTCGAAACAGAATATGGCGCATTTTTCGATGCGTTCGAATCCATCACCCTTCCCAACATGCAACGCTTGCGCAGCGCTGTTCGGCAAGTCGGTGTTGAGGTGATGTATACGACCATCGAAAGCCTGACCAAGGACGGTCGCGACCGCAGCCTCGATTACAAGATCACCGGCTTCAACGTGCCCAAAGGGTCATGGGATGGGCGCCCTCTCGACAGTCTGGCACCGGGAGAGGACGAGATCTGGCTGCCCAAGACGTCCTCCTCGGTCTTTGTCTCGACAAATATCGACTATGTTCTGCGCTGCCTTGGGGTGCGCCAGCTCGTCATCTCCGGGCTGGTCACCGACCAATGTGTAGAGAGCGCGATTCGAGATGCCTGCGATCTGGGCTATCTCGTCACCCAGATCACCGATGCCTGCCTCACCTACACGCCGGAGCGGCAGGCCAACTCGATCCAGACGATCAAGGGCTATTGCCGTCAAATGACGACCGATGAGTTGATCGAAGAACTTGAGGGGCTTGCCACATGACCGATCTTGAGACCGTTTGGAGCCAAATCGACGCCACCCCCGACAGTGTGGTGAGCCTGACCCAGGAATTGGTTCGCATCCCTTCGGTGAATCCGAAGTTCGAAACCCAACAGGGGCTCAACAACGAATCCTACGTCGCAGCCCTGATCGATGACCGACTGTCTTCCCAAGGGTTTGAGACCGAACAGTGGGAGGTTTTGCCGGGGCGTCCCAACGTGGTCGCGACCCTACCGGGCAGCGAAGAGAAAAGCCTCATCCTGTGCGGTCATATCGATACGGTGCCGGTTGGCAACCGCGCCAACTGGACGGTCGATCCGTTTGGTGCCGAGATCAAGGACGGCAGGATTTACGGACGCGGCACCGTCGACATGAAAGCCGGGCTCGCCGCCTGTATCGCGGCCGCCGAAGCGATCAAGGCGGCCGGCATCACACTGGAAGGGCGGCTTTCGATCCACGCTGTCGTGGACGAAGAAGCCGGCGGTTTCGGTGCCATGGATGCGGTCAAGCAGGGCCATCTCGCGAAAACCGCGATCATTGCCGAACCGACATGGGACAAGGTGGTCCCTGCCGAAGGCGGCCTTGAGTGGGTGCGCGTGACCCTGATTGGCCGCTCTGGTCATGCCGGGCTCAGATACAATGACATCTTCCCGCAACCGGACGTTCCCGGACGCCTGTTGCCGGCCGTGAACGCGATCGAGATTGCGACCCGCTTCCTTGCGGCGCTCAAGGAATTCGAAGCCTCGCGGTGCCGGAACAATTATCACCCGCTCTGCCCGCCCGGGCTGTCAACGATCAACCCCGGCGTGATCCACGGTGGCGTCGGGATCGGCGAGGATGGCCTGCCCCTCATTCGCACCAACCCGGCCATGACACCGGACCGCGTGACCATCGATCTCGACTTCAAATTCCTGCCGAACGAGACATCACAGGTCGTGCGAGCGGAATTCGAAGCTTTCGTGAAAGCCTTTGCCGAGCTTGATCCCTGGACCCGGGCCAACCCGCCTCTGGTCGCGTGGGAACTTGGCGGGCTGCACTTCCCTCCGATGGATACCCCGGTAGAGCATCCGGTCGTGCAATCCCTGATCAAACATCACACCGCCCTTGGGTCCGCGCCAGACGTGCGCGGCTTTGACGCCGTGACGGATGCCGCACATTACGCCGGGGCCGGGGTGGATGCCTGCGTCTATGGCCCCTCTGGCGACGGGTTCCACGGCGACAACGAATATGTCGATATCGCCTCGCTCCACCGCACCACGAAAGTCATTGCCGCCGCGATCTTGGACATCTGCGGGACAAGATAAAAACACCACAAAAATCAAAACCCAACATGGAGACGACCACAATGAAAAGAAGATCCTTTCTCGCCACCACCGCACTTGTCGCGGTTCTGGGCGTTCCTGCGTTTGCGCAAGACAAAGTGGTCAAGATCGGCGTTCTTGCGCCGGTCTCCGGGCCTGCTGCTGCAGACGGTCAGGAAATGGTGAATGGCGCCCAGCTTGCTGTCGATCAACTGAACGCGGCCGGCGGCATCGCGGGCTACAGCTTCGAACTCTCGGTCGGCGACGCCGCGGATCAGAGTGCGGCCGCCGTCGCCACCGCCGCCGAACGCCTTCTGGGCGATCGCGAAATGGGCGCAATCGTGACGGGCTATGCCTCTGGTTCAAACTTCGAGATCGAGATGATGTCGGAGCAAGAGATGATCTATCTCGTCTCGGCCAACTCGGCGCAGACCCGCGATATCATCTCGGAAGACCCCGGTGCCTTTCCGACCATCTGGTCCTTCACGCCGTCTTTTGACGCCTATAACACGGGTGTTCTGCCGGTCATCGACTCCCTGGCCAGCAGCGACGCCCTCAGCCTGAAAAGCCAGACGGTCGCGATCATCTCCTCGGACAATCCCTATTCCAAGACAATCGCCGAAGGGCTGTTCGAAAGCTTTAGCGGTGCCGGCTGGGAGGTCACGGTCAACGATCTGGTTCCATTTGGGGAAATCGGTGACTGGCGCGGGTTCCTTGCAAAGGTGCGTCAGAACCCGCCTGCGATCATCATCAACACCGACTATCTGTCCGGCAACGCGGCGGCGTTCATGTCGCAGTTCATGGAGCAGCCAACCAATAGCCTCGTCTTCATCCAATACGCGCCATCTGTCCCGGAGTTTCTCGACCTGACGCAGGACGCAAGCTCTGGTGTACTGTACAACCTGCTCGGCGGTGTGCTCCCGACCAGCGCGTCGGACCGGGCCAAACAGGTGGTGTCCGATTATGTCGCGGCCTTCGGCAACGAGCCGGGAACATACGGACCCGTGCTCTATGAAGAGGTCATGCTCTATGCCGATGCGCTCGCCGCGATTGGCGATCCGAACGAGCGCGTTGCCATCGGCGAATGGATCGGAGCCGCGTCAAAGGATACCGCTTCGGGCAAGCTGGAATTTGACCCCGCAACGCATCTCGCGGTGCAGGGGAACGACAATATCCCGCTGCAATTCTACCAGATCCAGGACGGCAAGCGCGTGCTCTTTGCACCCGAAGGCTACGCTGACGGCGCGTTCATGACGCCGCCCTGGATGGAGTGATGCCAGTGCCGGATCCCATTCTCGACCTCAAGGGGGTCACCAAAAAGTTCGGTGGCCTCACCGCAGTAAACGACGTCAGCTTCACCGTGACGCGCGGCGAAATCTTTGGCGTGGCAGGACCGAATGGATCCGGCAAGAGCACCCTTTTCAACTGCATTACCGGTATCCCCTTTGGTCCGACCAAAGGGGAAATCCGCTTCAAGGGTGAACAGATCGAAAAACAGAGCCCCTACAAGATATTTCGCTCCGGGCTTGCCCGGACCTTTCAGAAGGACGCCGAATTCCCCGATCTTACCGCGCGCGAAACGGTGTCTCTGGGCGGCCACTACGGCGCCGGGTTGCATGGCTCGGCCGCCCGCGACGCGACCGAAGAGGCGTTGGATATTGTCAAATTCGAACAGGACCGACGCGACATGGAAACGGCGGATCTTTCCGTTTACGGCAAAAAGCAACTGATGATCGCCTCGGCGCTGGTGGCAAAACCCGATATTCTCATGCTGGACGAACCCGCGTCAGGCCTGACACGCCCGGAAATCGCGGCGCTGGACGAACTGCTCTTTGCGGTCAATGACACCGGCGTCACGATCTTGATCATCGAACATGTTCTCGGGCTTCTCCTCTCTGTCAGTCAAAGGCTTCTGGTTCTCAACCAGGGCGCGGTGCTGACACAAGGTGCCCCGCAAGAGGTGATCCGCGACCCGCGCGTCGTCGAAGCCTATCTCGGAGGGGCCGCAGCATGAGCACATTGCTGGACGTCAAAGGCATTCACGGCGGCTATGGTGCGGTGCCGGTGCTGCACGGGATTGATATTCACCTCGACAGCGGCGAAGCGATTGGCCTGTTCGGCCCGAACGGCCACGGGAAAACAACACTTTTGCGCATGGTTTCGGGCCTTCTGCGCCCGACATCAGGGCAGATCGTGTTTGACGGCAAGGACATCACACGGGCAAAGCCGTCGACCATCGTCACGGCGGGGCTGGTGCAGGCCCAGCAAGGCAACACGCTTTTTGGCGACATGGGCGTTGAAGAGACGCTGCAACTCTCGGCCTTCAGCCCGCCGGCCCGCGACGGGTGGAAAACCCGCCTTGAAGAGGTGCACGCGCTATTTCCGCGCCTCGCAGAGCGACGCCGGCAACTGGCCCGCACGCTTTCCGGCGGCGAGCGACAGATGCTCTCTATCGGCTGCGCCCTCATGTGCGCGCCCCGCCTTTTGATCCTGGACGAACCAACGCTTGGCTTGTCGCCGCGGCTCAAGGGAGAGTTGCGTGAGGCGATCGCCGCCATTGCCGCGAAGGGCGTGCCGCTCATCGTCGTCGAGCAAGACGTCGAGTTCCTGCTGGCGCTTACAGATCGCCTCTACCTCATCGAACAGGGCGAAGTGGCGCGTGAAATTGATCGCGACAATGCCCCAGATCACAAGGCCATCATGGATATGTATTTTGGAGAACAGGCTCACTAATGGACGGCGTTCTCATTCCCACACTCGTGTCCGGCCTGCTCCTTGGCTCCCTTTACGCACTGATGGCCTCTGGCCTGAGCCTCGTTTGGAGCACGCTTGGCGTTTTCAACTTTGCCCATGGCGCCCTCATGACGCTGGGCGCCTATGTCGCCTGGACGGTGACAGAGCAGCTTGGGCTAGGCGTCGCGCTTGGCTTTGTCGCCGGCGTCGGGGCGGCGGCCATCGCGGGCGTCCTCATCGAACTGTTGCTGGTGCGCCCCTTCTACGAGAGCCGCAACATGATGCTGATCACCGTCATGACCACGCTTGCGGCCTCGACCATCATCGAGCGAGGAATCTCAATGATCTGGGGCCCCCGGCTCAAGCAATTGCCGCGTGTCATTGATGGGCAGGTCAGCATTTTCGGCGCGCCGGTCTCGTCGCACGAAGCCCTGATCATCGTGCTCG
Source organism: Pseudodonghicola sp. (assembly GCA_033791545.1). Classification (GTDB taxonomy): domain Bacteria; phylum Pseudomonadota; class Alphaproteobacteria; order Rhodobacterales; family Rhodobacteraceae; genus Antarcticimicrobium. The sequence continues at coordinate 75,407 of JASJGL010000020.1, read as the reverse complement.
CACCCGCAGTTCTGGCCGGGCTCTGGTGGTACACCGGGCGCACCAGAAGCGGGCGTTCGTTGCGCGCCGTCGGGCAGAACCAGGATGCCGCCGCGCTTATTGGCATCGACGTGCCGCGCACGTTTTCGCTCGCCTTCGGGCTGTCCGCTGCCCTCGCCGGGCTCACCGGGGTGCTGCTCGGCTCCATCCGCTTCATCACCCCCGGTCTCGGGGCAGACCCTCTCGTCAATGCGATGATCGTCGTCATTTTCGGTGGGTTGGGCAGCCTCGGCGCGACGGCTGGGGCCGCCTATGTCATCGGGCTTATCGAGGCGCTGCTGATCCTTTGGCTCGGCCTGTACTGGACCCCCTCTGTCCTCTTTGTCGGCCTTATTCTGGTTCTCATCTTCCGACCGAACGGCCTTTTTGGAAAAGCATCATGACCCGCAAACAACGTCTTTTCGCCCTCGCCGGTCTGGTTGTCCTGCTCCTGATCCCGCTGGTCGTGCAGGACAGCTACACGCGCCACGTCTTCATCATCGCCTTCATCTACGCGACCGTGGCGGTCAACTGGGATCTCAGCCTGGGCATCGGGGGGCTGTTCAACTTCGGCCACCTCGCCTTTTTCGGGATCGGCGTATATACCGCCGCGATCCTCACCACAGCCTTGGACTTCTCGCCCTGGATCGCGATATTCGCCGGCGGCGTGACAGCCGCGCTCTCGGCGCTGCTCATCGCCCTACCGGTTGCACGGCTCAAGGGGATCTATGTCGTGCTGGTGACCTTCGCCTTCGGGCAACTGTGCATGCAAATCGTGCTAAGCCAGGGTGATCTGACCGGCGGCGCGGAAGGGCTGGTGCGGTTGCCATACCTGAAAATCGGCGACTACAGTTTCATCCGCGACTTCAAACTTGGCTATTACTATCTGGGCTTGGCCTTGCTCACGGTCTCTGTCATCGTCCTGTTGTTTGTTGCCTCCTCTCCGTTCGGCCGCTCCCTGCGCGCGATTCGGGACAATCCTGAATACGCCACTGCGCGCGGAATTTCGGTTGCACGCCAACGGGTTCTGGTCCTGGTGGCCTCTGCGGTGTTCACCGGGGTCATCGGCGGCTTCTACGCGATTTACCTGCGGGTCGCCTCGCCCGAGGTCTTTGGCTTTTCAATCGGAACACTGGTGCTGTCGATGGTGCTGATCGGCGGCGCCGGCTCGATCTTGGGGCCGGTCTTTGCGGCACTCGCCCTGACCTTCGCGACCGAGGCAATGGCCGGGGTGCGCGGTCTGGAAGAGGCCCGCTTCATCGTGGTCGCCGTCGCAATGGTGCTGGTGCTGCGCATCGCCCCAAGCGGGGCCATCGACATCTTCAGCCGACTTATCAATCGCAGCCATAAAAACTGACGGGGAACATCGTGAAAACACATACCATCGAGACAACGCACGCCAAGATCGCCGTTTCGGACAGCGAAAGCGCCGGGCCGCCGCTCCTTTTGATCCATGGAAATTCCTCCTGCCGACAGGTCTTTCGAAATCAGCTCGAGGGTGAAATCGGCCGGAAATTTCGCTGTATCGCGCTGGATCTGCCCGGCCATGGCGAAAGTGGCGATGCGCCCGACCCCCTGAAAACCTACTGGATGCCCGGCTACGGCGAAACCGCGATCGAGGTCATGAAGGCGCTCGACATCCCGTCTTATGCCGTGCTGGGCTGGTCTCTGGGCGGGCATATCGGGCTTGAAATGCTGGCACAGACCGAGGCCGTGAACCGGCTGATGATCACCGGCTCGCCGCCCTTTACGCAAACGGATGACTCGGTCAACGCCGGCTTTCGGCCCAGCCCACATATGCATCTGGCCGGTCAGGCCGCGTTTACGCAACAGGATGTCTCCGACTACGCCCATTCCACCTGCGGCGACAACGCGCCGTTCGAACCCTTTCTTCTCGACTGCGTTGCACGCACCGATGGGCGCGCGCGTGAGTTGATGTTCTCGCGGATCACCGATCCGGCCTCGGCCGATCAACAGGAAGTCGCGATCAACGCCAAGGTGCCGCTGGCCATCGTCAACGGTGAAGACGATGTGTTCATCAACAACGACTTCATTGCCGCTTTGCCCTACAAGACCCTTTGGGAAGGTCAGGTTCATCGCCTGAAGGGCATCGGACACGCGCCATTCTGGGAGGCGCCCGCCGTTTTCGACCCCTACCTGAAACGCTTCATGGAGATGGACCAAATCGGTTGAGGACGCTCTTCGAAGTGTCCTGGTCCGTGATGTAGAAACGCCCGTCCCCTGCGCCGGTATAGCCGGGGACGGGCGCGGGGTGGCGTGCGAAACTGCGCGCCCGCCCCAAGACATTCTGCGCGCCTCCATTCGGGCGCTCGACGGCGACATATCCCCCCTTAGCCCAAGGTGCGACGTCCCGTTTCCCGCGATACTTTCAGGCCATGCGAACGATCTTGGCGCTGTCGGGGCGTCCAGCCGGCCATGCCCTGCGACCCTATATCCCCCAACGGCACAGCCCTCCACGCCTTGTCTTTCGCACAGGAACGCGCGAAAGACAGGGCGCGGAAAGAAGCGGCCGGTCCAAGCTGGGTTGGCTTCGCCCTTACGAACGAGGAATTCAGATGTCGACGAGCGACCGGATAGCCAGTGACGCCCTGCGCGCCAAGATCACCACCGGCGAAGAGGCTGCGGCCCTTATCCCCTCAGGTGCCACGATCGGGATGAGCGGGTTCACCGGCTCCGGGTATCCCAAGGTCGTGCCCCGGGCGCTGGCCCACCGCATCGAAGCCGAACATGCCGCCGGCAATCCTTTCAAGGTCAAAGTCTGGACCGGCGCCTCAACCGGGCCGGAACTCGACGGCGCACTGGCCGAGGCGGACGGGATCGAATTCCGGTTTCCCTACAACTCGGACCCGATCGTGCGCGAAAAGGTCAATCGCGGCGAGATGGATTACTTCGACATGCACCTCAGCCAGGTTGCCCCGATGGTTTGGGAGGGCTTTCTCGGCCCGCTCGACACCGCCGTGATCGAGGTCGCAGGCATCCGGGAGGATGGTTCCCTGATCCCGTCGTCCTCGGTCGGCAACAACAAGACCTGGATCGACTGCGCCCGCCAGATCATTCTTGAGGTCAACAGTTGGCAAAGCCCCCATCTGGAAGGCATGCACGACATCTATTATGGCACAGCCCTGCCGCCCAACCGCGTCCCGATCCCCCTGATCCGGGCCGACGACCGGATCGGCGAACCGTATCTGAGGTGCGATCCCGACAAGGTGGTCGCCGTCGTCAAGACCGAAGCACCGGACCGGAACGCCCCCTTTGCGCCGCCCGACCAAACCGCGCGCGCGATCGCCGGGCACCTGATGGAGTTCTTCCGCCACGAGGTCGCCCGCGGACGCCTGCCGCAATCGCTGCTGCCGTTGCAATCGGGCGTCGGCAATATTGCCAATGCCGTTCTTGCCGGTCTGGTTGACGGACCGTTCGAAAACCTCTCGGCCTTTACCGAGGTTCTTCAGGACGGCATGCTGGATCTGATTTCCTCCGGTCGCCTGCGGGTGGCTTCGGCGACGGCCTTTTCGCTTAGCCCGGATGCGGCGGCGCAGCTCAACGCCGATATGGCGCGTTATCGTGACAAGATCATTCTGCGCCCGCAGGAGATTTCCAATCACCCCGAACTGATCCGCCGCCTTGGCTGCCTTGCCATGAACGGCATGATCGAGGCCGACATCTTCGGGAACGTCAACTCGACCCACATCATGGGCTCGCGCATCCAGAACGGCATCGGCGGCTCAGGCGACTTTGCCCGCAATGCCTATGTGTCGATCTTCCTGACCCCGTCGATCGCCAAGAATGGCGCGATCTCGGCCATCGTACCGCAGGCCAGCCACGTCGACCACATCAGCCAGGACGTGCAGGTCATCGTGACAGAGCAAGGCTTGGCCGACCTGCGCGGCCTGTCGCCCAAACAGCGCGCCAAGGTCATCATCGAAAACTGCGCCCACCCCGAGTATCGCCCGATGCTGCAGGACTATTTCGAACGCGCAAAGAAAGGCGCCTATGGCCTGCAATCGCCCTCGCTGCCGGGCGAAGCCCTGAGCTGGCATCAAAGGTTCATGGACACCGGAACGATGCATCTGGGGTGAACATCACGGCGTCCTGTTCCCTCTCGCCTGTAAATCGGAGGGGGGATGGCCCATGGGTCGCGGACCTCAGCTTGGGGGGGCCGCTTCGATCTGTGATCGAACACAGGGGGACCGGCCGTGAGGCGATCCCCTCCCCCACAATTGGCGTCACCGTACCGCGCGCCAGCATTCCCGCCATTACTGCCGCCGACGCGGTTTTATTCCCCGATATGGCCGGCGCGATCCAGCAGCGCCTGCGCCATCAAGAAAAGCGCATCGACCGATTGGCTTGTCGCGATCTCGCCGCGCCGCAGGTTCTGACGCAGCGCAATACCGTCAAACGACAGCATGAGCGCATGGGTCAGCGCCTCGCGCTCAACCTGATCAGAGTCCGGTAGGGTGCATCCGATCAGGTTGTGGATCCGCGATAGTGTCCATAAAAGCAGGTCGGGTGTGTAGTCGTCGCCGGGCTTGGCAGTTGCGAGCGCCTGCACCAGCGTCAGCGTCTGGCCCGAGCGATCAGCGGCAATTCCGTAAAGCAGCCCGTCGATCAACGCACGCAGGCTCGCTTCAGGCGTTTTCTGCGCGCTGACATGCGCCTCCAGTTCCAGAATCTTGGTCCGAAACCAAGGGTCAAAGACCGCGAATGCAATCTCGATCTTCGACGCGAAATAGACATAGACGTTCGACTGCGACGTGCCAGCCGCGCGGGCGATACTGTTGATCGTTGTCGCGATATAGCCCTTTTCCATAAACAGCGCGTCCGCTGCATCCATGATGGCCTTCCGGACATGCTCGTTTTTCTGGCGTGCCATTTGCACCTCTCCCGCCTCGACCATTAACGAATGACATTCTCTATTGACAGAATCAAGCTTCTCGTCATTCTTTAGAGAACGTCATTCGTTAATGCGCCGTCAGAGCGCACAGCCACAGGGAAAAAGACCGTGCCAGAACACAGCCGGACTCCGTCCAAATTCCTCTGCAACGACCCGTATCAGGGCCCGCAGACATGAAGATCGAAGGTGATTTCGAGGTTCCAGCCCCGCGCAGCGAAGTCTGGGAAAAAATCCGCGACCCTCAGATCATGGGCCAGTGCATTCCGGGATGCGAGGCAGTCGAACAAGTCGATGACACCTCCTACCGCGCACAGGTCTCGGTAAAGGTCGGCCCGATCAAGGCGCGGTTCAAACTTCTGGTCGAGGTGACCGATGAGCAGGCGCCCCACACCATCATTTCGCGGACATCTGGCGACGAAGGCACCCGGGCCAGCGTTGTGCGCTCCGACAACATCGTGCGGCTGCAAGAGACCGACACCGGCGGCACGCGGGTGGACTACGAGGCCGATGTCTCGGTCACCGGCCGGTTGGGCAAGTTCGGGCTCGGCATCTTTCGCAAGAAGGCCGATCAACTGGCAGCGCAGTTCGTAGAGAGTTTCCGCGAGAAACTAAAGGTAACCGCATGACCTTGGTTCTCACCCCAACGAGCGTGGAAGAGGCCGTCGCCTTGCTGGCCGAGCACGATGAGGCAATGCCGATCTCGGGCGGTGCCACGCTTGTCGCGATGCGCAATGCCTCTCTGGTAACGCCGTCGCATTTGGTCAGCCTGCACATGATCCCTGAGCTTCACGGCATTACCCGAACCAAAGCGGGGGGCGTCCGCATCGGTGCGATGGCGCGGCACTGCGAAACCGCGGCCTGCGCTGATCTGACCGGGACACTTTTCGTGCTGCGCCGTGCCGCAAGCATGATCGCCAATCGTGTCGTTCGCAACATGGGCACCATGGGCGGTTCGGTCGCCAATGCCGATCCGGCGGCAGACTACCTGCCCGCGCTGTCTTGCTGCGATGCGGTGCTGAGCGTCGCGGGGCCCGACGGTACCCGCGAGTTGTCGATCCACGACTACATCGAAGACTGGTACGAAACGGCGCTGGAGGACGGCGAGATCATCACCGCGATCACCCTGCCCGCGCCGCAGACCGCCGCCTCGGGCTATCACAAGATCGCGCGGGTCTCGGGCGATTTCGCCACCGCCTCCTGCGCCATGGCGCTGGACCCCGAGGGCACCGGCCTTCGGGTGGCAATCGGGGCCTGCGGCCCCGGCCCGATCCGCGACCGCGACGGCGAAGCCGCCCTGCGCGGCAAGCTCGACGACCCCGCCGCCGTGGCAGAGTTCGCAGGTCGGCTCGTGGCGCTTGCCGATCCGGTCGACGACGTGCGCGGCAGCGCCGAATACCGTCTGCGGCTGATCCCGCGGCTGGTCACCTCGAGTCTGGTCGAGCTCACCAAGCAGAAGGAACTGGCATAATGGCAAAGAAGACCCTGTACAGCCTCACCCTGAATGGCGAGGAGATCGAGGTCGCCTCGTCCGCAGGCGCAACCCTGCTGGAAACCCTGCGCGAGGATCTGCGCGTGCTCAGTTCCAAACGCGGTTGCAATCAGGGTGTTTGCGGTGCCTGCACCGTACTGTTGGACGATAAGCCGGTGCGCGCCTGCCTGACGCTGACCGCCCACTGTGAGGGGCGCAAGCTGCAGACAATGGAGGGCATGGGCGGCGATCCCATCATGGCCACGCTGCAGCGTCACATGGTCGAAAGCGGCGGCGTTCAATGCGGGTTTTGCACCGGCGGCGTCCTTATCTCAGCCCGCAATCTGCTAAGCGAGGATCCAAGCCCCAGCCGCGAAACGGTGAAAACGGCGCTGTCGGGCAATCTCTGCCGCTGCACCGGCTATCGCACAATCATAGACGCCGTCTGTGGCGCGGCCGAGGAGTTGGCGCAATGACCCTCGTCCAACCAGCCCCCGTCTTCCTGGGCGGTGCCGTCGGCCAGTCCGTCGCCAAGCCCGACAACCTTGAAAAGGTGCAAGGGCGCGCGGAATACATCGCCGATCTCTATCGTCCCGGCATGTTGCATGGCGCGATCCTTGCCAGCCCCCATGCCCACGCCCGCATCCGTGGCTATGATCTGACCGAGGCGATGGCCGCCCCCGGCGTGGTCGCCATCATCACCGGCGACGACGTGGGCGACGGGCGCATGGGCGCCTTCATCAAGGACGAACATGCCATTGCACGCGGCAAGGTGCTCTATGTCGGGGAACCTGTGGCCGCCGTCGCAGCCCGAACCGAAGAAGAGGCCCGCCACGCCTGCCGCCTCATCTGTGTGGACTACGAAGAACTGCCCGCCATCCTGACCCCCGAAGCGGGGCTGGCCGAGGACGCCCCGATCCTGCACGAGGATCTGGCGAGCTATGTCAAAATCTTTGACGCCGGATCCGAGGGCAATCTCGCCAGCCGCACGCAATTGATCGAAGGCGATGTGGACGCCGCCTGGGCCGAGTGCGACGTGATCGTCGAGGGCGAATTCACCACCCAGCCGCAGGCCCATGTCTCGATGGAGCCCTGCGGCGCGCTGGCCGATATCGATGCCACCGGGCGCGTCACGCTCTGGTCTGCCAATCAATCGGTGTTTCGCGTGCAAGCCAACGTGTGCGAAAGCCTCGGCCTTCCAATGTCAAAACTGCGCAGCCTGACGCCGCGGGTGGGCGCCGGTTTCGGCAACAAGATGGAGCCCCATATCCAGCCGATCACCGTGGCGTTAGCCATAAAGGCCAAGCGCCCGGTAAAGCTGATCCTGTCGCGCGAAGAAGATTTCGAGATGGTCCGCGCCCGCCACCCTTACCGGGTGCGGATGAAGACCGGCGCAAAATCCGACGGCACGCTGGTGGCACGTGAATGCGAAGTGCTGGCAGACTGCGGCGCCTTCGCTGACGACAGCCCCGGTGTGCTGGGCTACAGCCTGCTGATGTGCGGCGGCCCCTACCGGATCCCGCATCTGAAGGCCTCGGGCAAGCTGGTCTATACCAACAAGCTGCGCTTTGGTGCCTTCCGGGGCTTTGGCAATCCGCAGGTGCTTTTTGCCGGCGAACAGCAGATCGACCAGATCGGCGAGAAACTGGGGCTCGATCCCTTCGCGATCCGGCGCAAGAACATGCTGCATGAGGGTGACCAGTGGTTCGTAGGACCGCGGATCGGCTCCAACGGGCTGGGGCTTTGCCTCGACGCCGTGGAGCAGGCGGCAAAAGGCCCCCGCGCCGACGGCAGCCCGCGCAACTTTGGCTTGGCGGTCACGGCCCATATCTCGGGCCTGCTGGGCACCGGCGCGATCGTGCGGATGCTTGAGGATGGAACAATCTCGCTCAACACCGGGGCCACGGACATCGGTCAGGGGTCGGACACGGTGCTTGCCCAGATCTGCGCCGAAGAGTTGAAGCTGCCCTTTGATCATGTCGTCGTCGCCAGCCCCGACACCGACGGCTCGCCCTACAACTGGGGTACCACCGCCTCGCGCGTGACCTATACCACCGGCCGCGCGGTGAAGGGCGCCGCAAAGAAAGTGGTCGATCAGGCCATGGTGCACGCAGCCGAGATGCTGGAGTGCGACATCGACGACCTCGAACTGCGTGAGGGCGGGCGTATCGGACAGCGCAACGCCAATAGCGATGTCACCTTCGCGCAGATATCCGGCCGCGCCCACTGGGCGGTCGGCGGGCCGCTGGTCGGCAGCCAAACGCTGGTCTTTGACGAACCGACGCATGATCCCAAGCGGGCCATTGCACTGGGCCTGCCATTCCCGCGCATCGGTGTCTTCAGCTTCGCCGCCCTCGGCGTCGACGTCGACATTGACGAAACCAGCGGACAGGTCAGCGTCCACGAGGCCTGGTCCGCCGCCGACGTTGGCCGCGCCATCAACCCGCGACTGGTCGAGGTGCAACTCCACGGCGGCTTCGTGCAGGGGCTTGGCTATGCGCTTTATGAAGAGATGGTCTGGGACGGCGCGCGTCTCGCGAACCCGTCGCTCATGGACTACAAGGTGCCCACGTCGCGCGATGTCCCCGACGCCATCCACACCTTCATCATCGAAGATCCCGAACCCACCGGCCCGTTCGGCGCCAAGGGCGCGGGCGAAATCGGCCTCAATACCGTGCCCGGCGCGATTGCCAATGCGGTCGCGACGGCCACCAGAACGCGTCACCTCCACTTGCCCCTCACCGGCGAGCGGGTGCTGGCGGGTTTGATCACCCCCGGAACGACACCGGACTGAGACACGCATCACCAACAACAAGATCAAAAAGATCGACAAGGCCAAAATCAAAAGGCCCCAACAGGAGAGAACACGATGAAACGACCAACAAAGCTGGCGTCCGCCGCCCTTGGTGCGGTGATGGCCCTTGCCAGCGCCGGTGCTGCCTTGGCGCAGGATCCGATCACCATCGGCTATTCCATCGCGCGCACCGGAATCTATGCCGCCGCCGCGCCGTCGCAGGAGAACCCCTACAAACTGTGGCAAAAGCAGGTGAACGCCGCCGGCGGGCTGGCACTTCCTGACGGCGAGCGACGACCGGTGGAATTCATCAGCTATGACGACCAGTCGAACCCCGCCAATACGGTGCGCATCTATGAAAAACTGATCACCCAGGACGACGTCGATCTGCTGGCCGCGCCTTGGGGCACGCCGATGCACCTCGCCCTCGCGCCGGTGTTGCAGCGCTTCAAGATGCCGATGGTCGGTAATACCGCCGCCTCGGTGCAACTGCGCAAAGTGGCGCCGGGGTATATCTGGTTCCCGACCTCTGCCATTCCCGACGCGATGGGGGCAGAGCTTGCCAAGATGATGCAGGCCGAAGGCGTGAAAAGCGCCGCGCTCCTCGCCAACGAGTTGCCCTATTCGCAAGAGTTCCGCAGCTTCCTGATCCCCGCGCTGAAAGAGGCCGGAATCGAAATCAGGGTCGATGAAAGCTATCCGCCGGACATCAAGGACATGACGTCGATGATGGTTCAGGTCCGCAAGGCCGCCCCAGACGCGGTGATCGCCATGACCTATCCCTCGGACTCGTTCCTCTTTGCCGGTCAGGCCAAGGAACTGGGGATCGAAGCGCCCTTTGTCATGTCGCTGATCGGGCCGACGCTGGACGCCTATCGCAAATCCTTTGGTAGCGCGGTGAACGGCGTGCTGTCCTCGGCGCATTGGTCGCCGCAGGCCGATGTCTGGCCCAAGGGACAAGCGTTCTTTGCGGCCTACGTCGCGGAATTCGGCGAAGAGCCCGACGCGCTCGACTCTGCGCTGGCCTATATGTCGCTGGAGATCCTGCAGCAGGCCGTGGCCAAGGCAGGGCTCGACCCAGAGGCCCTGCGTGAGGCGATCGCCACCGGCACCTTTGACACGATCAATGGCGAAGTCCGCTTCGACGGCGTGCAGAACGAGGTGACCCCGACCGGCTTCGTGCAGATCCAGGACGGCAAGATTGAACTGGTCTGGCCCGACTCCGTCAAGACCGCCGACTACGCCCCAAAACAGGGCTGGTAAGCCGCGGGCTCCGTCCGCCTGCGGGCGGAGCCGACTTCCGTACCATTCCGACCCGCGCGGGGCCCCTCCCCGCGCCGCCAACCTGGGTCTCAGCTACAGGAATAGGACCGTCGTGGATACGCTACTTTCCGGACAACTTCTGTTCGCCGCGCTCGTTTCGGGATCACTCTATGCGCTTGTCGCGCTTGGGCTGAATCTGGTTTACGGCACGCTGCGACTGCTCAACATCGCCCATGGCGACCTGGTGATGATCGGGGCCTATACGGCCTTCTGGTTGTTCACCCTGTTCGCCATCCCGCCGCTCGTCTCGCTGGTGATCGCCGCCGCGCTCTGTGCCCTGCTGGGCTGGGCCGTCTACGCCGGGCTGTTTCGCCGGATGCTGGCCAAGCCCGACCTTGCCAAGCGGGTCGAGGCAAACTCGTTGATCCTCTTTTACGGCATCTCGGTAATCTTGCAGAACCTTGCGGCGCTGGCCTTCACATCCTCTTCGCGCGGGTACCAATATCTTGATACCGTCCTCACATGGCAGGGCGTCAGCATGACGGGCAACCGGCTTTTGTCGCTGGGGGTCGCAACGACGGTCTGCTTCGGCACGCTGCTGTTCCTGCGCTTTCACCTGTTTGGCTGGGGCCTTCGCGCCGTGATCCAGCGGCGCGAGGCGGCGCAGGTCGTGGGCGTGAACATGAACCGGATCCAGTTGGCCACCATCTGCGGCGGCTTTGCCGTGGCAGGCATCGCCGGGGTGCTGGTCAGCATGACCGAACAGATCACCCCCTTCATGGGCTTCCCCTTCACCATCGTCGCCTTCGTGGTAATCATCATCGGCGGCTTGGGCAACATCGGCGCGGGTATCCTCGCCGGGTTCTGCCTGGGCCTGGTCGAGACCTACGGAATTGCTCTGACCTCCCCCGGGTACCGCTCGATCCTGATCTACGGCCTGTTCGTGGCCGTCCTTCTGATCCGTCCCGAAGGCATATTCACCAAGGCGGTGCGATCATGAAAAACGTCAGTATCACCCTCGGCCTCGCCCTCGCCGCACTGGGCGTCGCGGCCCCCTTCACCGGCAGCCCCTATCTTATGGGCATCGTCTTTCAACTGGCGATGTGGATCGCGCTGGCGCAAAGCTGGTCGATGCTCTCGGCCACCACCGGCTATCTCTCGCTCGGCCACGCGGTGTTCTATGGCGTCGGCGCCTATGTCTGCGTCCTGCTTACCGGCCTTATCCCGTTTGAGTTTGCGCTGATCGCGGCAGCCGCAGCGGCGGCGCTTTTTGCGGCGCTGGTGGGGATGCCGGTACTGCGGGTCCGTGGCCCATATTTCGTCATCCTCACCTATGGGTTGTCGGAACTGGTACGCCACATCGTCATGCGGATCGAATCCGCGCTCGGCAGCTTTGGCCGGATGCTCTTTGATGTTCCGCCGATCGAGGTGCTGCTGTGGTGGATGGTGGGCCTTGCCACGCTTGCCACCCTCGGGGCCTTTGTCATCCGCCACTCCCGTTTCGGCGCCGGGCTGGCCGCCATCCGCGAAGATGAGGTCGCCGCCGAAACCGTCGGTGTCCCTGTCGCGCGGCTCAAACTGCTGGCCTTTATCGCCTCTGCCGCCATTCCCGGCGCGGTCGGGGGGCTCGCGTTGCTGCGGACCAGCTATTTCGAACCGGCACAGGCCTTCGACCCGGTAATCTCCTTCACCATCGTCACCATGGCCCTTGTCGGCGGCACCGAGACCGTGCGCGGCCCAATTCTGGGCGCGCTCGGGTTCACCCTGTTGTCAGAGTTTTTGTGGTCCAGCCTGCCCCAGCTTTACATGATCGTGCTGGGCCTGACCCTGATCACCTTTATCCTTTTCGTTCCCCGTGGCCTTTCGGGTCTTGTGGATAGCATCAAGGGGGCACGCTGATGGCTTTCCTCGACATCAAAGGTGTCAGCAAACGCTTCGGCGGGCTGATGGCCCTCAACGACGTCAGCCTGCAAGTGGAACAGGGCGAGATTTTCGGCCTCATGGGGGCCAATGGCGCCGGCAAGACCACGCTTTTCAGCGTCATCGCCGGCCATGTCCCCCCCACAGCGGGCGAAGTCATCTTTGACGGCACCCGGCTGACCGGACTCTCGCCCAGCCGGATCTGCCGACGCGGCCTGTGCCGGACCTTCCAGATCGTGCGCCCCTTTGCCGGGCTGACGGTGGCCGAGAACCTGCGCGTCGCTGCCCTTTACGGCAGCGCGCGAAAGCTGTCGGAAACGGAAATCGCACAGGTGGTCGACGACGCGCTGGAGGCCGTTGATCTGTCGGACCGGCGCCAGTTGGACGCGGCGCAGCTGACGCTTTCTGGACAAAAGCGGCTGGAGATCGCCCGCGCCCTCGCCACCGGCGCACAGCTGGTCATGCTGGATGAGGTGATGGCCGGCCTCAACCCCACCGAGGTCAGCGCAATGCTCGACACGCTCGGCAGGCTGCGGCGCGAACGCGGGCTCACCTTCGTGATCGTCGAACATGTGATCGGCGCGCTGATGACCCTGTCCGACCGTATTCTGGTGCTGGACCACGGCGAACGCATCGCCTTCGGCACGCCCGAAGAGATCGGCAACCATGACCGCGTCGCGGAGGTGTATTTCGGATGACCCACTCAATGCTTTCCGCTTCCCGTCTTCAGGCCGCCTACGGTCCGGTTCAGGTTCTGTTTGATGTCGACTTCGAGGTGGCCCCGGGCAGCGTGACAACGCTGATCGGTGCCAACGGCGCGGGCAAGACCACGATCATGAAAGCGCTCGCCGGGTTGGTGGCCCCCACCAGCGGCGAGATCCACTTCAACGGGCGCGACATCACCCGAACCGCCAGCCATGATCGCGTCGATGCCGGACTTTGCCTGATCCCTGAAGGACGGCTGGTCTTTCCCGGCATGACCGTGGAGCAAAACCTGCGCCTTGGGGCCATCGCACCCTCAGCCCGCGCCGGTCACGCAGAGATGCTGGCCGAGGTGTTTCGCCGCTTCCCACGGCTGGAAGAGCGGCGGCGACAGCATGCCGGGCTGATGTCGGGCGGCGAGCAGCAAATGCTGGCGCTGGGTCGTGGGCTGATGGCGCGGCCCCGGCTGATCCTGATGGACGAGCCGACGCTGGGGCTGGCCCCGGTCATGGTCAAGCAGGTCTTCGAGACCATCAAAGAGCTGCGCGCGTCAGGCTTCACCATCCTGCTTGCCGAACAGAACGCCAAGGTCGCGCTGGAACTCGCGGATCACGCCTATCTGCTGGAAAACGGCAGCGTCGCCCTCTCCGGCCCCGGTGCAGAGCTTCTCGACTCCCCTGCGGTGCGCCGCGCCTACCTCGGGATGTGACAGCCATGTCCGCCACCACCACGGATCAGGAGACCTTGATGCGCTTTATCGCCCTTTTCTTCGACGACGTGCAGCCCGGCCAGATCGACGCCGATCTCACGCGCGCCCATTTCGAATACCTCGCCAGCTGCGGCGACCGGATCACCGACGCGGGCGGATTGCGCGAGGGGCAAGAGGCCCCCTTTTGCGGATCGCTCTGGGTGATCCATGCCGAAAGCCTCACCGAAGCACAGGCCCTCGCCGATGGCGATCCTTACTGCACTGCTGGGCTCCGACCCAACTACCGCGTGCTGCAATGGAACCAAGCCCCGCTGCCGCGAACCACCTAACCCTCGACAAGGCCCAGTTTCCCACAGACCAGACCCGATTTCCCACAGACCAGAAAGGACAAAATCATGAGCACCCCCGACGGCACAGACGTGATGATCTTCACCCCCGAACACACCAACATCGCCAAACAAGGCATGCCACAGTTCTTTGGCGTCTCCGAAAACAGCACTGGCTCCAAGCACCTGTCCTTGAACCTCACCGCCTTCGGCCCCGGCGGGCGGGCCAAGACGCACCGACACAAGGATTACGAGACGGCGATCTATACGGTCTCGGGAAAAATCATTCTGTTGCACGGGCCGAAACTTGAGACCGAATCCCTGATGGAACCCGGCAGTTTCTGCTTCATCCCCGCCGAGGTGCCTCATGTGGCCTTCAACCTCTCACTGGATGAACCCGCCACCGCGATCACCGCTCGAAACGACCCGCGCGAACAGGAAAATGTGGTGCTGATGCCCGAACTCGATGGCGATTGGCTGGACGAACTAGTCGCCAAGCGCCGCGCCGAGAAAGGCTGAGCCATGAAAGTGATCATTGCCGGAGGCGGGATCGGCGGGCTGACCGCCGCGCTCTATCTCCAAAAGGCGGGCGTGCCCTGCCAGATCTTTGAAAAGGTGCCCGAGATCCTTCAACTGGGGGTCGGCATCACCCTGTTGCCTCACGCCGTCAATGCGATGGATGAACTGGGGTTGATGGCCCGCCTCGACGCGTTGGGGGTCCGAACCGACCGCATGATCTTTCGCACCCGTGGCGGTCAGGAGGTCTGGAACGCGCCGCGTGGGCTGGCGGCAGGCTATGGCGTACCACAGATCACCGCGCACCGGGCCGACATCCATCAGGTGCTGCTGAACGCCGTGGCCGAACGCCTGCCCGAGGGATCTCTGACGCTCGACGCTGCGGTTGAGGCGATCGAGGACACCGACACCGGCGTGCGCGTGACCCTGCGCCGTAGCGATGGCAGCACGTTTACTGCCGAAGGCGATGTGCTGATTGGGGCCGACGGCATCCATTCCGCCGTGCGTCGCCACCTGAACCCTGGCGAAGGGGCCCCGCGCTGGTCCGGGCTGATGCTCTGGCGCGGCTCGGTCGATTGGCCAAAGGTGCTGGACGGGCACACAATTATCAACTCGGGTGGCATGGGGCAGAAATTCATCTTCTACCCTATCGGGCCCGGAAAAACGCCCGACACGCAGTTGATGAACTGGGCCTGCGTGGTCCGGCAGGCCGAGCCGGGCGCCCCCGCACCCGGCCGCGAGGACTGGAACCGCGAGGCGCGGGCCGAGGTGTTGCACCCGATCCTTGAGGCGTTCACGGTCCCCGAGACGGATATCCACGCGATGGTGGACGCGACGCCGGTCTTTTGGGATTTCCCCATGTGCGACCGCGACCCGCTGGAAACCTGGACCCGCGGCCGCGTGACCCTTCTGGGGGATGCCGCGCATCCGATGTACCCGTTCGGGGCCAACGGGTCCGCCCAGGCGATCCTCGACGCGCGTACACTGGGGCGCCTATGCGGTGCGGGCGGCGACCCCGCCGCAATCCTTCAAGCCTATGAGGCCGAGCGGTTGGGCCCGGTGAACGAGATTGTCGCGGGCAACCGCTCTGGCGGGCCCGAGCGGGTGATCGACGAGGTCGAGGCCCGTATTGCCGATCTCCCCGGCCAAAAGTTCGAGGATCTGGAGGATATCCTGCCCTTCGAGGCGCGCGATGCCATCGTCAACGGCTACTCCCGGTTGGCCGGATTTTCGACCGAACAGGTGCAATGAGCCCCTCCCCGGCGCCTAAGCGCCGGGGTATGACGCTATGCAAAGCCGTGCCCTCCTTCGGGAGGGCGCAGGTCGCTGAAACGAAAACCTGCGGCTTGAGAGGCTCACCATATGCGCCGGAGGTGCTCCCAAGAAAGAGCACCCGACCTTTCGCACGGCCTGAAACAGGGCGACGCCTGACGCCACCCTGCCCCGTGAACTGTCCCTTATTCCGTCACCGTCAGGCCCAGCATCCGCCACACCTGCATACCGCCACGGTAATAATGGATCTTGTCAGCCGGATAACCGGCCTCGATCATCCGCCGGGCCGCCGCCGGTGACTGACCACACCACGGCCCGTTGCAAAACAGCGCCACGGGCTTGGCATTGGCACAGTCGAACCCCTCGAAATCGGGCTCACAACCCAGTTCGCCCAGCCGGTCTGCGGCTTCGGTATAGGGGATGCTGATCGCCCCAGGGATCGAGCCACCCTCGAAATCGGGCCGCACGCGGCCATCGACAACCACCGCGTCAGGGTCTTGCAACATCGCGATCAGCTCCAACTCGCCAATCGTCGTCACCCCGTCGGCAGGGGTGATCGGTTGAATGCAAAAGGGCGGACAGGCGCGCGAGGTTTGCGCCCAGACGCCTTCGACCTTGTTGTCGTTGTCCTGGATGCGCGACACCGTCGCGGTCCCCCCTTCGGGCAAGGGAACTTGCGCCTGCATCATGTCCTTGGTGATCCCGACAGGATCAGCCCATGCCGGCACCGCCAACGCAAGCCCCGCCAATACGCAAACAACTGTTCTCATAGCGCCCTCCCCCTTTTTGTTGCTCCTCAGGCTTTAGCGTACCACATGCACCGCGCATTTGGCATGACGCACCACCTGTGTTGCGGTCGAACCCAATAGCAGATCCTGCATTCCGGGCCGGTGCGAGGCGACAATGATCAGGTCAGGCTTGTTGGTTTCAGCCCAGTCCAGGATCGAGCGACCGGAATGGCCTTCAATCACCACGGCGCGGGCATTGGGCAGCTTGGCCGCCATCGCATCCAGCTCGTTCTGAACCGCGGTGCGGGCCTCGGTCAAATAGTCTTCGGGCATATAGGAAATCGCATAGCCCGGGATATGTTCGACCACGTGCAGCAGCGTGACCTTCGCATCCGGCGTTCCCAGAATTTCGGCCAGTTTCATCGGCGCCGTCACATCGCGTTCAGAGTCAAAGGACACTGGAATCAGGATGTTATGATACATTTTATTCTCCTTGTTCATTTTGTTCATTGTGCGCCGCGCGGCGCACAATCGGCCTTGATCCACATCATATGGCCCCGTCGGTTGAACCCTGCACGGGGGGATGTTTCACTCCAGAGCATTGCGCTTTGGCCAGAGTATTGCGATTTGATGGAATTGAAACGCCTTTTCTGCGCAAGCAGAGCCACGGCCCCGCCCCCAGTGGCTTGAAAGGGGAAACGTCGCGGGTCGGGCGCGTCCGGTTTGGCTGTGCTTGCAAGATTTTTGACGAAACGGCGACCGCCCCGTTGCGTGCACAAAGACCGGCCAAGGCGCAGGACAAGGGCAAACGACAAAGGCACACGACAAAGGCACGGGCCCAAAACACAAACAAAGCCCGCACCCAATGCGGTACTCAGGGGTCAGCGCCAAAAGATATGCCTCTACGCGCCGGACTTGCAAGCGGCGGGCGGGCTCACCGGCTCACCCAAATGTCGCCGTCACCTCATACATCACCGGCTCGAAACTCTTGCACAACTCGTTGATCACGCGGTTCCGCTGGCGCATCTCCGGGGTGCGTAGCATGGCCTGAAAATCTTCGCGCCGCGCCCATTGTGAATAATTGGCAATGCGCGTCTGCGCGTCGTTCACATGCAGCCCCGCTGCAATGAAACCGGGCTGTTTCGAGATGAATTCGGCATAGGCTACGGTCAGCGCGTCCAGAACATCCTGGCAGGTGCCCGGCGTCATCTCAAAGGTGGTGATGACAGTCTGCACACTGGTGTCTTTGGAAATACTCGGCATCGTTTTCTCCTCGTTCGGAGTTTCAATCTATCACAGTCGATCCAGCGCCGTCTGCACCTCCTGCACCAACCGCGTCACCTCGTCATGGGCGGGGCCCTTTGGCGACTCCAGCGCGGCACGGCCCTGCCCCAGCGTCTCGGCATAGGTCACCCGGTTGGCCAAGACGGTCTTGGCAATCTCGGTGCCCAGTTCGGCGGCCTTGCTGGCAACATCGGCGGCCAGCCGTGTGCCAGTGCGGGTTCGCGTCAGCACGATCATCGCCGGCACGTCTTCGCGCGCAGCAAGATACAGCGCCATTTCCACCGCCCAAAGGTCCAGATGCGACGAGGCCACCGGCACCAGCACCAGATCGCTGGCCCGCAGCGCCGGGCGCAGATCGCTATCGGCCTTGGGCGGCGTATCGATGATGACAATGTCATGGGCCTGCGCCAGCTTGCGCAACTCATAGCTCACGCCCCAGGCCGAAGCGGTGGAGAAGGTGATCTCGGGCGTATTCGCCAGCGCGCCACCGGCCCCGGCCTCCAGCGCCTCCAGCCGGGTCATGAACCAGCGCCCGGCGCTGCCCTGCGGGTCAATATCCATCAGCGCCACAGACTTGCCAGCGCGGGCGAACCCCACCGCCAGATTGACCGCCAGCGTGGTCTTGCCCGACCCGCCCTTCTGCTGCGCGACCGTGATCACATGTGCCATCGAGGCCTCCGCATGATGCTGCATCGCAGCTTAGCCCTGGCGCGGCACAACGCAACGCAATTCCACGTCTCCGATCCTAACAGTTCATTAACCATCTCCCCCGACCCTGCCAGAGGAGGAGCCCCATATGCGCCGCCTTGTCCTGTTTCTGATCGCAGTTCTGTGCACCACCGGCACGGCTGGTCCGACTGCGGCCGGTGCCTGGCTGCGCGAACCGGGCCGGGGATTTCTCTCGACCACCGGCACGCTGCGACAAGGCGACCCCGACGCCTGGCAGGAGGTCTCGATCTTCGCCGAATACGGGCTCGCGCCGCGCCTCACGATCGGGGCCGATATCAACGAACGCCCCGGCATCGCCGGGCACGCGCTGCTGTTCGCCCGGCTGCCGCTGTCCCGCCCCGGTGCCCGCGCCCGATTGGCTGCCGAGGCAGCCTTCGGCGGCCACCACTGGCGCGCGGCCTGGGATCCGATGTATCGCCTGACGCTCTCCTATGGGCGTGGTTTCACCCTGCGCCGGGGGGCCGCTGGCTGGCTCGCTCTCGATGCCGCCTATGAACGGCGGCTCGGAATGACTGTCCCAATCTACAAGCTTGACGCCACCCTTGGACTGTCGAAACCGGGTCGCCTGCGCCCGATCCTGCAGCTGGAATCCGCCCTTGTGCCGGGCCAGCCGCTGATCTGGGCAGTGACGCCCGGCCTCCTGTTCGACAGCCGCCGCGACACCACATGGCTGCTCGGAGTAGAGCGCAAATCCGCCAGCCGCGACACCCTCGGCCTCAAGATCGCCCTGTGGCGCTGGTTCTGAGCGCGCCGGTTGCGCCCTCCTCCGTCGCGCCCTAGACAGGCGCAATGACCGATCCGATCCGCCCCATCCGCCCCACCGATGATACAGCGCGCCAGATCGCCCACTCCCTGCTGCACGACGCCCGCTTTGCCGCCCTTGCCGTTGTGCTGGCAGATGGCGCGCCGATGGTCACCCGCGTGGCCTTTGGCCTGTCGCCCGCAGGCGCACCGCTGACCCTGATCTCTGACCTTGCGGCCCATACCCAAGCCTTGCGCGCCAATCCCGCCTGTTCGCTCCTGATCGGCGAACCCGGGCCCAAGGGCGATCCGCTGACCCACCCACGCCTGACGCTACAGGCTCGCGCCCGTTTCATCCGCAAGGGCGCGGAGGACTACGACGAATTGGCCGCGCAATATCTGCGCGACCACCCCAAGGCCAAACTTTATATCGGGTTTGCGGATTTCAGCTTTGCGCTGTTCTCCCCCAGCATCGGCCACCTCAACGGCGGCTTCGGCAAGGCGTTCCAACTGACGCCCGCCGACATGGGCCTGCCCGGCTGAAAAGCAGCCTCAGGTATCAATCCTCAGGCTGACCGCGACCTCGCCCTTCACCGCCTCGGACCAGACCAGCTTGACCTTGTCGCCACGCGCCCCCTGCTCCAACTCGACATAGGGCAGATCATGCACCGTGTCGCCGCTGCCGGTCTTGACCGCATCCAGCGTCACGATTCCGTCGACGCCGCGCGCCCGCGCCTCGAAGGGCAACTCGCCCCCGGCCTCGACCGTCCATGTCTTCGCCGCGCTGCTTTCCTTGTGGCGCACCCGCAGCGGGTTCATCACCTGATAGGTGACCGCGTGATATGTATTGCCGACAAAAGTCACGTTCTTGAACCGGGTATAGTCCAGATCGGCAAAACTGGTATCGACCCGCTCGGCCCGGTCGATGCTGCCGTTGATGCTGCGGAACATGTTGCCGGTCACATTCACGCCGTTCAGGTAGTGGCCAGACCCATGCGGCTTGATCACGATATAGCTGAACCAGGGCGCCACATCGCCGGACAGAAAGATATTGTCGGCAATGCTCAGCGCGCTAAACGAATACCCGCTGACGAAATCCGGCGAGGAATCGTGTTCGTTGGTCCACTCGATAAAACAATTATCGACGTAATTGCTGCTCAGCGTGCTGCTGCAATAGCTTGCCGTCAGAACCAGCCCGCCGGTGCGCACCCCATCCGAGACCCCGTCGCCCTGAAAGAAATGGTTGCCCGTCACCACGCTGTTGCTGCCCGCCAGTACCGCGAAATGGCGAAACTTCTCGGCCCGGTTGTTGCGCAGCTTGACGTCATTGGCATTGGCGTTCAGCGCGATGGAACTTCGGTCGGCCACATCCGCGTCATTTTCATTCGACAGGAACTGGCAGCGGTCAATCAGCATCCCCTGACAGCCTGTTCCGATCGAGGTCACGCCACGATCCTTGGGTCGGCTGATGAAGCAGTCGCGCAGATGAAACGCCACCCCCGTTGCCGCCAGCCGCAGACCGCTGCACAGTCCCTCGCATTGCATCTCCACATCCGACAGGGCGAACTTGCTCAGGTTGGTGAAGCCGCTGAAATCCAGCATGTATTTGAAATCACGGAAGGTGAAATTCTGTGTGCCCACCGCATCATACAGCGGCGCGCTCAGGGTGATCTCCTGCGCGCCGTTGCGCTTGTCGGTGACATAGACCTCGCGGCCCACGCCAACCCCCTCGACCAGCGCCCCCACCGGCACATTGGCCACATTGGTTACATTGCTCAACGTCTTGGAGTTCGACAGCGAATAGGTCGCCTTCGAGGTGACCACATCGGTGCTCCACCCCGCCCCGGCGCTCGCCTCCAACTGACCGTTGCGGATCACCCGGCGGGTGGAATAGCTGCTTTTGTTGGGCACCGCCGCCTGCATGTCGATCGGCGCCGTCACCGTCACCTTGCGCCCGCCCATGTCCAGACTTTCATGATCGGCATTGTTCAACAGCGCCTGAAACGCCTTTTTAAAGCCCAGCTCCTCATTGCCGAAGGCCGCGATATAATGCGGCAGATCAAAGCTTTTGGTCAAAAGCAGCATCTTGTCCGTCGGCATGTTCACCACGCCCTCGAAAGCCACCTCGGCCTCCAGCGTCACCGACTCGGCCAGATGATAACTGCCCGCCGGCACGAATAGACGGCGGCCATCGGCATCGGCATCGGCGGCGGCAAAGGCGGCGCTGTCATCGGTCACCCCATCGCCCAGCGCGCCGTAGTCGCGCACATCCACCTGACTCAGCATATCGCGCAGGAAGATGCTGGTGACATCGGTGATCTCGATATCGTCGATGCGCACCACACCGCCATTGGCCCCAGTCAGGTCGATCCCGAAATACCCGTATTCCGCCGCCATGCCCCAGACCATGTCGACCCCGCCGCGATCCCCGCTGCCGACAATGGCGCGCAACTCGACCACCTCGCCATAGTTGCTCAGCGTGACCGCCGCCGCAGTCTCGCTCAGCCCGCCGACATGGCCGCCGGGTCCACCCGCCCAACCGGCGATCCGCACCGTCGGCAGCGCCCCGCTCAATGCCTTGATCCGCACCGTGATTTGCAAATAGCAGCCCGGAATCAACGGCGTCTTGCCCATATGGCGCAGCTTTTGCGTGGCCTCGGTTTTCTGCAGTTCCAGACAACCGGCGAAATCCTGATCCGCAGCCACAAAGGCCGCGTTCACCGCCCCGTCATAGGTATCCGATCCCGGCGTGCCATCCCCGCTCGACCAGACATCCAGACCCTCTGCAAAGACAGGCGGCATCAGCACCACACCCTCAGTAATCGCCTTGTTCATGAAAATCCCTTTCCAACACCCGCCCGGAGGCCATTCCGGTCGGCGCAAACGGGTATAGAGAACGGGTTAACACCGGCTGAGACCACCGTTACGGTCCTCCGTGGCATCCGCAAAAGGACTCAGACCCATGGCCTATCGCATCACGCCGCGCGACCGCAGCCTGCAAGCAGCGCTGCGCCGCATCGCGGGCGAGCAAATCGACGCCGCCCTTGCCGAGCTGACAACGCCGGGCACCGACCCGAACGTGGCGATTCACCAGACCCGGAAACACTTCAAGAAACTGCGCGGGCTACTGCGGCTGGTGCGCCCCGGCTTTGACGGTTACGCCCGCGAAAACGCCGTGATCCGCGATCTGGCGGTCAAGATGTCAGGTCCGCGCGACAGCGGTGTGATGATCCAAACCCATGACAAGCTGATGACCGACGCCCCCGATCCCGCAAGGTTCGCCCCGTTGCGCGCGCATCTGGTGGCGCAGGCCCCCAAGGGGGCCGAGGGAGACAGCCCCCTGCCCGCCGATCTGAACGCCGAGCTTTGCGAGGCGCTGCGGGCGCTGCGCGCGCGGGCCGCCAACTGGCGCCTCAAGGGCAAGGACAAGGATATTCTGCGCGCCGGTCTTACCCTGACATGGGCCCGCACCGCCGACGGCTACCGGGCCGCGCACAAAGATCCCAGTGTCGCGGCCATGCACGAATGGCGTAAACGGGTGAAATACAACTGGTACCACAGCCGCCTGCTGCGCGACATCCACGCGCACCGGATGCAGCCCCACCGCGAGGCCGCCAAACAGCTTGCGGATCTGCTGGGCGAGTATCACGACACCGCCGTCTATCTGGACAAACTCGACAAACTGGCGGCGACCCGGCCAACCGCCGTCACCGCCGGGCGAATTGAGGAGCTGAAATCGCGCGCCCTCAAACGCAAGGGCGGGCTGCAGGCCCGCGCCTTCGCCCTTGGCAAGACGATGCTGTACAAAAAGCCGGGCAAACTCCCCAAACTCTGGACCCGCTGGTGGCAGGATTGGCGAAAGGGCTAGGCGTTCAGCCCAGCTCCCCCGCCAGTGCCTTGTCGATCAAGGCCACCGTCTCGGCAACACCGTAAAGCGCGATGAACCCGCCGAACCGCGGCCCCTGCGAGGCTCCCAGCAGCACCTCGTAAAGCGCCGTGAACCAGTCGCGCAGCGGGTCGAACTTCTCGCGCCCAACCCCGTAGACGATGGATTGCAACGCCTCGTCCTCGACCGGCCCGTCATAGGCGGCCAAGGCATCACGCAATTCCACCAGCGCCTCGCGCTCAACCTCTGTCGGCGCACGATAGACCCGGTGCGGTTTGACGAAATCCTCGTAATACTTCACCGCGAACCCGGCGGCGGCATCCAGATCGGGATGCGTCTCGGGGCTGGCGTCGGGCGCATAGCGGCGCATGAACCCCCACAGCGTCTGCTTGTCCTCGGCCGAGGCCACCGACGCAAGGTTCAGCAGCATCGCGAACGGCACCACCATATTGCTTTGCGGCACGTCACCGCTGTGGATGTGATAGACCGGATTGTTCAACCGTGCCTTGGCGTCCTGCCCGGCATAGGCGCGCAGCTGTTGGTGGTACTCGTCGACGGCCTTGGGGATCACGTCAAAGTACATCCGCTTGGCGGTCTTCGGCTTTTGATACATGAAATAGCTCAGGCTCTCGGTGCTGGCATAGCTCAGCCATTCATCGATGCTGATCCCGTTGCCCGAGCTTTTCGAAATTTTCTGGCCGTTCTCGTCCAGGAACAGCTCATAGGAGAAATGCTCCGGCTTGCGCTGGCCCAGAATCTCGCAGATGCGATCATAGATCGGCGTGTTGGTCGAATGGTCCTTGCCATACATCTCGAAATCCACACCCAACGCCGCCCAGCGCGCGCCAAAGTCCGGCTTCCACTGCAGCTTGACGTTGCCGCCGGTGACCGGCAGCGTCCACTCCTTGCCGTCCTCGTCGTCAAAGGTGATGGTATAGTTTTCCTTGTTCACCTCTTTCATCGGCACGTAAAGCACGCGACCGGTTTCCGGGTGGATCGGCAGGAAGATCGAATAGGTCTGGCGGCGCTCTTCGCGCAGGCTTTTCAGCATCACCTTCATGACGTCGTCGTATTTGTCGACCGCGCGCTTCAGCACCTCGTCGAACTGACCCGAGCCATAAAACTCGGTCGCCGAATAGAATTCATACTCAAACCCGAAGGTGTCCAGAAACCGGCGCAGCATGGCGTTGTTGTGATCGCCAAAGCTGTCATGGGTGCCAAACGGGTCCGGTACACGGGTCAGCGGCATTTGCAGATGCTGTTGCAACATCTCCTGGTTCGGCACGTTGCTTGGAACCTTGCGCATCCCGTCCAGATCGTCGGAAAAACAGATCAACCGGGTGGGAATGTCGCAGATCACTTCAAAGGCATGGCGGATCATCGTGGTGCGCAGCACCTCGCCAAAGGTGCCGATATGGGGCAGCCCCGACGGCCCATAGCCGGTCTCGAACAAGACATAGCCCTTTTCCGGTGGCGTCTTCTCATACCGTTTGAGCACCCGGCGCGCTTCTTCAAAAGGCCAGGCTTTCGATTGCAGGGCAGCTTCGCGCAGGTCCGACATCATATTCTCCGAAGGGTCTGGGCCGCGCATTCGCACGCGACCATGCGCCGCTACCTATTGTGCTGGCGCTGGCGCGTCAATATTCTGCACTGCAACATGCGCTAGCCAACTGCAACATGCGCAAGCCAAAGGAGCGCCCCATGACCAATCCAGACCAGAACGTGCTAAGCGCGCAGGACTGTCTCGTTGCCCTGATGATCGCCGTTTCCGCCTCTGACGAAAACATCCGAACCGCCGAGTTGGTCAAGATTCAGGCGGCAGTCAATCACCTGCCGGTCTTTGCCGGCTATGATATCGACCGGATGAACATCATGTCACAGATGGTGTTCGACCTGTTCGAGCAGGAGGACGGGCTGGACGCTCTGTTCGGCCTGCTCCGCGACGACCTGCCCGAACGCCTGTTCGAGACCGCCTATGCGCTGGCCTGCGATGTTGCCGCCGCCGACGGCAGGCTGGCCGAGTCCGAACTGCGGCTGCTGGAAGAGATCCGCTATGAGCTGAACCTCGACCGGCTGCACGCGGCGGCAATCGAACGCGGGGCCCGCGCCCGTCACCTGACCTGAGCCACCCCTGCGGCCCCGGTCAAAGCGCATCGGGGCCAGCGACAACACATCACGCCATGCGCGTGGTGTGAACAAACCGCGGACCGATCCGGCTCTGGTGTCATCACCGCAGGATCGGCGGCTTGTCCGGATCGCTGCCCGGGGCGGCGGGGGCGATACGCTCGGGCATCTGCGGCTGCGGCAGATCAAAGCGCAACCCGACAGCGGCAAGTTTGGCCGTCACCGACGCATCACCGGTGAAAAAGCCCACATCCATCGCCCCGGCCTCGATCCCGGAAAAGGTCAGCGCTTCGCTCGCGGCATTGGCCAGCGCACCGCGCGCCGGTTCCAGCGCATCAATGAAGCCCAACAGATGCCCGCGCCCGCCGGTGGCATCAACGGTGCCCACCAGATACGCCGCCTGCGCCAGCCCTGCGGCGGTGGCGAGCTTTGCATCCAAGGCTTCGATCAGCGACTCGGGCAGGCCGGTCGGCGCGGTGAATTCCGAGAACTGCGCCTCGGTCTCTTCCGGCGCGTTGCCCAGTGTCTGCTGCAACCAATCCATCGCCTCCGCTGGCACCAGAATCGCGGACGGGGCAACGTCGAGGTTGAGCCCCAGCCCGATCCCCTGCCCCGCCAACATCTGCGCCAGCACCCGCCCCGACAGCGCCACATAGGGCGCCGGCTGGCCGGTGAACTGCGCCAGCCGATCCTCGCGATCAAAGGCCAGAACGAAACGCCCGGCCTCCAGTGTGAACAGCTCGGGCGAGACATTCTCACCCTGCGCCTCTTCGGTCAGCAACAGGAACAGCTCGGCATCGGCGACCCGTTCATAAAACCGCAGCCGCGCGGCGCCATCCTCAGGCTGGCCTTCCATCGCCGCGTGGGCGGCGTCGATCGGTGTTTCAGCGTTCATCATTCAGCACCTCTTGCACCCGGCCCCGCAGCACCGGCAGCAGCTCGGCCTCGAACCAGGGGTTTTTCTTCAGCCATGCGGTATTGCGCCACGACGGATGAGGCAAGGGGAAGACGCGCGGCGCATGGGCGCGCCATTGGGCTACGGTGTCGGTCACCGTATTGCTCATCGGGGTCTTGGCCCCCATGTGCCAACGCTGCGCATGCCCGCCGACCAGCACCGTCAGCTCTATCTTGTCCAGCGCCGCCATCACCCGCCCGTGCCACGTTCGCGCGCAGATCGGCGGCGGCGGCAGATCGGCCTTGCGATCGTTGTAGCCTGGGAAACAAAAAGCCATCGGCACCACCGCCACGCGGGTCAGGTCATAGAAGGTCGCCGCATCCATCCCCAACCAGTCGCGCAACCGGTCGCCGGACGGGTCCGTGAACGGCCGCCCCGAGGCCTGCACCCGCGCGCCCGGGGCCTGACCGGCAATCAAAATACGCGCCGAGGGGCGAAACCACACCACCGGGCGCGGCACATGCGCCGTCGCGGTGGCCGCGAACCGCTCTGCACACAGGGTGCAAGCTTCGATCTCGCGCACCAGATCCCCTGCCCTCTCCTCCGACGTGCTCATCTTCCTGCTCATCGCCGCTCTGATCCGGGTTTTGCTGCGGTCGCCGAGGCCGGCCGGGCGAGAATGCCCCGCACGCAAAGTTTCCAAGTTGGAAACAATATTCTTACCTCCAATTCAGGCCCGCTGGTACGGGAACCCGGCCAGCATCACAGCCCCACCGGGGCACTCTGCCCCATTTCGGCCCTAATCTTGTTGGCTTTTTGTTTCACGTTTCGACATAATGTAGCCAAATTCGGATTGTAGGCCGTTGATACTCCTCTGTGAAGGAGGGCAGGCAAGAGCAGACGCCAGAACACAAAAACAGACAGGGGCCCCCGCGACTGCATCGGCAGCACCGGATAAAAACATGCTTGAATTTGAAAACGTCAGCAAATCCTACTGGACCGGCACTCGCCGCAAAGTGATCCTTGACCAGGTCTCCTTCCGGGTCGAGATCGGTCGTTCGCTAGGCATTCTCGCGCCCAACGGCACCGGCAAGACCACGCTGATCAACATGATGGCAGGGCTGGAAAAACCCGACGAAGGTGAAATCCGGCGCCGGTGCAAGATCTCGTTCCCGCTCGGTTTCATGGGCGGGGTGGTCAGCCGGGTTTCCGCGATGGAAAACAGCCGCTATATTGCCAAGCTCTATGGTATGGACCCCGATTACGTCGAGGCCTATTGCCGCTGGCTTTGCAATCTGGGCGAATATTTCGATCAACCGATCGGCACCTATTCCTCGGGGATGCGGGCGCGGTTTTCATTTGCATTGATGCTGGCGCTGGATTTTGACATTTATCTGATTGATGAAGGTATGCCGAGCACCACTGACGTGGAATTCAACCGAAAGGCCGGGGCCATCCTGAAGGAGCGGCTGCGCACGACCACCATCGTGATCGTATCGCACCAGGCCGCCACGCTGGAAAAATTCGCCCGCTCTGCTGCGGTTCTGATGAACGGCAAATTGCACATGTTCGACACCTTGGAAGAGGCAAAACAGCTTTATGACTACGAAACCCAAGGCTAAAAAATTCCGCATTCGTCGCAATCCCGCCCCCGCGCAAAGCACTGCGCCTGAGGGCGCGAACAGCGGCAGCGCCGCCGGCATCGAACCGCCGGCGACAGAGCGACTGCGCCCGCGCGCCGTCCCCTCCGCCGCTGACGCCAGCGCGCCGCGCCCCCCCAGGGCCGCGCACGCCGCCGCAGCCCCATCGATTGACGCGGACTCTGCCACGCGCGCCCCCCAAAGCCCCCCGCCCGAGCCGGCCCCCGCCGCTGCCCAGAGCGGTCAGGTATCTTCGGCCCGTGAGACCACCACCGAGGCGACCATTGATGGCATCCGCCGCGAAGGGCTGACCGGGCGCCAGTTGCGCATGGCCCGCCGCGTGGCGCAAAAGCACAATCTGCCGGCCACATCGGATTTCGACGCGGTTCGCCTGCTCCGGCAACAGGGAATTGATCCGTTCCAGCGCTCGAACATGCTGGAACTGGTGGTGCCCAACAGCGCCGCAGGACAGCACGCCGACGACAGCCCCCCGAAAGAACACGTTCAGCTGCCGCAGACGGTGCCCAGCGACAAACAGACCCTGCCCTCGACCGAGATGAGCCCGTCAGAGGAACGCGATCTGGAAATCGGCACGATCCAGCGCGATCTCGCCCGGCGTCGGCACAAGAAGATGGTCCTGTTGATGACCCGGCTGGCATTCTTTGTGATGCTGCCGACACTCTTGGCAGGCTGGTATTTCTATGCCGTGGCCACGCCGATGTACGCCACCAAATCGGAATTCCTGATCCTCAAGGCGGACAATACCGGCGGCGGCACCGGGCTGGGCAGCCTGCTCAGCGGCACCCAATTTGCCACCAGCCAGGATTCGATCGCGGTTCAGTCCTATCTGCAATCCAAGGACGCGATGCTGCGCCTGGACAAGGACGAAGGGTTCAAGACGCATTTCACCCAAAGCTGGATCGACCCGATTCAACGCTTGCCCGAGAACCCGACCAACGAGCAGGCCTACAGGCTCTATTCGAAATTCGTGAAAATCGGTTTCGACCCGACCGAAGGCGTGATCCGACTGGAGGTGGCCGCCGCCGACCCCGGGATCAGTGCCAATTTCGCCCGCTCGCTGCTCTCCTATGCCGAAGATCGAGTGAACCGTCTGAGCGAACAGAAACGATCCGACCAGATGCAGGATGCGCTCACCAGCTTTGACAACGCCCAGGATGAGCGGAGCAAGGCCCAAGAGGCGCTGGTCGGCTTGCAGCAAAAAGGCGCAATCCTTGACCCCGAGGGCGTGATCGCGACGCTGCGCGGACAAATCAACCGAATCGAGATGCAGCTTCAGGAAAAGCAGCTTGAGCTGGCCGCGCTGATGGACAACAGCCACCCCAACCGGGCCAAGGTCGATGGCGCGCAAGGCGATGTGCGCCGACTGGAGGCGTTGCTGGCACGGCTGAACAAACGGATGGTCGATGCCTCTCAGGGCGAAAATTCTCTGGCACAGCTCAGCGTCCGGATCCAGATGGCGCAGGCCGACCTTGCAACCCGCGACATGATGCTGCAATCCGCGCTGCAACAGGTGGAACAGACCCGGATGGAGGCCAACCGCCAGGTGCGCTATCTCACCACCTCGGTTGAACCGGTCGCCAGTCAGGATCCCGCCTATCCGCGCAAGTTCGAGAATACGATTTTGGCATTCCTGATTTTTTCCGGTATCTACCTGATGATCTCGCTTACCGCGTCAATTCTCCGGGAACAGGTAACCTCATAGTCTCATGAAACACGTAGACGTCGCCGGTCTGACGATCGGGAATGATCGGCCATTGACCGTCATAGCAGGCCCTTGCCAGCTTGAAAGCCGCGATCATGCACAGATGATCGCCGGTCAAATGCAGGAAATCTGCGCCGCCGCCGGCGCGCAGTATGTGTTCAAGGCCTCTTACGACAAGGCCAACCGCACCTCGCTTGGCGGCAAGCGGGGCATGGGCATCGATGCCGGGCTCGCGGTGCTCGATGATATCCGCAAGACATTCGACATCCCGGTGCTGACCGATGTCCACACCGAGGAACAATGCGCCCGCGCCGCCGAAGTGGTGGACATCCTGCAGATCCCGGCCTTCTTGTGCCGCCAAACCGACATGCTGCTTGCAGCGGGGCGCACCGGCGCGGTCGTCAACGTCAAGAAAGGGCAGTTCCTCGCCCCTTGGGAGATGGGCAACATCATCACCAAGATCGAGAGCACGGGGAACACCCGCATCCTGCTGACCGAACGCGGCACCTCTTTCGGCTACAACACGCTGGTGGCGGATATGCGATCTCTGCCGATCATGGCGAAAACCGGCTATCCCGTGGTGATGGACGCCACCCATTCGGTGCAACAACCCGGCGGCCAAGGCAGTTCGTCTGGCGGGCAACGCGAATTCGCCCCCGTGATGGCCCGTGCGGCCGTCGCGCTGGGGGTCGCGGCCGTGTTCATCGAAACCCATGAAAACCCCGACACCGCCCCCTCGGACGGGCCCAACATGATCCCGCTGGACCAGATGGGCGCACTGATCAACACGCTGATGCGCTTCGATGCATTGGCCAAGGCCAACCCAATTGTAATTTGAGATTTGAGGACCAGACCGTATGACCCGCCCGCTTTATGAGGTGACGCCCAATACTTGGGATTTTCTGAAACTTCCGATGATCAAGCCGACCGGCTTTCGTGAATATGACGCCCGCTGGAAATACCCGGAAGAGATCAACCTGCCCGGCATGACCGCGCTGGGCCTTGGCCTTGGCACCCAGATGCGCCGCCATGGCATCGACCCCGTCATTGCCGTGGCCAACGATTACCGCGACTATTCGCTGGCGATCAAGAACGCGCTGGTTCTCGGGTTGATGCAGGCCGGCATTCACGTCAAGGATATCGGCCCGGCAGTGTCACCGATGGCCTATTTCGCCCAGTTTCACCTCAATGTGCCAGCGGTGGCCATGGTCACGGCCAGCCACAACCCGAACGGCTGGACCGGGGTCAAGATGGGCTTTGAACGCCCGTTAACCCACGGCCCGGACGAAATGTCGGAACTGAAAGAAATCGTGCTGTCAGGTCACGGCGCCCAAGCCCCCGGCGGCGGTTATGAATTCGTCGAAGGGGTGAAAGAGGCCTATCTCGACGATCTGGTCGGCGACTTCAAGATGACCCGCAAGCTCAAGGTGGTCTGCGCCACCGGCAATGGCACCGCGAGCGCCTTTGCGCCCGAGGTGTTTGAACGCATCGGCGTCGAGGTGGTGCCAAGCCACAACGACCTCGACTATACCTTTCCACACTACAACCCGAACCCCGAAGACATGCACATGCTGCATGACATGGCGAAAACCGTGCTGGCCAGCGACGCCGATCTGGCGCTCGGCTTCGACGGGGACGGCGACCGCTGCGGCGTGGTCGATGACGAGGGCGAAGAGATCTTTGCCGACAAGGTCGGCGTGATCATGGCCCGCGATCTGGCCAAGATCTATCCCAACTCCACCTTTGTCGCGGATGTGAAATCCACTGGCCTGTTTGCCTCTGACCCCGAACTGATCAAGCACGGGGCCAAGGCCGATTACTGGAAGACCGGGCATTCCCACATGAAACGCCGGGTCAAGGAACTCGGCGCGCTGGCAGGCTTCGAAAAGTCCGGCCACTACTTCTTGGCGGAACCGATCGGGCGCGGCTATGATTGCGGCATGCGTGTCGCGGTCGAGATCTGCAAATTGATGGAGCGCAACCCCGACATGTCGATGTCAGATCTGCGCAAGGCCCTGCCCAAAACCTGGTCCACCCCCACCATGTCGCCCTATTGCGCCGATGGTGAGAAATACGATGTGCTGGCGCGTCTAGTGCAGAAACTGGTCGCCAAGCATGAGGCCGGCGAGACCGTCGCAGGCCGCGCCATCAAGGAGGTGGTCACCGTGAACGGGGCCCGCGTCATACTTGACAATGGCTCTTGGGGATTGGTGCGCGCCAGTTCGAACACGCCCAATCTGGTCGTGGTCTGCGAAAGCGCACAAAGTGAGGACGAGATGCGCGCCATCTTCACCGATATCGACGCGGTGATCCGCACCGAACCCTCGGTCGGCGATTACGACCAGCGGATCTGACACCCCCGAGGATTTGAACAGCGAAGAGGGGCGAACGTCCTCGCCCCTCTTTTACCGCCCCCCTTTTTGGCAGCCCCAACTTTTCCGACCCCCGCTTTTTCTGGCTGAAAATACTCTCGCCGAAGGCACGCGCCGCAGGCGCGTCCCTTGGTAATCCCCCCTTCCAACCTCAGTCGCTGCCAAACAATTTCTTGAGCTGCTTGGCCGCCTCATCCTCCAGCCGGTCCTTGATCGCCTCTTCTGTGCTCTGACCGTCCTCGATCGTCAGATTCAGCTTTTCCTGCAGCTTCTCCTTGGCTTTCTGCTCCAGCTTGTCCTTCTGCTCCTCCAACCGCACCTTGGTGGCGGCATCCAGATCAGGGCGGATGCGCGGGTTTGACCACGGCCCGGTAAAGCGCACCGGCACCTGCAACCCGGTGCTGTCCTCGCTCTCGAATGCGGTCGGGGTGACCAGATAATCCAGATCGCGCGCCCCGAGACCGACGCGCCCGGCGCCAGCGACCTTGAAGCTCGACAACAGCAGCAACAGATCGTCGTTCTGCAGATTGCCGCCCTCGATCCGATAGCTGGCCTTCAGACTGTCAAACACCGTGGTGCCCCCCGTCACCGCGCCAGAGCGGAACAGCTTGTCCAGATCGATCCCCGAGATCACGCCGCGCCCCACCGACAGGCTCCCCTCCCCGGACAGCGACCGCATGAGCGCATCCACCGAGGCACCAGAGCCCAGAAACGCGACGCGGGCCTCGCCCTTGCCGGAAAACCGATCGATCCCTACGAGGTCGCGCAGCAGCGCGGTCATATCCATGTCCTTGGCGCTCAGATCGCCGCGCACCGAAAAGCCGTTGCGCGCGTTGGCGACAAGCTCTCCGCTCAGGCTACCGCCAAAGACGGCGGCCGGGCTGAGCTTGAGCACCGCGCGCGCGCGCTCCAGCGTCAGCGCCGCCTCGGTCGGCCCCAGCTTGACTGTGCCGGTATCGATGCTCTGCACGTGCAGCTTGATCACCCCATCGACCAGCCCCAGCGCACTGGCATCGATCGGGGTCTTGGACCAGCCGTCCTCGCTGCCGCCGCCGCTACTGCCGGTGCCGCTGCCGGTGCTCTCGCCGCCGCCCAGCGCCGACAGATCCAGCGCCCCGGCGCTCAGTTCTGCCACCACCCGCGGCGTTCCGGCCAAGGTCACATCCGCTGCGCCGGTGATGCTGTTCTGATCCAGCACCAGTGTCATATCGCGCAACGACAGGCGACCATCGGTGGTAAAGGTGGCATCCGTCGTCAGTTCGGCCGAGCGGCCCGTTCCCTTGGGCAAATCCACCGCGCCCAGCCCGAGGGCCGACATCAAGGCGGCGGTGTCCGAACTCTTGGCGGTGACGCGCCCGGCCGCAGCGCCCGCGAGACTGGCCCGCCCGTCAAAATCGAACTGGGCTTTGCCAAGACTGGCGCTGGCACTCAGGGGCACCACCTTGCCGGCCAACAGCCCCTCCATCGCGGCGATCCGCGCCGTGAGGTCGATTACGGCCCCGTTGTGGCTGAGCCGCGCGGTCACATCCGCCGCCTCCTGCCCCTGCGGCCAGTCCAGAACCAGATCGAGCGGGCCCAAGGCCACCGGCGCCGCCCCGGCATCGGAATAAAACAGCCGTGCGCCGGTCAGTTCCAGCCGATCCAGCGTGACCGGGGGCACCGTGGAGTCACCGGTCTCGGACGTGGGGGCGGGCACCCCCGCGCCGAACACCCAATTGCCGGTCCCGTCGGCGCGGGTGGTCAGGTTCAACACCGGCCGCTCGGCCACGATCCGAGTCACCCGGACCGTGCCCGCGATCAGCGCCGCAGCATCCACGCCAATCGCCAACCCGTCGGCCTGCAACATCGGTTCCGCCCCGGCCCAATCGGCGTTGGCCAGCGTTACCGGCCCGGTCTCGGCCCCCAGCACGGGCCAAACAGAGACCCGGACACCGCCCTCGAAGCGTACCGCGCGACCGGTTTGCGCCTCGATCTGATCGGCGGCGATCTGCGCTATGCGCTCGGACGGCAGAAAAAGAATGCCCACCACAGCCAAGGCCACCGCAACCAGAACGATCGCGAGGATGCGAAAAATCCACTTCATTTAATCTTTACCCTCTACTCAAAATTGCGCCCAGCTTAGCCCCTGCACCGCGCGGTGCAATCGCGGCGACACATTTTGCCCCCTTTGCAGTCGGCGCGCGCCCCTTTATATCCGCGCAATGACCAGCAACCCGCCAGACCTACGCCCCGACCTCGCCCCCAAGCTTCGCATGGCCGAAAAGCCGCGCGCGGGTCAGCCCACCATCGGCATGGTGTCGCTGGGCTGCCCCAAGGCGCTGGTGGACAGCGAACGCATCCTGACGCGGCTGCGCGCCGAAGGCTATGGCGTCTCGCCCGACTATGCCGGGGCCGACGCGGTGATCGTGAACACCTGCGGCTTTCTCGACAGCGCCAAGGCGGAATCGCTCGATGCCATCGGCGAGGCGTTGCTGGAAAACGGCAAGGTCATCGTCACCGGCTGTCTGGGCGCTGAGCCTGATTATATCCGGGAACATCACCCACGCATTCTGGCGGTAACCGGACCGCATCAATACGAACAGGTGCTTGATGCCGTGCACATCGCGGTGCCGCCCGATCCCGATCCCTTTGTCGACCTGCTGCCAGCGGCAGGGGTGAAGCTGACGCCGCGCCATTTCAGCTATCTGAAAATCTCCGAGGGCTGCAATCACAAGTGCAAGTTCTGCATCATCCCCGACATGCGCGGACGGCTGGTATCGCGCCCGGCGCACGCGGTGCTGCGCGAGGCCGAGAAGCTGGTCGAGGCGGGCGTGCGCGAACTCTTGGTTATCTCGCAGGATACAAGCGCTTACGGACTGGATCGAAAGTATGATACCAACCTGTGGAAAAACCGGGAGGTGCGCAGCCATATCACAGATCTCGCGCGCGAGTTGGGACAGCTTGGCGCTTGGGTGCGGCTGCACTATGTCTATCCCTACCCGCATGTGCGCGAGCTGATCCCGCTGATGGCGGACACCAAAAACGGGATCCTGCCCTATCTCGACATCCCGTTCCAACACGCCCATCCCGACACCTTGAAGCGGATGGCGCGGCCAGCTGCGGCGGCGCGGACGCTGGACGAAATTGCCGCCTGGCGCGCGATCTGCCCCGATATCACCCTGCGCTCAACCTTTATCGTCGGCTATCCCGGTGAAACAGAAGAAGAATTCCAGACCCTGCTGGACTGGATGGACGAGGCCCAGCTCGATCGGATCGGGTGTTTTAAGTATGAAAATGTCGCGGGCGCACGCTCGAACGACTTGCCCGATCACGTGCCCGGAGAGGTCAAGCAAGAGCGCTGGGACCGTTTCATGCAAAAGGCGCAGGCGATTTCAGCGGCGAAACTCGCGGCCAAGGTCGGTCGCCGCTGTGATGTCATCGTGGACGAGGTGGACGATGACGCCGCCACCTGCCGCACCATGGCCGACGCGCCGGAGATCGATGGCAACCTCTTCATCGACGAAGGGTTCGAGGCGCTCAGCCCCGGCGATATCGTCACGGTCGAGGTCGATGAGGCCAGCGATTATGATCTCTGGGGGCGCATTATCAAAACGTGAGAGACTGACTTACCCACAGCCCGCTGACCGGTGATGTTCATTTCTCAATAATTTATGGCTTTATCCCCAAATCTGACCGGGACGCGCCAGAGGCGGCCCGCCTCAATGCGGGCGCTGCCTCTGGCGCAACTCGGCAAGAATGCGTGCATGGGCGCAATAGGGCGGCGGCGACGTCGGCCAGTCGGTCTGTTGTGCCAACCATGTCTCGCAGGCGGCGCGGCATCCCCCCACCTGACATTCCGCGATCATCTCGTGATAGTCTGAAAGGCTCAGACTACCATTGGCGATGGCGCGGTTCAGGTTGACCCCCGCCACCCGCGCAACCGAACGCGTCAGCCAGAAATGATGATCTATCTTGTCATCTTCTTCGTTCTGAACTTCGACTTGCATCCTACACCTCCCGATCCGCCCGCGCGGCGGCGCGGGCCTGTACTTCCTTGAATTTGCACCGATTCGGGCAATGTTCTGGGGCTTCACCCGCCGATCCGTGGCGGTCGATCCAAGCGCCACATTGATCCGCCCAGTCACAGCTCCGGCAGGTTTGAACCATTTCGGCCCATTCCTCCTGACTCAGATCCCCCGCCTCATAGGCACCGATCAGATCCGTATCCGTCGCCTTGCCCATGCGTCCGATCAACCGGACATGCGCCATGATCTGCCCCAGTACCGCCGTCATCTTCCTCTCCCCACCTCAATCCGCACCCTGCCGCAACCGCATCATCAGATCGCGATTGCTACAATATCCCGGCGTCGTCTCAACCGGGCGCACGGTCCACGACGCGCACTGCGCCGGGTCGCTACAGCCGGTGCAGCGTAGAACCGCATCAGAAATTTCATCAAACGCCAGTCTCCCGGCGAGCGCGGCGTCTTCCAGATCAATGCCCAGCGCGGAGGCCATCCGATCCACCAACGCGGCGTGACATCTGAGCGTTTCGCGATCCTGCATTTCAGGGCTCTCCTTGGCCGGTGATTGCAGAAATACGCTAGCAAACCTGCCCGCAACGCCCCTTGATGCAGGTCAACCGTTGGTCAACCCGGGAGTCTCGAGATAGGCGCGCACCGCGTCCTGCACCCGGCGGAACCGGTCGCCGCCCAGCTTCTTGCCGCCATACCAGCGGGTCACGATGATCAGGTGATTCTCCAGCCCGGCCCGCTCCAACATGCGCAGGATCACCATCCCGGCCCCGGATTCGCCATCATCGGACTTGAGCGCGCCGGTCGGCAGCATCGCCCCCCAAGTGTTGTGCGTGGCCTTGGCATAGGCGCGGTCGGCTTTCAGCGCGGCCAGCGCGGCGTCCACCTCGGCCCGGCTGTTCACCGGCGCGCCGCTGACCGCATAGCGAGAGCCGCGATCGCTCAAGATCACGCCCAGCCGGGTCAGCTCTGGCGAGATCATCCCGACAGCCCCGGAGCCTGCAGAGCACGCATGGTTTTCTGCACCACCCAGAGCCGCTCCGCATTGGGTGGATGGGTGCCAAGGAACCGGTCACCGGGATCGGGCAGCCGGGAAAAATATGCGGCCCCGCGCAGCGGATCATACCCGGCATCATAGGCGATCTTGGTGCCGAGCTGGTCCGCCTCCAACTCGAAATCTTTGGAAAAGCTACGCGCGCCCACCGCCGCGCCAATCTCCTGCGCGCGGCGCACGGTCTCGGGGTTGGCACCGTCTCGTGTGGCGATATCGCCAAAGATAGCCGCCCCCGCAGCGGCATAGCGCGCCTGCCGGTCGAGATGGCCCAGAATGTGATGCGCCGTCTCATGGCTGAGGACAAAGGCCAGTTCATCCGCGTTCTGGGTGCTGTCGATCAGCGTGGCGGTGAACAGGATCACCGGCCGCCCCAGCCGATCGACGGTCTGAAAGGCGTTCGGCTCATCGCTCGGGTTCGGATCGACCCGGATCATGAAGTCGCAAATCACCCCACTGGTGCGGCTGCGGCATTCCCGTTCCGCCACCGGCTCGACCGCGGCCACCACTTCGGCAAAGTCACGCCGGGCGCGCAGCGCCTCTTGCCCCAGTCCCTGCCCCGGCCCCGGCCCCGAGGCGGGCAGGGTTGCGCAGCCGGTGACGAACAACGCAGCCATCAGCATCAGAATGCGAACCATCGCGCAAAAACCTCTTTCCCGGATCGACCGAACCGACCTTAGCACAGCGCTCCAGCCTCGCCAGCCCCACCCCTGCGACGATGATCACAGCGACGACCCCGGCGGCGACGATCCCGCTTGCAAAGCCCGGCGCAGACCGCCACAGTTTTTTCATGTTTACAATCGAACACGAATTCGACGCCACGGTCATCACACTGGTCGACGAGGGCGAGCGTCCCTTGCAGGAAGACGTGACCATCAACGCCTTCGCTGAATGCGTCACGCTCGAACAGCTTGATCCGCGCACCGATCAGGTCCAGAAAATCACCCTGTCGCCAGAACAGCTGCACGATCTGGCCGCCGCGCTGGATCTGCCCGAAGGTGTGTATCAGCTGCGTCAGGTGCCCGCCGATCAGGGCAGCTAAGCTTACCCGATATAGACGAACACCTTGTCGCGCGCGGTCTGGCCGCGCCGCAGTTCCAGCCGCGAGGGCGCCACGCCCATGGCCGCAGCAAGCAGCGCCTGCACAGCGGCATTGGCTTTGCCATTCTCCGGCACGACGGTGACTGTCGCGCGCAAGCCATCACCATCACGCGTCAGGCTGAGACGCGAGGCCTTGGGGGTGACGCGCAGCGCGATCTCGGTGCCCGGTTGCGCCAGATCGCTCAGGTCAGGAAGATCACGGATCTTGGGTTTCGCCATACCCCTCTATAACGCCGGAGCAGGGGCAAGGGCCAGAGGTGACGGCGTCGGTGTTTCTGGCCCTCAGAATTCATACCCACGCGGTCCGCGATAATAGGCACGCCGAGCCGCACGTTCGTCGGCGCTCAGACCCGACGTCGGTGGTGCTCCGGCGAAATCCCCCTGCCCCAGAGAAGCATCTGGCGCGCGCACCGTCACAGACGCGCCCTCGGGCGTACAAGCGGCCAGCAAAACTGTCAGACCAATGGCTATGAGCCTGTTGCGCATTCCAACTCCGTCCTTTGGACAAGGGGACCATCCCCTCTGCTTCAATTTATCACCACTAATCCGGTGCCGCGCCACACAATCGCGTGACAGACGCCCAGAGGACGGGCGCGGATTTCATGCCTTTTCCCCTTGAAACTCGACTCCCGCGCCCTGAAATTGGTGGGGAGAAATGTAAATAGGTTTCACATATGCCCGATCCGAACCCCGCCGCGCTGGACTTTCTGCTCAGCCGCCGCTCGCGGCCCGCCAAGACGTTGCGCGCCCCGGCCCCCAGCCGCGAAGAACTGGCCCCGCTGTTGCGCGCCGCCGCGCGCAGCCCCGATCACGGCAAGTTGGAACCGTGGCGCTTTATCGTGATCGAAGCTGGCGCGATGCCCCGGCTGGCCGATCTGGCCGAGGCCCGCGCCCATGCTTTGCACAAGGACGAGACCGATACCGCCAAGGCCCGCAACCAGTTCGATCAGGGCCATCTGGCCGTTGCCGTGATCGAGGTGCAGAAACCCTCGGAAAAGATCCCCGCCATCGAACAAAGCTATTCCGCCGGTGCGGTCTGTCTGGCGCTGCTCAACGCCGCGCTGGCGTCGGGTTGGGGCGCCAACTGGCTGACGGGCTGGATTTCCCATGACCGCGTATTCTGCGAAACCGGGCTGGGTCTGGCGGAGCATGAACGCATCGCCGGCTTTATCCATATCGCCACCGAAACCAGCGCACCGCCCGAGCGGCCCCGCCCCGATCTCGACGCGATCACGACCTGGGTGAGCCAGTGATCTTTCATGCGTTTTTTCTGGCCTTGGGCCAGATCGGCGATCGGCGTTTTCGCAAGGTGCTGTTTCTGGGCATCGGGCTGACCTTTGCACTGCTGGTGGCGGCCTATGCCGGTTTTCTGGTCCTGATCCAGGTGCTGGTCGGAGAGGACGCCACCCTTCCCCTGCTGGGCGAGGTGCGCTGGCTGAACGATCTGCTCAGCGTCTCGTCCTTCTTTTTGATGATCGTGCTGTCGGTGTTCCTGATGATCCCGGTCGCCTCGGCCATCACCTCGATGTTTCTGGACGAGGTGGCGCAGGCGGTCGAGGATCGGCACTACCCGTCCCTGCCACCGGTTCCCAAGATGCCGTTCTGGGATGCGCTGCGCGACACGGTGAATTTTCTTGGTGTGCTGATCGGGGCCAACCTGCTGGCCTTTATCCTATATGCGCTGTTTCCACCTGCCGCGATGTTCATCTTCTGGGGGCTGAACGGCTTTTTACTGGGACGAGAATATTTTACGCTGGCCGCGATGCGCCGGCTGGGGCGCCAAGGGGCAAAGGATCTGCGGGCCCGCTATGTGGGCACGATATGGGCCGCCGGAACACTGATGGCGATACCGCTCTCGGTGCCGCTGCTGAACCTGGTCATTCCGATTTTGGGGGCTGCCACGTTTACCCATATCTATCACCGGATCGCCGCCCGCGAGCAACGCACGCGACCAACCTGAAAGACCAACCTGTACTACTGGTCTGCGGTCCCCGGCCTCGACTGGGGCCGCGTCCCGGTTCGACTTAATCCAGCGGCGGCATCCGGTGCATCCAGTCGATATCGCGCACCGTGATCCAGCCCGACAGGATGATGGTGGCGATCACCACCCAAAGCACGGTGGCCACAAAGGTGGTGATCCATGCCTTTTTCTTCAAATGGTGATGCTCTGGCGCACCGGCATGTGTCCCCGGCACCACCTCGCCCATATCCCCCTGCGTTTTCAAACGGATCGGGATGGCGATGAAGAAGGTCATAAACCAGATGACCGCATAGAGCACGATAGCGGATGTAATCGACATGGGGGCCTCCTTCGGGGCGTGCGGGGCGGTGGCCCGGCCCGGGCCACCTCAAAACCTGGGCTCAGACCTGTTCGAGTTCCACCAGACAGCCGTTGAAGTCTTTCGGGTGCAGGAACAGAACCGGTTTGCCATGGGCGCCGATCTTGGGCTCTCCAGTGCCCAGAACGCGGGCTCCGGTGGCCTTGAGATGATCGCGCGCGGCGAGGATGTCATCGACCTCATAGCAGATGTGATGGATGCCGCCCGCCGGGTTCTTTTCCAGAAACCCCTTGATCGGGCTGTCCTCGCCCAACGGATACAGCAGTTCGATCTTGGTGTTGGGCAGCTCAATAAACACCACGGTGACGCCGTGATCCGGCTCGTCCTGCGGTGCGCCAACCTTGGCGCCCAGCGCGTTGCGGTATTGCTCAACTGCCGCGTCAAGGTCGGGCACGGCGATGGCTACATGGTTCAGGCGGCCGATCATGGCGGATCTCCTCGCAGCTTGGATTGTGTTTGCCCGGGTTATGCGGGCTCGACAGGCCAAGGGCAAGTGGGCGCGGCATCGAGCCGCGTTAACCCGTCCTTAGCCCGCACGCCCTAGCCTGTCGGCAGCATCTCAGGAGAACGCCCGGACATGGACGAC
This sequence comes from Pseudodonghicola sp., assembly GCA_033791545.1. GTDB lineage: Bacteria > Pseudomonadota > Alphaproteobacteria > Rhodobacterales > Rhodobacteraceae > Antarcticimicrobium. Next base: position 34,298 of record JASJGL010000020.1, on the reverse strand, counting down.
TTGAACGACATGGACCCCATTGCCCGGCCCGGCCCGCAGGGCGCTACGGGCCGACCCCTGCTGGGCCTGACCGTATTGGCGGTGGAGGACAGCACCTATGCCGCCGAGGCCTTGCGCCTCATGTGCCTGCGCAGCGGCGCCCATATCCGCCGCGCCGATTGCCTGAAATCGGCCCGTAAGCATCTGCAGGTTTATCAGCCCACCGTGCTGATCGCCGATCTGGGTCTGCCCGATGGCTCAGGCCTGCACCTGATCGAGGAACTGGCGGCCGCCTCCCCCCGGATCAGCGTGATTCTGGGGCTCTCCGGCGACAGTTTCGGCGAAGAAACCGCCATCGCCGCCGGGGCCGACGGGTTTCTGGCCAAGCCAATCCCCTCGCTCGCCCGATTTCAGGCCGAAATTCTGGGGCACCTGCCCGTCACTCTGATGGCCAGTGATGCCGACCTCCCCGAGGCCGCCCCCATCCACCCCGATCCGCTGGCCTATCGCGACGACATCGCCCATGCCGCCGATCTTTTGAGCGATAGCGAACAGGGCAAGATGCTGGACTATGTGGCGCAATTCTTGCGCGGCGTGGCCCGTAGTGCCGAGGATACCGCCTTGGTCGAGGCCGCCAACGGGTTGGCGCAGGCCCGTGCGCAGGGGGCGCCGCTGGCCTCACCTACAGCGCGGATCGCCGGTCTGCTGCAACAGCGGCTGCGCGAGGCGCGCCCGCTCTGACCCGGCCCCGCGGATGCGGCCCCGGAAAGCCGCCTTAGCGCAACAGATGCGGGTCGTCGCCCATGTCGAGCCCGGGAAACACCGTGCGCTCCAGCCCCGTCCGGTCCAACCCGGCCACCCCGCGCAGAATCCAGGCGGCGGCGGCCCGCACATCCCCTGTCGGCATCAGGTCGCGCCGATCATAAAGCGATGCCTCGTCCAACCCCGGCCAGCGCCCATGCACCTGCCCGCCGCGCAAGGCACCGCCAGCCAGCACCATTGCCCCGCCGGTGCCGTGATCGGTGCCACCGGTGCCATTCTCGCGCACGGTGCGGCCAAACTCGGTCATCGCGACAACGGCGGTCTTGCCCCAGACCTCGGCCCCAACGCCGTCTCTCAGCGTGGTGATGGTCTCGGCCAGATGGCCCAGCGCACCGCCCAGCACACGGCCCTGATTGCGATGCGTGTCCCAGCCATTGATCGAGAAAGACACAACCCTGCTATCCCCGCGCAACTGTTCGGCGGCGAACTGGGCCACCGGAACCATGCCCTTGCCGGCTGCGGCGCGCGGCGGCTGCATCATTCCTTCCCCACCGTCGCCTTCAGTCATCGCCATCGACGTCCCGCCCGACAGCATCAACGCCTCGGTCAGGGCCGGGTGGAACAGCGGGTCGTCCTGCATCACCATTTCCATCAGGCGCTCCGCCTGCGGGCTCATGCTCAGCTCGGCCTCGGGCGACCAATCGGCCACCGGGGCCTCGCCGGCGAGCACCTTCATCTCGCCATGTCCCAGCGCAAAGGCGGTCTGCGCCTCCACCCCCGGCACCAGTTGCAGCATCCGGTTCAGCCAGCCATCCTGCACCATGCCCAGATCGGCGGTGCCGGCCTCCAACAGATCCTGCCCGTCGAAATGGCTGCGCTTGTCGCGATAGGGCGTCGAGACGGCGTGCACAAAGCCCAGCTCGCCCCGCGCCCAAAGCGGCATCAGCGGCGAGAGCGCCGGGTGCAGCGCAAAGAACCCGTCGAGATCAGAGGCCCCCCGCGTCGGCCCCCCGGCCAGATCACCGCGCAGCGCCTCATAGCCCGGCGCGCCATAGGGCTGCACCACGTCCAGCCCGTCCATGCCGCCGCGCAGGATGATCACCACCAGTCGGGTGTCCCAAGGCGCGGCAGCATAGCTGACCCGGGTCAGGAACGGGCTGGCCGCCGCCGAACAGCCCAGCACGGCGCTGCGGGTTAGAAAGGCGCGGCGGGAAAGCGTCTTGATCATCGCATCCTCCTTTAGCGGCGTTGAAACGCCGGGGCCGACAGGATCAGCCCCACCGCCTCGGCCCGGGTTTCGGCCGCGCGCGCGGCAAAGCGGACCGGTTCGGGCACCGTCGCGCCCAGCGCATCGGTGACGAACTGGCGCGGATCGGGCAGCTCGGGCAGCATCCGGGTTGGCACCGCCATCGCCCAGCGCAACCGTGCCGACAAGCCCTGCGGCGTCACCCATGCGGTGTCTTCCTCGGACCACCCATCCGGGCCGGACGGGCGTTGCCAGCTCTGCCCCATCACCCCTATCGGCTGCACCAACAGCCGGTTCATCTGTCGCACCGAGGTGTCCTGCAACCGGTCCTGCGGCACTGCCAATGCCCGACAGGCGGAGGCGACGAAATCAAACGGCGGTTTGACGTTGCCCGGGCCGTCGTGCCACGCCGCCGGATGCTCCAACATGGCGGCATAGACCGCGCGCAGATCACCGTCGGTGGCCAGAAACCGGGCTGCCATGTGATCAACCAGCCCCGGATCCGGCGAGTCAGAGACGAAATGCACCGCCAGCTTGCGCGCGATATGATCCGCCGTGGCCGGGTGAACGGCCAAATCGCGCAGCACCTGCAACACCGGCTCCAACCGGGCCGGATCGCCACCATAGCTGCGGCCAAGAACGCTTTCGCTTCCCGGCTCGGCGCGGCGCTGGTTGAACTGCAGCGCACCGGTCTTGCTGATGCCCAGCCCGGTAAAAAGCTCGGCCAACTGCCGCACGTCCGCTTGGGTATAGGGGCCATCCACCCCCAGCGTGTGCAGCTCCATCACCTCGCGCGCGAGGTTCTCGTTCAACCCCCGCAGTTTGCTCTGACGTTGGGCATAAACGCTGCCCGGCCCGACCGAGGTTTGCTGGTCAAGATAGGCCAGCATCATCGGATGGGTGACGGCCGCGATCAGAAGATCGGCAAAACGGCCCGACAGGTTGGGTCGGATCGCCGCGTCGATATAGATCGAGATCAGGCTGCGTTGCGGCGCGCTTTTGCCAACGGTGGTGAAATGATCGGCCCAGAACAGCGCCAGACGTTCGCGCAATCCCTGATCGGTCAGGCTCCAGCGCAACGCGGTCAGACCAAAGCCGCGCACCCTATCCTCGTAAAAACTCCGGTTTACCGCTGCGGCCTGTTTCGCAAACGCCTCGGCCCGCGCGCCGCTGGACGTGCGCCGTTTCTTGCGCAGATCCAGCCAATGCGCACGCCGCGTGATATAGGCGTCATAGGACAGCATCGGAAAACGATCCGCCATCGCATCGGGCCCGTCGAGCCCGGCCAGCAGGCCCGACAGCGAGGTCGGCGGCGCAAACTGCGGCGACAGCCCGCAGCCAAAGCGGATTTCAGCACGTTCTGGGGAAAAGCTCACGTCAGGGGACCACACGACTCAGGTTGCGCCACGTGATTTCAGCCTAACCCGACGCGCGGCCCCGTTCCTAGTAAAACGAGCCGCGCGTCGTTCAGTTCGGCGCGCATCGGCGATGCGCCGCCGGCGGACCTAGTCCTCGCGCGGAATAACCCGCAGGCCCAGATCCATCAGCTGATCGCTGGTCGGATCGCTGGGGGCGTTCATCATCAGGTCTTCGGCGCGCTGGTTCATCGGGAACATGATGACCTCGCGGATATTGGCCTCATCGGCCAACAGCATCACGATCCGGTCGATGCCTGCGGCGCAGCCCCCGTGCGGCGGGGCGCCGTACTGGAACGCATTGACCATACCGCCGAACCGCTTGCGCACCTCGCCCTCGTCATATCCGGCCAGTTCAAAGGCCTTGAACATGATTTCAGGCCGGTGGTTCCGGATCGCGCCCGAGACCAGCTCATAGCCGTTGCAGGCCAGATCGTACTGATAGCCCAACACCTCCAGCGGATCGCCATCCAGCACCTCGCGCCCGCCTTGGGGCATCGAGAACGGGTTATGGCTGAAATCGATCTTGCCGGTTTCTTCGTCTTTTTCGTACATTGGGAAATCGACCACCCAACAGAACGCAAAGCGTTCCTTGTCGGTCAGGCCCAGCTCTTCGCCGATGACGTTGCGGGCGCGCCCGGCAACCGGCTCAAAGCTGGCGGGCTTGCCGCCGAGGAAAAACGCGGCGTCGCCCAAGCCAAGGCCAAGTTGTTGACGGATCGCATCGGTCCGCACCGGGCCGATGTTCTTGGCCAGCGGACCGGCGGGTTCAAGCCACTTGCCATTTTTAAGCAGTTTACGCTCGGCTTTCCATTGATTTTGTTTTTCGATGGCAGCGGCAAAATGAGCGTTGGAATCCGCCGGCATTGCAACGTCACCATCATCCTCAACGAAGCCAAAGAAATCGAGCCCCGGCAATTCAACTTCCCGCCAGAAGATATACCCCATCCCCGGCAGGCCCTCTTTCTGGGCATAGGAATTCATCCGGTCGCAGAACTTGCGGCTGCCCCCTGTTGGCGCAGGAATGGCGCGGATCTCGGTTCCGTCCTGCTCCAGAAGATTGGCAAAGATGGCAAAGCCCGAGCCCCGGAAATGGTCCGAGACATCCTGCATCTTGATCGGGTTGCGCAGGTCGGGCTTGTCAGAGCCATACCACTGCGCCGCGTCCTTGTAGGAAATCTGCGGCCAGTGCTGATCAACCTTGCGACCGCCGCCGAATTCCTCGAACAGCCCCCGGATGACCGGCTGGATGGTATCGAACACATCCTGCTGGGTGACAAAGCTCATCTCAAGGTCAAGTTGGTAGAAATCGGTCGGGCTGCGGTCGGCGCGCGGATCCTCGTCGCGGAAACACGGCGCAACCTGAAAATACTTGTCGAACCCCGACACCATGATCAGCTGCTTGAACTGCTGCGGCGCCTGCGGCAGGGCATAGAACTTGCCCGGATGCTGACGCGAGGGCACCAGAAAGTCGCGCGCGCCCTCGGGGCTCGACGCAGTGATGATCGGGGTCTGGTATTCGCGAAAGCTCTGGTCCCACATGCGGCGGCGAATGCTGGCCACTACATCCGAGCGCAGCTTCATGTTGTGCTGCATCGCCTCGCGACGCAGATCAAGGTAGCGATAGCGCAGGCGGGTCTCTTCGGGGTATTCTTGGTCCCCGAACACGATCAGCGGCAATTCGGCGGCCTGCCCCAGCACCTCGAGATCGCGGACATAAACCTCGATCTCGCCGGTGGGGAGCTTGCTGTTGATCAAATCGGGCGCGCGGGCCTTGACCACGCCGTCGATGCGCACGCACCATTCGCTGCGCAGTTTTTCAACCTCGGCAAACACCGGGCTGTCAGCGTCGCACAGCAGCTGGGTAATGCCGTAATGATCGCGCAGATCGACGAACAACACCCCGCCATGATCCCGGATCCGATGGACCCAGCCGGACAGACGAACGGTCTGGCCGACATCGGCGGCGGTGAGGGCTGCGCAGGTATGGCTGCGATAGGCGTGCATCGGGAGTGTCCCCCTCGGGCGAAAAAGTGGTCATAAAGGTCGCGCCGATACACCGCGCCGGACACCGGAAGTCAAGGGAGCAACAGGAAACAGCCGCAGATTCGCATGGGTTTCGCATGGGTGTTGGGAATTTCAAAAAGCTGGTGTAACGTTTTTCAGGACAAGGAAACAGCGAACCGGAGAGCCGGAGCTATGCCCATGTGGAAAAACATTTTTGATCGCATGTTGTCGCGCCTGATTCAGACAGGCCAGTTGCGCGTCACCTATCCTGATGGCCAGAAAGCGACCTATGGCGCCCCTGCCGACCTCACTGGGGCCAGAACTGGGGCCGAGCTTGGCGCGGCGGTCCGTATCGCCGATGCGGCGGCGCTGCGCGCGCTCTGCCTGAACCCCGAGCTGTCGCTGGGGGAATGCTATATGAACAAGACACTTGAGGTCGAGAACGACGATGTCGAGGGGCTGCTGCGCGTGTTGTTGCGCAACCAGCGACGCGCCGACCTGCCACTGTGGGCGCGGAGCTATTCCGCGCTGCGCTATGGCGCGCAGAACTGGCTGCGGCGCAATACGCCAGGACTCGCCCGCAAGAATGTCGCCCACCACTATGACATTTCCGACGATCTCTACCGGCTCTTCCTTGATGCGGACATGCAGTATAGCTGCGCCTATTTCCACGCCCCCGACCTGTCGCTGGATCAAGCGCAGGAGGCGAAGAAAGCCCATATCGCCGCCAAGCTCCAGATCGAGCCGGGCATGCGCGTGCTCGATATCGGCTGCGGCTGGGGCGGCATGGCGCTGACGCTGGCGCGCGAGCATGGCGCCCATGTCACCGGCATCACCCTGTCGGAGAACCAGTTGGCCACGGCACAGCGGCGCGCCGCCGAGGCCGGGGTGGAGCACAACACGGAATTCCGGTTGCAGGACTACCGCGATCTCAACGACAGCTTTGACCGGATCGTGTCCATCGGGATGCTGGAACATGTGGGGATACCGTTCTTTGGCGACTATTTCGCGCAGGTGGCCAACCTGCTTGACCGCGATGGCGTCGCCTTGATCCACACCATCGGCAGCCTCGCTCCGCCGGGCGCACAGGCCGAATGGATCAACAAATACATCTTCCCCGGCGGGTATATTCCAACGCTCTCACAGCTTGCCCCGACGCTGGAACGCTCCGGGCTCTGGACCTTGGATATCGAGATGCTGCGCCTGCACTACGCGATGACCCTGCGCCACTGGCTGGCGCGTTTCGACGCTAATCTCGACACCGTGCGGCAAAGCTATGATGCGCGTTTCATCCGCATGTGGCGCTATTACCTGATCGCCTGCTACATGACCTTTGAGGAGGATCATCAGGCCGTGTTCCAGTTCCAGCTTGGCCATCGCCGTGACGCCGTACCACTGACGCGGGATTACCTTTATGCCGACCGCCCCCTCGCCGACATGCACGAAGCGGCGGAATAGGAAACGGGCCATCTCCCGTCCCTGAGCGTCCTGCGGTGCTGGCGGGCGGGATTACGCCCACTCCACAGGCGCAAAGCACCTGCGACATATCTTTCAATTGCCAGAACGACCGGTTCTAAGGTACTTTGGGTCGAAGCAGTTTTTTATTACTAAACTGTAACTCTGATCACAGAGTGCGCATTTGCTTTGTAGTATGCTTCACTTTGCAGTCACCCCGGGAGGGGGTGCGGCAGTATTCAGACTATAAATCGGGAGAATAGTTATGAAAATTTATCTAGGTGAAGACAGCGTCGATGACGTCCTGTCCGGCTCGCTTTTCAATGATCAATTGATCGGTCTCAGCGGTGACGATGTCCTGCTCGGCCATGTGGGCGATGATATCCTCGAAGGCGGTGACGGCAACGACGTGCTGGTCGGCGGCATCGGCGACGACCTGATGCTGGGCGGTGCGGGCCGCGACGTTTTCGAACTGACCCAAGGCGATGACACCGCCTTTGGCGGCGACGGCAACGACCATTTCGTCGTCAACGGCTTTGCTGGCGATCATGTGGTGATCACCGACACCGCCGGGAGAAATGACACGCTCGATTTCTCGGGCGGCATTACCGGCGCGCGCATCGATATGAACGCCGGCGCCATCTCGACCGTGGATGATCGCACCATCGAACTGACGGGCCTGTCCGATGATGGGGATCGGGCACTGGAAATGGTCCTGCTGGAGGATCTGTCCGGATCGTTCGGCGACGATATCGCGACTGTGAGCGGTCTGGCCGATGACCTGATCGCAGCGATCTCCGGTCTGGCAACAGATGTGGAGCTTGGCTTGGCCAGCTTCATCGACAAGCCGATCTCGCCCTTTGGCAGCACCTCGGACCATGAATATCAGACCGCACTGGGCCTGACCGCCGACTATGACGCCTGGAACGTCGCGCTTGACGCGCTGGTGCTGGGCAGTGGGTCTGACGGCCCCGAATCGCAGCTGACAGGCTTGATGCAAGTGGCGCTGCGGACCGCTGAAGTTGGCTGGTCCAGCGATGCGACCAAGGTTGTCGTTCTGGCGACCGATGCCGTTCCGCACTATGCGGGCGACAACCCTGTGGCCCCGAACAATGGCGACGACGTCACCGATGGCCCCAGCAATGACGGCACCGGAGAGGACTATCCGACCCTTGATCAGGTCAAGGATGCCCTGCTGTTGGGTGGGATCGTCCCGGTCTTTGCCGTGTCCGACTTCGGCACCTCGGTCACCGAGGCCTATCAGGAGATCGTTGACTACTTTGGCTTCGGCACGGTCGTCGCGCTCAGCTCCGATAGCTCGGACATCATCGACGCGATCGAAGGGGGTATCAGCGAGGCCACCGACACCCTGATCGAGAACGCGATCGGCACCGATTTCCGCGATATCATCGAAGGCAACAACGCCGACAACCTTATCATGGGCCGGGCCGGAAACGACAAGATCAGTGGTGGCAAAGGCGCTGACGAGCTCCTTGGCAATTGGGGCAAGGACACGATGTACGGCAACAAGGGCAATGATCTGCTCGACGGCGGCAACGGAAGAGATATCCTGTTTGGCGGCAACGGAAACGACGTGTTCCAGTTCAAGGCGGCAAACATGGCGAAGATCGATGTCGTGAAGGACTATGTTGACGGCTCTGATTCGTTCAGCATTCTCGACGACATCGTGCACAGCTTCGCGGACGTCGGTGTGACCGCCGATGGAAGCGATGTCATTCTTGACTTGGGCGGTAACGGTTTCGCCAAGGTTCTGAACACCGACGTGGCCGACATCGACGCGTCCGACTTCTCCTTCGGGCTGGCATAATCCGCCGATCCCGAATAAAGCGAAACACCATGCTCCCCCCGCTCCGGCGGGGGGATTTTTTATGCCCGGATAGCGGCCCGGAAAGCGGCGCGCACCAGCCATGCAAGCGCGGCGCGCCCCCCTTGCACCTTTCCCTTCCATCCCTATAAAGCGGATCAATTTGAGCGCGCCCCGCCGGGGACGACTCATGCGAACGCGACCAGATCGAAGGAACAGGCCATGCCGAAAAGAACCGATATCCAGTCGATCATGATCATCGGGGCCGGCCCCATCGTGATCGGACAAGCCTGTGAATTCGACTACTCCGGTGCCCAGGCCTGCAAAGCCCTGCGCGAAGAGGGATATCGCGTCATCCTGGTCAACTCCAACCCGGCCACGATCATGACCGACCCCGGTCTGGCCGATGCCACCTATATCGAACCGATCACCCCCGAGGTGGTCGCCAAGATCATCGAACAGGAACGCCCAGATGCGCTGCTGCCCACGATGGGCGGACAGACCGGGCTGAACACCTCGCTCGCCCTTGAAGAGATGGGGGTGCTGGCAAAATATGGCGTCGAGATGATCGGCGCCAAACGCGAGGCCATCGAGATGGCCGAGGACCGCAAGCTGTTCCGCGAAGCGATGGACCGGATCGGTCTGGAAAACCCGCGCGCCACCATCGTCACCGCACCCAAGAAAGACAACGGTCGCGCCGACCTCGAGGCTGGCGTTCAGATCGCGCTCGACGCGTTGGGCGATATTGGTCTGCCCGCGATCATCCGGCCTGCCTTTACCCTCGGCGGCACCGGCGGCGGCGTCGCCTATAACCGCGAGGATTACATCCATTTCTGCCGCTCCGGCATGGATGCCTCGCCAGTCAACCAGATCCTGGTCGATGAAAGCCTGCTGGGGTGGAAGGAATTCGAGATGGAGGTGGTCCGCGACAAGGCGGACAACGCGATCATCGTCTGTTCCATCGAAAATATCGACCCGATGGGCGTGCACACCGGCGATTCGATCACCGTTGCCCCGGCGCTGACGCTGACCGACAAGGAATACCAGATCATGCGCAACGGCTCCATCGCCGTGCTGCGCGAAATCGGGGTCGAGACCGGCGGCTCCAACGTGCAATGGGCGGTGAACCCCGAAAACGGCCGCATGGTCGTGATCGAGATGAACCCGCGGGTGTCGCGCTCCTCCGCGCTGGCGTCCAAGGCCACCGGCTTTCCAATCGCCAAGATCGCCGCGAAACTTGCTGTCGGCTATACGCTGGACGAACTCGACAACGACATCACCAAGGTGACCCCGGCCAGCTTCGAGCCGACCATCGACTATGTCGTCACCAAGATCCCGAAATTCGCCTTCGAGAAATTCCCCGGCAGCGAGCCCTATCTCTCCACCGCCATGAAATCGGTGGGCGAGGCGATGGCGATCGGCCGCACCATCCATGAATCGCTGCAAAAGGCGCTGGCCTCGATGGAATCGGGCCTGACCGGCTTTGACGAGATCGAGATCCCCGGCGTCGCCGCCGACCCGTGGGAAGACGCGGGCGCCGACAAGGCCGCCGTCATCAAGGCGATCAGCCTGCAGACCCCGGACCGGATGCGCACCATCGCACAGGCCATGCGCCACGGGCTCAGCGACGTGGAAATCCACGGCGTCACCATGTTCGACCCGTGGTTTCTGGCCCGCATCCGCGAGATCGTCGAAACCGAGGCCGAGCTGCGCAAATCCGGCCTCCCGCTCACCGAGACCGGGCTGCGCCAGCTCAAGATGATGGGCTTCACCGATGCCCGCCTCGGTGCGCTGACCGGCCGGGACGAGGCCAATGTGCGCCGCGCGCGCCGCAACCTCGGCGTTTTGGCCGTGTTCAAACGGATCGACACCTGCGCCGCCGAATTCGAGGCGCAGACCCCCTATATGTATTCCACCTACGAGGCCCCGATGATGGGCGAGGTCGAATGCGAGGCGCGCCCCAGCGACCGCAAAAAGGTGGTGATCCTCGGCGGTGGCCCGAACCGGATCGGTCAGGGGATCGAGTTCGACTATTGCTGTTGCCATGCCTGTTTCGCGCTGACCGACGCGGGATATGAGACGATCATGATCAACTGTAACCCCGAAACCGTCAGCACCGACTACGACACCTCTGACCGGCTGTATTTCGAGCCGCTCACCTTTGAGCACGTGATGGAGATCCTGCGGGTCGAGCAGCAGAACGGCACCCTGCACGGGGTGATTGTACAATATGGCGGCCAAACTCCCCTGAAGCTGGCCGATGCGCTGCAGGACGAGGGTATCCCCATTCTGGGCACCACGCCCGACGCCATCGACCTCGCCGAAGACCGCGAACGGTTCCAGGATCTGGTCAACAAGCTGGGGCTGAAACAGCCGGTGAACGGCATCGCCTCGACCGACGAACAGGCGCTCCAGATCGCCGAGTCGATCGGCTTCCCGCTGGTGATCCGCCCCTCCTATGTGCTGGGCGGGCGCGCGATGGAGATCGTGCGCGACATGGACCAGCTCAAACGCTATATCAGCGAGGCGGTTGTCGTCTCGGGCGACAGCCCGGTTCTGCTCGACAGCTATCTTTCCGGCGCGGTGGAACTGGACGTCGATGCGCTGAGCGACGGCACCGACGTGCATGTCGCCGGCATCATGCAACATATCGAAGAGGCTGGCGTCCATTCCGGCGACAGCGCCTGTTCGCTTCCGCCCTATTCCCTGAGCGCCGAACTGATCGAAGAGATCAAGAACCAGACCTATGCGCTGGCGCGTGCGCTGCATGTGGTTGGCCTGATGAACGTGCAATTCGCGATCAAGGACGATGAAATCTATCTTATCGAAGTGAACCCGCGCGCCTCGCGCACGGTGCCCTTTGTCGCCAAAGCCACGGATTCGGCGATCGCGTCGATCGCCGCGCGGGTGATGGCCGGTGAAAAGCTGTCCAGTTTCGCGCATCGCCCGCCCTATCAAAAGGACGCGGATTACGACACGGTGCTGCCGCTGGCCGATCCGATGACGCTGGCCGATCCGATGATGCCCTGGTTCTCGGTCAAGGAGGCGGTACTCCCCTTCGCCCGCTTCCCCGGTGTCGACACCATCCTTGGCCCCGAGATGCGCTCGACCGGCGAAGTGATGGGCTGGGACCGTGACTTCCCCCGGGCCTTCCTCAAGGCGCAGATGGGCGCGGGCATGATGCTGCCACGCGGCGGGCGCGCCTTTGTCTCGATCAAGGATGCCGACAAAACCGCGCTGATGCTCGAAGCCGCCAAGACACTGGTCGAGCTGGGCTTTACCCTGATCGCGACCCGTGGAACGCAAGGCTGGCTGGCCGGCCATGACGTGCCCTGTGCCGTGGTCAACAAGGTCTATGAGGGCCGCCCCGACATCGTGGACATGATGAAGGATGGAGAGATCCAGCTTGTCATGAACACCACCGAAGGGGCGCAGGCGGTCGAGGATTCCAAAGGCATCCGCTCGGTCGCGCTGTATGACAAGATCCCCTATTTCACCACCGCCGCCGGGGCCCACGCCGCCGCGCTGGCGATCAAGGCGCAGGCCGAGGGCGACGTCGGCGTGAAAAGCCTGCAGGCCTGAATACCGGCACAGAAATGAAAAATGCCCGGCCTTTCAGCCGGGCATTTTTGTTTCAAGGGTTGGGCAAGGCTCGGGCAAGGGATCAAGCATTTCGGGCCACACGCTACGCGCAGCCCTAAGAACCGTCGCCCGCCGCGCCCTAGCGCATCAGCACATAGGTTCCCGGCGCATCGCAGATCGCCTTGCCCATCGCAGGCGGCTTGATCTGCTCGCCGGTTTGCTGCGCCTTGAGCCAGTCAACCCAAGCCAGCCACCACGAACCCTCGTATTGTTCGGCCCCTTCAACCCAGTCCTCTGCCGGGATGAAGTGGTGGTTGGCATAGGCCCGCCCCATCCGATAGTGCCGGTGCGGGTGGCCCGGTTCCGAAACCACGCCCGCGTTATGGCCACCATTTGTCAGAACGAATGTCACCTCAGCGCGGGTCAGCTCTCCGGTTTTATAGGCTGATTTCCACGGCGCCACGTGATCGGTCTCGGTTCCCACCGCAAAAATCGGGGTCCTGATTTCACGCGGCGTCAGCCGATGGCCCTCCACCTCGAACCGGCCGGTAGAAAAATCATTGTCCAGAAACAGATGGCGCAGATATTCCGAATGCATCCGATAGGGCATCCGTGTGGTGTCGGCATTCCAGGCCATCAGATCGCTGGATTCCGGGCGCTCGCCCATCAGGTATTCATGCTGCAACCGCGACCAGATCAGATCGTTGGAGCGCAACAACTGGAACGCCCCCGCCATCTGCGCCGCATCGAGATAGCCATTCTTCCACATCATGTCCTCAAGAAAGGACACCTCGCTTTCATTGATGAACAGCGTCAGCTCTCCCGCCTCGCTGAAATCCATCTGCGCCGCCAGCAAGGTCATGCTCGCCAGCCGGTCATCGCCCTGGCGCGCCATGGAGGCCGCGGCGATGCTCAGCAAGGTGCCGCCCAGACAATAGCCCACCGCATGTACCCGCGCCGCGCCGGTGATGCGCTGCACCTCGTCCAGTGCCGCCATCGGCCCCATCTGGCGATATTCTCTCATCCCGAGATCGGCATCCTCGGCCGCCGGGTTGCGCCAGGAAATCATGAACACCGTAAACCCCTGCTCGGTCAGGTACTTCACCATCGAGTTTTCGGGGCTGAGATCGAGGATATAGTACTTCATGATCCAGGCTGGCACGATCAAGACCGGCTCGGGCTGGACCACGTCGGTCGCCGGATCATATTGGATCAACTCGATCAGGTGATTGCGATACACCACCTTGCCCGGCGTCACCGCCACGGTCTCGCCGACGCGATACGCCTCGGGGATCGGCGCCTTTTCCTTCAACAGGGAGCGCTGGAAATCTTCCTGAAAATTACGCGCGCCCTCGATCAGGTTGCTGCCCTTGCTCTCCCAGGTCTTTTTCATGATCTCCGGGTTGGTGGTGATGAAATTGGCCGGCGACACCGCATCAAGGATCTGGCGCGCGGTGAAATTCACCGCCTTTTCATCCGCCGTCGACACGCCGCGCACACCGGTGGTGGCCGCGTCCCACCATTGCTGCGTCAGCAGAAACGCCTGTTGATAGGCATTGAAGGGCTGTTTCTGCCAGCCTTCATCCTGAAATCTGCGGTCACGCGGATCTGGCTCGGCACAGGCGCTGTGATCGTGCTTTAATGCGCATCGGAGCAGATAGCGTGAAAAATCGGTCCAGTTCTGCACCGCCAGCGCGCCAAGCTGCCCCTGCTTGCCGGGCGAGGTCGCCATATGCAGCGCCCAGTCCATGTAGTGTTGCATCAGCGAGGCCGGCGAAAGCCCCGCCGTCAACTGGCTGAGCGTCGCGCGATAGGCGGTATCGATCATCTCCGCCAGCTCGCGCGCTGTATCGTGCTGGGGCTGCGGGTCGGATGTGGCGTTGGAATTGGTCAATTGAAAAATCCTGCCTGTCTCGGCGGCCGCGCCGGGGGATGTGCACGACCTCTTCCGGTTCGTAAGTATCTAGTCATGATTTCGAGATTGTGAATCCCACCCCGGCTATTTCAACAAACTGCGCCCGAACCTGTGCCCCCCGAGACGCAATCGGCGGTCGCGCAGCGCGTTTTCCTTGACCCTGCCCCCGCCTGCGGCCAAGGTTTCGCTAAATTGAGCAACTCCGGGAAACCCCATGCGCCTTACACTCACTCTGATCAGCCTGCTGACCCTCGCCGCCTGTGGTGGCATCCCGCTGGTTCCGCTGATCTGATCCAAGTCCCCCGCGCTTGACCTTTGCCCCCCTTTTGGGCCAGATCATCGAACTGCGCAGGAGGGCCAAAACGTGCATACACCCGCCATCACCGGCACCGGAGTCTATACCCCCGAACAGATCATCACCAATGCCGAGTTGGTCACGGCGTTCAACGCCTATGCCGACCGGATGAACGCCGCCAATGCCGAGGCGATCGCCGCAGGCGAGGTCGAACCGATGGCCCCGTCCTCTGAAGCCTTCATCTTCAAGGCCTCCGGGATCGAACGGCGTCATGTGATGGACAAAAGCGGTATTCTCGACCCGGAGGTGATGCACCCGCTGTTGCGCCAGCGCAGCGACGAAGAACCCTCTGTGATGGCGGAAATGGCGCTGGACGCGGCCAAGGCTGCACTGGCCAAGGCCGGCAAGACCGCGCAAGATATTGATCTGGTCATCTGCGCCGCCTCCAATATGGAGCGCGCCTATCCGGCGATGGCGATCGAAATCCAAAGCCTGCTGGGGATCGAAGGTTTTGCCTTTGACATGAATGTCGCCTGCTCCTCGGCCACCTTCGGCATTCAGACCGCCGCCGACATGGTGCGGGCCGGCTCGATCCGCGCCGCGCTGGTGGTCAACCCCGAGATCTGCTCGGGCCATCTGGAATGGCGCGACCGCGACTGCCACTTCATCTTTGGCGACGTAGCAACCGCCTGCGTGATCGAACGGATGGAAGAGGCCAAAGGCCCCAGTTTCGAGATCCTCTCGACCCGCTGCGCGACGCAATTTTCCAACAACATCCGCAACAACAACGGCTTTCTGCGCCGCTCGCGCCCCGACGGGGTGGCCGACCGCCGCGACATGCAGTTCATGCAGAACGGCCGCAAGGTGTTCAAGGAAGTCGTGCCGATGGTCAGCCAGCATATCGCCAAGCACATGGGCGACACCGGCCTCTCTGGCGCCGATCTCAAACGGATGTGGCTGCATCAGGCCAACAAATCGATGAACGACCTGATCGGAAAGAAAGTGCTGGGCCGCGTGCCAGAACCGCAGGAGCAGCCCAATATCCTTCAGGAATACGCCAATACCTCCTCGGCCGGCTCGATCATCGCCTTTGCACAGAATTCCGACGACATGGCCGAGGGCGATATCGGGCTGATCTGTTCCTTCGGCGCAGGCTATTCCGTGGGCTCTGTGCTGCTGCGCCGCCACGATTGATCTATGGGCTGCGCGAGCAGTCTTAGTCTGGCCTAAATATCCCGGGTGAGCCACCTGAACGGGCGGCTGGAGGCCGCCCCCCTGCCCCACCTGCGCGATGCAGATAGCGGCGAGGGACTTCAGCCGAAAAATGACACACGTACGCTAAGAAATCGCGCGCGCCTCAGTCGCTTTCCTCTTCGAGGTGCAGCTTCATGTCGATCAGCACCCGTTGCAACAACACGGTCTCGCGCAGCAACCGCTTGGCTTCGTTCACGGTGATGACGTTGTCTTCCATCGCCTGCTGGTATTCGCTCATCAGCATGGCAAAGCGCTGGCTCAGCGCGATCACGTCGCTGTTGACGCCGCCCCCCTCGGTCGCGTTCGGGCGACGGTCGTCAAAGGACAGCGTGATCTTCTGCAATTCTGCCAACGCGCTGGTGACATGAGGATAACCGGCCACGGCCTCCAACTGGGCAACCACATCCACCGGCATGAACCGGTCCGCATGTTCGTCACGATCAGAGTAATAGCGTCCGAGCGTCGCCTTTGATTTTCCGGTGATTTCGCATGCCGCCTCGATTCCGACATCCTTGACCAGAGCCTCGGTGTTCCTTTTCAGATAGGTACTCGCTGCCGTCATGCCGCCCGTCCCAGTTTCAGCGCGCCCGGTATAGGGGGAAGCGCCCATGTGTTTTCCCATTTTCAACTCTTAGTCGACCTGTCACATTTTTGCTATCCCTCACATTTCGGAGGGCGTTTGAAGAGTGCAGGTGGTATTTCGCATCTGCTGTTTTGTGAGCACGGGACTTTTTGTCCTTCCGTCCCGTTGCTGTGGCCTATTTGGTCCAAGGCATCGCCGTTGCAGGCCTACTCTGTCCATCCCCAGGGCTGTGTTCCGTCCCGGATTGGGTCACCTGCAGCGGCGGTCCCACCCAGGGCCAAGCGTCTTGCCGTCCGCGCGTACCGGAATTAGACGACTGCCATGGCCAAACTTTACTTCAACTACTCCACCATGAATGCCGGGAAATCGACGGTCCTGTTACAGGCCTCGCACAATTACCGTGAAAACGGTATGACCCCGCTGCTCCTGACCGCTGATCTGGACCACCGCGCCGGAGCCGGGCGCATTTCCTCGCGCATCGGCATCGGGGCCGAGGCCGAGACCTTTCGCGCCGGCGATGATCTGTTTGCCCGGATCGCGGCACGGCATGCGGCGCTATCCCTTGCCGCCATCTTCATTGACGAAGCGCAGTTTCTGGAGCCGACCCAAGTCTGGCAACTGGCGCGGGTGGTGGATGATCTGGGCCTGCCCGTGCTGTGCTATGGGTTACGGGTAGATTTCCGGGGCGAGTTGTTTCCCGGCTCGGCCACGCTGCTGGCGCTGGCCGACGAGATGCGCGAAGTGCGCACGATCTGCCGCTGTGGCCGCAAAGCAACGATGGTGGTGCGCCAGGATGCCGATGGCCGCCCCCTGCGCGAGGGCGACCAGATCCAGATCGGCGGCAATGAGACCTATGTCTCCTTGTGCCGTCGGCACTGGCGCGAAGCGATCGGCGAGCGGGCGCCCGATCCCTAAAGCTGGTCAGTTCACCTGATTGGGGATCTCCTCGCCCGCCGCATAGGCGCGCAGGTTTTCCACCACCATGGCACCCATATTCTCCCGCACATCAAGCGCGGCGGTGCCCAGATGCGGCAGCAACACCGCGTTTTCCAGCGCGATCAGCGCCGCCGGAACCACGGGTTCATGTTCATAGACGTCAAGACCAGCGGCCCCGATCTGCCCTGATCGCAGCGCCTCCGCCAGCGCCACCTCGTCAACGATATCGCCGCGCGCGATATTGACCAAAACGCTGTGCGGCTGCATCGCCGCGAGAACCTCGGCGTCGATCAGATGATAGGTCTCCGGCGTGGCCGGGGCGGCGACAACGATGATGTCAGCCCAGCCCGCCAGATCGGCCAGCGTCTGCTTGCGCGTGGCGGGAAACTCCAGCGCCTTATCCGAGCGGTTGAAATAGCCGATCTCCATTCCGAAGCCGAAATGGCAGCGTCGCGCCACCGCCTGCCCGATCCGGCCCATGCCGACGACGCCCAGTTTGCGCCCCGTCACATGCATCCCCAGCATCTGGGTGGGGTGCCACCCCTGCCAGCGACCAGAGCGCACCAGCCGCTCGCCCTCGCCCGCCCTGCGGCAGGCCATCAGGATCAGCGTCATGGCGATATCCGCCGTGGCGTCAGTGACCGCGCCGGGCGTGTTCGAGACGGTGATCCCATGGGCGCGGCAGGCCTCCACGTCGATATGATTATAGCCGACCCCGAAATTCGCCAGCATCCGGCAGCGCGGGCGACCGAAATCCTGCAACAGATCGGCGGTGACCTGATCGCCCAGCGTGACCATCATGGCATCATAGACCGCAAGGCCCGCGCGCAGCTCTGACGCGCTCATCGGTTGGGTGTTTTGCCGCAGTTCGACTTCGAACAGCGCCTCTGCGGCGGCAACGGTGGCGGGCGGCATCGGCCGAGACAACAGAATCCGCATCAGTGCATCCTTGCGCCATCAGGCACCGGTTTGTCCGGCCCGATCAGGACGACACCGCCGGTGTCATCCGTCAGCCCCAACACAAGCACCTCGGACATGACCTTGCCGATCTGGCGCGGCGGGAAATTCACCACCGCCATCACCTGCCGCCCGACCAGCGCAGCCGGGTCGTAATGCACGGTGATCTGCGCCGAGGATTTCTTTTCCCCGATCTCGGGGCCGAAATCGACCCAGAGCTTGATCGCGGGTCTGCGCGCCTCCGGGTAGGGTTCGGCGCGGGTCACGCGACCAACGCGGATATCGACCTTGAGGAAATCGTCATAGGTAATCTCCGCCACGCGACAACTCCCGCGATCTGTCAGAAGCCGCCGCGACGGCGCGCAGCAGCAGCGGCGGAAATCCGGTTTCGGGATCCATCAGCACCTCCAGCGCGGCCTGTGTCGTGCCATTGGGGCTGGTGACATTGATGCGCAGCTGCGCCGGACTTTCCTTGGCGGCCTCGGCCAGTGCACCGGCCCCGGCCACCGTGGCCTTGGCCAGCGTCATCGCCAGTTCGGCGGGCAGCCCCTGGGCCTCGCCCGCAGCCGCCAGCGTTTCGATCAGGTGAAAGACATAGGCCGGCCCCGAGCCACTGACGCCGGTCACCGCGTCGATCTGGCTCTCGCTCTCCAGCCGCACGGTCTGCCCGACGGCCGAGAGCAGCTCTTCGGCAATATCCAGATCCCCGGCATCCGCGCGCCCGTTGCCGATCAGCGCGGTAATTCCCCGGCCAATCGCGGCGGGCGTGTTGGGCATCGCGCGCACGATCGGCGTCGTCTCGCCCAGCATCTCTTCATAGGTCGAGATCGGTGTGCCAGCGGCAACCGAGATGAACAACGTCTCACCCCCGCCCAGCTGTTTCAGTCCCGGCAGTGCCTCGCGCATCATCTGCGGTTTCACCGCCACCAATACGATGGCCGGGCTTTCCGGCAGCGGCGCGTTCAGGTTCACACCCTGCGCCAAAACCCAGTCCGAGGGATGCGGATCGACCACCCAGACCTCGGCCGCGGGCAGTCCACGATCCAGCCAACCGGCCAGCATGGCCGAGCCCATCTTGCCGCAGCCCAAAAGCACCAGCCCCTGATCTGCAATGCGCGAGAAATCCATTGATCGCCCCTTCCCGTCCATTTTCCGGTTCGGGGCTAGGTTTACGCGCGGCCGTAGGCCTCTGCAATGGCGGCCTGCATCGCCTGACGTGGGCTGCGCCCGCCCCAGACCAGTAGCTGGATCGCCGGGTAATAGCGTTCGGCATTCAGCACGGCGGCGTTGATCATGGTATCGATCTGCTCCGGGCTGGCGATCTGCCCGCCGGTCAGAACCAGCCCATAGCGATAGACCATCAGCTTCTGGTCGGCCCAATAGGTAAAGGCCCCGGCCCAGCACTGGTCATTCATCGCATTGAGAAGCTCGTACAAGCGACCAAGCTGATCCTCGGGCGGGTCCATCTCGAAGGTGCAGACCATCCGCAGCGTCTCGTCATAAGAAGACCACGCCAAGGTGATCGAATAGGTGCGCCATTGTCCTTCGACCGCCATCGCGATCTGATCATCCCCGATCCGATCGAAATCCCAATCGTGGGATTCGGCAATATGCTCGACGATATCAATCGGGTGAATGTCTTCCTCAAAGAAGTGCTCGGAAAGGGCCATGGTGCCACCTCATTTATGGTAGCGGCTGGGGCCTGTAGCGCCCCAAGCGCTAGGTGCCTGCTCAATAGACCGGGGCTAACCCCCTCGCCTATACAAGATATGGTGCGACCACGGAGCGCGTCTGGCAACCACTAATTTGGGGATAACCCCAATAACTTGTGGAGGAATGCAGATCGGCGTCAAAATATGGCCAGCCCCGCGCCCTTGCCGCCCAATCGGGCCGGTCCCCATACCGGGCGCCGCCCGGCATCGGATGTTGCGGCGTCCTTCTGCCACCCCGGCGGCAAGATCCCGTGGGGGCGCGCAGGTGTTTACCCTTGATTTTCCGACCATTCGCCGACTGCGACCAAGGCGGGGACCAAGACGCCGACCACGCAGCAGCTACGCCGGGCCAGCCCGCCGCATCAGGTCGATCACATCCCGCCCCCAGGCTTCCCAGGTCAGGCGGGTCTGCGCGTGCTCAAAGCTGGAGAGACAAAGTGCGCCATAGCGGTCCGGATCACCGGTCAGCGTGCGAATCGCATCGGCCCAATCCTGCGGCCCCGCCTCCATCGACATCATTTGCCCATTTTGCCCCTCGACCATCAGCGATCCGATCCCGCCGGTCTGGGTGATCAGCACCGGCGTGGCGTTCGCATTGGCCTCGGCCACCACCATCGGCGTGCAATCCGCGCGGGTCGGCAGCACGAACAGATGCGCCTCGGCGAAAAGCTGGTCCAGCCGCGCCGCATCCTGCGGGCGGTTCTTGTCCAGATAGCCCAGCCGCTCTGCTCCGGGTGGCAACGTGAGATGTTGCGGCACATCCCCGACCAGCGACAGCGTCGTCGCCTGCCCGGCGTCGCGCAAGACCGACAGCGTATCGAGCGCGATCTGACCGCCCTTGCGCGTCCAGTCGTTGCCGACCCAAAGCAGGCGCAAAGGCGCAAGCGGGGGTTTGACGGGCGGAACTGCCGGCATCACCTCCAGATTGACCCCGAAAGGCACAGCCGCGATGCGGGCCGGGTCGGGGCCAAATTCCGCCAGCGCCCGATCCGCCATATAGCGCGAGGAATAGACCGACAGCGCCGCCTTGCGCACCACCTCGCCTTCGCGATGCTGGGCCTCGTCCGAGACCTCGGCGCCATAGAAAGAGCGGATGAAACTGGGGGTCGCATCGGTGACATGAACCATCTCGGGCCCGGTTCGGGTCAGCAGCGCATGCAGCAGATCCGTGGCGGCAAGGCCGATGATCCAATCGAGTCCAGACAGATCAAGCGCGTCCGGATCAAGGGGCCTGTCGCGCCCGACACCAAACCGGCGCAACAGCGCGCGCCCCCGTGACGGCGGCCTGTGCGACCCCAGAACGCGCATTTCAATATCGCTCCGCCGCGCCAGAGCGTGAAACAGATGAAACGCCGTCCCGCTGAACGCATGGCGATCATAGGGATTATGCTGAGAGAGAAATCCAATCGTGAGACGCGGCTGCACCTGACCCCCTTTTTCGACCCCCGGACGCGCATCGCGCCTGCCTGACCCCGCCCACAGTATCCGCACCAGCGCCCGCCGCAATACATATGCGGGCCGCTCAACCGATCAGAAGGGCGAAGGCCGGGTGTCAGCTCGTTTCAGGGGGCCATGCCGTGCCTGCACCGCGCGCGTCAAAATCGGCGGATCACTTGTCCAGCTTTTCCTCAAGCGCGGCGATGCGGGCGGCAAGCGCCACATTCTCTTCGCGCGCCTTCTGCGCCATGGTGCGCACGGCGTCGAATTCCTCGCGCGTGACGAAATCACGGTCGGCGAGCCAACGGTCCATCAGGGACTTCACCGCTGTCTCGGCCTCGTCCTTGGCGCCCTGTGCGACCCCCATCGCATTGGTCATGAGGTGCGAAATGTCGTCCAAGATCTTGTTGCGGGTCTGCATCTGTCGTCTCCGTATCGGGTCCGTATCGGGGTTGCCCCTTATATGGGCCTTGTGCGGCGGCGCGGCAAGGTTGACTTCACACCACGCTGCCGGGCAAGGAGTCCCCCATGCAGGCTGTTCTTCAATTCCCCGATCTCTCGCCCGAGCTTTTCTCCTTCTCCCTGTTCGGGGTGGAGTTTGCGCTTCGCTGGTATGCGCTGGCCTATATCGCCGGCATCCTGATCGCCTGGCGGTTGGCGGTGGCCGCGGTGCAGCGCGCCACGCTCTGGGCCGGGAACACCCCGCCGATGACGCCACAGCAGATCGAGGATTTGCTGACCTGGATCATCCTGGGGGTGATTCTGGGCGGGCGGCTAGGCTTTGTGCTGTTCTATCAACCGGCGTATTACCTGCAGCACCCGGCCGAGATCGTGATGGTCTGGCAGGGCGGCATGGCCTTCCACGGTGGCCTGCTGGGGGTGATCGTGGCCGCTTGGGCCTTTACCGCGCGGCATGGCATTTCCCGGATCGGCGCCGCCGATCTGATCGCCCATACGGTTGCGCCGGGGCTGATGTTGGGCCGGTTGGCCAATTTCATCAATGCCGAGCTTTGGGGCCGCCCCACGACCCTGCCTTGGGGCGTGATCTTTCCCGGAGCGGCGGCGCAGGACTGCCCCAACGTCGTGGGGCTTTGCGCGCGCCATCCGTCGCAACTGTACGAGGCCGGGCTGGAAGGGCTGGTGCTGGGCACGCTGCTGCTTTGGCTGGTCTATCGCCGGGGCGCGCTGAAACGTCCGGGGCTGGTCCTTGGCACCTTTTTGTCGGGCTATGGGCTGGTGCGTTTCGTGGTCGAGTTCGCCCGCCAGCCGGATGCGCAATTCGTCACGCCCGAAAATCCGCTGGGTCTGGCGCTGGACATGAACGGCTGGGGGCTGACCATGGGGCAGCTGCTGTCGCTGCCGATGATCGCGCTGGGGCTCTATTTCATCCAGCGGGCGCGGCGGCGGGGCGTGGCATGACCCTGTCCGAGCATCTGATTGCCCGCATCCACGCCGCCGGACCGTTGAGCGTCGCCGACTACATGGCCGACTGCCTGTTGCATCCAGACTACGGCTATTACACCATCCGCGATCCGCTGGGGGCCGGGGGCGATTTCACCACAGCGCCGGAAATCAGCCAGATCTTCGGAGAGCTGCTGGGGCTGGCGCTGGCGCAAAGCTGGCTGGATCAGGGACGCACCGCCGCCTTTACCCTGGCCGAACTGGGGCCGGGACGCGGCACGCTGATGGCCGACCTGCTGCGCGCCGCGCGCGCGGTTCCGGGATTCTGCGACGCCGCCGACCTCTGCCTTGTCGAAGCCTCCCCCACTCTGCGTGCGGTGCAGGCCGACACCCTGAAGGAGCACAGCCCCAGATGGCTCGACCGGGTGGAAGATCTGCCCGACGACCGCCCGCTGTTTGTCATCGCCAACGAATTCTTCGATGCCCTGCCGGTGCGCCAGTTCCTGCGCCGGGGCGACGGCTGGTGCGAACGGCTGGTCGGGCTGCGCGACGGAACGCTCGCCTTCGGGCTGGGGGCCAAAGCCCCGCAACCGGCGCTGGCGCACCGGCTGGAGGACACGCGCGAGGGCGATCTGGTCGAGATTTGCGAATCCGCCGCGCCGATCACCGCCGCTCTGGCGACCCGAATCACCGCCCATGACGGCGCCGCGCTGATCGTGGATTACGGTGACTGGCACAGCCTCGGGGATACGCTACAGGCGGTGCGCGCCCATGAACCGGCCCAGGTGCTGGCCGATCCCGGCACCGCCGATCTGACCACGCATGTGGATTTCGAAGTGTTGGCGCAGGCCGCCCGCGCCGCAGGGTGCAGCCATAGCCGGTTGACCCCTCAGGGGGTTTTTCTGGAGCGGCTGGGCATCACCGCGCGGGCGCAGGCGCTGTCGCGCGGGCTGAGCGGGGCGGCGCTTGATGATCTGGTGCGGGCACATCGCAGGTTGACGCACCCGGAGGAAATGGGAAACCTGTTCAAGGTGCTGGGTCTCTACCCGCCCCAGGCCACCCCACCGCCCGGACTGGACTCATGACACTGGAAATCCTCACCTCAGACAGCCTTGCCCCGTTGCAGCACGGGTTCTTCACCCGTCGTGGAGGTGCCTCGTCCGGCGTGTTCACCGGGCTCAATTGCGGCGCCGGTTCGTCCGATCAGGCAGATGCGGTTGCGATCAACCGCGCCCGCGCCGCCACCGCCTTGGGGATAGACCCCGGGTCGCTGGTGGGCGTGCATCAGGTGCATTCCGCCGATGTCCTGCCCGTCACCGGCCCGCTACAGGACAAGCCGCGCGCCGATGCGCTGGTGACAGCGACGCCGGGGCTGGCGCTTTCGGTGCTGACGGCGGATTGCCAGCCGGTGCTGTTTTCCGATCCCGACGCCGGTGTAATCGGGGCCGCCCATGCCGGTTGGCGCGGGGCGCTGGACGGTATTCTTGAGGCCACGCTGGACGCGATGGAAGCCTTGGGCGCCAGCCGCGCCAATACCGTCGCGGTGATCGGCCCGACCATATCCCAAGCCGCATACGAGGTCGGGCCAGAGTTCCTCGACACCTTCGTAATGGCCGATCCCGACAACACCCGGTTCTTCGCCAACGGGACCGGCTGCCGCTATCAGTTCGACCTTCCGGCCTATGGGCTGCACCGGTTGCGCCAAGCTGGCATCGGCGAGGCAGAGTGGATTCGCCACTGCACCTACGGCGAGCCGGACCGCTTTTATTCCTATCGGCGCACCACCCACGCCGGCGAGGCCGATTACGGCCGGCTGCTCTCGGCCATCCGGCTCTGAGCCTCGGCGCGCGGCCCCGTCACCGCCCACCTGCATGAGCTAAACCCAGCACGACCAGACCCGGCACGACCAAATCCAGTACGGCCAAACCCAGCATCGCCAAACCGCCGCATTTGCCCCGGCCCCGCCCCAATATGGCGCGGTATTTCCACGGCTTGGCCCAATGGTTGCCCGAATGGCGGCGGATACTCCTTGCAACGAACATACCGCCCCGGCGGTCTAAGGCAGGAGCATCAGAACCATGAAACAGAAGTCGCGCTTCATCAAATCGGTCATCGAAACCTCCAAGAGCAGCGCCCCCCGCCTGCCCTGGACCCGCGACAACCGGACACCGCGCGCCTCTGAAACCCGTGCGAGCGCGTAACGCCCCGAAAGACACCGCTGCACCTCGGGCAGCCAGAATCGGTTACGGCCGAATTGTGGCGAACCTGTCCCAATTGTGGCGGACTATTCTAGTCCCGGGAAACAATGCGAAGCGCGGCCCAGGGATTGGCCCCGGCAGGCGCGGAATAGTGGCAATTTTTTGACAATTATATCCAAATATTGGCATCTCCCCACTTGTACAGATGTTGATCACGATTGTTTCCGTGTCCGTCTGTCGTTGTCGGTGGGGGCCGACGCAGATGCGACCCGTTTAGAAAGGGCCGATGTATGACGATCCCCGCCTCGCTTGCGCGCGCTGCCCGCAATGCCGTTGAGACCAGCCCGATTCTGCAAGATCCTGCCGCGCTGCGCGCCCGCTCGCGGCCGCAGCTTCGCCGCTATGAGGTCAGCGTGCTCGCCGCCAATGGCGACATCATCGACAGCCGCCACATCGCCCCGGCGCTGCCACTGTTCGAAACCGCCTTCTCGGCCTTTACCCGTGGCTCGCAGATCGAGACCGAGGCCGGTCCGATCGCCGTCGAGGATCTGCTGCCCGGAGACCGCATCCTGACCCGCGACGGCATCACCCGGACCCTGATGTGGAAGGGCAGCACCCAGATCGTGCCCGGCCGCCCGGATGCCAAGGGCCGCTATCACCCGCTGGTGCGGATCATGGCCGACAGTTTCGGCATGCAGCTGCCGATGACCGACATTCTGGCTGGCCCCGCAGCCCGCATCCTCAAAACCCCCGGTCACCTGCGCGAACTGGCGGGCAACGCCCCGCTGCTGACCCCGGTGCGTGAATTTCTCGACGGGAACCATGTGATCGAAACCGCGCCACCGACCGCGGTGCAACTGTATCATCTGTGTCTGGAACGGCATTCGGTGATCCGGGTTGCCGGGCTCGAATTCGAGACCTACCACCCGGGCACCAACGCGCTGCGTCTGGTCAGCCCGACCATGCGCGATGTTTTTCTGAAACTGTTCCCGCATATTTCTGCGATCTGCGATTTCGGGCCTCAGATCCATGCCCGGGCCGGCGACGGCCAGATCGACGCGATCAGCGCCTGATCCCGCTCAGGCGGATCGGCTCAGCCGCTCTTCCAATACATCAAAGGGCACGCCCGGTTCGTCCTTGGCGCCCCGGATCACCAGCGAGGTCTTGACGCTGGCCACATTCGGCGTGGTCAGCAACTCGCCAGTCAGAAAGCTCTGGAACGAGCTCAGGTCAGGGGCCACGCATTTCAGGATGAAGTCGACCTCGCCGTTCAGCATGTGACATTCCCGGACCAGCGGCCAGTCGCGACAGCGCGCCTCGAATGCGCTCAGCTCGGCCTCGGCCTGACTGTCGAGCCCGACCATCGCAAAGACCTGCACCTCGAATCCCAGCTCGCGCGCATTCACATCCGCATGATAGCCACGGATCAACCCGGACTCCTCCAACGTGCGCACCCGTCGCAAACAGGGAGGCGCAGATATCCCAACGCGTCGGGCCAATTCGACGTTGGTCATTCTGCCATCGCTTTGCAGTTCCGACAGGATCTTGCGATCAATCGGATCAAGTCGTGTTGTCGCCATTGCTAGCACCCCTCGTGTTGGCGTTTCTTATAGCAGTGCGCCGGCTACGCGCAATAATATTTCGTCAGGGGGAAACAATCTATAATGCGGTGCGCGAAAAGACGGCAGACTCATCTGGCAAGGCCTGCGAGGACCGGCAGCGAATAGCACCAGCAAGGGGGTTTAAGCGTCCGGGCCCGAGGTCTATATCCGAAAATGAACTGTGGTGGCCCAGGCCGCCGCGCCGGTGATTTACGGGAATATGGGGATAATCATGACTGAGACGCGCCACACCAAGGTTTTGATCATCGGCTCCGGCCCGGCCGGCTATACCGCCGGCATCTATGCCAGCCGCGCCATGCTGGAGCCGATCCTGGTGCAGGGGATCGAACCCGGCGGCCAGCTGACCACCACCACCGAGGTCGAGAACTGGCCCGGCCATAGCGAAATTCAGGGCCCCGACCTGATGGTCAACATGGAAGCCCACGCCCGCGCCATGGGGACCGAGATCATCGGCGACATCATCACCGATCTCGACCTGACGCAGCGCCCCTTCACCGCCAAGGGCGACAGCGGCACGACCTATACCGCCGACGCGGTGATCCTTGCCACCGGCGCGCGCGCCAAATGGCTGGGCCTGCCCTCGGAAGAGGCGTTCAAGGGCTTTGGCGTCTCGGCCTGTGCCACCTGTGACGGGTTCTTCTATCGCGGACAGGAAATCGTGGTGATCGGCGGCGGCAACACCGCCGTGGAAGAGGCGCTGTTCCTGACCAATTTCGCCTCCAAGGTCACACTGATCCACCGCCGCGACGAATTGCGCGCCGAAAAGATCCTGATCGACCGGCTGATGAAGAACCCCAAGATCGTGCCGCTTTGGCATCATGCGCTGGACGAGGTCGTGGGCGAGGACAACCCCAAGGGCGTGACTGGCGTCAAGGTCAAGGACGTGCGCAGCGGCGAGATCACCGAGATCCCCTGCAAGGGCGTCTTTGTCGCCATCGGCCACGCCCCGGCCAGCGAACTGGTCAAGGATCAGCTGGAACTGCACAATGGCGGCTATGTCACGGTCAAGCCGGGCAGCACCGAAACCAATGTGCCGGGCGTGTTTGCCGCTGGCGACCTGACCGACCATAAATACCGCCAAGCGGTGACCAGCGCCGGCATGGGCTGCATGGCCGCGCTGGATGCCGAACACTGGCTGGCAGCGCAAGACGACTAAACCCGCTTGCCGCGGCCCAACGGGTCGCGGCGTCCCCGCGATTCCCCCCAGTTTCACCCCCGTGTTCCACAAAGGCTATGCCTTGGAATACTTTGCGGGGCCGCCCTTGACCGCCCGGCCCATCCCACCCAGTCTGTTCCGACCATACGCGCGAAGGGGATGGACCTGTGGCAAGCATGCTCTGGCGGGGCAACTGGATCACGCGGGCGCGGATCGGCTCTGGCCTGATCCTGTTCACCTTCGCCCTCTTCCACTTTCTCAATATTGGCCTTGGCCTGATTTCCCCGCGCGCGATGGATGCGGTGCAGGACGCGCGCCTGATGATCACCCGGACCGTGGTAGGCGGTGTGATCCTGCATGGTGCATTGCTGACCCACGCAGCGCTGGCGCTTTATAGTCTGGCCAACCGCCGCACCCTGCGGATGCCCCTGTGGAGCGCGCTGCAATTCGGCTTTGGCCTGCTGATCCCGGTGCTTTTGATTGCACATGTGGTGCACACCCGCCTCGCGCATGAGCTGTTCGGCGTCAACGACCAGATGAGCTATATCCCCGCCCTGATCTGGAACACCCCGGATGGCTGGAAACAAGCGCTTTTACTGCTGCTGGTCTGGACCCACGGCTGTATCGGGCTGCATTTCTGGCTGCGGCTGACCCCGTGGTGGCGGCGCAATACCCCTGTGCTGGTCGGGGTCGCGACCCTGATCCCTGCCTTTGCGCTGGCTGGCTTCATGACCGAGGGGCGGCGGATGCACGTGCTGTTTGCCGATCCCGCCGCCCGCACCGCCGCGATAGCCGAGTTCCACTGGCCCGATGCGGCCACCTTTGGAACGCTGATCGCGATATCGCGCGCCGGGCTCTGGATTTTTCTGGCGCTGCTGGCGCTGGCCGCGATCGTACATTTCGGGCGTCGGAGTCTACGGCGACGGCGCGCGGTCCGGATCAGCTATGTCGACGGCCCCGAGGTCACTTCGCCGCGCGGATTGACGCTGTTGGAAATGTCACGGCTGAATGGGGTGCCCCATACCGCGCTGTGCGGCGGGCGCGGCCGCTGCACCACCTGCCGCGTGGTGATTGAATCCGGGGCAGAGCATCTGCACCCGCCGGAACCCGCCGAGTTGAACAGCCTGCGCGCGGTGAACGCCGACCCCGGGACGCGACTGGCCTGCCAAATCCGCCCGACCAACGCCGCCACGGTGTTTCGCGTATTCCTGCCCGACGGGCGGCGTGGCCGCGCCCACTCCAGCCAAGGGCAGGAGCGGCGCCTTGCCATCCTGTTTCTGGACATGCGCGGTTTTACCGCCCGCACCACCGGACAGCTCCCCTATGACGTGGTGTTTCTGCTCAACCGGTTCTTCGACGCCATCGTGCCGCCGATCCTCGCCGAGGGCGGCAGCGTCGACAAATATCTCGGCGACGGGCTGCTGGCGGTGTTCGAGACCGCGGATGAGGCCAGTTCCGCCCGCGCCGCCCTGCGCGCCACATCCCGGCTCAGCGCGGCACTGGCCAAGTTCAATCTGCGGCTCGCGGACGAGGGAATCCCCGCCATCCGCATCGGCGCGGGTCTGCATCTGGGCGAATTGGTGCTGGGCGAAATCGGTGCCGCAGGCAACGCGCCGCGCACCATCATCGGCGACACCGTCAACGCCGCCAGCCGGCTGGAGGGCAAGACCAAGGAACTGGGCGTCGAAGTGCTGGTATCGCAGACCGTGCTGCACAGCGCCGGTATCGAGACCGACGCGCTGGATCTCATCACATTGGACCTGCGCGGAGTGGCCACCCCGGTGATCGCCCTGTCAATGGCCAGCGGTCAGGATCTGTCCCCCCTGCTGGTCGATACGGTCCCGGCAGTATGACCCCCTCGCCCCCGGTCCGACCGCTTTCGCCCGGGCTGGCGAAATGGTACCACTCCGGCAAAAAATCTCCGCAATATCAGAAATCGGCACGCATCACTGGACTTTCAACGTCAACCGAGGCTATGCCGCGCGCGACTGGACCAACGGGACCCCGCCCCAAACCGAAACCGAAAGATTTGAAATGACAATGCTTAGTAACCTTACTCCGATCCCGGAGTTGTACGTTTCCTATGAATCAGCCCAAAAACTCAAAGTCGAAGCTGGCGATCTGAAAAGCCTGGATCTGACCCCGCGTCAGATTTGCGACCTTGAACTGCTGATGAACGGTGGGTTCAATCCGCTGAAAGGGTTCCTGAGCGAAGCCGATTACAACGGCGTTGTCGACAAGATGCGTCTGGCCGACGGTCAGCTTTGGCCGATGCCGATCACGCTGGACGTGTCGGACGCCTTTGCCGAAAAGCTGGAGCTGGGTGAGGACATCGCCCTGCGCGACCAAGAGGGCGTGATCCTCGCCACCATGACCGTGACCGACCGCTGGGAGCCGAACAAATCGCACGAGGCCGAAAAGGTCTTTGGGGCCGATGACAGCGCGCACCCGGCCGTCAACTATTTGCACAACACGGCTGGCAAGATCTATCTCGGAGGCCCGGTGACCGGCATCCAGCAGCCCGTGCACTATGATTTCCGCGGTCGCCGCGACACCCCGAACGAGCTGCGCGCCTATTTCCGCAAGCTGGGCTGGCGCCGCATCGTCGCCTTCCAGACCCGCAACCCGCTGCACCGCGCGCATCAGGAGCTGACCTTTCGCGCCGCGAAAGAGGCGCAGGCGAACCTGCTGATCCACCCCGTCGTTGGCATGACCAAACCGGGCGACGTCGATCACTTCACCCGCGTGCGCTGCTATGAGGCGGTGCTGGACAAATACCCGGCGGCGACCACAACCATGAGCCTGCTGAACCTTGCCATGCGCATGGCCGGCCCGCGCGAAGCCGTCTGGCACGGTCTGATCCGCGCCAATCACGGCTGCACTCACTTCATCGTCGGGCGCGACCATGCCGGCCCCGGCAAGAATTCGGCGGGCGAGGATTTCTACGGCCCTTATGATGCGCAGGATCTGTACCGTGCGAACCAAGCGGAAATCGGCTGCGAAATGGTCGACTTCAAGCACATGGTCTATGTGCAGGAACGCGCCCAGTACGAACCCAACGACGAGATCGCCGACAAGGACACGGTCACCGTCCTGAACATCTCGGGCACCGAGTTGCGTCGCCGCCTGTCCGAAGGACTGGAGATCCCGGAATGGTTCTCGTTCCCCGAGGTGGTCAAGGAGTTGCGCCGCACCAGGCCGCCGCGCAGCCAGCAGGGCTTTACCGTGTTTTTCACCGGCTTCTCCGGCTCGGGCAAGTCCACCATAGCCAACGCGCTGATGGTCAAGCTGATGGAAATGGGCGGGCGTCCGGTAACGCTTTTGGACGGCGACATCGTGCGCAAGAACCTGTCCAGCGAGTTGGGCTTCTCGAAAGAGCATCGCGACCTGAACATCCGTCGCATCGGCTATGTCGCCAGCGAGATCACCAAGAATGGCGGCATCGCCATCTGCGCCCCGATCGCGCCCTATGCCACCACCCGTCGCGCCGTGCGTGAAGATGTCGAAGCCTATGGTGCCTTTGTCGAGGTCCATGTGGCGACCAGCATCGAAGAATGCGAACGCCGCGATCGCAAGGGGCTCTACAAGCTGGCACGCGAAGGCAAGATCAAGGAGTTCACCGGCATCTCAGATCCCTATGACGTACCCGAAAGCCCCGAACTGCGGATCGAGACCGAGAATGTCGATGTCGACAACTGCGCCCATCAGGTGCTGTTGAAGCTGGAACAGATGGGTCTGATCGGCCTGAGCTGATCCCCCTAGAACGATAAAATCGGAAACGGCCCGGATGAAATGCCCGGGCCGTTTTCCGTTGTTGCCCCACGGGGCATGTCAGAAGACCTGCGCGACCGGCGACATGAAATGCAGAACCACAGGGCGATGGGATTCAGGCATCGACGCCCGCGTCAGAGACTGTTCAAGATCGCTTCGACCGCGCGCCGGTCGATGTCGATATAGGGCTCCACTTCCCCCTGCAAACGGCGCAGATGCGGCAGACGAGCGCGAAAGTCCTCCTCCGAGGTGGCCTTGATCGCACGGCGCAGATCCGCCTCGGACTGGCACTGGATGATCCCTTCGGGGTCCATGAACCGTTCAAGATTGGGGCTGCCCCAATAGATCGGCACCGTGTCGCACAGCACTGCGTCGATCAGTTTCTCGGTAAAGTAATTGGTCTCGCGCGCATTCTCGATCACCACCGAGTAGCGATAGGGGGCAAGCCCATCCGCCTTGTGCTCGAACGGGATATAGCCGCGCCCCATCACCGCCACGTCCTGCCCCGTGGAGCGCACCCAATCCACCATGCTGTGACGCAACTTGTGCCCCGCAACATCGCGCTTGGCCGAGGCAATCAGCGAACACATCGCGGTCTTGTCCCGTGGCAGATCGCGCCATTCGGGTACCCAGGTGGTGCCCAGAGGGAACAGCACCGCGTTGGGCGCCGCATTCAGCAGCCCTTCGTTATAGGTCAGGATGCGGTGGAATCGCCGCCAAGTCAGCCGCAACAGCTTCAGATGCCGACCGTGGATCACCGCAGGCTCTGCCATGATCAGTGATATCTTTGCTTGTGTGCCCCTGCGGCGGCGGAAATGCATATCGGTGCGCGGATAGACCAGCAGATGGTCGGAGTCCGTCAGATCGCCGACGCGACCACCGCGCAACCGGTCGGGACAGCCCAGCGGCCAGATCAGTTCGCTCACCGGCGTCGCGGACAGCGCCGGGCCCAGTCGGCGGCCATAGGGCAGGATGGCGACAGCAGGGTTTGACATCGTGGCCTCAGTCTTTTGCGGCGGGGAGATTGACCTCGCCCGTCATCAATACGAACCCCGCCCCGGCGACACGGATGCCGGTCATCGCCTCAACCGGGCCAAGGCGGCTGACCCGCGCCTGTCCGGGGCGCCCCAGCCAGTGGCCCTGTTCGGCGGTAAAGCTCTCGCCCGGCATCAGACCATGGTGCCAGAGATAGGCTGCCATCGCGCCGGTCGCCGAGCCGGTAAAGGGATCCTCGGGCGGGCTGGGCGGGGCCAGAAGCAGTCGGGAAAACGTATCGCCCACCTCTGTCGCGCCCTGCAGGGTGACAAGGAAAGGCTCCATCAACGGGCCGTCGGCCTGCCCCATCGCAGCCGCCAGCGCAGCCATCCCGCCCAGGTCAAGCCGCGCCGCGCGCAACGCCTCATGATCGCGCAATACAGTGATAACAAAGGGCAGCCCGGTGGAGACCAGTTGCGGCGGTGCAATGATATCGACGGGCGAAAGACCGACGGCGGCCGCCACCCGCGTCGGATCGACCTCTGCGCCAAAATCAGGGGCAATCTGGGTCATTGCGATCCGATCGCCGTCCAGCAGGACCGGCACCAGCCCGGCCCCGGTTTCAAGCGTGATCTTGTCGCCCGCGATCATCCCGCGCGCCCGCATCGCCGTCACGGTGGCGATGGTCGGGTGTCCGGCAAAGGGAATCTCGCGG
Organism: Pseudodonghicola sp.; assembly: GCA_033791545.1. Classification (GTDB taxonomy): domain Bacteria; phylum Pseudomonadota; class Alphaproteobacteria; order Rhodobacterales; family Rhodobacteraceae; genus Antarcticimicrobium. The sequence goes on along the minus strand of JASJGL010000020.1, from coordinate 1,100 downwards.
TCGGCCAGAAAATAGCGCACCCTCACATCCGCCACGTCGGACGGGCCGGTAAAGGTGCATTCCACCAGCCCGGTTTCGCGCACGAAACCGGTGCAGACATCCTTGTCCAGATCTGCGCCGCCATGCACGACGGCGCAGCCGTTTCCGCCGAACGCGCGAGTGGTGAACGCGTCGACCCAGTCGAAGGAATAGCGACTCAATGCACCGCGACCGGTGCCAGATCGTTCTGGCGGGCCAGCACAAAGGCCATGTGTCGATCCGCCACCAGCGCAAGCTGCTGGCCCTCGGAATCATGCACTGCATACAGGTGTTCGCGACCGCCAGCCTCTGCCTGAACCTCTTCCGGCAAATCGGCGACATCAACCTCCTTCACATAGACGATCCGGTGGCCATCCTGATTGAAATCAAAAGGCGTGTTCATGCCTGTTACCCCTTTCTGATGTTGATAGTCTGCACCACGGTTTCCGGTCTGGCGCGGGTCAGGTCCACATGCAGCAGACCGTTCTCCATGATGGCCTCGCCAACCTCGACACCATCGGCCAGCACGAACATGCGCTGGAACTGGCGGCTGGCAATGCCACGATGAAGGAACACGCGCCCTTCGCTGTCCTCGCCTTGGCGGCCGCGGATCACCAGTTGGCGGTCCTCGACGGTGATCGACAGGTCCTCCTCGGCAAACCCGGCGACAGCCAGGGTGATGCGATAGGAATGGTCCGAGGTCTGCTCGATATTATACGGGGGATAGCCTTCATTCCCCGACTTGGCCGAGCGTTCCAACAGGCGTTCCAACTGCTCGAATCCCAACAGTTGCGGGTATGACCCCAGGGTAAGTTTCGACACGTCTTTCGTCCTTTTTCACCAAAGCGACGGTTCATACGGCCCCGTCAGGCGACCGCATAGGCTAGATATGGGCAGAATGGCGTGGATTAACAAGGGCTAGGCGAAGCGGGCAGATCGGCGTATTCTAAATGCGACCCAGGACACAAGCCGCGAGTGCCGCATGAACGCCAGAACCGACATCTCGATGAAAACCGACGAGGTGCTGCGCGTCGAGTTGCAAGAGTTCCGCCGCCAACACCGCGATCTGGACGAGGCGATCT
>JASJGL010000019.1:0-27696 GCA_033791545.1 Pseudodonghicola sp. | reverse complement strand
GCCCTCGATGCGCTGATCGCCCAGCACGCGGGCGGCGATCTGATCGTGGTCGCCCATTTCGGCGTGATCCTGACCCAAGTCCAACGCGCGCTCGCGCTTGATGCCGAACAGGCCTTCGGGCACCGCATCGACAACCTCTCGGTGACCGAGATCACCCGCACCGCCAAGGGCTGGCAGGTCGGGCGGATCAATCACCTTGCGTGACGCGCTGGCGCACAAATCATCATTTGGCGCCCGGCCCGACCCGGCCTAGGCTTTCCCTATGACATACGATCTTTTCCTCGGCGACCGGATGTATTCAAGCTGGTCCCTGCGCGGTTGGTTGATGCTCGAGAAATTCGGCCTCCCCTACCGCCCCCATATGGTGGGCCTCTACTCGGGCACCATGGCAAACGACCTCGCGCCGCTGGCGCCCGCGCGCCTTGTTCCGGTGCTGCGCACGCCGGAAGGAACGGTTGTGGGCGAAACCCTCGCCATGGCCGAAACCTTGGCCGAACGTCACCCGCAGGCGGGGCTCTGGCCCGCCGATCCCGCCGCCCGCGCCACCGCGCGCTGGCTCTGCGCCGAGATGGCCACCGGCTTTGCCGCCCTGCGGACCGCCTGCCCGATGCAGCTTCAGCGCCAATATCAGGGCTTTGCCCTCACTGCGGCGGTTGTTGAGGATCTGGCCCGGCTGGACACTCTCTGGGCCCATGCCCGCGCCATCTCTGGCCAAACCATCTCGGGCCAAACCATCTCGGGCCAAAGCGAGGGCTGGCTCTTTGGCACCTACAGTCTCGCGGATGTGTTCTATACCCCGGTCGCCGCCCGGCTTGTCGGCTATGATCTGCCGATCAGCGACGCCGCCCGCGCCTACGCCATGGCGCTGCTGTCTGATCCTGCGGTGCGCGCATGGCGCAAACAGGCGCGAGAGGTCACATATGACCCCGAACCCTATGCCTGCGACCTACCCGCAACCGCATGGCCGATTGCGGACTGATCCCCCCCGCTTCTTCTTTGCCTAAATACTCAAATCCCCTTCTTCTTTGCCCAAATACTCAGATCCAACGGCGCCCCTTGCGGCGCCGTTAACCCTTTCTCAACCACACGCCCGCTAGCGATGGTCGGACAATCTTCCTCACACAGGGACCGGACCCATCGTCTCACGCGCCTATACCGTCGCCTTTCAGGGGGTCGAGGCCCGGCTGGTCGAGGTGCAATGCGCCGTCACCGCCGGATTACCTGCCTTTGGCATCGTCGGCCTGCCCGACAAGGCGGTCTCCGAGGCCCGCGACCGGGTGCGCAGCGCGTTGAGCGCGATGGCCATCGCGCTGCCGGCCAAGCGGATCACCGTCAACCTGTCACCCGCCGACCTGCCCAAGGAGGGCAGCCATTTCGACCTGCCAATCGCGGTGGCGCTGCTGGCCGCGCTCGGCATCATCCCCAACGACATGGCAGAAACCGCCGTGGCCCTGGGCGAGCTTTCGCTTGATGGCTCACTGATCGCGGTGCCCGGGGCCCTGCCCGCCGCCATGACTGCCGCGCAAGAGGGGCGTAGCCTGCTCTGCCCCGCCGCCTGCGGCGCCGAGGCCGCCTGGGTCGGCGATTGCCAGGTGGTCGGGGCCGAAAGCCTCGGCGCGGTCATACGCCACGCGACCGGTCAGGCCGCGATCCCCCCGGCTGAGCCGGGCGAGGTGCAACAGGCCCCGTCCAACCGCGACCTGCGCGACGTCAAGGGCCAGGAACGGGCCAAACGCGCGCTGGAGATCGCCGCCGCCGGGCGTCACCACTTGATGCTGGTCGGCACTCCGGGATCGGGCAAATCCATGCTGGCGGCCCGCCTGCCGGGGCTACTGCCACCCCTCACCGCGCCCGAAGCGCTGGAAACCTCGATGATCCAATCGCTTTGCGGCGTGTTGGAGGAAGGCGGCATCAGCCGCACCCGCCCGTTTCGCGAACCGCATCACACCGCCTCGATGGCTGCCATCGTCGGCGGTGGTCGCCGCGCCCGACCGGGTGAAATCAGCCTTGCGCATAACGGCGTGCTGTTCATGGACGAATTCCCCGAATTCTCGCGCGCCGTGCTGGAAACCCTGCGCCAACCGATCGAGGCAGGCGAGGTGATGGTGGCCCGCGCCAACGCCCATGTGACCTATCCCTGCCGCTTCCTGCTGGTCGCCGCCGCCAACCCGTGCAAATGCGGCTACCTCTCCGATCCGGCCCGCGCCTGCGCCCGGGTGCCGCAATGCGGTGCCGATTATCTCGGTCGCATCTCCGGGCCGTTGATGGACCGCTTCGACCTGCGGGTCGAGGTGCCCCCGGTCGCCTTCACCGATCTCGACCTGCCCGCCAATGGCGAAACATCTGAAACGGTCGCGACGCGGGTCGCTGCGGCACGAATAGTGCAGGCGAAGCGGTTTGCCGATCTTCCCGGCCTGCGCCAGAATGCCGACGCCGAAGGCGGGGTGCTGGACCAGATCGCGGCCCCCGATGCCGAGGGGCGCGCCCTGCTCACCAAGGCGGCCGAACGGTTCGGCCTCTCGGCGCGCGGCTATCACCGCATCCTGCGGGTGGCGCGCACCATTGCCGATCTCGACGGCGCGCAGGACGTCCGCCGCCCGCATCTGGCCGAGGCGCTCAGCTTTCGCCTGACGGCGCAACTCTCTGCCTGATCCAATCCGTCAAGGCGCGCAGGCTCTGGTCGCCCTCCGGCAAATAGCGCCAGAAAAAGGGCCAGACATGCGGCAGATCGTCGGCGATGACCTCGGCCACCGTCACCCCCTGCTCGCGCAGATGCGCCGCCATCCGGCGGGTGTCGTCGAGCATGATCTCGGTCCGCCCCACGGTCAGCCAGACCGGCCCGGCCCCGGCAAATCCGGCAAACAACGGCGAAACCCGCGAATCGCGCGGATCGGCCCCTTGCAGATACATCTGCGCCATATCCCGTGTCCGCTCCGCCGGTAGCATCACATCACAGGCGGCATTGGCCCGAAGACTAGCCCCGGAAAAGGTGAGATCGCTCAGCGGGGAAAAGGCAAAACAGCCCGCCGGCCGCTCCGTCCCCCGCGCGCAGAGATCGCCCAGCAACGCCAACGCCAAGCCCCCGCCAGCACTGTCCCCGCCAAGCACGATCTGCCCCGGCGCCACCCCGCGCGCCAAAAGCGCCTCATAGGCCGCCCGGGCATCCTCCAACGCGGCGGGAAAAGGGTGCTCTGGGGCCAAGCGATAGGCCGGCATCAAAACGGGCAGCCCCGCCAGTTGCGCCAGTCGCGCCGCCAAGCCCTTGTGAGTCTCCGGTGCGCCAAAGACAAAGGCGCCGCCGTGGAAATAGAGGATCACAGGCCCCGCCCCGACCGCCCAAGCCGCCCCGCCCAGCCAAAGACCACCCGGCACAGCTGTCACCGGTATCCGGCGCGGCGGCGGGAAAAACAGCCGCGTCCGGCGACGAAACCGGGCGCGCAGGGCTTCAGGATCAACGACCCGGGCCAGATAGCGCTTTTCGCTCCACCGCAGGATCAGGTTGAGGACACCCTGCTGCCAGCTCACCCGATGCGAGCTTCGATCGCTTCCCAGATCTTTTCGGCCGCATTGATACCGTCGAACCGCTCCAGCTCCTGAATACCGGTGGGCGAGGTCACGTTGATCTCGGTCAGATAATCGCCGATCACGTCGATGCCGACAAAGATCTGGCCCTTTTCCTTCAACAGCGGACCGATGGCGGCACAGATCTCCAGATCGCGCGCGCTCAACCCAATTTTCTCCGGCCGTCCGCCCACATGCATGTTCGAGCGCGTCTCACCCGCCGCCGGCACCCGGTTGATCGCACCCACCGGCTCGCCATCGACCAGGATCACCCGCTTGTCACCATTGCTGACGTCAGGCAGGAATTTCTGCACGATCAAGGGCTCCCGGCTGAACCCGGTAAAAAGCTCATGCAGTGAGCTGAGGTTGCGGTCGTTCACATCCAACCGGAACACCCCGGCCCCGCCGTTGCCATAAAGCGGCTTGAGAATGATATCCCCATGCTTTTCCTTGAACGCCCGAATCGTGCGCAGATCGCGCGCGATGGTGGTCGGTGGCGTAAGGTCAGGGAAATCCAGCACCAGCAGCTTTTCAGGGTAATTGCGCACCCAGAACGGATCATTCACCACCAGAGTCTGCGGTGCCAACCTGTCCAGCAAATGGGTCGCGGTGATGTAATGCATGTCAAACGGCGGGTCCTGACGCAGCCAGACCACATCCCAGTCTGCCAAGTCCACCTCGCGCTCCTCGCCCAGAATGGCCGGCTTTCCCGGCACCCGCTGCACGGTCATGTCACAGCCGCGCGCGGTGATCCGCCCCTCCTGATAGGCAAGCTGGTCCGGCCCGTAGAAGAACAGCTCATGGCCCCGCGCCTGCGCCTCTTCGGCCAGCCGAAAAGTGCTGTCAGCATTGATGTCCACGGCCCCGATCGGGTCCATCTGAAAGGCGATTTTCATGGGCAGTTCCCTGTATCCGACGGCTTGATCCTTGGATACATGGCCCAGCACGCCAGAGGGATCAATGGGGTCAGGCGCCGAAAGCGTTCTCGACGATCTCAAAGGCCCCGCGTTGATCCACCAGCGCCACGTCGAACCGCGCCCTGGTCAACTGGCCGGCGGGCTCGCCCTCAAGGAATTCGCTTGCCGCCGTGTAAAGCCGTTTCATCTGCCGCGCGCCAAGCCGACCAGCGGCGGTGGCGAAGTCCCGTGCCGATTTCACCTCGACAAAGATGACGTCGGCCCCCTGCCGCACGATCAGGTCAATCTCGCCGCCCTTGCCGCGCCAGCGCCGCCGCGCGACGGAAAACCCGCGTCGCTCGTAATCCTGCGCAATACGCGCCTCAGCCGCCTCCCCCGACAGATAGGCCCTCAGGCCCCGGTCCCGCCGATCCGCCCCCCGTCGTGCCGCACAGCCTTGCATGACATCACCTTTTCGCCAGTTTCAGCGCCAACTGATAGACTTCGCGCCGCTTTTGCCCATGCATCCGGGCCACGAAATCAGCGGCATCCCGAACAGAGTGGTCTTCAAGCGCCGCGCGCAGATCGTTTTCTATGTCAGAAGCACTAACAGTCGGTAAATGCCCGCGATCCACCAGAATCACGATTTCGCCCCGCGGTGGATCTTCGGCGGCCTGCTCCGCCAGTTCTGCCAGCGAGCCGCGGCGGACCTCCTCGAATTTCTTGGTCAGTTCCCGGCACAGCGCGGCAGGCCGTTCTCCGCCCAGAACCTCGGCCATGTCAGTCAGGCTCGCGGTCGCGCGTTTGGGGGATTCGTAAAACACCAGCGTCCCGGGAATATCGCGCAACGCCTCCAGTCTCGTCCGCCGCGCCTGACTGGCATTGGGCAGGAACCCTGAGAAAAAGAATGCATCGGTGGGCAGCCCGCCCAGCGTCAGTGCCGCCAGCGCCGCAGAGGCTCCCGGCGCGACGGTCACCGTAAATCCGGCCTCGGAGGCGGCGCGGCTCAAATCATAGCCGGGATCAGCGATCAGCGGCATCCCCGCCTCGGAGGCATAGGCAACCGAGCGCCCCTCGCCCAGCGCCGCCAGCAGCCGCCCCCGCGTGACGTCTCCGCTATGATCGTGATAGGCGACGATCCGTCGCCCCTCCAACGGCACGCCGTGAATCTCCATCAGCCGGCGCAGGCTGCGGGTGTCCTCGGCGGCGATCACATCGGCCGAGGCCAGGATATCCAGTGCCCGCAACGTGATGTCGCGCGCCGTCCCAATCGGGGTGGCCAGGAAATACAGCCCCGGAGACAAACTGACTTTTTGGTGATTCACGCTGGACCCGACCTTTCAGACGTTTATGATCCTGAGCGATTGACATGCGGAGCCATACCGCCGGATCAGGGAGTTCGTTTCGTTATGTTTGCCGTTTTCACCACCGCCCGCAAGGCGGCGCTTGCCCTTCTCGTCCTGACCGCAGCCGCGCTGCTATCGTCCTGTGATACCGCCATGGTGGGCGGCGGCGGCGGGCCGTCGATCAATACCTCCAAACCGGTGCCCATCGCCCTGCTGGTGCCCAAAGGCTCCGGTCATGACGGCGATGCGATCCTGGCACAAACCCTGGAGAACGCGGCGCGCCTCGCCATCGCCGATCTGCAGAACGTCCAGATCGACTTGCGCGTTTACGACACCCGGGGCGACGCCGCAACTGCCGCCTCCGTCGCCTCACAAGCGGTGAGCGAGGGCGCGCGTCTTATCCTTGGCCCGGTCTATGCCGAGGCCGCCAACGCCGCCGGGCTTGCCGTGGCGGGACGCCAGATCAACGTGCTGTCCTTCTCCAACAATCCTACCATTGCCGGCGGCAACGTCTTTGTGCTTGGCCCGACCTTCGAGAACACCGCGCGACGGCTCTCGGCCTATGCCGTGCGTCATGGCAAGGGCAATATCGTGATCGTGCACGGCACCGATGTGGCTGGTCAGGTTGGGCGCAACGCGATCCGCACCGCCATGGCCGAAACCGGTGCGCGAGAGGTCGGCGCCGTGGGCCATGAACTGTCGCAGCAGGGAGTGATCAGCGCCATACCCGCGATTCGCGACGCGGTTCAGACCCAGGGGGCCGACGCGATCTTTCTCACCGCGACCACCGCCGGGGCGCTGCCGCTGTTGTCGCAACTCCTGCCCGAGGCGGGCGTGTCGCCGGTGACAACGCAGTACATCGGCCTCACCCGCTGGGATATCCCGTCGCAGACGCTGGCGCTGCCCGGTGTGCAGGGCGGCTGGTTCGCAATGCCCGACCCGGTGCTGTCGCAGCAGTTCCGCGACCGCTATGCCCATACCTATGGCGGCCCGCCGCACCCGATCGGCGGTCTGGCCTATGACGGTATCGCCGCCATCGGCGCGCTGGTGGGCGCGGGTAAATCCGACGCGCTGACCGGCGCGGCCCTGACTCAGAATGCCGGGTTCAAGGGCGTCAGCGGCATCTTCCGCCTGCGCCCCAACGGCAGCAACGAACGCGGCCTCGCAGTGGCCACGATCCAGAACAAACAGGTGGTTGTGATTGACCCTGCCCCGTCAAGCTTCTCCGGCGCCGGATTCTGATCCGGCCTCGGGTGCCGCCGGCCTTCAGACTGGCGCCCTGCTGGCACCGCCCGGCCCGTTGATCTGCGATGAAAACGTCATTTTCGACGGTGTCTCTGTGCGCGCGCAGATCAACGCCGCCGCCTCGGCCACCACGGATCCGGCGATCATGCGGGCCGAAACCGTGCGCATTTTGCGCACCGCGCAAGAGGCCGGGCGCGCCGCCATCGCCGCCGCATTTGAGGAAAAGCCCTTTGCCGCGCGCCCGCTGACGCGCTCCTATACCTACCTGACCGACGGGCTCGTCACCTCGGCACTGCATCTGGCGACGGCCCATCTGCACCCGCTGCCCAATCCGACAGCGACCGAACAGATCGCGGTGATCGCCGTCGGCGGCTATGGCCGGGGCGAAATGGCGCCGTTTTCGGACGTCGATCTGCTGTTCCTGACCCCGTCCAAGATCACCACCTGGGCCGAGAGCGTGATCGAATCCATGCTCTACACCCTGTGGGACATCAAGCTGAAGGTAGGCCACGCCAGCCGCACGATCCGCGATTGCATCCGCTTGGGCCAGGAAGATTTCACCATCCGCACCGCCCTGCTGGAGCATCGTTTTCTCGCCGGCCACGAGTCACTGGCCGAGGAATTGAACACAAGACTGAAGAGTGAGCTGTTCTCGGACGGGGCCCGCGCCTTTATCGAAGCCAAACTGTCAGAGCGCGAGTCGCGCCATCGCAAGCAGGGTGAACGCTATGTGGTGGAGCCCAACGTCAAAGAGGGCAAGGGCGGCTTGCGCGACCTGCAATCGCTGTACTGGATCGCCAAATACATCCACGGGGTACAGAACACCGCCGAACTGGTGCCGCTGGGCGTGTTTCGCCCCGACGAGTTCGACCGATTTGTCGAGGCCGAGGATTTTCTCTGGGCGGTGCGCTCCCATATGCATCTAATAACCGGACGCCCGACCGAACAGCTGACCTTTGATCTGCAGGTCGAGGTGGCCGAGCGCATGGGCTATCGCGACCGGGCCGGACGGCGCGGCGTGGAAATCTTCATGCAGCGCTATTTCCGCGAAGCGACGGCGGTGGGCGACCTGACCCGAATCTTTCTGACCAAGCTGGAGGCGATCCACCTCAAGAACGAACCCTTGCTGGAACGAATCTTTCGCCGCCGCCCGCGGGTGCGCGCGGGCTATCAGGTGATCAACAATCGTCTTACCGTTGCCGACCCCAAGGCCTTTCTCGCCGACAAGGTGAACCTGCTGCGGCTGTTCGAAGAGGGGCTGCGCACCGGCATGTTGATCCACCCGGACGCGATGCGTCTGGTCACCGCCAACCTGCATCTGATCGACGACGAGATGCGCGCCGACAAGGAGGCGCGGCGCATCTTTCTCGACTTGCTGCTCAAACACGGTAATCCGGAACGCGCGCTGCGCCGGATGAACGAGCTTGGCGTGCTTGCCGCCTTCCTGCCGGAATTCGAACCGATCGTGGCGATGATGCAGTTCAACATGTATCACAGCTACACGGTGGACGAGCATATCATCCAGTGCATCGCCCAGCTCGCCAAGATCGAACGCAACGAGCTGACCGAATCACTGCCGATCGCGTCGAACATCCTTGAGCGGGGCGTGAACCGCCGCGTGCTTTACGTGGCGCTGCTGCTGCACGACATCGCCAAGGGCCGGCCCGAGGATCATTCGATCCTTGGCGCCAAGATCGCGCGCGACGTCGCGCCGCGGCTGGGTCTCAGCAAAAGCGAAACCGAAACCGTGTCCTGGCTGGTGCGCTATCACCTGCTGATGTCCGACATGGCGCAGAAACGCGATATCGCCGATCCGCGCACGGTGCGCGATTTCGCCAAGGCGGTGAAAACGGTCAAACAGCTGGATCTTTTGACCGTGGTTACCGTGTGCGACATCCGCGGTGTCGGCCCCAACGTCTGGAACAACTGGAAAGCGGCGCTGATCCGCGCGCTCTATCGTCAGACCCGCCGCGCGCTTGAGACCGGGATGGAGGATCTGACCCGCGAAAACCGGGGGGCCGAGGCCAAGAAGGCGCTGCGCGACGCCCTGCCCGACTGGCCGAAATCCGTGCTCAAGACCGAAACCGCGCGCCACTATCCGCCCTATTGGCAGGGGCTGCACCTGACCGCCCATGTGGATTTCGCCGAGATGCTGCGCGAACTGGAAAGCAAGGGCGACCCGTCCGAGATCCTGATCCGCCTGCACCCGGACGAAGACCGCGACGCCACCCGCGCCTGTTTCGTGATGGTGGATCATCCCGGCATCTTTGCCCGCATCGCCGGCGCGCAGGCGCTGGTCGGGGCGAATGTGGTTGATGCGCGCAGCTACACGACCAAGGACGGCTATGTCACCGATGCCTTCTGGATTCAGGATTCCGACGGCCATCCGTTCGAGGCCGATCGCCTGCCGCGCCTGACCCAGATGATCCGCAAGACCCTGCGGGGCGAGGTGATGGCGGGCGAGGCGCTGAAATCGCGCGACCGCATTCGCAAGCGCGAAAAAGCCTTCAACGTGCCGACCCATATCACCTTCGACAACGACGGCTCCGAGATCTACACCATCATCGAGGTCGACACCCGCGACCGCCCCGGGCTGCTGTATGATCTGGCGCGCGCGATGGCTGCGGCCAATGTCTATATCGCCAACGCAGTGATCGCGACCTATGGCGAACAGGTGGTGGACAGCTTTTATGTCAAGGACATGTTCGGGCTGAAATACCACTCCAAGGCCAAGCAGAAATCGCTTGAGGCCAAGCTGCGCAAAGCCATCACAGAAGGGGCCGAGCGCGCCGAAACCTAGGCGCGGCGGCCCTTTTCCGCGCCGGGCAAAGCGGGTAAGCCTGCCGGGAAACAGTCAGAAAGAACGCCCCGTGCCAACCCCAGCCCGTGAGAGTGCAGGATGAAACCGATCCGCCTGATGGCCGGGTTCTTTACCGTCGGCGTCTGGACAATGGCCAGCCGGGTGCTGGGTTTTGTGCGCGATGCGATGATCCTTGCGCTGCTCGGCACCGGCCCGCTGTACGAGGCCTATGTCGTGGCGTTCCGGCTGCCCAACCTGTTCCGCCGTTTCTTTGCCGAAGGCGCCTTCAACATGGCCTTCGTGCCGATGTTCTCGAAGAAATTCGAGAACGACCAAAGCCCGCAGAGCTTTGCCGAGGACGCGTTGAGCGGGCTGGCCAGCGTATTGATCGCGCTGACGCTTCTGGCGCAGCTGGCGATGCCGTGGATGATCTTTGCCATGGCCAGCGGGTTCAGCGGCCAGGCCCGGTTCGATCTCTCGGTCGAGTTCGGGCGCATCGCCTTTCCCTATGTGCTGTTCATATCGCTGGCGGCGCTGTTCTCGGGCATCCTGAATGCCACCGGCCGCTTTGCGGCGGCGGCGGCGGCGCCGGTGCTGCTGAACGTGGTCCTGGTCTCTGCGATGGCACTGGCGTATTGGCTCGGCGGCGACGTGGCACGCACACTGATCTGGGCGATCCCGGTGGCGGGCGTGGCCCAGCTGGCGCTGGTCTGGCGGGCCTCAGCAAAGGCGGGCTTTGCGCTGCGCCCGCGTCGCCCACGCTGGACTCCCGAACTGGCGCGACTGGTGCGCATCGCCGTGCCTGCCGCGCTGGCGGGCGGTGTGGTGCAGGTGAACCTGCTGGTCGGGCAGCAGGTGGCCAGCTATTTTGACCGCGCCGTGGGCTGGCTCTATGCCGCCGACCGGCTCTATCAGCTGCCGCTCGGTGTGGTCGGCATCGCCATCGGCGTGGTGCTGCTGCCGGATCTGTCGCGTCGGCTGGCCGCCAAGGACGAAAGCGGTGGGCGGCACGCGTTTTCCCGCGCTGGAGAGGTCTCGCTGGCGCTGACCATTCCCTCGGCCGTGGCGCTGATGGTGATCCCGCTGCCGCTGGTCTCGGTGCTGTTCCAGCGCGGCGAAACCACTGCCACCGACAGCGCCGCCATCGCGCAGGCAGTGGCAATCTATGGGCTCGGCCTGCCCGCCTTCGTGCTGCAAAAGATCCTGCAACCGCTGTTCTTCGCCCGCGAAGATACCACGACACCGTTCCGCTATGCGCTGGTGGCAATGGCGTTGAATGCCGCCGCCGCCATCGGGCTCACGCCCGTTCTCGGCTGGCTCGCCCCCGCGATTGCGACCACCACAGCGGCTTGGGTGATGGTGCTGCTTCTGGCGCGCGGCGGGCGACAGTTCGGCGATGTCGCCCGGTTCGACGCCCGCTTTCGCAGCCGCATCTGGCGCATCTGCCTCGCCGCCGCCGTGATGGGGGCCGTGCTCTGGGCCGCGGCGCGGGTGCTGGAGCAGGCGCTCAACACCGGCGGGCTGCGCTATCTGGCGTTGTTCGGACTGGTGGCACTGGGCATCGTTGTCTATTTCGCCACAGCCCATGTGATCGGCGCGGTGCGGCTGTCGGATTTCTCCCGCTCCCTGCGCCGCAAGGGCTGAATCTGGACCTGACCCCCGCAAAGATGTCACATGGGACAGCGGCGCGAAAATCCGCTAATATCCCTCGCTGCAATCGCTGAGTCTTGAAAGGAAAGCGTCATGCTCCATAACGAAGGCACCCTGGACCGCGCCCTGCGCATCATCGTAGGTCTGGTCCTCTTGTCGCTGATCTTTATCGGCCCCAAAACCATGTGGGGTCTGGTCGGGTTGATCCCGCTGGCAACCGGTCTGCTGGGCTGGTGCCCGCTGTATCAGATCCTCGGTCTCAAGACCTGCCCGATGAAAAAGTGACCTGTGAAAAAGTGATCTGAACTGCATCGCCAAGCGTCCTGCAATCGCAGCGTTTGAGCGCGCAATTTGAACCGACCGCCCGGCGGCAACGTCGGGCGGGGTCGGCCTCACGCTTGGTAATCTATCCAGCCCCGTGCAGGCGCGGGCCTTAATCGTGCCGGATCCGCCCGCGCATCCGAGCCCAGCCACCGGGCGACACGAAGATTGACAGCGTAAAGCCGGTGACGAAACCGCCCAACTCGGCAACCCAGTCGGGGCTGCCGCCAAAGATCAACCCGAACACCAGTTGAATGCCCATCAGCATCGCGATCAGCGAAAACGCCCGCGTCTGGTTCGCCCCCACCGCGCCAAGCCGCCGCCACAGGATATAGGTGAACGCCCCGATCAACCCGTAGACGGCCGGAAACCCGCCGATCAGCGGCATCGGATCGTTCAGCAGCAGCGCATAGATCAACGCGCCGCCAATCGCCGACACCAGAAAGATCGCCAGCATCGCCAGACTGCCGAACACCTCGGCCACCATCTTGCCCATCGCCAGCACGAAAACACCGACGAACAGCGCATGGGTGAACGAGGTATGCACGAACGAGTAAGAGACAAAGCGCAGCAGATGCGCGATCGGCCATGTTCCATTGCGCCACATCCAGTCAAAGATCTCGCCTGAGAACGCATAGCTCTGGATCGCGGACAGCCGCCAACCCACCGCAGCGGGCCCGCCAATGATGCCGCGCGCCCCGAGGAAAAACGTAACCTCGATCCCCATGATCACCAGAAACAACGCCGCCACCACCGGGGGCAGCGGGTTCACCGCCCCATTATGCGGGTCTTGCTCCATGATCCGGTCTCCTTGCCTGCCTGACTGCCGGTGCCGGTTGACGGCACCTGAGGGCATGGGTAAGCGACACAGGTCCATTTATCCAGACGGGAGTTCGCACGATGACCGAGACCACGTTCACGCCGCGGGTGTTTTCCGGGATCCAGCCCTCCGGTAACCTGCACCTCGGCAATTATCTCGGCGCGCTCAAGCGGTTCGCTGATGCGCAGAACAAGGGCATCGAGTCGATCTATTGCATGGTCGACCTGCACGCGATCACCGTCTGGCAAAATCCCGCCGATCTGCGCCGCGCCACCCGCGAACTTTGCGCCGGGTTCATCGCCTCGGGGATCGACCCGGAAAAATCCATCCTCATCAACCAAAGCCAGGTGCCTGAACACGCCCAGCTGGCCTGGGTGTTCAACTGTGTCGCGCGCATGGGCTGGATGCAGCGCATGACCCAGTTCAAGGACAAGGCCGGCAAGAACACGCAAGACGTCTCGCTGGGGTTGCTCGCCTACCCCTCGCTGATGGCCGCCGACATCCTGATCTATCACGCCACCCATGTTCCGGTGGGCGAGGACCAGAAACAGCACCTTGAGCTGACTCGCGACATCGCCGCCAAGTTCAACCACGACTATGGCGTTGATTTCTTTCCGCTGACTGAACCGGTGATCGAAGGTGCCGCAACCCGGGTGATGAGCCTGCGTGACGGCACCAAGAAGATGTCGAAATCCGATCCTTCGGATGCCAGCCGGATCAACCTGACCGACGATGCCGACACCATCGCCAAGAAGATCCGCAAGGCCAAGACCGACCCCGAGCCGCTGCCCGACAACACCGACGCGCTGGACGACCGGCCCGACGCCCGCAACCTCGTCAACATCTATGCTGCGCTGGCCGATACCTCGGTGGAACAGGTGATCGCCGATCATGCGGGGCAGAACTTTGCCACCTTCAAACCGGCGCTGGCCGATCTGGCCGTCGCCAAGCTGTCGCCGATCACCCAGGAAATGAGCCGCCTGATGGGCGAGCAGGACGAGATCGACCGCATCCTGACCCGTGGCGCCGAGCGGGCCCGCGCGATCACCGCGCCGATCCTGCGCCAGACCTATGATATCGTCGGCATGGTCGGCCCGGTCGCGATCTGATCCGCCCCCTTTTACTGACCGACTGACACGGCCCGGACGTTTCGTACGTTCCGGGCCGTGTTCCGTACCGGCCCCCCCCCTCTTCTGCTCGCTCCCGTGCCGCCAAGCGCCCCCGCGACATCAGGCCCCTAGACCTTCCCCCGTCTTGTTCTTAGTGTCCGCCGGCAGACTAGGAGAACGACATGGCCACCGGCACAAACATCCGCACCTATTTCAATGGCACTTGGCACAACGGCGACACCCCGATCATCAGCGCGGCCGATCACGGCGCTTGGCTCGGCTCTGGGGTCTTCGACGGGGCGCGGCTGTTCGAGGGGCTGACCCCGGACCTTGATCTGCACTGCGCCCGCATCAACCGCTCGGCCAAGGCAATGATGCTCAAGCCCACGATCGGCGACGAGGAAATGGTCGAGATCGCGAAAGAGGGGCTCAAGGCCTATGGCCCCGACGCGGCGGTCTATATCCGGCCGATGTACTGGGGTATCAACGGCGATGAGTCTGCGCTGGTCCCCAAGGCCGACGAGACCGGCTTTGCCCTGTGTCTGGAAGAAATCCCGATGCCCGCGCCCGAGGCCGGCACCACCCTGACCCGCACCCGGTTCCGCCGCCCGGTTCTGGAAAACGCGATCTGCAACGCCAAGGCCGGCTGCCTCTATCCCAACAACGCCCGGATGCTGGTCGAAGCCCGCTCCAAAGGCTTTGCCAATGCGCTGGTCGCCGACGCCACCGGCAACGTCGCCGAGACCGCGACAGCCAACGTTTTCATGGTCAAGGATGGCGAGGTGTTCACGCCGATTTCCAACGGCACCTTCCTTGCCGGCATCACCCGCATGCGGCACATGAAGAACATGCGCGCCGACGGCATGACGGTGCATGAGACCGTACTGACCTTCAAGGATTTCGAAGAGGCCGACGAGATCTTTCTCTCGGGCAACTTCAGCAAGGTGACGCCGGTGACCGCCTTTGAAGAAAACCGCTACCAGATGGGTCCGGTGACCCGGCGCGTGCGTGAAATGTACTGGGACTGGGCCGCCTCGACCCGATAACCCAACAGACGCCGCGCTTGCCTGACATACCGGCATCGGGCATCATCCGCGCCGAGGAGAGACCCCGTATGCGCAAATTTCTGGTCGTTCTGGACGACAGCCGTGAATGCCTGAACGCCATGCGCTTTGCCGCCATGCGCGCCGCCCATACCGGGGCGGGCGTGATGATTCTGTCGGTCATCCCACCGGAAGAGTTCAACCACTGGATCGGCGTCGGCGAGGTCATGCGCGAGGAAGCGCGGGAAAGGATCCACGCCCATTTCGAGGTTTTCGCCAAGTGGATGCGCGACAAACAGGGGGTCGATCCAGAACTGGTGATCCGGGAAGGCCAGTCGGTCGAAGAGATCATCGCGCAGGTGCAGGAAGACCCCAGCATCGGGATTCTGGTGCTGGGCGCGGGCACCGGGCGCAAGGGGCCGGGGCCCTTGGTCACCCAGATGAGCAAATCCGCAGGCAGCCTGCCGATCCCCATCACCATCGTTCCCGGCGACCTGAGCAAGGAAAAGCTTGAGGCGATCACCTGACGCCCCCTACCCCCCCGGATCGGGCGGGACCGCAGGGGCGCCCAACCGTCTTAGAACCGTTCCAAACCTTGACGTGTCGCGGTCGCAGACGCATATAGGGAACAACCCAGCAAAGGTGCATGTCAGATGTTCATCCAGACCGAATCGACCCCGAACCCGGCGACACTGAAATTCCTGCCCGGCCAGACCGTGCTGGAGGCCGGAACCGCCGATTTCGCCTCGGCCGAGGCCGCCGCGAACTCCCCGCTGGCCACCCGCATCTTCGCGGTCGATGGCGTCACCGACGTGTTCTTCGGCAATGATTTCGTCACCGTCACCAAGGCCGAAAGTGTCGAATGGGACCACATCAAACCCGCGATTCTGGGTGCGGTGATGGAGCATTACCAGTCCGGCGCGCCGGTGATGGAAGGTGCGGACGACCCGGCCTCGGGCCATGCCGACTTCAGCGGCGAGGATTCCGAGATCGTCGGACAGATCAAAGAGCTGTTGGACAGCCGCGTGCGCCCTGCCGTTGCACAGGATGGCGGCGATATCACCTTCCACGGGTTTGAGCGTGGCGTGGTCTATCTGCATATGCAGGGGGCCTGCGCGGGCTGCCCCTCGTCCACGCTGACCCTGAAGATGGGCATCGAAAACCTGTTGCGCCACTACATTCCCGAAGTGATCGAGGTGCGCCCGGTCTCGGTCTGATCCGCAGACAGGCCAGCGGCATGACACACGCTCCCCTGATCCTGTCCTTTGACACCTCGGCCGCGCATTGCGCGGCCGCCTTGCTGTCGGGTGACCAGATTCTGTCGACCTGCGGCGAGGATATGGGCCGGGGTCAGGCCGAACGGCTGTTTCCCCTGCTGGAAGAGCTGCTGGCCGGGGCCGGTGTGACATGGCGTGACCTTGCCGCCATTGCCGTGGGTGTGGGTCCGGGCAATTTCACCGGGATCCGCATCGCCGTCTCTGCCGCGCGCGGGCTGGCGCTGGGGCTGAAGGTTCCGGCGATCGGCGTCTCCTGCTTCGATGCGCTGCGCGAAGGCACCGACGAACCGGTCCTGACCACCGTCGCCGCCCCCCGCGGTGCGGTCTATCTCGGCCCGCCCGACACCGCGCCCTTGGGGCCGGTGCATCCGGGCGAGATCCCTGCGACCCTGCTGCACAGTGGCCTGTCGGTGATCGGGGCCGAGGCCGAGGCGCTGGCGCGTCTGACCGGCGGGCGCGCCCTGCCCCCGGTCTATCCGATGGTCGAGGCCATTGCCCGCGCCGCCAACCGCCGGGTCCGCCCCGACGCACCGCTGCCGAAACCGCTTTATATCCGCTCTGCCGACGCCGCCCCCTCGCGCGAGGCACCGCCGGTCCTGCTGGATTGATGCCCACAGCGACATCCCCCCTCACGCCCGAGGATATGGCCACCACCCATGCGGCGGCCTTTACCCAATCTCGCCCGTGGCGGGCGGATGAATTTTCTGCCCTGCTCCAACTGCCCGGCTGTTTTGCCCGCGGGGAGGCCACCTGTTTCGCGCTGGTCCGGGTGATCGCCGATGAGGCCGAGCTGTTGACCATCGCCACCGCCCCCGCCCAGCGCCGCCAAGGCCGCGCGCGGGTCTGCATGGCGGCGTGGATGGCCGAGGCGGTCGCGCGTGGCGCGTCTCAGGCCTTTCTTGAGGTGGCGAATGACAACCCCGCCGCGCTGTCGCTGTACACGGCAATGGGGTTTTGCCGCAGCGGGCTGCGGCGCGGATATTACCCCCGCACCGGGGCCGAAGCTGCCGATGCCGTGGTCATGTCGCGCCCGCTTCCCTAAGGTCAGCGCAGGAAATCCTGAACCCGATGGTCAAAAGCGGGTTGACCGTTTGCACCTGCTGCGGCCTAAATTGACAGGTCAAGACATTCGGCGCGCCGATGAGCTGTCCCTCCGGACCGGCGGCCCGCCGCAATCAGAAAAAACCAACCGGGAGAATAACGATGACCCTTTTGAAATCCCTGATGGGCGCCGCCGCAGCGATGGCCCTGAGCGCGGGCGCCGCATTGGCCGAACCGGCGCTGATCTTCGACCTTGGTGGCAAATTCGACAAAAGCTTCAACGAGGCGGCCTTCACCGGGGCGCAACGCTGGGCCGATGAGACCGGCGGCAGCTTCCGCGAGATCGAACTGCAATCCGAGGCCCAGCGCGAACAGGCGCTGCGCCGCTTTGCCGAGGCCGGTGCCAACCCGATCATCACCATGGGCTTTGCCATGGCGGACCCGCTCAGCAATGTTGCCCCGGATTATCCCGACACCAAATTCGTCGTGGTCGATGTGACATGGATCACCGGCGACAACATCCGCCAACTTGGCTTTGCCGAGCATGAAGGGTCTTATCTGGTCGGGATGCTGGCCGCGATGGCCTCGAAATCCGGCACCGTCGGCTTTATCGGCGGCATGGACGTGCCGCTGATCCGCCACTTTGGCTGCGGCTATGCGCAGGGGGTGAAAGCGGTCAACCCGGACGCCAAGATCATCGCCAACATGACCGGGACGACCCCGGCGGCGTGGAATGACCCGGTCAAGGGCTCGGAACTGACCAAGGCGCAGATCAGCCAGGGCGCCGATGTGATCTATGCTGCTGCTGGCGGCACCGGCGTGGGCGTGTTGCAGACCGCCGCCGACGAGGGGATTCTCTCGATCGGGGTGGACAGCAACCAGAATCACCTGCACCCGGGCAAGGTGTTGACCTCGATGCTGAAACGCGTCGATGTGGCGGTCTATGACGCCATGAAAGCAGGCAACGACGTGGAAGCCGGTGTCTTTGTGCTGGGCCTTGCCGAAGACGGTGTCGGCTATGCGCTGGATGAAAACAACGCCGCGCTGATCACCCCGGAGATGAAGGCCGCAGCGGACGGCGCGCGCGACAAGATCATCAGCGGTGATATCAAGGTCACCAGCTATTACGAAAACGACAGCTGCCCGGTTCTGGACTTCTGATCCGGACCCGACACACAGGCGAACGGGCCGCGCGACGATCCCCGCGCGGCCCTTGTTTTCTGCGGGGGCTTTATGAGCGATACATCACCAGCCATTGAACTGCGCGGCATTTCCAAGGCGTTCGGGCCGGTGCAGGCCAACAAGGACATCTCGATCCGGGTGATGCCGGGCACGATCCACGGCATCATCGGTGAAAACGGCGCCGGCAAATCGACGCTGATGAGCATCCTCTACGGCTTCTACAAGGCCGATGCGGGCGAGATTTTCATCAACGGCCACCACACCGAGATTCCCGACAGCCAGGCGGCCATTTCCGCCGGCATCGGCATGGTGTTTCAGCATTTCAAACTGGTCGAGACCTTCACCGTGCTGGAAAACGTCATTCTGGGCGCCGAGGAAGGGCGGCTGTTGCGCCCCTCGCTGGCCCGCGCGCGCAAGCTGCTGGCCGAATTGGCGGTGGAATACGAACTGAACGTCGATCCAGACGCACGCATCGACCAGATTGGCGTCGGGATGCAGCAGCGGGTCGAAATCCTCAAAGCGCTCTACCGGCAAGCCGATATCCTGATCCTTGACGAGCCCACTGGTGTGCTGACCCCGCCCGAGGCCGACCACCTGTTTCGCATCCTCGACAACCTGCGCGCCGAGGGCAAAACCATCATCCTGATCACCCACAAGCTGCGCGAGATCATGGACATCACCGACACCGTCAGCGTGATGCGACGCGGCGAGATGACCGCAACCGTCAAGACCTCCGAAACCACCCCCGAGGAACTGGCCGAACTGATGGTGGGCCGCAAGGTGCTGTTGCGGGTGGACAAGGCCCCCGCGACCCCCGGCAAGATGGTGCTGGAGGTCAAGAACCTGCGTGTGCGCGACGATCAGGGGGTGGAGCGCGTCAAGGGCATCGACCTGAACCTGCGCGCCGGTGAAATTCTGGGCATCGCCGGGGTGGCCGGTAACGGGCAATCCGAACTGTTGGAGGTGCTGGGCGGTATGCGCCCCGGTACCGGCTCGGTCACGCTGAACGGCACCGCGCTCAAGTTGGAGGGGCGCGGTTCGGACGGGCAGTCGCGGCGGGCGGCGGGCATCGCCCATGTGCCCGAGGACCGCCAACGCGAAGGGCTGATCATGGAATTTCACGCTTGGGAAAACGTCGCCTTTGGCTATCATCACGATCCGGCCTTTTGCCGCGGGCCATTGATGGTGAACGCCGCGCTGATCCGCGATACCGAGGCGAAGATGGAGAAATTCGATGTGCGCCCGCCAGATCCGGCGCTGGCCGCCAAGAACTTCTCGGGCGGCAACCAGCAAAAAATCGTGGTGGCGCGCGAGATCGAGCGCAATCCCGATCTGCTGCTGGTGGGCCAACCCACGCGCGGGGTGGATATCGGCGCGATCGAGTTTATTCACAAGCAGATCGTCGCCCTGCGCGATCAGGGCGCGGCAGTGCTGCTGGTCAGTGTCGAGCTGGACGAGATTCTGGCGCTGTCGGATCGGATCGCGGTGATGTTTGACGGTCGCCTGATGGGTGAACGCCTGCCCGATCAGACCGATGAACGTGAATTGGGCCTGTTGATGGCCGGTGTATCGGGGGCGGCAGCATGATCGGCATTGACCGGATATCAGGCCCGATCACAGACCTGATCACAAGCCCAATCACAGGCTGGGCCAAGCCCGCCCAATCCCGCCCGCAGGCCCGCTGATGGACAAGATGCCGAAATGGGCCGATGTGGTCCTGATCCCGCTGATCAGCCTGATCCTTGCCGCCGCGCTGTCGGCACTGGTGATCCTTGGCATCGGAGAAGACCCGGTTGCCGCGGTCAAGATGATGGTCTCTGGCGCGTTGGGCTCGACCTATGGCTGGGGTTATACGCTGTATTACGCCACAAATTTCATGTTCACCGGGCTCGCCGTCGCGATCGCCTTTCATGCCCGGCTGTTCAATATCGGCGGCGAAGGGCAGGCGATGCTGGGCGGGCTGGGGGTGGCGCTGATGTGCCTCTATGTGCCTTGGCCGCACTGGTCGCTGGCGCTGATCGGGGCCACCACGCTCGCCGCGCTGTTTGGTGCGGCTTGGGCGATGATCCCGGCCTGGCTGCAGGCAAAGCGCGGCAGCCATATCGTGATCACCACCATCATGTTCAATTTCATCGCCTCGGCGGTTCTGAACTATGTTCTGGTCAACCTGATGCGACCAAAGGGGTCGATGGACCCGGCCACCGCCCGGTTCCCCGATGCGGCGCATCTGCCCACCCTGCATGATCTTCTGGCCCCGCTCGGCATCGGTTTTTCCAAGGCCGCACCCGCCAATGTCAGCCTGCTGGTCGCCGTCGCCGCCTGCATCCTCGTCTGGCTGCTGATCTGGCGCACCCGGCTGGGATACGAAATCCGCGCCTATGGCCATTCCGAGACCGGCGCGCTTTATGCCGGGATCTCGCCGGTCAAGATCACCATGATCACCATGCTGATCTCGGGCGGGCTGGCCGGGATGATGGCGATCAACAATGTCATGGGCGAGGCCGAGCGGCTGGTGCTGAACGCGACCGAGGGCGCGGGGTTCATCGGCATCGCCGTCGCGCTGATGGGGCGCAGCCACCCGTTCGGGGTGTTCCTTTCGGCGATCCTGTTCGGTTTTCTCTATCAGGGCGGCGCCGAGCTGGCGCTGTGGACAAGCATCCCGCGCGAGTTGATCGTGGTGATTCAGGCGCTGGTGATCCTGTTCACCGGGGCGCTCGACAACATGGTGCGGATGCCGCTTGAAAAACTGTTCCTGTCGCTGCGGAGGGCGCGCACATGATGGACCTCATGACGCTGATCCCGGTGCTCGACAGCACCATCCGGCTGTCGACGCCGCTGTTGCTGGCCTGTCTGGCCGGGCTGTTTTCCGAACGCGCCGGGGTGTTCGACATCGGGCTTGAAGGCAAGATGCTGATGGCAGCCTTCTTCTCGGCGGCCATTGCCTCGGTCACCGGCTCGGTCTGGCTGGGGCTGCTGGCCGGGATCGCGTCCTCGATGGTGCTGGCGGGGCTGCACGGGCTGGCCTCGATCACCTTTCGCGGCAACCAGCTGATTTCCGGGGTGGCGATCAATTTTCTCGCCGCCGGAATCACCGTGCTGATCGCGCAACACTGGTTCCATCAGGGCGGGCGCACCCCCTCGCTGATCGGTGCCGGACGATTTTCCCCGATCGAGCTGCCCTTCGCGGGCGCGCTCTCCGGCGTGCCGGTGCTGGGGCCGGTCTATGGCGATCTGCTGTCGGGGCATTCGGTGCTGGTCTATATCGCCTTTCTCGCCGTGCCCGCGACATGGTGGGTGCTATATCGCACCCGGTTTGGCCTGCGCCTGCGCGCGGTGGGAGAAAACCCGGCAGCGGTGGACACCTCTGGCGTTTCGGTCGTCGGGATGCGCTATGCCGCCGTCGCCATTTGCGGGCTGCTCTGTGGCATCGCCGGGGCCTATCTTGCCACCGCCCTGCAAGCCGGGTTCGTCAAGGATATGACGGCCGGGCGCGGTTTTATCGCGCTGGCGGCGCTGATCTTCGCCAAGTGGCGGCCTTGGCATGCGATGTCGGCCTGCCTGCTGTTCGGCTTTCTGCAGGCGGTCGCCCTGCGCTATCAGAATATCGACATCGGCGGCGTGGTGATCCCGGTGCAGGTGATGGACGCGCTGCCCTATATCCTGACGGTGGTGATCCTGGCCGGGTTCGTCGGCAAGGCGATCCCACCCCGGGCGGGCGGTGAACCTTATGTGAAAGAACGCTAGGCGCGGCCCGACGCAGCGGGTTGACGATTGACCTTTTCGCGCACCGGGGCCTTACTGGTGTCATGCAAACGTACCTGCCAATCGCCGAAGTCTCTGTGAACGCATTCCTGCTTCTGGGGTTGGGCGGGCTGGTGGGAATCCTGTCCGGCATGTTCGGTGTCGGCGGCGGATTCCTGATTACACCGCTGCTGTTCTTTATCGGCATCCCGCCTGCGGTGGCGGTGGCGACCGGCGCGAACCAGATCGTCGCCTCGTCGTTTTCCGCCGTGCTGGCGCATTTCCGACGGCGAACCGTCGATCTGGCCATGGGGTCGGTGCTGCTGGCCGGCGGGCTGGTGGGATCGGGCCTTGGCGTGTTCGTTTTCAACTACCTCAAAAGCCTGGGTCAGGTCGATCTGCTGGTACGGCTGTGCTATGTCGTTTTCCTTGGCGTCGTCGGCGCACTCATGTTCGTCGAAAGCCTGAACGCCCTGCGCAAGGCACGCAAGGCACAGACCGGGGCAAGGCCGCCGCGCCGCCCGCGTACGCTGGTCCATGCCCTGCCGTTCAAGATGCGCTTTCGCACCTCGGGCCAATACATGTCGGTGATCCCACCGCTGCTGATCGGGGTTGCCGTGGGGGTGCTGGCGGCGATCATGGGGGTCGGCGGCGGATTCATCATGGTGCCCGCGATGATCTATTTGCTGGGGATGCCGACCAAGGTGGTGGTCGGCACCTCGCTGTTTCAGATCATCTTTGTCACCGCCTTCACCACCATGCTGCACGCCACCACCAACCAGACCGTCGATATCGTTCTGGCGGTCTATCTGATCCTTGGCGGTGTGATCGGGGCGCAGATCGGCACCCAGATCGGGCTCAAGCTCAAGGCCGAACAGCTCCGCGTCCTGCTCGCGGCGCTGGTGCTGGCCGTCTGCGGCAAGCTGGCGCTGGAGTTGCTGATCCAACCGGCCGAGCTGTATAACCTGACCGAACTGGGGCGCCATTGACCGCCGGACCCGCCCCTGTTCCGGGCCCTGTTTGCCCCCGGTTCCCCACCGCCGGAATTCATCTATGATCAGTGGAGAAAGCGGAGTTAGAGAATCCCATGCAGATGTACTCCCAGTCGCGGACGTTTCGCCCGGCCCCTGCCCTGTTCCCGGGCTTGGCGCGCTGGCCGGGATTTCCTCGCGCATGTTCAGCGCCGGGGGCGATTTTGTGATGTCACCGCGGCCATTTTTCATCACCCTCCCCCTTGCACGCGCGAAGGCAACCGGGGCGCGGCAGATTGCCGCCGCCCTGTCCCTGCAATCGGGCGGGCTGCCTTCACTTGGCACCTTCAGAGGGCATTGAGCAATGTGGCGCCTGCCTGCCTTGCTGCTTATGCTGCTCCCGCTGGCCGCCAGCGCACAAGAAGAGGTCGTGCTTGGCCTGTCCAGCGACCGGGTCGCGATCACCACCAGTTTCGACGGCTCCGAGATCCTGATTTTCGGGGCCGTCAAACGCGAAACCCCGATCCCCGCCGACCCGCTTGAGATCGTCATCACCGTTGCCGGCCCCTCGCATCCGGTGCTGGTGCGCCGCAAGGACAACGAGCTTGGCATCTGGATCAATACCGACACCGTCGAAGTCGATGCCGCCCCCTCGTTTTATGCGGTGGCCACGACCAATTCCTGGAAGCAGGTGCTGAGCGATACCGAAGATCTGCGCCACAAGGTCAGCATCGGGCGCGCGATCCGGTCTGTCGGCGCCCCGATGGAGATCACCAACGCCCCCGATTTCACCGAAGCGCTGATCCGTATCCGACAAAAATCCGGCCTGTATCAAATGCTCGAAGGCAAGGTCGCACTGGACCAGCAGACGCTGTTTCGCACCGCCATCGATATGCCGTCCGACCTGACCGAGGGCGATTATACCGCGCGCATCTTCCTGACCCGACAGGGCCGCGTGGTGTCGCAATATGAAACCACAATCAACGTGCGCAAGGTCGGGCTGGAACGCTGGCTGTACATGTTGTCACGACAACAGCCAATCCTCTACGGGTTGATGTCGCTGGCCATCGCCATCTTTGCCGGCTGGGGCGCATCGGCGGTCTTTACCATGGTCCGGAACCGCTAGCCGCGCCCGATATAGGGCATCTTGGTCGCCATCACGGTCATGAACTGCACATTCGCCTCCAGCGGCAGGCTGGCCATATGCAGCACCGATTTCGCCGCCTCCTCCACCGCCATGGTCTCGGGCAGCGGCGCGTCCGGGTCGTCGGCCTTCTGCTTGGCGACCAGTTCCTCGATCATCGGTGTGCGGGCATTGCCGATGTCGATCTGCCCGCAGGCGATGTCAAAGGGGCGCCCGTCCAGCGACAGGCTGCGGGTCAGGCCGGTGATAGCGTGTTTCGTCGTCGCATAGGGTGCCGACTGCGGCCGTGGCACATGCGCCGCGATCGAGCCGTTGTTTATGATCCGCCCCCCGCGCGGGCTCTGCGCCCGCATCGCGGCAAAGGCCGCGCGCGCGGCCAGAAACATGCCGTTCAGGTTCACATTGACCGAAGCATACCAATCGTCGAGCGCAATCTCGTCGATGGTCCCCGCCGGGGTGAAGATACCGGCATTGTTGAACAGCACATCCAGCCGCCCGGCCCGGCCTGTAAAGCGGACAAAGGCTGCCTCGACCGCCTGCGGGTCGGTCACATCGGCGGGCAGCACCACGGCGTTGTCCCGGCCTGCCGCGACCTCCTCCAGCGCCGCGGCACGACGCGCCAAAAGGCCCACGGTCCATCCTTCGCGCAGGAACAATTCAGCCGTTGCGCGGCCAATGCCAGAGCTGGCGCCGGTGATCAGGATCGTGCTCATCCCTCTTGCACCTGCAATTCCAGCGCCGCCACCGGCGCGGCGCGCAGATCGTCCACCCTGAGCGGATAGGTCGGTTTGGACAGCCGGTTGCGCACTACCCAGATCAGCCGGTCCTGCGCCCGCGTGATCGCCACATAGGCCAGCCGCTTCCACAGCGGTTGACCGGCCTCAATCCGCCCCATGCGCGCCGCCGCGTAAAGGTCGGGGGCAAAGACCTGCACCGTATCCCACTGGCTGCCCTGCGCCTTGTGGATGGTGACCGCCGCGCCGTGCAGAAAGGTCGCCCCCATCCGCGCAGCGAAGGGAATGAACGGTTCTTCTTCGTCCGGCTTCTCGATCTTGATGATCGAGGCGGCGCTGACCTGAGGGTCTTCGGCCCCGATCACATGCAGGCGGGAAAACCCCGGTTTGCGCCCGGTGCCAAGATAGATCACCTGCGCGCCCTTGATCAGGCCACGCGCCTCAAGATCCAGCCGTTTCTTGCGATGCTTCAGCGGCAGCTCGATGCCGTCGCAAATCAGCGGCTCGCCCTCGACCAGATCATCCTCTGGCGCGCCATGGACGGCGCGGAAAGCGGTGATCAGCCGGATGCGGGTGGCGTTGCGCCAAACCAGAACCGGGCTGCGCGCCATCAGATCGACCTCGACCCGCTGGCCCCAGACCACCCGCTCGTCGCGGCGCGCGCTGTCTTCGATCATGCGCTCGAAATCTTCGAACCCAAGCTGCGGATCGGCCAGCGCGTGGGCCAAATCCAGAATCGGATTGTCCGCCTCTTGCCGGTGGATGCGGTGCAGTTCCAGCTTGCGGGTTTCCGGCAGGGTCTCGAACGCCATCGCGCCCGACTGGTTTACCGGAGCAAGCTGCGCCGGATCGCCGAACAACACCAGATTGGGGAAAATCTCTTTCAGGTCATTGAACTGGCGGTCATCCAACATCGAGGCCTCGTCGACAAAGCCGATATCCAGCGGATCCTCGCGCCGTTTCCAGCCGGTGATGAAATCAGACCCGCGCAGACCGGCGGCAGCCAGCGCGCCGGGAATCGATTTGTTGACACCATAGAACGCCGCCGCCCGATCCAGCGCCACTTCGCTCAGCCCCTCGACGTCGGGCCGTTCGCCATTGCCCGCCAGCCATTCCGCGATCCGTTCATATTCGGGATCATAGACCGGGGTATACAGGATTCGGTGAATCGTGGTCGCCGGTACGCCGCGAAACCGCAGCACACTGGCCGCCTTGTTGGTGGGCGCCAGAATCGCCAAGGTGCGCCGGTCACGCCGCTTGCGCCCCTCGTAATCGCCCGAGATCACATCGACGCCAGCCTGTTCCAGCGCCTTGTAAAGCTCCGCCAGCAGCAAGGTCTTGCCAGACCCCGCCTTGCCAACCAGCGCCATCGTACCAGCGCCCGTCCCATCGGGGCGCGGCGGTGTCAGCGCGCCCGCCTCAAGGTCGACCCCTGCCCCACGCAGCATCTCGGCCACGCTGTCAAACGCGGCTGCCTGATCGTCGGAAAATATGAGTGCCGGCGCTGTCATGGCGGTGACATTACCCTGCCGCTGCGGCGGGCACCAGAGTACAAGCGGCGGCCCGCGCGCGCCCTGTCAGGCCCGTTCGTTGCTCACCGCCGCTTAGCCAGACGTCTCTTCGGCATCTTCAACTTCAGGGTCTGTTTCGGGTTCAAGGTCGGTTTCGGGTTCGATGTTCGCATCAGGCAATTCCCGACTGGCGGTCCAACTGGCCAGTTTCAATTGCTGCTCCAGATGCTCCATGCCAGTCTCAGCGGCAAAAATGCGCAAATCTTCCAAAACAGCCAGCAGCCAATGCAATCTTGACATCAAAAACTCATCAAAATCCTACAAATACACATGTATCACCATACCAAAAAATAACAAATTGATATTTTTAAGATGTCTCACAACCGCTGATCTGGAAACAAAAAGACCCGCAGCACATCCTACGCTGCGGGCCCGTAATGCGTTTCTTTTCGGCTGGCTCAGGACTGGCCCGCCTCCAGCACCTCTTCAAAAGTGCGCAGCCCGGTTTTCGGCGATTGAACCAGAACCGACATATTGCCCGGCTTATGTTCATTGCGCAGCATTTTCATATGCGCCTGAGGCAGGTCATTCCATGTGAAGACCTCGGACATGCAGGGATCAATCCGCCGCTCCAGCATCAGCCGGTTGGCTGCGGCCGCCTGTTTCAGATGCGCAAAGTGCGAGCCCTGCAAACGCTTCTGGTGCATCCACATATAGCGCACATCAAAGGTACAGTTGAAACCGGAGGTACCGGCGCAGATCACCACCATGCCGCCCTTTTTGCACACCAGAGAAGAAACCGGGAAGGTCGCCTCGCCCGGGTGTTCAAAAACGATGTCGGGGCTGACCCCCTTGCCGGTGATCTCCCAGATCGCCTTGCCGAAGCGACGCGCCTCTTTCAGCCAGTCGTTGTATTCCTGCGTATTGACGGTGGGCAGACGCCCCCAGCAATTGAAGTCCTTGCGGTTGATCACGCCCTTGGCGCCCAGTTCCATGACGAATTCGCGCTTGTCCTCGTCGCTGATCACCCCGATGGCATTGGCACCGGCGGTATTGATCAACTGGATCGCGAAAGAGCCCAACCCGCCCGAGGCGCCCCAGACCAGAACGTTCTGGCCCGGCTTCAGCTCATGCGGGTGGTGACCGAACAGCATGCGATAGGCGGTGGCCAGCGTCAGCGTATAACAGGCGCTTTCTTCCCATGTCAGATGCTTGGGCCGCGGCATCAGCTGCTGCGACTGCACCCGGGTAAACTGCCCGAACGACCCGTCCGGGGTTTCATAGCCCCAGATCCGCTGGCTGGG
>JASJGL010000018.1:0-4052 GCA_033791545.1 Pseudodonghicola sp. | reverse complement strand
CCAGCACAAGACCCGCGAAACAGTCTGGCTGCCCGAGCTGCTCGATCATGCCAATGGCGCGACGGGGCTGTCCGAAGTCTTCGCCCAAAGCGAGACCCCGGCAGAGGATGCCGAGCGTTTTGCAAGGCTCTACGCGGCTGGGGCTGTCACCCGGACCGACAGCGGCGCGCAGGTCACGACGGGCCCCGTCTCGACCGGGATCACGCTGCTGACACCCGCCGCACTTGCGGCCCGGTTCCCCGGCATCGACCTGTCGAGCCTGCCAAAACGCGGGCTGGCCGCGCTGTCCATCCACGTCAAGGATGTGCAGGCAACGGCAGACTTGCTAAAGTCCAATGCCATTCCCTATTCCCCAACCGCGCGTGGGATTGCCCTTGCCCCCAAGTATTGCTCCGGCATGATCCTTGAGTTCGCACCGCAATGATCGCCCCGCGAAAGCCCCGCAACACCGACAAGAAACCGGCCGAGTCCTCTGGCTTCGATGACATCGACAGGCGCATTCTTGAGCTGCTGCAAGCCGATGCCGACCAGCCGGTAAACCAGATCGCAGAGGCGGTGGGGCTGACCCCCACCCCCTGTTGGCGGCGCATCAAACGGCTGGAGGAGGCGGGCGTCATCCGCGGCCGTGTCGCCGTGGTCGATCATGCGCGCGCCAATGTCGGCATGACGGTATTCATCGGCATCACCGCGTCACGCCACGAAATGAACTGGCTCAACAGCTTTCGCTCGCTGATCGACGAAATCCCCGAAATCGTCGAAGCCTATCGCCTGACCGGGTCCACGGATTACATTCTCAAGGTCGTCGTTCCCGACATTTCCACCTATGACACCGTCTACAAGAAGATGATCGACAAGCTCGACTTTTCACAAATCAACTCCTCGATCTCGATGGAGGAGCTAAAGCTCACCACAGCGGTGCCGACCAAATACCTCTGAGCATCCCCCGGCACCACAAAGGCACCGGGGGCGGGGGCGGCCTATCTACAAGTGATTGCTCAGGCTTTCTGCCGGGCGTTGGTAGGGTCCCAGACCGGGTCGCCATGCAGGGTAAATGCACAGCGCTGGCCCAGGATGACAACCTCAAGCCCGTCTTTGGCACCGGGATCGACATAGGCAAAGGCAAGGCTTTTGCCCGTCGCATGGCCATAGCCGCCCGAGGTGCAGACCCCGACCACCTTGTCGTCCTGCATCACCGCCTCGCCGCCGTAGATGTCGCAATTGGTTGCCGCGACCTCTCCGTAAACCAGCGTGGTGGCAATGCCCTTTTCGCGCACCGCCTCGGTGGCATCGCGGCCGGTGAACGCACCCTTGTTGGGGGCGTAAAACCGGGTGCAGTCGGCCTCGATCAGGGTGATCTCGTTGGTCAGCTCGGCGCCAAAACCCCGATAGGCTTTCTCCATCCGCAGCGAATTGACCGCATGGGCGCCGAAATCGGCGATACCGTGCGACACGCCTTCGGCCCAGATCGCATCATAGAGCGTCTCCAGATCGCCCATCGGCGCGTGCAGCTCCCAGCCCAACTCGCCGACATAGTTCACCCGCAGCGCCCGCACCGGGATGCCCGCGATGGTGATTTCCTGCCCCGACAGCCAGCGGAAAGAGGCGTTTGACAGATCGGCATCGCTCAGCGGTTGCAGAACCTCGCGGGCCTTGGGGCCGGCCACGACAAGAAGGCCGAAATCATCGGTGACATTGTTGACGGTGACATCGTCGCCCGCCACGCTCGGATGGTCCAGCACCTGCAATTCACTGCCCGCACCTGACAGCACATAGAACCGATCCTCCGCCAGCCGGGTGATGGTCCATTCCCCCTCGATCCGGCCGCCCTCGGACAGCACATGGGTCAGGGTGATGCCGCCTGTTTTCCTGGCCAGCTTGTTGGCGGTCAGCCGATCCAGCAGCGCCTCGGCACCGGGACCGGAGACATCAAACTTGGCGAAACTCGACAGGTCCATGATGCCGACCCGCTCGCGCACCGCGCGGCATTCCGCGGCCACGATGTCAAAGACGTTGTTGCGGCTGTATTGCAGATCCTCGACGAAGCCCTCTGGCGCAAAGTATTTCGGGCGCTCCCAGCCAAAGACCTGGGTATAGGCGGCGCCCTTGGCCTTGAGCGGCTCATACAGCGGCGTGATGCGAGCTTGCCGCCCTGCCCCGGCCTCGCGCCCCGGCAGCGGGGTCACGAACATCTCGTGATAATCCTCGAAGCTTTTGGCACGGGTATAATCCTGATCGGCATAGCGGCCAAAGCGGCGCGGATCGACACAGCCCATGTTGATCTCGGCCTCGCCATGCACCATCCACTGGGCCAGATACTTGCCGCACCCGCCCCCTTGCGCGATGCCGATGGACGAGCCGCAGCACTGCCAGAAATTGCGCAGCCCCGGCGCCGGGCCGACCAGCGGGTTGCCGTCGGGCGAATGCGGGATGGCGCCGTTGATCACGCGCTTGATCCCGGCATTGGCAAAGATCGGCATCCGCTCGAACGCCTGTTCAAGCCATGGCGCGATACGGTCGATATCGCCATCGAACAGCTCGTTCTCGCTGTCCCATTCGGGAAAGCCGCCGCGATTGTCCCAGGCTTCCTTGGCGCCATAGTGCTCATAAACGCCGATCAGCCCCGATTTCTGCTCTTGCCGGTAATAGCCCGAGGTTTCCGGGTCACGCATCACCGGCAGTTCGGTGTCACTGGCAACGAATTCCGGCAGCGCCTCGGTGACAAGATAGTGGTGTTCCATATTGGTGATCGGCGTGTCGACACCGACCCAAAGCCCGACCTCGCGGGCATAACAGCCGCCGGCGTTGACCACATGCTCGCAGGTGATGGGGCCCTGTTCGGTCATCACCTCGAATTCGCCCGAAGGCCGCTGCTTGATGTCCAACACCCGGTTGTGGCGAATGATCGTCGCCCCCATCTGGCGCGCCCCGGCGGCCATGGCGTTGCAGGCGCTGGAGGGGTCCACGTGGCCATCCATGGAGGTATAGGCCCCGGCGACAACACCGTCGGTTTCCAGCCAGGGGTTCAGCTCCTTGATCCGCTCCGGGCCGACCACCTCCATGTGGAACCCGATATTGGCCACGAACCCGGCCACATAGTTGAACCATTCCACCTCTTCCGGGGTGGTGGCCAACCGGATGCCGCCACAGCCGTGCCAGCCGGCGGGCTGGCCGGTGATCTCTTCCAGGCGCGGATAAAGCGTGTTGGAATAGTGGTGGATCTTGGCCATGTTGTAGTTGCCGATGAAGCTGGGGCACTGCCCCGCCGCGTGCCAGGTCGATCCGCTGGTCAGTTCGCCCTTTTCGATCAGCACGACATCGCGCCAGCCCTCTTCGGCCAGGTGATAGGCCAGGCCAACACCCATCATACCACCGCCGACGATCACCACTTTCGCTTGAGATTGCATCGTTCCGTCTTGTCCTTTCTGTCAGGCGCTACCAGACGCCGTTGCCCGGGCGCATCCGCGCGGCGGGCAGAATGATGTTGAAATTGTCGCGAAGCTGACGATCGATCGCCGGGTCGATATGTGTCGGATAATGTTCGCCCAGCACGGTTTGCACGGTGTCGCGCGCCACCTCGCGGGCATCGCGCGCGCCGGTCTCTTCCCAGACGCTGATACTGCGGCGGTCGGCGATTGCGGGATACAGGTAATCCGTTTTCATTCGGCTGAAGGTTTGCGGATGGCCAAGGTAATGCCCCTCGCCCAGCACCACATCGCGGATCACGTCAAAGCTGAGCGCATCTCCCGTCACCTCCACCCCCTTCACCGTGCGCAGGATTGCACCCAGCAAATCATTGTCAAGAACATAGCTTTCGAAACAGGTTCCCATCAGCGACCCATGCATGCCCGCACATTCGTGGATCATCGAGGCCCCGGCATGGGCGGCAAGCGCCACGGTATACCCCTTTTCACCCTTGCAGTTACCCATAAGTGTCTGGTGGCGGCGTTGCGATGCGGGCTCCTTCGACGAGGTCGGCGAGGCGGGAGAAGCCTCGCCATATGACGGTCGTCCCCGGTGGCGCGTCGGACGCGCGGTCGAGATAGCCTCCGAGG
>JASJGL010000017.1:0-31806 GCA_033791545.1 Pseudodonghicola sp. | reverse complement strand
GCCTCGACCGCGCCCGAGGTTCTGGCTTCGGTTCGGGTCGCGGCGGGCGTCTGTTATGTCATCGCGCTGATCGCGATCGCGGCCTTCGTATTTTCAGTGCGCATTCTGGGTTGGCCGACCATGAACGGATCGTTCAATGTCTGGATCAACCTGCCGCTTTTTGACCCGACAGCGGGCGGCGATGTGGTGCACCGGTTGCAACGCGACGGGCAGATCAACGTGATCTTGGGCGTGCTGTTGCCCTTTGCGATCCCGGCCGTGGTCAAGCTCGGCTCGGATATGATCGGGCCGCTGGCCCTGGACGATCCGCAGACGCTGATCTGGGCGGCCTGCGCTTGGGCCTTTCTGCCAGCCAGCATGGTGATGCGCGGAGTGGCGATGCTGCGGATTGGCGAACTGATCGAAGAAAAGCGGCGCCACGCCTATACCCCCGGCGATGGCGAGACCGCGCAGACCGCATGAGCCGGGCGGTCGCCCTTTTTTGTTCTGTCCTTTTGGCCCTGACCCCTGCCCCGCTGTGGGCCGACTCGCTGCGGGTGGCGAGCTTCAACACCGAGCTACATCGCGCCGGGCCCGGCCTGTTGCTGCGCGACATCGGGCGCGGCGAGGATGCCGGAATCGCTGCCGTCGTCGCGGTGATCGCCTTGGCGGATGCGGATATTCTGGCGCTGCAGGGGGTCGACTGGGATTACGAGGGGCAGACGCTGGCGGCCTTGGCGGATCGGCTGGCCGAGGCCGGGGCACCCTATCCGCACCGGCTGGCCTTGCAGCCCAATAGCGGCCGCGCCTCGGGGCTGGATCTGGATGGCGACGGCAAAACCGACGGCCCCGGCGATTCGCAGGGCTATGGCGCGTTTACCGGGCAAGGCGGGATCGCCGTGCTGTCGCGCTTTCCGATCCGCAGGACACAGGTGCAAGATTTTTCGGACCTGCTGTGGCGCGATTTTCCCGGCGCGCTACTGCCGACCCACCCCGATGGTCGCCCCTTTCCGTCAGACCCCGCGCAGAGCGCGCAACGGCTGTCCTCCACCGGGCATTGGGTGGTTCCGATCACGCTGCCCGACGACAGCACGCTGACGCTGTTGACCTTTCAGGCCGGCCCGCCGGTGTTTGATGGGGTCGAGGATCGCAATGGCCGACGCAACCATGACGAGGTGACGTTCTGGGCGCGCTATCTTGACGGGGCCTTTGGTCTGCCGCCCGCGGGCCGATTCGTGATCGCAGGCGGTGCCAATCTGGATCCACAAGACGGGGCCGGGCGGCATGAAGCAATCCGCGCGCTGCTGCACGATCCTCGCCTGATTGACCCGCGCCCGGCCAGCGACGGCGCCGCGCAGGCTGGCGATCAGGGCCATCGCGGCCCCGACCGGCTTGATACGGTGGACTGGGACGGGCCCGGTCGGCAGCGGGTCGACTATGTCCTGCCATCCTCAGACTGGGCTGTTCAGGGCACCGGCGTGCTTTGGCCCGGCCCCGGTTCCCTCGGCCATACAGAAGTGCTGCGCGCCAGTCGCCATCGGCTGGTCTGGGTGGATCTCGGGCGGTAGACCAGCCAACATCACCCTGCGCGGATCGCTGCCCTCGAAATCCGGCAACAGGCGTGCGAATTTCTCACCCGAGAGCCGGTGCGGCATGTTCCAGAGATAGCGCATTTCCAGCACTTCGCGGGCAAGTTCCCAGACCGGCGCGCTCAGGCGCATCCCCCACCATGCAAACGGCTTTACCCGCAGCGGGCGATGCAGCTCTGTCTCCAGCCGCGTGCGCAACTCGTTAACGGTGAAACTGTGGCCGGGGAATGGAACATCCTCGAATGTCGCAAGGTGGTCGCGCCGCTCGACCAGCGCGACAACCGCGCGGGCCCAGTCGGGCAAAAAGGCATAGGGTTGGATCGCGTCCGGATCGCCCATCGCCGTCACCCGGCCCCGCTTGATCGCCCGCAACATCAACAGGCTCATCACATCGCCGTTGCGGTCGGGATCGATGAAGTTCCCGGCGCGCAGGATCAGGGTTTTCACGCCGCTGTCGCGATAGGCGCGCTCCATCTCGACCCGGACCTTGCCCTTGCGCGAACAGGGGGTCTGGGGCGTGTCTTGGTGGATATCGCCCGAAACGCGCCCGAAATTGTACACATTGCCGGGGATCACGACCATCGCGCCAGAGGCACGCGCGGCGGCGATCACCCGGGCCGTGATCTGCGGGATGATCCCGGCCCAGTCGTGATAGTTCGGCGGGTTCATCCCGTTGACGATCACATCGCAGCCCTGCGCGGCCATTGTCATGTCGTCACGGGCGCGGTCGAACAGGCGAGCCTGCCAACCGGCAGCGCGAAAGGCGGCGGCACTATGGTGCCCGATTTTGCCCGAGGCCCCGAGAATAAGAACGGTCTTGGTCATGGAATTGCTCCGTTGCGTGTCTGTCTGACGATAAGGTGGGCGAAACGCATTCGTTTTGACATTGTCTAAAATCGACACCCTGATATTCATATCTGCATGACTAGACCCTTGGACTGGACCCTGTTGCAAAGCTTTGCCGCCGTGGCCGAGACCGGTTCGCTGTCGTCTGCGGCCCGACGGTTGGGCCAGAGCCAACCAACACTCGGCCGCCATATCCGCGCGCTGGAGGCGGCGCTGGGGGTTGAGCTGTTCACGCGCGGGCCAAAGGGGCTGATTCCCACCGAGGCCGCGCGCGGGCTGATCGGGCCGGCGGACCAGATGCGAGAGGCGGCAGCACGTCTGCGGCTGGCCGCCGACGGACAGGATTCAGGGCTGGCCGGCACGGTGCGGCTGACCGCCTCGACCGTGGTGTCGCATTTCATCCTGCCGCCGATCCTCGTCGACATCCGCCGCAGCCATCCGGAAATTCAGATCGATCTGGTGCCAACAGATGGCTCTGAAAACCTGCTGTTCCGCGAGGCCGACATCGCCCTGCGCATGTACCGACCGACACAACTCGATATCGTCACCAGCCATGTCGCCGATCAGGACATGGGCCTGTATGCCGCGACCGGGTTTCTGGACCGGGTCGGGCGGCCGCAGACACTGGAGGATCTGGTAGAGCTTGATTTCGTGGGCTTTGACACCAACGACACGATCATCCGCTTCATGCGCGACATGGGGCAGGACGTCGGGCGCGACTTTTTCGGTATGCGCTGCGACGATCAGGCGGCCTATTGGCAGCTTGTGCGAGCAGGCGGCGGCATTGGCGGCATGCAAGTCATGATCGGCGATGCTGATCTGGGGCTCGAACGCGTGATGCCCGACCTGCCGCTGCCCCGCCTGCCGGTCTGGCTGGCCGCGCCAGCGGCGCTGCGCCAGTCTCCACGCCTCCGGCTGGTCTGGGACCGGCTGGCCGAGGCACTGCGCGCTGAACAGATCTGACGCAGGACCGGACCGCCATAATCCAGCCGCCCAAACCACGGTGGCCGCGTCGCATCTGGGCGGGCCTCGAAGCGGCGTGCAGGCCCTTGCGGTGCAGGATTACGGGTGCGGCGCGCGTAGAACCGGAGAAACGATAGGTGAAACGGCGTTTTCCCGGCCCTCAGCGGCAGGTGATATTGACCGTGGGGAAGCAGCGGGTTACGCCCTGCGGCAACCCAGAAAAAGGAGTGCCACCCATGTCCAATCCTTCGCTTCTCATCCTGCCCGGTGACGGTATCGGCCCCGAGGTTATGGCCGAGGTGTCCAAAATCATCGATTGGTACGGCACCAAGGGCGGTCTGAAATTCGACGTGAGCGAAGATCTGGTCGGCGGTTGTGCCTATGACAAATACGGCGTGCCCTTGACCGACGAGACCATGGCCAAGGCGCAAGAGGTCGACGCGGTGCTGTTGGGCGCCGTCGGTGGCCCGCAATACGATACGCTTGATTTCTCGCTGAAGCCCGAGCGCGGCCTGCTGCGCCTGCGCAAGGAAATGGACCTGTTTGCCAACCTGCGTCCGGCCCAGTGTTTTGACGCACTGGCCGATTTCTCGTCGCTGAAAATCGATGTGGTCGCCGGGCTGGATCTGATGATCGTGCGCGAGCTGACCGCCGGCCTGTATTTCGGCGAGCCGCGTGGCATTTTTGAAGAAGGCAACGAACGCGTTGGCATCAACACCCAGCGCTATACCGAAAGCGAGATCGACCGCGTCGCGCGCTCGGCTTTCGAGTTGGCGCGCAAGCGCAGCAACAAGGTCACCTCGGTCGAGAAGGCCAACGTGATGGAATCCGGTGTGCTTTGGCGCGAGGTGGTGCAAAAGGTCCATGATGAGGATTACCCCGATGTTGAACTGAGCCACATGTATGCCGACAACTGCGCCATGCAGCTGGTGCGCGCGCCCAAGCAGTTCGACGTCATCGTCACCGACAACATGTTCGGCGATATCCTGTCGGATTGCGCGGCGATGCTGACCGGATCGCTGGGCATGTTGCCCTCGGCCAGCCTTGGCGCGCCTATGGCCAATGGGCGGCCCAAGGCAATGTATGAACCGGTCCATGGGTCAGCCCCAGACATTGCCGGGCAAGGCAAGGCAAACCCGATCGCCACCATCCTGAGCTTTGCCATGGCGCTGCGCTATAGCTTTGATCAAGGGGCCGAAGCAGACCGTGTGGAAGCCGCCGTCGAAACGGTGCTGGCCAGCGGCCTGCGCACTGCCGATCTGCTGGGCGAAGAGGGCGTGCAGCCGGTTTCGACCAGCGAGATGGGCGATGCCATCGTCGCCGCACTGGACGCCAGCCTTTGATCTGAGGCGTTAACTTTTCGACGGGGCCTCTTGTTGCAGG
The DNA here is from genome assembly GCA_033791545.1 of Pseudodonghicola sp. GTDB lineage: Bacteria > Pseudomonadota > Alphaproteobacteria > Rhodobacterales > Rhodobacteraceae > Antarcticimicrobium. The sequence continues at coordinate 27,046 of JASJGL010000017.1, read as the reverse complement.
CCCCGTCGCGCGATCCGGTCATAATGGCCGATCCGCTCGGCATGATGCACGCTACGCTGGAGCCAGCGCATCGCATCGGTACGGGCAAACACCTCGGCCAGCGTATACAGACCGGCATGTTCGCCCAGAAGCAAACCGCGCCGATGCCGTCCGGTCCGATGTTCGGCCAAATCCTGCAGCCGCGCCAGACGATCGGGTTCCAGATCGCGCGCGTCAGGCGTGGCGGCGCGGCCAAGAATACCCCCCATCAGACATGCGGCGCGACGCAGGCTGGGATCCTCAAGCAGGGTCGCCATATGGTTGGTCTGCCCGGCCCGGTGCGACAATCGACGCAGGTGGTCGGCCTCATGCAGCAAAGCGGAATAGACCTCTTCCTCGGCCGGCAGATCGGGGGGCAGGCGCACAATGGCAAGGAACTGCTCCAACTCGTCAATGGCCTTGCCCATCTCGGGGGCCAATGTGGCGATCACGCGATAATCGGGGCTGTCACGCAGTGCTGCTGACAGGGCGGCAAAGATGCGCCCGGCGATCAGTGCCGAGGCAGCCCGCGCCGCCGTCAACGCCGTACGCGCATCCGACAGCAACGCCCGATCCAACCCGAGCACGAGCCCAGCGCCGGGCCCTGCGTCATCAGGCACCAGCCGCCGGATCAAGGCTGTAAACGGCCCGGTCAGCGGCAAAAACAGCGCCGTGCCCAGCACGTTGAAGCCGGTATGAAACAGCAACAGCGCCGTCAGCGGGCCGGTGAGCGCCGACACGCGCGCCAACGTCGGGCCCAACGCCAGCAGCAGCGGAAAGGCGATCCCCGAGGTGATAACGTTAAAGGCCAGATTGGCCACCGCCGCCTGGCGCATCACCCGCGCGCCGCCAAGCGAGGCCAGCAGCGCGGTAAAGGTGGTGCCAATGTTCATCCCCACCACCAGCGCCGCCGCCTGCATCAGGTTGATCGTGCCGCCCTGCAACACCACCAATGCCAGGGCCACGGTAGCGCTGGAGGACTGGATCAGAAGGGTCAGCACCAGCCCCGCAAGCACCAGCGCCAACAGCGCCCAAAGCCCGCCCTGCGGCAGGAACTCTGGACGCAAAAGCGCGGTGGCCCCCGCCATCGCCCCCTGCATCATGTCCAGCCCGATCAGCAGCAGGCACAGCCCCGCCCCCACCTGTCCGGCCCGCGCCCATCTGCCACGGCCAAGCAGGATCAACAGGCTGGCCGGCAAAAGCGCCACCATCGCCACCGTTTCAAGTTGCAGCTTGAGCCCCAGGATCGAGACCAGCCAGCCAGTGGCCGTGGTGCCGATATTGGCACCATAGAGCACCCCCATGGCCTGCGGCAGGCTCATCAAACCGGCGCCAACAAAGCCCACCGTCATCACCGTGGTGGCGCTGGAGGACTGAATCAGCGCGGTGGCCGTGGCCCCGGTCAGCACCCCGCGCAACGGCGTGGTGGTGAACCGCGTGAGAACACTGCGCAGATTTGATCCGGCAATATCCTTGAGCGCGCGGGTCATCACATCCATGCCCAGCAGGAACATGCCGACGCCGCCAATCAGAAGGAAAATATCCGCGTTCATGCGCCCTCCTCCCGGCGCCAAAGGATGCCCTGCCCCCGCCCGCCTGACAAGCCGCGCCACGCGGCGAAATCCGCGATATTCTCCTTGCAAATCTTTTGGGAGACGTATAGTCCCGCCCGCACGGTCGGAGTGTAGCTCAGCCTGGTAGAGCACTGTCTTCGGGAGGCAGGGGCCGGAGGTTCGAATCCTCTCACTCCGACCATATAAACAAGGCGCCTTCGGGCGCCTTTGTTGTTTCCCACCGATCTGCCGCAACGATACCGGCAACGTTCCCTTCATAGACTGTGCCTATTTCGGTCCAATCTCGCGGGATTCCACTGGCGCGGAGGCCCCCGTCGTGGATCGCGGCCTGAATAAATCGCTCAGCTTCTCCATCGGGCTTCGATGTAGACTTGCGGCGGAAACCCAGAGATCGGCTCGCAATGGGCGTCATACACCTTTTGAGATGGGCTCAAGCCTCTCGTGCAATGCATGTTCTGGGCGCATTAACGAGCGGCACAAAAATGCATTAGACATCATAAGGCATCCCTGTTCCTATTGTGCAGATATAAATAAATAAAACAGCATGTTACGCTGACAGAGAGGATGTAGTCTTGAAAAAGTCACTTCGCAAATCATTGGGCGGTTTCAGTATCGCATTTGCCGTGTTGGCAGGCCCTGCGCTTGCAGAATTCCCCGAGAAAGAGGTCACGATCACGGTCGGCTTTGGCCCGGGTGGCGGCGTTGACACGATCACGCGCGCGGCGGCGGATGCGCTGTCCTCGTCTCTTGGTCAAGCTGTCGTGGTGACCAACCAGCCCGGCGCAGGCGGTGGCTTGGCCCTGACGGCGCTCAAGGCCAAACCGGCCGATGGCTACAACTTGGCGGCTGCGATCTCGACCACGATTTCCTTTGATCCGCATTCCGCCAATGTCAGCTATGGCATCGACGACTTTGAATATATCGGCGCTTTCGGCGTTTTTCCCGAAGCCTTGGTCGCGCTCCCCTCGCGGGGCTGGAATAACTTCTCGGATGTCATCGCCGCAGCCAAGGACGCCCCCGATGGGTTCACCTATGCCTCGACGACATCGCTTGATCGTGTGGTGATGAAAAGCATCTCTGCCAAAGAAGGTGTCGTTCTGAAGCCAGTTCCCACCAAAGGTGGGGCTGAAGCCGTTGCCGCAGTGCTGGGCGGCCACGTGGATTTCGCTTATAGCTCGGGGACTTACTATGCCCAAGCCGCAGCAGGCGCATTGCATGTGCTGGCCGGATTGGGAACGAACCCGATCCCGGGCTTTGAAAACGCACCGACCCTCAAAAGCCTCGGCTATGACATTTCAAGCGTCAATATGGTGATCTACGCGGCGCCCGCAGGCCTCCCGGAGGATGCCAAAGCCAAACTGGTTGCCGCTTTTGAGGCCGCCGCGAAATCCAAGCCGGTTCTGGATGTTCTGGCCAAGCGCAACATGGGGAGCTTCACCCTGACCGGCGCTGCATTTGACGAGCAGATCCGCGCCCAAAGCGCTCAGTTCAAAGCGGCCATGGAGTAAATGGCACAGCCCTCTCCAACGTGGCACAATGGGGCGCATCCTTGGATGCGCCCGCTTGCCGAATTCGTCATCGTTGCCGGACTTTGCCTGTTCACGCTCTTTGTCGTTATCCCCGCAGGCACCGCCGAAAGCGACAATTTCGGGCTCTCGCCACGGATGCTGCCGATTGCGACGACCTCATTCATCTTGCTGGTCTCGGTATTCTCGCTGATCTTCGGCCTGCTGCGTAAACCCAAAACGGCACCGGAGGATCTGGGCTCCAAGGGCATGCGCGGTGTCGTCTTTTTGGTGTTGGCGACGCTGCTGGGCATCGTCATCATCGAGCAAACCAATATTGTCATTGGTGGCACGGCGCTTGTTCTGCTGGCGTCGCTGGTGATCGGAGAGCGCAAACCCGCCGCCTTGGCCGGCATGGGCACCGGCGCGCTGATCCTGCTTTTGTTGGTCGAATGGTCCGGCCTCTAGAGCGCGGCACCACCCTGACCGCCGACTGTTCAGCCCCGATACCCGCGCTTTGATGCTCTTCCCCTTCGCTCGGCCCGTACTGGCCCGAGTTGATCACGTGCGAATATAAAGGCATTGCCCAATGGACGTCTTCCTTCAAGGTGCCGGTGACGCGCTGGCCTTGTCCTCGATCCTGTCCGTCATCGGCGGCATTCTACTTGGCTATATGGTGGGCGTCTTGCCGGGGCTGAGCCGGCCCGCCGCGCTGTCGGTCGCGGTGCCACTCACCTATGCCATGAGCCCGATTGGCGCGATCGCCTTTCTGGTCGGCGTGACCAAGGCTAGCGCGGCAGGGGGCGCAACCGGGGCAATCCTGCTGAACACGCCGGGCGAGCCCAGTTCCGCCGCGACCACCTTTGATGGCTACCCACTTGCCCGCAAGGGACAGGCCACGCGGGCGCTGAAAACCGCGCTCTATGCCTCGGTGTTCGGAGATCTCGTTGCGACCTTCACCCTCATCCTGCTGGCGGCATCTTTGGCGCGTTTCGCCTTGAAAATGGGCCCGGTGGAAATGACGGCCGTGATGATCTTTGCGCTTAGCTTCATTGCCGCGCTTTCGGGGGCTTCGCTGTCTCGCGGCATCATCTCCGGCGTGCTTGGGCTGCTTCTCGCCACCATCGGGCTCGATCCCGAAAGCGCGACCCCCCGCATGACCTTTGGCTATATCGAGCTTTTTGACGGCATTCCCCTGATCGCCGCCACCGTGGGCATGTTGGCCTTCACCGAAATGCTCATTCAGGTGCAGACGCTCTTTGCCAATCGGGATGCCAACTCGGAACCCGACGGCTTTGCCAAGGAAACCGACAAAGCCATCCACATGGCTGATATCCGGCGCGTCTTCCCGGTAACCCTGCGCGCGACCGGCATTGGCGTCGCCGCTGGAATCATCCCGGGGCTTGGCCCGACAATCGGCGCGTTCCTGTCCTATGCGATCAACAAACGTCTGGCGAAGCCCGGCGACACCTATGGCGAGGGCGACTTGAAAGGGGTGGCGGCAACCGAGGCAGCCGACAACGCCGTTCTCCCCGCAAGCCTGATCCCGCTGTTTGCGATCGGTCTGCCCGGTAGCGTTTCAGCCGCCATTCTGGTCTCGGCCTTCATGCTGCACGGCGTGCAACCCGGCCCCTTGGTCTTTGAACAACACCCGCGCCTGATCTACGGCATCTATGTCTCGATGATCGTCGCAAGCTTGGCCATGCTGGTGGTTGGCCGGCTGGGCCTCACCCTGTTTGCGCGCGTCACCCAGGTTCCGGCCCGTTTCATCATCCCGTTTGTGGTGCTGTTCTGCGTCATCGGCACCTATCTGGAGCGGGACACTGTGTTTTCGGTCTTCGCCATGCTCGCCCTTGGCCTGCTCGGCTATGTGATGCAGCGGTTTGGATATTCGGTGGTGACCTTCCTGATCGGATTCGTCATCGGGCCGTTGTTCGAACTGTCGCTGCGGCAGGCGTTGATCATCACCAACCACACCCCGCTTGCGGTTCTGGGCCACCCGATCGCCGTGGGCTTTCTCATCGCCGCGCTTGCCTCGCTGCTCTTGTTCCTTAAATCAAGCCGATAGCCCGTGCTCGACGCAGACCTGCACAAGGGTGTCCAGCGCGCTTTGGAAATAGGCCGGGCGATAGCGTTTGGGATTCCACAAGGCAGAAACTTCAGCGGTGGTCTGGCAGATGTCGGAATGAATCGGGACCGCATTTTGCAGCGCTGAAAGGTTTTGCGCGGATGAGGAAACGATCCCGACGCCGTGCCCGTTGCAGGCAAGGGCGGCCAGCGCCTGCGTGCTGTCACTTTCCAACAGAATGCGCGGGCGCAGGCCGTGGGCGGCGATCACCTGCTCATACAGATGGCGCGTCAGGAACCCCCGGCGCATCACGATCATCGCATCCTCCGCAATTTTCTCGATCGGTATCGAGGACATGCCGAGGCAGGGATGCATGGGCGGCAAAAGCGCATAAAGCTGGGCCTTGAAAAGCGGCTGACCAACAAGGATGTTGCTGATCCCCAGATTGGCAACAACCAGATGTGCCGCCCCATGTTCGACCATTTCAATCAGGGCGTCGTTGTTGCCCTCGCAGACCATCAGCGTCACCTTCGGATAAAGCGACTGAAATCTTGCCATCGCCGGCGAGAGCAACCACGCGATTGTTTGAGGCGTTGCCCCGACCCTGAAGGTGCCGCTTTGTTCGGAGCCCTTGTGTGTCGCTTGAAGCTTCAACTGATCAGCGCGCTCCAAAAGCTCTATTGCCCGCGCCGCAAGATCCGCCCCGTCAGCGGTCAGAACAAGCCGCTTGCCGATGCGTTCAAACAGCGTGACGCCCAGCTTGCGCTCGAGCGCTTGGATTTGCCGGGAAAGTGCGGGTTGGCTGAGGTTCACCACGCTTGCCGCGACCGTGATGTTCAGCCGCTCTGCCACTTCCACGAAATTTCTGAGTTCTCTAAGTTCCAGCACGGATCACCCAAATGATGTCGTCGCACTGTGTCCTTGTGCATTGGGAGCACAAGAAAAATGCGTCGAATACTTGGATAGTAAACACATGAACTGACTTTGTGTCATGAATCCGTGCATTGAAAGAGCGTGGCGTGCAAACTTCCGACCGGCGCGCTGCTGATCTGCCTGCCCGGGGGGGCTCTAGACTTGGCGCAGGTCCCGCGCGGAGTGAGTGTCAGAACCACAGATCAGCGGCTTGAGGGCAGAGCACCCTGTCGAGTCTCCAGAACGAGAGTGTTTGGTTCAAGCCTCGTTTTGTACAGAATCTCCGAAAGGCTAATTTGCCATCTCAGGACTGGCCCGGGGCAGGAACCACGCCAGCAATCCCGCAAGCGGCAGAAAAGAGCAGATCGCGTACATCGTCTGGATCCCGTAGCTGTCAGCCAGCACGCCAAGAAACGCAGCGGCGATCCCGGCGAGCCCGAAATTCAACCCGTAGAACAAGCCCCCAATCAGTCCGATCCGGTCGGGCAACAGATCCATTGCATAGATCAGGATCGAGGCGAACGCGCTGGCCATGATCAGATTTACCAGGATCGTCAGCACGCCGGTCCAGAACAGATCCGCATATGGCAGGATCAGCGTCAGCGGCAAGGGCCCCAGCACCGAGATCCAGATGATCTTGTACCGGCCGATTTTATCGCCGACGATGCCGCCGATAAGAACCCCGGCAGCCGCCGCCACCAGGAACAAAAAGAGCATCATTTGCGCCGACGGGATAGACAGCCCGAACCGGTCCAGCAGATAGAATATGTAGAACGAGCGGAAACTCTCACTGTAAACATTCTTGGTGAACATCAGCAGGGTCAGGACGACAAGGCCGACAGCGATGGTCAGTGGCGCATGCTTGGGCGCCTCGAGGCCGTTCTTGCGGTGCGCCTGCATTGCCACGAATTGGTCGCGGATCTGGCGCTGCTTGGTGCCGATCCAGACCAGGAGCATCATCGCGACGAGTGCGATGACGGCAAACCACGCAAGGCTCGGCTGCCCCCACGGCACGATGATCAGCGCGGCAAAAACCGGCCCCAGCGCCCCGCCGGCTTGTCCGCCGACTTGGAAAATCCCCTGCGCAAGCCCCTGCCTGCCTCCGGCGGCATAGCGTGCGATCCGTGTTGCTTCCGGGTGAAAGATCGACGAGCCAATGCCGATCAAGGCCACGGAGACCAAAATCATCGCGTAGCTCGAAGCGAAGGCAAGGCAGACCAGCCCGGATAGGGTGAACATCATCCCCACCACCGGGGAGTAGGGCGCGGGATGCCGGTCGGTCACCATACCGATTACGGGTTGCAGCATCGCCCCGGCGACCTGGAACGTCAGGGTGATCATACCGATCTGAACGAAGTCCAGCGCATAGGTTTGCTTGAGGATCGGATAGGCGGCCGGGATCAACGATTGCATCAGGTCGTTCAGAAGATGCGACAAACTCAGAACCGCAAGTATGGCCAAATGGGTTCCGGAACGGGCTTTGATCGTCATGTCAGTTATTTTGCGCTTTGGTAGGGGTGGGCGATGCGGCCAATTGCGCACACCCTGTAGACAGCCGCAAGAGGTGCCGCCTTTCCCTATGGGCTGTCATACGGAAAGGCAGTCTCGCCAGCACATCTGAGAACCTGCGTCAGATCCGGCCCAACGCGTGGGGGTCACTCAGCACGCGGATCGTTTCTGAGGTTTAGCGGCTATCATGTCCATCCCTGTCAGACCCTGAAAACGCAAACCTCGCCCCCTTGCTGGAGGAGCAAGCCATGCTTGCCGCGCTGGTCATGGCGCCTGCTGGACCAGTCGCGGCCCCCACCGACCTGATCGGCGGCGGGGGATCGTTATCGGCTCAGGCTTCATAGGTGATGCGACCGCCGGCGATGGTCACCTGTGCGCGGGCTTGGTCGAGGTCATCGGGGGCCATCGCCTCCAGATCATGGGACATCACCGCGATGTCGGCCATCATGCCGGGCATCAGGCGCCCCTTGCGGTCCTCGTTGAATTCCACCCAGGCGTTGTCGGCGGTGTAGGATTTCAGCGTGTCCTGCAGGCTTTGGCGCTGGTCACGCCAAGGCGGCGGCAGCGTGATCGGCGCGACAGCCGCCTTGACGTTGAGCATCACGTCGACCGGAATCACCGGCCAGTCGGTCGAAAAGATCACCGGGGCGCCGCTGGCGCGAATGTCTTGCCACGCATAGGCGGTCGGGATCTGGTGTGGATGCAGCATCTGGCTCGCGCCATCAGGCGGAAAGATGCCGCCGAAGGGGGCGTGCCCCGGCTGGATCGAGGCGACCACGTCCAACGCACTGAACCGGGGCAGGTCGTCGGGATGCAGGACCTCGATATGTTCGATCCGGTGGCGGCTGTCGCGGCGACCGTTCGCCTTTTGCGCGGCCTCATAGGCATCCAGCGTCTGGCGCACGCCCAGATCGCCGATAGCATGGACCGAGATTTGCAGCCCCATCTTGTCCGCCTGAACGCAGGCGGCCTCGAAATGATCATACTCGAACACCGCATCGCCGACCGTATCGAGACCGGGGTAAGGCTCCAACATCAGCGCGGTGGAGCTATCGACCACACCGTCGATGAACATCTTGACGCGATTGCACCAGACCCAATCGCCCTTGTAGGTTGCGCGCATCTGCTCGGCCTCGGCAAAGCGGTCGAGGCTGTCAAAGCTCTTGAAGTGGAACGGCACCTCGACCCGGCAAAGCAATTCGCCCTCGGCCTCCAGTTCGGAGAGCAGTTCAAGCGTGTAGAAATTCCCGTCCATATTGTGCAATCCGGTGATCCCGTGGCTGGCACAATGTTTCAGCCCGCGGACAAGGGCGGCCTTGTCGAGCGCGCGCTCGGCGGCGGTCGCTGGCGGCACCGGATCGGCACCGGTGACCATGCCCAACAGATCACGGCCGCCGTGGCGGGTGAGTTCCAGCACCGGGGCAAAGGCGCTTGCCTCGCGCAGCTCTCCGGTGGCGGTCCCATCTGCGGCCAGGACGATCTCGGCCCCCATGTCGACTGCGCCGCCATGCAGCAGCCCGGCCAGTTCAAGCGCCGCTGTATTGGCCCAGATCGTGTGGTGGTCGGCGGAGAACATGGCAAAAGGGCGATCCGGCAGCACCTTGTCCAGATCCTGTCGCGTGGTGTGGTGGCCGGGGGCGATGATCGCGTAATCCGCCTGCACCGCAAAGACGACCTTGTCGTCCGGGTTTTGGGCCGCCCAATCGCGCACCGTCGCGGTGAGCGCGTCGAGACCATAGACATCGAACAGGTCGAGGCAGGCCAGTTCGACCGAGCCGCCGAACAGATGCACATGGCTGTCGATAAAGCCGGGCAAAACCGTCGCGCCGGCGGCGTCGATCACCCGCGTCCCGGGCCCGGCCAACGCGCGAATCTCATCGGTATTGCCCAGGGCGGCGATCTTGCCACCCGAGACGGCCAGCGCCTGCGCCGTGGGGCGGTCGGCATCAAAGGTCATCAGGCGACCGTTCAGAATCACGATGTCGGGGGTCATGGGCAAGGCTCCGTCACAAGGAAACGGGCGGCCCGGGACGGGGCCGCCCGAAAGGTCTTACTTCTGAAGTTCGGTCCAGATCGCGGTGTAGATCTTCTGCGCCTCGGGCGGGCAGGTTTTGGACAGCACACCCGCCGCCTTCAACTCTTCCGAAGGATTCACTTCTGGCGCGGTCTTGAGCTCTTCATCCATGAAGGCTTCGGAACCTTTGATGCCGTTGGCGTATTTGGCAAAGTTGGACAGCATCGCCGCGTTCTCCGGCTCCATCATGAAGTTCAGAAACAGCTTGGCGTTCTCGACGTTCTGCGCATCGGCGAGGATGGCGGCGTTGTCCATCCACACCGGATAGCCGTCCATCGGATAGCCATAGGCGATATCAGGGTTTTTCAGGCGCGCGCGCATCGATGCGCCGTTCCAGTTCACGCCGGCGGCCAGATCGCCCTTGGCGTATTTCTCGATGCTGCCATAGTCCATCGACAGCCAGCTTTTCTTAGCCTCGACCAGCTTGTCGCGCACCTTTTGCAGAACGGCCTTGTCCATGGTGCATTGTTCGCCGCCCATGTAGTAGATCGCGGTGGACATCACATCCATCATCTCGGGCACGACGTTGATCTTGCCCTTCAGCTCTTCCGGCGGATCAAGATAGAGCCCGGCGGTATTGATATCGCCATCATAGACGCTGGTGTTGACGGTGATGCCGACGGTGCCCCACTGCCACGGCACGGTATAGTTGCGGCCGGGGTCGAACTCCACATCCACCCAGACCGGGTCCATGTTCTTGAAGTTTTCCATCTCGTTGGGCTTGGATTCCATCAACAGCCCTTCAGAAATGAAGATCGGGATATAGGTGCCCGAGGGGACCACGACATCAAAGCCGTGACCGCCGGCCTTGATCTTGGCCAGTGCGGTGTCATTGCTGTCGAAATCAGTGACCGTCACATCGACATCGAATTGCTTTTCGAATTTCTCGATCATCTCGGGGCTGGTGTAGTTGCCCCAGTTATAGAGGTTGAGCTTGCCCTCGGCCGAGGCTGCGGTGGCGAGCGCCAGTGCGGCAAGGGTGGCAAAGGATGTGGTCCGTTTCATGATCGTTCACTCCTGTTGGGTTTCTTGTTGTTTTCTTGTTCGGCTGAGAAAGAAGAACCCGATCACCATGACCACGGAAAGCGCCAAGAGCGCGGTCGAGATGGCGTTGACCTCGGGCGTGACGACTCGGCGCAACTGTCCCAGCATGTAGGTCGGCAGTGTATCCTGACCTGCGGATTTCACGAACTCTGTAATCACCACGTCATCGAGCGAAATGACGAAAGCCAGCATCGCGCCCGCCAGAATGCCCGGCCAAAGCTGTGGCAGGGTGACCCGGCGGAACACCTGCCAAGGGGTGGCGTAGAGGTCCATCGCCGCCTGCTCGAGGCTGAGGTCCATCCCCTGAAGCCGCGCACGGATCGGCATATAGGCAAAGGGGATGCAAAAGGCGGAATGCGCGATAATGAGATAAAACAGCCCGGTATAGCCGGTGGCGACCTTGATCGTCGAAAAGAAGATCAACAAGGCCACGGCGGTGACGATTTCCGGCACCATGAGCGGCTGATTGATCAGGGCGAAGGCAAAGGTATAGCCGCGAAAGCTGCCCTGCCGTGTCGTCGCCAGCGCCGCCAGCACCGCGCAGGTGGTGGCGATCCCCGCGGCCCAAGCGGCAATCAGGAGCGAGCGGGCGGTCGCCGCCTGAACCTGATCGTTCTGCCAGGCGGTCTGATACCAGCGCCAGCTGAACCCTTCCCATATGGCGATCGAGGTGCCGGCGTTGAACGAATAGACCACCAGCAGGATGATCGGCAGGTAAAGCACCACGAAACAGGCAATGGCGATGGTGGTAAAGCCGGTCTGGCGACGGACGTCGAATCCCTTATCCATGCTGCACCTCGTCGTCTCCGGCGGCCCGAACATATAGAATGAGCGCCACCATCACGATCGCCAGAAGGGCCAGCGACAGCGCCGCCCCCAGTGGCCAGTTTCGCCCGGCCCCGAATTGCAGCTCGATCAGGTTACCCAGCATCAGCTGTTTGCCGCCACCCAGAACGCGCGGGATGACATAGGCCCCCAGCGACGGTACGAAGACAAGGATCGAGCCCGCGATCACCCCCGGTTTGACCAGTGGGAAGATCACCCGCCGCAGCACCTGCCAGCGGGTCGCGTAGAGGTCGTATCCTGCCTCGACAAGGTTGAAGTCGAACCGTTCCATCGAGGCATAGATCGGCAGCACCATCAGCGGCAGATAGACATAGGCCATCCCCAGCATGATCGAGAACTCGGTGAACAGCATCTGGATCGGTTCGTCGATGATCCCCAGCGCCAGCAGCAGACTGTTCACGGTGCCCTCGGCGCGGATCAGCTCCATGATGGCGAACGTCCGGATCAACAGGTTGGTCCAGAACGGGATCATGATCAAAAGCATCCAGAAATCACGTTTTTCCTTCGGCCGGGTGGCGATGAAATAGGCGGTCGGAAAGCCGAAAGCAAAGGTCAGAACCGCCGTCATGAACGACAGCTTGATCGAGCGCCAGAAGATCGACAGATGCGCATCGGCAAAGCCCAGCTTTTCGGTGAAGAAATCGCGCTCCATCACCACGCTGAACCAGGCATCGGGCGAGAAGTGCCAGACCACGCCGCCATAGTCTCCGGGCGTGAGAAAGGAATAGATCGCAACGATCAGCAGCGGGCCGGAGGCGGCAAAGAGCAGCACCGCCAAGGCCGGCGCCAACAGAAACCAGCGGGAGCGGGGGGTAAGATCGGTGCCATCGCTCATCGCATCAATCCCTCAGAACCTGGCCGACGCCGGGGGACAGGTGCACACCAACACGGTCGCCGATTTGGCAGGACTGGGCCTGATCGGGCTGATTTTGTTGCCGCAGCACAAAGCGCGCGCCGCCGTCGAGCGCCACGTGGTAGTGGGTATCGGTCCCGAAATAGACGATATTTTCCAGCGTCCCCGTGACAGTAGCCCCCTCGATCGGACCGAGGTTGGCGTGTTCGGGGCGCACCGCCAGCGTGACCGGCCCCGGCGCGAGGTCATCCTGGGGGGCGCGGACCGTTGCCTCGGCTCCCGATGCCAGACGCACGCGGGCCTGATCCGCCTCAACGGCCAGCAGCTCGACGTCCAGAAAATTGGTGTCGCCGATGAAATCAGCGACAAATCGCTCGGCCGGGTGATCATAGATGTCGCGTGGCCCGCCGATCTGGCGGATCTTGCCGGCGTTCATCACCGCGATCCGGTCAGACAGGGTCAAGGCTTCTTCCTGATCATGGGTGACAAAGACAAAGGTGATCCCGGTCTCGGATTGCAGCCGCTTCAGTTCCAACTGCATCTCTTTGCGCAGCTTGAAATCCAGCGCCGAAAGCGGTTCGTCCAGCAGTAAAACCTTGGGCCGGGGCGCCAGCGCCCTTGCCAGCGCCACGCGCTGCTGTTGGCCGCCGGAAATCTCAGAGGTCTTGCGGTCGGCCATCTCGGTCATCTGCACCAACGCCAGCATTTCATCGACAGTGGCTTTCACCTCGGCCTTTGGTTTGTTCAGCATTTCCAACCCAAAGGCGATGTTCTGCGCCACTGTCATGTGCGGAAACAACGCATAGGATTGGAACACCGTGTTCACCGGGCGCTTGTAGGGCGGCAGGCTGACAAGATCCTGCCCCTCCAGCGTGAGCGTGCCGTTGGTGGGAGATATAAACCCGGCAATCACCCGCAAAAGCGTGGTCTTGCCGCATCCTGAGGGCCCCAGAAGGGTAAAGAACTCGTTCTCGTGAATTGTGACTGAAACGTCGTCCAACGCGGTAAAGGGTGCCCCCCTGCCGGTGAAAATTTTGCTGACGGTATTGATCTCTATCATGCAGCCCCCTGACCTCATAATTTGATCAAAACCCAGGTCTCGTTTAAAATCAAGTGCTCAGATCAGCGATGGATATGGCGCGGCGGTGGATCTCCTAGTGTGCAACAATTTTAGGCGGATCGAAATTCATGTCAACGCGCGCGGGGATTCACAAGGTCGGGCGCGGCGTATCACCGGCATGCGCCAACCCGAAAATCGCGCTGATGAGCGGGTGTCGCGCCATTCGAAGCCGCCGCATTCAACCAGCCCCTGACCTTCTTCCGTGTCTCGCGCGGGGCAGTCCCGCTGGACGACCGGGGTCCATTTAGAGTCTATTTTCATGTTGACGATACGGGTCACAGAGGCTGTTGCCGCTGGATGTGCTCATGCGACCGTATCATCGATGATACGACTGGTCGCCCGGGCGGTCCCCTCATTGGCGCCAAGCCCCGGGTTCGTTCCGGCAGGGTTCGGACGTATCTTGCTGCTGTCGCATGAAATCAGGATCACCACGCCGCCTTTCGGTGTGTTTCCCTTTGTAACGAGCGCGCTGCCGCCACCCGGGCCCCAGATGCGCGACATCTATGTCGCGGCGTTTCCATATATGGGCTGTGTGCTGTTGCTGGTATTCTTTTGATCATCTTTCCGCAGCTCACGCGGGATTTCGCGCTGCCCCCCCCGTCAGGATCACTTCTTTGTTCCCGAAGACGAGGCGTTACAGGAAATGTCCCGCGCGCAACGGCATATCCGCAAAGGAAGGGTCTCTCCATGTCATAGGGCTGGCACCTGCTTCAGACCCTCATGCTCAAAGGCGCTGGTAAAGTGGTTGATCGCGGTCAACCGGACGCCGGGAATGGGGTTCTGCGGTATTCTGTCTATAGTCAGCCTAGTCTTGTCGGTCACCGGCAGCGCTGACAGGGACGAGAGAACTGGATCGCGCCCGTCCTGCCGCCCCTCCGTTGACATCCGGCCCAAGGCGTCCTTAGCTTTTTCAAATCGCATCGGGGACCAAAGACATGGACATTCGCATATACTCTGGCTTTGTCACCGCAGCCGAGCTTGCCAACATCACGCTGGCAGCCCAGCGCCTGAACATCACGCAGTCGGCGCTGTCGCGTCAGATCCATGGGCTGGAAGAGTCGCTTGGTCTGAGGCTGTTCGAGAAATCGGGGCGCAATGTGCGCCTGACGGCCGCGGGCGAGGCCTTGTTGAGCAAGGTCAACGGCGTGCTGGTGGCGGATCGGGATCTGCGCTCTTTCGCCGGCGATCTGGCCCGCAATCAAAGCGGATTGCTAAAAATCGGCGCCTGTTCGCAGTTGATCGAGCGGTATTTGCCGCGTTTCCTGGGCGAATGGCGGCTTGCCAACCCTGGTATCGATGTGCGCCTTGAAGACGGCGGCGGCCCCGAACTTGCGGAGAAATTGCAGGCGGGCACCGTCAACCTGACGATCAGTGCCATGCCAACCGCTGCCATCGACCCTTTCGAGGCGGTGCGCCTTGGCGAATTGGGGTTCCTTGCTGTCGCCACCCCCGACTTTCTGGCCGACACCCGTGGCCCGATCGAGATTGCCGATCTGCTGGAGGGCCCGATCCTGACGCTCAACGGGCGCCACGCATCGCGCGAGGTCTTCGACGCCGCCTGTCGCCTGTCCGGGATGGTGCCGCGGATCATGCTGGAAAGCACATCGCCGCACACCCTATTCGCGATGGCAGAGGGGGGAAATGGCATCGCCGTGGTGCCCTCTTCGGCGATTATTGCGGGCCGTTCGCTGGTCAGCCGACCGATCACCCTGCGCGGTGACCCGATCCGATTTGACATTTGCGCCATGACCGACAGCCGCGCCGCGCTGCCCGCTTACGGGCGCCGTTTCATCGAAGCCTTGCGCAATCACATCCTGGTGGAAGAAAATTCAGCATTCCGCGGACATCTGCACATTGTTTAGGCCACACTTGCACAAAGCCATTCCAAAACGGAATGATTTACAGATCGAAACTTTCATTGGACGCCTTGGTTTATTGGTTGCTAGGCTACCCCGAATGCATTCCGAAACGGGTTTGCGATAGCATCAAGAGGCTGTTGGACACACATGGCAAGCAACTGGTTGAGCCGATTGAAAGACCTCAATCAGGAACGCATTGTCCTTGTTGTTGCGGTGCTGATTTTCGCCACTGCCTCCGTCGCGCTTCCCGGTTTCTTTTCCGCACCGAACCTGATCTCGATCGTCCGCTCGATCGCGGTTCTGGGGATCCTCGCCCTCGGCATGTCGGTGGTTGTCATCGGGCGGGGAATCGACCTTTCGATGGTCGCGATCATGGCCATGTCGGTGGCGTGGTATCTGCAGCTTCTGGGCGACGGCATGGCCGATCACACCGCGCTGCTTCTGGTGTTCGCCGGGGTTCTGGCGATCGGTTTGCTGAACGGGTTTCTGGTCGCCTACGCCGATGTCCCCGCCATTTTCGTGACACTGGCCAGCGGCTCCTTCGTCTTCGGCTATGTGCGCTCGCAGCTGATCAGTTCTGACGCGGTGCCGGTGCCCGAGGGGCATTGGGTCGCCTCGCTGGGCGGGCTGCGCTTTGCCAGCATTCCGATTGAGGTCTATCTCTTTGCGATCCTGTCCGGCGCGATGTTCCTGTTCCTGCGCTACACAAAGTGGGGGCGCTATGTCTACTACGCGGGCGACAACCCAATTGCCGCCCGCAATGTCGGCATGCCGGTGCGGCCAATGCTGGTGCTGCGCTATGTGCTGTCGGCGCTGACCGCCTTTACCGCCGGGTTGCTGACCGCCGCCAGCCTGC
Source organism: Pseudodonghicola sp. (assembly GCA_033791545.1). GTDB lineage: Bacteria > Pseudomonadota > Alphaproteobacteria > Rhodobacterales > Rhodobacteraceae > Antarcticimicrobium. The sequence continues at coordinate 10,808 of JASJGL010000017.1, read as the reverse complement.
ATTCGATCAACACCCGCGTCGTCAATTCCACGCTGCTGTATGACATCGTTCTGGTCACCGTGATCGGTGGCATCGGATTGTCCGGCGGCAAGGGCGGCGTGCGCAACGTGCTGGTGGGTGCCGCGCTGATCGGCATCATGCTGAATGCGATGACCATCGTCGACATTCCGCTGCTGTATCAGAACCTGATCAAGTCAACGATCCTGCTACTCGCGATCATTATCGACGGGGTCTTGAACCCGCGCGACGAGCAGACCGCCCAGCAAGGCGATATCTGACCCCATCAAAGCCTAAAAAAACAACAAACGAAAAACTAGACCAACAGGAAAAGGACTGCGCTATGAAGATGATACGGACGTTTCTGACCGCCGCCGCCATGTCTGCGGCCACCCTCGCCGCCGTACCTGCCGTGGCGCAGGATCCGGGCCCCATGACCTATTCCGAAGCCCTGAGCGGCAAGCGCGTTCTGCTGGTGCCGATGGCGATGGGCTTTGACCTTGCACAAGGGTGGGCCGCCATTCTGGAGCACGAGGTCACCGCCTTTGGCGGTGTCTTCGAGACCCGCGACCCGAACTGGAGCGTCGAGGCTGGCGCACAGGCCATCACCGAGGCGATCTCGTCAGAGGTAAAACCGGACGTGCTGATCGTCATGTCGCCGGACATGAACTCCTACTCCAAGCTGCTGAAGCGGGCGCAAAAAGCCGGTATCTATGTGATTCTGGTCGACAACCCCGCCAACTTCAAGGCCGATGCCTATGTCGGCAGCGACTGGACCCAGCTTGGCCGGCTTGAAGCCAAGGCCGCCATCGAGGGCTGTGGCGAGGGATCGTCGGGCCAGATCGGTCTGGTGCAGGGCGATCAGGTCAACGCGACCAGCCTGTTCCAATATGCCGGCATCATGGATGTGCTGTCCGCCAATCCGGCGTTCGAAGTTGTGGCCAAACCGGATTCCAACTGGGATGCGACCACCTCGCGCAACGTGACCACCACGATGCTGCAACAGCACCCGGACATCTGCGCCGTTATCGATTTCTGGGATGGGGACGCAACCGGGGCCGCGGCCGCGATCCGCGACGCGGGCATGCAGGATCAGGTGTTCCTTGTGACCACCGGGGGCGGCGAACAGGCGGCCGATTGCGACATGATCGAAAACGGCACCTATGGCGCCGTTGTTATGACCAATCTGGCGCAAGAAACGTACAACATGGTCACCCTCGTCAAATACCTGCTTCAAAGCGGTCAGGCGCCGGGTACCTCTTCGCCCTACATCTACACCCTGCTTGATGCGACCACCAAAGACGACCTCAAGCCGGACAGCTGCTGGGACCTGAAAGCCCTGCAGGCCATGAACGGAAACTGATCTCGGACCTCCGAGCATCTTGTGAAGCGGCCGGATCAGATCTGGCCGCTTCACCTCTCTGCCCCCTCCCCCCAAATTCGATGGAGCCCCGATGACTTTCCGCGAGCAGTTGCAGGCGTGGCGCTATAACCTTGTGCCTGATCACGTCATCGGCGAAATCCTGACCAAGCGATGGACCGACAATGCGATCCCCTTCCTTGCGCTGGTGATTGTCGTCGCAAGTTTTGGCAGCGCCATTCCGGGCTTTTTCAAGCTGTATTCGCTGCAGGAATCCACCCGCCAGTTGGGCGAATTCAGCCTTGTTGTCACCGGCTTGACCGTGGTCATGCTGGGCGGCGGCATCGACCTTGCGGTTGGATCTATCTTTGCGCTGTCCGCGTTTTCCGCCGTGTCCATGGTGTTCATCTTCGAGCAACCGGTCTGGTTGGCCTTTGCCGCCTCGATGGCGACCGGCGCCACTTTTGGCGCGATCAACGGCTATCTGATCGGGTTCCTGCGGCTGCGCGCCTTTATCACCACGCTGGTGACCTTTATTATCGGTCGCGCGCTTTATGATATTCTGGTCGTCAACTTCGGCTCGAAAATCCAGATGTCCATGGCATCGTCGGACACCTGGGATTTCATCGGCGACGGCACCATTCTGGGCCTGTCTGTGCCGGTGCTGTCGGCCCTTGTTCTGGCCATCGTCACCCATATTGCGCTGACCCGGTCGCGACCCGGCTGGCATGTTCTGGCGGTCGGCGGCTCGCGCCGCTCTGCCCATAACGCGGGCATCAAGGTGCGCCAGACGGTGTTCATGACCTATGTCTTTTCCGGTCTGTGCGCTGCTGCGGCTGGATTCCTGATCGCGACACGGCTGTCGGGGGCCGGTCCCGGCACCGGGCACGGGCTGGAAATCCTTGCCCTGACGGCGGCTGTGGTCGGCGGCAACAGCCTTGGCGGTGGGCGGGGGTCTGTTGTCAAAGGGATCATGGGCGCCATCATCGTGATGGTCATGACCAACGGTTTGATCCGGCTGGGCTATGGCACCGGCACCAACCAGATGGTGCTGGGCATCCTGCTGGCCGTCGCCGTCACCATCGACATCCGCTGGCTGAAGAACCGCCACAAGGTCCTGAACGAGGTCTATGTGGCGCCGGTCTATCTGCGCATGGGCGAGGCGACCTCGGCTGTTCCGGGGTCTGGCACCCCCTACGCGCTGAACAGCGAACTGTCCGGGGCCACACATATCGGGCTGGGCGAAGTGGAAGGCCCCGAGGATGTCATCCTCGATCGCGACGACCACCTGTATTGCGGCACAAGGCACGGCGAGATCGTGCGCTTTTTCGCCCCCGACTACACCCGCTCCGAGGTGTTCGCCCATATCGGCGGTTTTCCCCTTGGGCTCGCGTTTGACCGCGACGGAAATCTTCTGACCTGTGTCGGCGCGATGGGGCTGTATCAGATCGCGCCGGACCGGACCGTGACCCAGCTTTCGGCGGAAACCCGGCGATCCTTCACCTCCATCGTGGATGACGCCCGTCTGCGCGACCCCAACGATCTGGACATCGCGCCCGACGGTAAGGTCTATTTCACCGACTCGACCAAACGCTATGATGCGCATGAATGGACGCTCGACAGTATCGAGAACCGCGCCACCGGGCGTCTGCTGGTGTTTGATCCCAGCGACGGCAGCACCAAGACGCTGCTTGACGGCTATCGCTATACCAATGGCGTGACGATGGCGCATGACAACAAGTCGCTGTTCTTCTGCGAAAGCTGGGCCTGCCGCATTCACCGCTATTGGCTTGAGGGGCCGAAAGCGGGCACCGCAGAATGCGTGATCCGCGACATGCCGGGATATCCCGACAACATCAACCGCGCCTCGGATGGCACCTACTGGATGGCGTGGCTTGGTATGCGCACCCCCTCCTTCGACCTGTCGCTGCGCCACCCGGCCATGCGCAAACGCATGGCGCGCCGGTTGCCGCAGGATGATTGGCTGTTTCCCAACATCAACACCGGCGGCGTGGTCAAATTCAACGACAAGGGCGAAATCCTGCAGACCATGGGCGATCTGACCGGCTTGGCGCATCCGATGGTCACCTCGATGCGAGAGCACAAGGGCGAGCTGTTCATCGGCGGCATCCTGAACAACCGAATCGGCCGCTACAAGATCGACGGAGCCGACGCTGGGTGGACCTCGAATGACTCCTATTGGGGGGCGTCCAAATGATTTTTGATCCAATCCTCGAACTGTTTCGCGGCCGTGCGATCACCATTCCGCCGATGGATGGCGCCTTTCGCCCCAATGCCGTGCTGGACGAAACCCCGGTTCTTGCCGAACTGCAGCAGGCCGACAATCTTTGCGCCCTGGGCGACCGGTTGCTGGCCTCCAGCGGGACTGAACTTGTCGAGATCCGGGCCGACGCGCCCCCGGAACCGGTGCAGAGCTTTGCCGCCGCCATCACCGCGCTGGCGGCCGCCCCGGACGGCACGCTGACCATCGCGCTGGACGACGGCACCCTGAGCGAGAACGGCACGCCCGTGCCCCTGCCCAAGGGTGTGGCCTGCATCACGGCGCTGGCCTATGGCCCGGACGGGGCGCTGTGGCTTGCCAACGGCTCTGACCTGCACCCGGTGTCGGGCTGGGTTGCCGACCTGATGGAAAAGAATGCCGCCGGTTCGGTCTGGCGGCGCGCGCCCGGCGCGGATTTCAAAGTCATGGCGAAAAAGCTGGCATGGCCCTTTGGTCTTTTGCCCGACGCCAAGGGCTGTCTGGTCAGCGAAAGCTGGCGCCACCAATTGGTCCGGGTCGAGGGGGGCACGGTAAAACCGGTTCTGCGGCATCTGCCGGGCTATCCCGCCCGGCTTGCGGCCAGCGCTGACGGCGGTGCCTGGCTGGCGATTTTCGCCCCGCGCAACCGGTTGATCGAAATGGTTCTGCAGGAAACCCACTATCGGTTCGACATGATGGCCAGCGTGCCGCGTGATTACTGGATCGCGCCTTCCTTTGCCTCGGGAGAGAGCTTTCTCGAACCGTTACAATGCGGTGGAATTCGCACGATGGGGGTGCACAAGGCTTGGTCCCCCAGTCGCTCCTGCGGGCTGGTGGTGCGTCTCGCCCCCGACATGACCCCGACCTTCAGCCTGCACAGCCGCGCCAATGGCAAACGTCACGGCACCTGCAGCGTGATCGAATATCAAGGCAGGACGGTGATCGCCGCGCGCGGCGGCAACTGCATCCTGACAGCGGAGGACAGGACATGAACCCCGTCGTGAAAATGGAGCAGATCACCAAGAACTATCGCAGCGTCCCGGCTGTGAAAAACGTCGATTTCGACATTGCCGCGGGCGAGATCCACGCCCTGCTTGGCGAGAACGGTGCCGGGAAATCGACGCTGACCAAGGTTATGGCCGGGGTCGTCAGCCCGACCTCGGGCAAGCTGACCTATCTGGGCAAAGAGGTGCAATTCGCCAGCCCGAACGAGGCCCTTCATGCAGGAATCGCGATGGTGTTTCAGGAAACCAGCCTCGTGCCCTCGATGACGGTGGCGCAGAACCTTTATCTCGGGTCCGAGAATTTCCTGAACCGGCTGCGCGGCACCTACATTTCGGCGCAGCAGTTCCTGCAATCGCTCAACTTCGCCGTTGATCCCACCGCGATGGTGGAAACGCTGGGCGCGGCCAAACGGCAGATGGTCGAAATCGCGCGGGCGGTGCATCACAAGGCCAAGGTCATCATCTTTGACGAACCGACCGCCACCCTGACGCCCGAGGAGAAACGCCATTTCTTTGCGCTTTTGCGCCGCCTCAAGGCCGATGGCGTCTCGATCGTGTTCATCTCTCACGCGCTGGAAGAGGCGCTGCAGATTTCCGACCGCATCACCATCCTGCGCGACGGCGAAAAGGTGGCCAGCGGCCCAACCTCCGAATTTGACCGCGAAACCATCATCGCCGCCATGGTCGGGCGCACGCTGTCGGGCGAAATCTATCGCCACCGGGATGAAACCCAGCTGCGCAAACCCGGTCGCAAGGTGTTGTCGGTGCAGGATATCTCGATGGGCGCAATGGTGCGCAACACGGCTTTTTCCGTGTTCGAGGGACAGATCACCGGGGTGTTCGGGCTGATCGGCTCGGGGCGCACCGAAACCTTCAAGATCGTGGCAGGTATCGACAAACGCGATTTCCTGCGCGGCGGGACCATCACGCTCGATGACAAGCCGGTGCGCTATTACACCCCGGCCGAGGCGGTGCGCGACGGCATCGTCTATGTCACCGAAGACCGTAAATCCGAAGGGATTTTCGAGACGATGTCGATCGGTGAAAACCTGTTCGGCGGGCTTTTGGCGGCGGACAAGGAAGAGGGCTTCGTGATCCGCACCAGTGACATTCGCGCGCTGGCCGAAGAATGGGGCAAACGCCTGAACATCAAGACCATCAATGCCGAGGCGCAGGTGGTCGAACTGTCGGGTGGTAACCAGCAGAAGGTGGTGATCGGCAAGGGGCTGGTCCAGAAACCGCGCATCGTGATCTTTGACGAACCGACGCGCGGCGTCGACGTGGCCGCGATTGCCGAGATCCACCAGATCATAAACGAACTGGCCGATGCGGGGCTCGCGGTGGTGATGGTGTCCTCTTATCTGCCCGAAATCCTGAACCTGTCGGACCGCATTCTGGTCTGTCGCCAAGGCCGCATCGTCGAAGAACTGTCGCCCGCCGAGGCCACGGAAGAGAAAATCATGTATGCCGCCGTTCACTGACGCCCGCAGCAAAGCAAGCGGTTCACGAACGGCCTGAAGGAGAAGAGCGAATGACAAAGACCATATGGACCTATTATCGCGGCGACTGGCATCAGGGTGACACCCGCATCCTTGGGGCAGATTCACATGCGACATGGCTTGGCAGCCTTGTGTTCGACGGCGCGCGCCTGTTCGACGGCGTAGCCCCCGACCTTGATCGTCACTGCGCCCGCGTCAATGACAGCGCCCGCGCGCTTGGCCTTGTGCCGACCCTGTCGGGCGGCGAAATCGAGGCACTGACCTTTGAGGGGCTGAACAAGTTTGCCCCGGGCACCGACATCTATATCCGGCCGATGTACTGGGCCGAAGAAAGCGATGCCGGGGTGCTGCCGCCGAAACCCGAAAGCACCGACTTTGCCCTGTGTCTTGAGGAAATGCCGATGGTGCAGCCCACCGGCTTTACCATCACCACCACCCGGTTCCGGCGCCCCACGATGGAGGTGATGCCGGTCAACGCCAAGGCCGCCTGCCTCTATGCCAACAACGCCCGCATGGTGCGCGAAGCCCAGGCCAAAGGCTATCAGAATGCGCTGTGCTGCGATGCGAATGGCAATGTGGCGGAACTGGCCACATCCAACGTGTTCATGGTGCGCGACGGCGAGGCGTTTACGCCGATGCCCAACGGCACATTCCTGAACGGCATCACCCGCCAACGGGTCATTGCCCTGCTGCGTGACGCGGGTGTAAGCGTTCACGAGACAACCCTGAGCATCGAGGATTTCCGCAGCGCGGATGAGATCTTCTCGACCGGGAACATCTCGAAAGTGGTGCCGGTGATCGGCTTTGATGACCGCGAGCTGCCCTTTGGGCCGATCGCACGCAAAGCACGCGAGCTGTATTGGGATTGGGCAAAAGCCTGAAATATAGGAGAAAAACATGGCAACCGTAAAACTTCTGAGTGATGCCGAAGCCGACGCGATCCCCGCAGTGAAGGCCGTGTTCGACGACATTCGCGCGACGCGCAAGACCGACTTCATCAACAATTTCTGGCGCGGGTTGGCCAATGACCCGGCGTCTCTCGCGCGGACTTGGGACAACCTGAAGACCGTAATGACCGGCGAGACCGCCCTGCCCCCGGCGGTTCAGGAAATGATCTATGTCGCCGTCTCGACCGCGAATGGCTGCACCTATTGCGTGCATTCCCACACCGCTGCGGCAAAGGCCAAGGGCATGACGCCAGAGCAACACGCCGAACTGCTGACGATCATCGGCATGGCGGCGCAGACCAACCATCTGGTCACCGCCATGCAATTGCCCGTCGACGACGTCTTTCTGGTCGAAAGCTGATGAGCATGTCGAAAGGATGGATCGCGCGCACCCCCGGCGGCCCCGAGGTGATGGAATGGGATGCTCTGCCGGTTTCCGATCCGGGCCCCGGCGAGGTCTTGCTGGAACAGACGGCAATCGGGGTGAACTTCATCGACGTCTATTTTCGCACCGGCCTGTATGCTTGGCCGGCAGACACGATGATCCCGGGCTCCGAAGCCTCGGGCGTGGTTCTGGCAGTGGGGGCTGGCGTGACGGACCTGACACCGGGCGACAAGGTCGCCTATGTCATGCCGCACGGGGCCTATCGTACGCAACGGGTGGTGCCCGCTGATCGCCTTGTGCGCCTGCCCGACGGGATTGATCCCATCCTGATCGCTGGCGCCATGCTCAAGGGGCTTACGGCGCAGTATCTGGTGACCAGCTCCTACAAGGTGCAGGCGGGCGATACCGTGTTGGTTCATGCCGCTGCGGGCGGCGTCGGGCTTATCCTTGGGCAATGGCTGCACTCGCTTGGGGCACGGGCCATCGGCACCGCTGGCACGCCCGAGAAAATGGCGCTCGCCCGGGCGCATGGGTATGATCATGTCATCAATTACCGCACCGAGGATTTCACCAAGGTCGTGACAGAGCTGACGGATGGAAAAGGCTGCGCTGCGGTCTATGACAGTGTCGGCGCGGACACGTGGCGCGGGTCGCTGAAATGCCTGCAACCGCGCGGGATGTTCGTGAATTTCGGCCAATCCTCGGGGATGATAACAGGTTTTGCCCTGTCCGATCTTGCCGCAGGGGGCTCGCTTTCCGCCAATCGTCCGGTGCTGTTCGACTATATCACCGCGCGCGCAGAATTGCTGTCCCGCTCGGAGGATCTGTTCACCCGCATTCTGAACGGCACGATCCAGCTTGACGTGGCGACCCGTCGCCCGCTGGCCGAGGCAGGCGCGGCCCATAGCGCGCTGGAGGCGCGTCAAACAAGCGGCTCGACCATCCTGATCGTCTAAGCGGGTCCGCTGCGCGCCAGGTCCTCAATCGCTTGGTTGAGGGACTGGCCGCACGGGCCCCGCCCCCTGCGCAGGGGGCGGGGCCCGTGACTGGGCCTGAGCCCTGCAGCCCTCAGCCGACCAAACCGTTGTCTTCACGCTTGATCGCGATCAGCGACGAGCGCGGCAGGCCCGCGCCATCGGGCCAACTGCCCCCCGGGTGCTGGATCCCCACGAACATGGTGCGACGATCCGCTGACCAACTCAGGCCGGTCACCTCGCAACCCTTCGGGCCGGTCATGAAGCGGATGATTTCGCCGGTGACCGGATCGCCCGCCAGCATCTGGTTGTTGCCCATGCCGGCATAGTCGCCCGTGTTGCTGTCCTTGCCATCGGTCTGGATCCAGACCAGCCCGCGGCTGTCAAACGCCATACCATCGGGTGAATTGAACAGGTTGCCGGCGTTGATATTCGCAGACCCACCATAGGCATCGTCATAAAGGGTCGGGTTGCCCGCCATCACATAAAGATCCCAGTCGAAAGTCGCGGCGGCATAGTCCTTGCCATGCGGACGCCAGCGCACGATCTGGCCATAGCGGTTGTGCGCGCGGGGGTTGGGGCCGCCAACCGCCATGTCGTCGCCACCGGCATTCATCCGCAGACCGCGATGCTTGTTGTTGGTCAGGCAGCAATAGGCCTCCACCGCGTTCGGATTGGTGGAGATCCATTCCGGCCGATCCATGGTGGTGGCCCCCACCAATGAGGCGGCCAAGCGGCTGAAGATACAGATCTCGGCCTGCGTCATCCCCGTTGTCTCGGGCGTCAAGGCCAGCCATTCGCCGGTCTGATCGTCATCGAATCTGGCCACATAGAGCGTGCCGTCGTCCAGCAACCCCTCGGGTGGTTCGCCGGGGGTATAGGTGGCATTCGACACGAACCGGTACAGGAACTCACCCCGCTCATCATCGCCCATAAAGACCACCACGCGGCCATCGGGGGCCAGCACGACCTCGGCATTTTCATGTTTGAAACGGCCCAGACCGGTGTGTTTGACCGGCGTGCTATCGGGGTCAGTCGGGTCAATCTCGACGATCCAACCGGCGCGATGCGGCTCATTCGGGGTTTGGCTGACGTCAAAGCGCGCATCCCACCTGTGATACTCATAGCCCCAGCCACCCGGGCTGATGCCATAGCGTTCATAGCCGGGGGCGAGATCTGCCCCCATATCGCCGGTGGCCCCGAAATAGCCGTTAAAATTCTCTTCACAGGTCAAATAGGTGCCCCAGGGGGTCTTGCCCGACCCGCAGTTGCCAAAGGTGCCCAACGACCGGGTTCCGCTTGGATCGGCAGCGGTCTTGAGCAGGTCGTGACCGGCAGCGGGCCCCACCAGCACCATCGGGGTGTTATGGTGGATGCGGCGGTTGAACCGGCTGTCCACGACCACGGCCCAGCCGGTTTCCCGCTCTGCGATCTCCATCACCGTCACGCCTTGCAGGTTCTGCAACTTGCGCACGTCCCGGGCATCCGCGGGCTTGCCATTTTGCGCCGCCGGCAGGTTGGTCTTGCGATTGACGTACTCGTGATTGATCGCGATCACCTGCCGGCCCTCGATGCGAAAGGTCTCCATACCATCGGTGTTCTCGCCGAACACGCGGTCGGACTTCTGCAGCGGCCCGCCGTCGGCAATGTCATAGCCGACGGCATCGGAAAACAGCGGATCGCCCCAGCGCGCCACCACATCCCAGACATAGCCTTTGGGAACGTGCACTTGAGCGTCGGTTTGTGTCGGGATCGGTTCGAAAGGAAAACCCGCGACCGCACCTTCAGCCCGCGCGGGAGGCGCGATCAAAAGCTCGGCCGCCATCGCGGTGGCGCCGGAGCCAAAGGCCAGAATACCGCCCAAGACCCCACGGCGTGAAAGGGCGCGTTCAACCACGCGGTCGAAATCGCTTTCCTCCGGGCGGGGAAAGGTCTGTTCGTCCCAGTCATCGGCGGACAGCTCGGTTCTGTCAAAGTCGATCATCGCACGCTTTCTCCCCTCAGCCTTGAACCACCCCGGACCCGCGCCGGTGCACGATATTGCACGCCCAATACTGGTGGCGCAGGTTGACATCTTGACGACAGCCAGCCCTTTGTTCGGCCCCTCATGCGCCATCTCCGCGGGCCGCTGCACCCGTTGAACAGGCGTGTAAAGCCGCAACACCTTCTACTTAATCGGGCCTTATATGGAAAACACCCAAGAGTTAATTGCGCTTTAACCAGCTTTCGGTACTTTACACTTGAGGCAGAAAAACAAAAATTCGGAAAAACCTGAATGGGCATAGCCGCATATAAGCGGACGATCTCGCAAACCGAGACGCCGCGACAAATCGAGCGTCGCGTTCTTTCGCGCGCCACATCCGAGCTGGAACGGCTTGGGGC
>JASJGL010000016.1:0-21695 GCA_033791545.1 Pseudodonghicola sp. | reverse complement strand
CCGAGATGGTGATGCCGGGCGACAACCTGAAGTTCGAGGTCGAGCTGATCGCCCCGATCGCAATGGAAGACGGCCTGCGCTTCGCCATCCGTGAAGGCGGCCGTACCGTCGGTGCCGGCGTCGTTTCCAAGATCATCGAGTGATCTTGGCGACTTAGCCAGCTCTCCAGACAGTCAACAGGGCCGCTCCATACCGGGGCGGCCCTTTCTCATGCGGGCGATCCGCCGGGCGTTTCAAACCCGCCAAAGCGCGCCTGCCACTGCGTGCTTGCCTGCCACTGCGGCCTTTTCCTTTCACCACAAATATCCCCGCCGGAGGCACGCCGCGGGAGCGGCGCTTGCGGCCTCCCCCCTCTTCCCTTGTCGGATCTGTCCCGCTACCCTGTTTACACCGATGGAGGCCTTCATGGACAAAAGGCCCTGCTCCCGCCGGTCCTTTCCTGCTTCTCCGGAAAAAGTCATGCCCGATTTTCCCACGCCCGATACCCGCCACCCGGTCCGTCTTCCTGACGGGTCTGCCCACCCCGGCACGGTTTTCCTCAAGGCCGTCGTTGATCACCCGCGTTGGGAGGTGGGCGAGTACAGCTATGCCAGCGCCTTTAATCCGCCCGCGGATTGGGCGGCGCATCTGGCCCCCTATCTGTTCGATTTCTCGCCCGAGCGGCTGCGGATCGGTCGGTTTTGCCAGATCGCCGACGGGGTGCGTTTCATAACCGCTTCGGCCAATCATCGCTTTGACGGGTTTTCGTCCTTTCCCTTTGCGATCTTCGGCGGGCCGACGCTGGAGCGCCCCTCGCTGCCACAGGTGGCGGGGCCAGATACGCAGGTCGCTCATGACGTCTGGATCGGGCAGGGGGCCCGCATCCTGCCCGGCGCGCGGCTTGGCAGCGGTGTGATCGTCGGCGCTGGTGCGGTGGTGGCGGGCGTCGTGCCGCCCTATGCGGTCATCGCGGGGAACCCGGCGCGCGTGGTCCGGATGCGATTCTCGCCTGCTACGATCGCGCGCCTTCTTGAGATCGCCTGGTGGGACTGGCCGATCGCGCGAATCATTGCCGCCGAGGCCGCGATCTGTGGTGGCGATCTGGCGGCGCTGGACCAAGCCTAGATGCGGGCCTAGCTGCGGGCCTAGACGCGGATCTAGCTGCGGGGCGCGGTATCCGCTGCCAGCGGCGCTCGGCCTGCCGCCCTGTCGCTGGCGTTGGTGACCGCATCAAGGCGCGCTTCGAATTCCTGTCGCAGCGATTCGAAATCGGCATCGCTGACCTTGCGCGGCACGCTGCTGGTCCACTCCTCGCACAGGAACACCCCGCGCGAGAACGGGGCGGGCAGCCACATCTTGTCCCAGCTGGGAAACTCCACCACCCTGTTGGCCGAGAACGAGACCGCGAACACCCGCTTGCCTGAACTGCGCGCCCAGATCAGCGGCACGGTGGAGCTGACCCGCGCCGGCCCCCGTGGCCCGTCCGCCGCGATGCCGACCGAGATCCCCTGACGCATCCGCCGCAGCACCTCGCGCGACAACGCCACATGCCGCTTGTGGCTGGACATGGAGATATTTTCCCAACCGAACCGGCCCAGCAACACCCCAACCATGCGTCCGGCCCGCGCCGCCGAGGTCAGCGAGCAGATCGATCCGCCTGAGAGGTTGAACATATAGGGGGCCATCATCAGCCGCTGGTGCCAGACGACAAAAATCACCGGCTCGCCGGCCTGCACCGCCGCGTCCATGGCCTCGAACCCCTCCCGCCGCCAGCGCGAGGTGGCATAGGCAAACCGGATATAGCCCGCGAACAGCGCGCTGACAAAGCGGGCGAATCCGGTGCTGTTCATTAGTCGTTTGCGCAGGCTCATGCGCCGCCCCCCTGTGCCGGTCTTTTCTCATAAAGGACCACGCCCCCGGGGGGCAATGCCTTCGGAGCCGCATTCGGGCAAGATTCCCTCTTGTGTCCCGCTGTGCTCTGCCATAAATCAGGGCCCGGCCTTAGGGGTATAGCTCAGCTGGTAGAGCGACGGTCTCCAAAACCGTAGGTCGAGGGTTCGAACCCTTCTGCCCCTGCCAATTTCAAGAAATTCACAGCTCCCCGACGCGCGCGCGATTCGCGGTGTGTCGGTTGAACTGCTTGGTGCTGATAGTTGTGGTGGCTTCTGATCTGCCGGCTGCAGGGGCTTTGCCCGGGTGTCGGGGGCAGGGGGAGGTCGCGGCGCGCGTACAGAACGGCTCCGAAACTCCCCAAACAATGGCTGCAGCGCAAAGATGCAGGCAGGCGGAGTGTACGATCCGGCCCGCGAATTCCCCAATCCGCGACTTGAATTCTGCGCTCCACCCGGATATGTGCCCCTTTAATTCAAACAGGATTTCCGCCTATGGCCACCACTAATCCGATCCAGTTCATCCAGCAGGTCCGCTCCGAGATCGCCAAGGTCGCCTGGCCGACGCGGCGTGAAGTGCTCCTGACCACGGTGATGGTGTTCATCATGGCCGCGCTGACTGCGACCTTCTTCGCGATGGTCGATCTGTTGATCCGCGCGGGTCTGCAAAGCATTCTGACGGCCTTTGGTTAACGGTCTTTGACGGGCTGGGTGGCGGGACGAAATTGGCCCCGACCCCTTGATCATTTCAGCCCTTGGCTGTAGTTGAGCCCCTACCTTTGGGGTATGGCGCGCGGCGATTCGAGTTGCGCGCCGATTTTTATTCCAGGGCGGCGGTTCAACTGCCTGAAACTCTTACAAAAATCGGTGCCCGTGATTCGGTTGCGCCGGATCAGGACAAGGACATCAGGGCTCATGGCGAAGCGATGGTACTCGGTCAGCGTTCTTTCCAACTTCGAGAAGAAGATCGCGGAACAGATCAGAATCGCTGCGGCTGAGAGCGGGCTTGAGGACGAGATCGACGAAGTGTTGGTGCCCACCGAAGAGGTGATCGAAGTGCGCCGGGGCAAGAAGGTCACGACCGAGCGGCGGTTCATGCCCGGTTACGTGCTGGTGCATATGGAGATGTCCGATCGCGGCTATCACCTGATTAACACGATCAACCGCGTCACCGGCTTTCTTGGTCCCCAGGGTCGCCCGATGCCGATGCGTGACGCTGAGGTCAATCAGATTCTCAACCGCGTTCAGGAGGGCGAGGACGCCCCCCGTACGCTGATCCATTTCGAGATCGGCGAGCGCGTCAAGGTCAACGAAGGCCCGTTCGAGGACTTCGATGGCATGATCGAAGAAGTAGACGACGACAACCAGCGCCTGAAGGTGTCGGTGTCGATCTTTGGCCGGGAAACCCCGGTCGAGCTGGAATTCATGCAGGTCACCAAACAGACCTGATATGATGTGAGCGTGGGAGGGTGTCGGCGACGCGTCGCCGGGGCCCGGACCACACAACAAAAACCCGAGGAACGCGTTCCGAGGGTGTTGGAAAGGAGAAAGGCCAATGGCCAAGAAACTCGCCGGGACCATGAAGCTTCAGGTTGCCGCTGGTAAAGCGAACCCCTCCCCGCCGGTCGGTCCGGCGCTGGGTCAGCGCGGCATCAACATCATGGAATTCTGCAAGGCGTTCAACGCCAAGACTGCGGATATGGAGCCCGGTGCGCCGTGCCCGACCGTGATCACGTATTACCAGGACAAGTCCTTTACGATGGACATCAAGACGCCTCCGGCGTCGTACTACCTGCGTAAAGCGGCCAAAGTGGACTCGGGCGCAACCAACCCGGGTCGCGATACCGTTGGATCGGTGAGCATCGCGCAGGTTCGCGAGATTGCTGAAGCCAAGATGAAAGATCTTAGCGCCAACGATATCGAAGCGGCTATGCACATCATTCTGGGCAGCGCCCGCTCCATGGGTATCGAGGTTAAGTAATATGGCAAAGCTTGGAAAACGCACCCGCGCCTCCCGCGAAGCCTTTGCTGGCAAGGAAAACCTGTCGGTCGAAGACGCCGTTGCTCTGGTCAAGAACGCGGCCGCGGCCAAGTTCGACGAGACCGTCGAAATTGCGCTGAACTTGGGTGTCGACCCGCGCCACGCTGACCAGATGGTCCGCGGCGTGATCGGCCTGCCCAACGGCACTGGCAAGAACATGCGCGTTGCCGTGTTTGCACGTGGCGCCAAAGCTGACGAGGCCACTGCGGCCGGCGCGGATATCGTGGGCGCCGAGGATCTGATGGAAACCGTCCAGAACGGCACCATCGAATTCGACCGTTGCATTGCGACCCCGGACATGATGCCGATCGTCGGTCGTCTGGGTAAAGTGCTGGGCCCGCGCAACCTGATGCCGAACCCCAAGGTTGGCACCGTGACCATGGATGTGACCCAGGCCGTCAAAGACGCCAAAGGTGGTCAGGTTCAGTTCAAAGCCGAGAAAGCCGGTGTGGTTCATGCTGGTGTTGGCAAGGCGTCGTTCGACACCGCCAAGCTGGTCGAGAACGTGCGCGCCTTTGTCGATGCCGTGGCCAAGGCCCGTCCGGCCGGTGCCAAAGGCACTTACATGAAGAAGATCTCGCTGAGCTCCACCATGGGCCCGGGCGTGACGATCGACGTGGCTGACGCCACGGGCGAGTAACGCAAATCTCATGCAGGGCGCGTGGCGAGCTGCCGCAATCCTGAATGAGGACCCGATTGATACGATGCGCTTTGCCGCGTGGTATCTGTCTGGGGGCGCATCCTCGCTCCTGCTGATGTTTGACAATCCCCAGGACCCCGCCATCGGGGCCCTGGGCGACCATCCCCGGATCGAATGCGTGCCCTGCACGCCGGAATTCTGGGCGATGCTGGGCATGACGCCCGACACCAATTTTCCCAAACGCCAGAACGCCGCGCTGACCTGGGCCTATCATCGCACCAATGAGCCGTGGTTCCTGAACGTGGACGCCGACGAATTTCTGCATATCGAAGGGCGGTCCATCGCCACGCTGCTGGCGGCGCAACCGCGCGCGATCGAGGCGGTGCGGGTGCTGACGGCCGAGGTGGTGCGCCCGGTGGCGCCAACGGAGCGGTTGCAGTTCCGCCTGCCGATGCCACGCGGTGCCGCCCGGCATGTCTATGGCGAGAGCGCGCCGCTGTTCGGCCCCCGGCGACAGGGGCTGATCGGGCATCCGCAGGGGAAATCCGCGACCCGGACCGGGCTGTCGGATGTACGGGCGCGCCAGCACTGGGTCGAGCGCCCTGACGGCACCCCGGTGAATGAACGCGTGGTCGGGGCGGTGCAGCGCGGATTTCTGCTGCATATGATCGGCTATGATTTCGAAGCCTGGCGGCGCAAGCTGGAGTGGCGCTCGGTCTCGCGCGGGTTTACCACGCCGATGACTCGCCGGATCGAAGCGGCGATGGCGTCGGATGCGCCCGAGGTGCCGTTGCGGGCGCTGTATGATGCGATGCACAAGCTGGATGAGGCGGCCCTGGCGCGGCTGGGCGAGGTCGGTGCGCGGCTGGAACTGGCGCTGGATCTGGACGCGCCGCGGCGGGCGCTCTTTGATGACGCCAAAGGTTAATTTCAGATTGATGTGTCGAGCATGCGATTTACCCCTTGGAACGCAGGGGAATCCGGCCTAAGTAGGGTCGCGAGATAAAGCGTGCGATTCGTCGTGCGCTTTATTTCGTTTCGTCCAAGATGGCGGGTGGCCTTGGCCTTAATGTCCTGCCTGAGACGGGAAAGACCAGATTGACCGGGGGCTATGCCTTCGGGCGGTTTTTGGCTCAACCCCGTAATTCGGACCTGAACGCCGGGCTTTGTCCGGCAAACTTGAGCCGGGGCGCGGTAGCGCCCCATAACTTGGAGAGAACTGTGGATAGAGCCCAGAAAGAGAAAGTGGTCGAGGAACTCGGCCAAATCTTCGAAAGCTCTGGCGTTGTGGTGGTTGCCCACTATACCGGTCTGACAGTAGCTGAGATGCAAGACCTGCGCGCGCGTGCACGCGAAGCGGGTGGGTCTGTGCGTGTTGCCAAGAACAAGCTCGCCAAAATCGCCCTTGAGGGTAAGCCCTGCGAAAGCATGGTGGACCTGCTGACCGGTATGACCGTTCTAACCTATTCCGAGGATCCTGTGGCTGCGGCCAAGGTTGCCGAGGGCTTCGCCAAAGAGAACAAAAAGTTCGAAATTCTTGGCGGTGCAATGGGTGAAAACGCTCTGGACCGGGCCGGTGTCGAGGCCGTGTCGAAAATGCCGTCGCGCGATGAACTTATCGCAACGATCGCTGGCATGCTCGGCGCACCCGCCTCTAACATCGCTGGGGCAATTGGCGCACCTGCAAGCAACATCGCAAGCATTCTTTCGACCATCGAAGAGAAGGCCGAAGCCGCGTAAGCGGAAAGCGACTTGTACTGACTGGCGTAGGGTGGAGCCCCTCACGTTGGAACACACATCAAAACGGAAAGAGCTGATAAAATGGCTGATCTGAAAAAACTCGCAGAAGAGATTGTTGGTCTGACGCTCCTGGAAGCCCAGGAACTGAAAACCATCCTGAAAGACGAATATGGCATCGAGCCCGCCGCTGGCGGCGCTGTCATGATGGCAGGCCCGGCTGACGCCGGCGCAGCCGAAGAAGAAAAGACCGAATTCGACGTCGTTCTGAAGAACGCCGGCGCCTCCAAGATCAACGTGATCAAAGAAGTGCGCGCCCTGACCGGTCTGGGCCTGAAAGAAGCCAAAGAATTGGTGGAAGCTGGCGGCAAGATCAAAGAAGGCGTGTCGAAAGACGAAGCCGAAGAAGTCAAAGGCAAGCTGGAAGCAGCTGGCGCCGAAGTCGAAGTGGCCTAAGCCACATCGATGCGCGGCGCGAGCCGACGTAAAAAACGGGGCTGGATCCGGGGAATACCGGATCCAGCCGAACCTGTCTTAGAAAGGGCCCAGGCAAGGTCCGGACTCTTTCTAAGGCGTGGTTCTAGGATCGGGAAGGTCGCCAGTCGGGACGGCGACCGCGAATTGATCCGAACTTGCGATCTCGTATGGGGAAGTGGCCGTGGCCCGGCGGCTGTCTTTCCCGGTGAGAAACTGAAAAGGTGACCACTGATATGGCGCAAACCTTCCTCGGCCAGAAACGTCTTCGGAAGTACTATGGCAAAATCCGCGAAGTGCTGGAGATGCCGAACCTCATCGAGGTTCAGAAATCCTCGTATGAGCTGTTCCTGAAATCCGGCGATCAGCCCGATCCGCAAGACGGTGAAGGCATCAAAGGTGTGTTCCAGTCGGTATTCCCGATCAAGGACTTCAACGAGACCGCGGTACTGGAGTTCGTGAAATACGAGCTTGAAAAGCCGAAATACGATGTCGAGGAATGCATGCAACGCGACATGACCTACAGCGCTCCGCTGAAGGTCACGCTGCGTCTGATCGTGTTCGATGTGGACGAGGATACCGGCGCCAAGTCGGTGAAGGACATCAAGGAGCAGGACGTGTTCATGGGCGACATGCCGCTCATGACGCCGAACGGCACCTTTGTCGTCAACGGGACCGAGCGGGTGATCGTGTCCCAGATGCACCGCTCGCCGGGCGTGTTCTTTGACCATGACAAGGGCAAGACCCACAGCTCGGGCAAGCTGCTGTTCGCTTGCCGGATCATTCCGTATCGCGGGTCGTGGCTGGACTTCGAATTCGACGCCAAGGACATCGTGTTCTGCCGGATCGACCGTCGTCGCAAACTGCCGGTGACCACGCTGCTTTATGCGCTGGGGCTGGACCAGGAAGGCATCATGGATGCCTATTACGACACCGTTACCTATACCCTGCGCAAGGGTGAGGGCTGGGTCACGCCGTTCTTCCCCGAGCGGGCGCGCGGTACCCGTCCGACCTTTGATCTGGTGGATGCCGCAACCGGTGAGATCATCGCCGAGGCCACCAAGAAGGTGACCCCGCGCGCGGTCAAGAAGCTGATCGACGAAGGCTCTGTCACCGATCTGCTGGTGCCGTATGAAAATATCGTTGGCAAGTTCGTGGCCAAGGACATGATCGACGAGGAAACCGGCGCGATCTATGTCGAAGCAGGCGATGAGCTGACGCTGGAATACGACAAGGGCGGCGATCTGATCGGCGGCACCGTCAAGGAGCTGGTCGATGCTGGCGTCACCGAGATTCCGGTGCTGGACATCGATAACATCAACGTTGGCCCTTATATCCGCAACACCATGGCGATGGACAAGAACATGGGCCGCGATACTGCGCTCATGGACATCTATCGCGTGATGCGCCCGGGCGAGCCGCCCACCGTCGAGGCAGCATCGTCGCTGTTCAACACGCTGTTCTTCGATCACGACCGCTATGACCTGTCGGCCGTGGGTCGGGTCAAGATGAACATGCGTCTGGCGTTGGACAAGCCCGACACCCAGCGTACGCTGGACAGCAAGGACATCGTTTCCTGCATCAAGGCGCTGGTTGAACTGCGCGATGGCAAGGGCGACATCGACGACATCGACCACCTTGGCAACCGCCGGGTGCGCTCGGTTGGCGAGCTGATGGAAAACCAGTATCGCGTCGGTCTGCTGCGGATGGAACGCGCGATCAAGGAGCGCATGTCCAGTGTCGAGATCGACACCGTGATGCCGCAGGATCTGATCAACGCCAAACCTGCCGCCGCTGCGGTACGTGAATTCTTCGGCTCTTCGCAGCTGTCGCAATTCATGGACCAAACCAACCCGCTGTCCGAAGTGACGCACAAACGCCGTCTCTCGGCGCTTGGGCCGGGTGGTCTGACACGCGAGCGCGCGGGCTTTGAAGTGCGCGACGTTCACCCGACACACTATGGCCGGATGTGCCCGATTGAAACGCCGGAAGGGCCGAACATTGGTCTGATCAACTCGCTGGCCACCTTTGCCCGCGTGAACAAATACGGCTTCATCGAGACCCCCTATCGCGTCGTCAAGGACACCCATGTGACCGATGAGGTCCATTACATGTCCGCGACCGAGGAAATGCGTCACACCGTGGCGCAGGCCAACGCGACGCTGGACGAGAACGGCAACTTCATCAACGATCTGGTCAGCACGCGGAAATCGGGCGACTATACGCTTGCTCCGCGCGAAAACGTGGACCTGATCGACGTGTCGCCGAAACAGCTGGTGTCGGTTGCGGCCTCGCTGATCCCGTTCCTTGAAAACGACGACGCCAACCGCGCCCTGATGGGCTCGAACATGCAACGTCAGGCGGTTCCGCTGCTGCGGGCCGAGGCGCCGCTGGTCGGCACCGGTATCGAAGAAGTCGTTGCGCGCGATTCCGGCGCGGCCATCATGGCCAAGCGGGCCGGCGTGATCGACCAGGTCGATGCCCAGCGGATCGTGATCCGGGCCACCAATGATCTGGAACTGGGCGATGCCGGCGTCGACATCTACCGGATGCGCAAGTTCCAGCGCTCGAACCAGAACACCTGTATCAACCAGCGTCCGCTGGTGAAGGTCGGCCAGACGGTCGGCAAGGGCGAGGTGATCGCAGACGGTCCGTCGACCGATATGGGCGAACTGGCTCTGGGTAAAAACGTGGCCGTCGCGTTTATGCCTTGGAATGGCTACAACTACGAAGACTCGATCCTGATTTCGGAACGCATTTCGCGCGATGACGTCTATACCTCGATCCATATCGAGGAATTCGAGGTCGCGGCCCGCGATACCAAGCTCGGGCCGGAAGAGATCACTCGCGACATCCCGAACGTGGGCGAAGAGGCGCTGCGCAACCTCGATGAGGCTGGCATCGTCTATATCGGCGCGGATGTGGAGCCGGGCGATATTCTGGTGGGCAAGATCACCCCCAAGGGTGAAAGCCCGATGACCCCGGAAGAGAAACTGCTGCGCGCCATCTTTGGCGAAAAGGCATCGGACGTGCGCGACACCTCGCTGCGGGTCAAGCCGGGCGATTTCGGCACAGTGGTCGAGGTGCGTGTCTTCAACCGCCATGGCGTGGAAAAAGACGAGCGTGCCCTGCAGATCGAACGCGAAGAGGTCGAGCGTCTTGCGCGCGACCGTGACGACGAGATGGGGATCTTGGATCGCAACATCTATGCCCGTCTGAAAACGATGATCCTGGGCAAAACGGTTGCCAAGGGGCCGAAAGGCATCAAGCCGGGTTCGAAAATCACCGAGGATCTGCTCGACAGCCTGTCGCGCGGTCAGTGGTGGCAGCTGGCGCTGTCCGAAGAGGCCGACGCGCAGATCGTCGAGGCCCTGAACGAGCAGTACGAGGTGCAGAAGCGCACCCTTGATGCCCGGTTCGAGGACAAGGTCGAGAAGGTGCGCCGTGGCGACGACCTGCCGCCGGGTGTGATGAAGATGGTCAAGGTCTTCGTGGCGGTGAAGCGCAAGCTGCAGCCGGGCGACAAGATGGCGGGTCGTCACGGCAACAAGGGTGTTGTGTCCCGCGTGGTGCCGATGGAAGACATGCCGTTCCTGGCTGACGGGACTCCGGTCGACTTCTGTCTGAACCCGCTGGGTGTGCCGTCGCGGATGAACGTCGGTCAGATCCTTGAAACCCATATGGGCTGGGCCGCGCGCGGTCTTGGGATCAAGATCGACGATGCGTTGCAAGACTATCGCCGGTCCGGCGATCTGACTCCGGTGCGCGAAGCGATGCGCATCGCCTATGGCGACGATGTCTATGAAGAAGGCATCGTGGGCATGGGCGAAGAGGATCTGATCGAAGCCGCCGGCAACGTCACCCGTGGGGTGCCGATTGCAACGCCGGTGTTCGACGGGGCGAAAGAAGCCGATGTGAACGACTCGCTGCGTCGTGCGGGCTTTGACACCTCGGGTCAGTCGATCCTGTTTGACGGTCGCACTGGTGAACAGTTCGCGCGTCCGGTGACGGTGGGGATGAAATACCTGCTGAAACTGCACCACTTGGTGGACGACAAGATCCACGCGCGTTCGACCGGGCCGTACAGCCTTGTGACCCAGCAGCCGCTGGGCGGTAAGGCGCAGTTCGGTGGTCAGCGTTTCGGGGAAATGGAAGTCTGGGCGCTGGAAGCCTATGGCGCCGCCTATACCCTGCAAGAGATGCTGACGGTCAAGTCGGACGACGTGGCAGGCCGGACCAAGGTCTATGAAAGCATCGTCAAGGGCGAGGACAACTTCGAGGCCGGTGTGCCCGAATCCTTCAACGTTCTGGTGAAGGAAGTCCGCGGCCTCGGCCTGAACATGGAACTCCTGGACGCGGAGGAGGATGAGTGACGCAAGCGCCGGGCCAAGGCCCGGCCTACGCCAACTCGGTGCGCCGGGCTCTCGCCCGGCCTCCCCTTCCGCCAGCCTCTAAGGATTAGAAAATGAACCAGGAAATCACGAACAACCCGTTCAACCCGCTGACCCCGCCCAAGGTCTTTGACGAAATCAAGGTCTCGCTGGCCTCGCCGGAACGGATCCTGTCGTGGTCCTACGGCGAGATCAAGAAGCCGGAAACCATCAACTACCGGACCTTCAAGCCCGAGCGTGACGGTCTGTTCTGTGCCCGCATCTTTGGTCCGATCAAGGACTATGAATGTCTGTGCGGCAAGTACAAGCGGATGAAGTATCGCGGCGTTGTCTGCGAGAAATGCGGCGTCGAAGTGACGCTGCAAAAGGTTCGCCGTGAGCGCATGGGCCATATCGAACTGGCTTCGCCGGTTGCCCATATCTGGTTCCTGAAATCGCTGCCCAGCCGGATCGGCCTGATGCTGGACATGACGCTGCGCGATCTGGAGCGGGTGCTTTATTTCGAGAACTACGTGGTGATCGAACCCGGTCTGACCGATCTGACCTATGGCCAGATGCTGACCGAAGAAGAATTCATGGACGCGCAGGATGCCTATGGCATGGACGCGTTCACCGCCAATATCGGCGCCGAGGCGATCCGCGAGATGTTGCAGAACATCGATCTGGACGCCGAAGCCGATCAGCTGCGCGCCGATCTGGCCGTGGCGACGGGCGAGTTGAAGCCGAAGAAGATCATCAAGCGGTTGAAAGTCGTCGAATCCTTTCTGGAATCGGGTAACCGTCCGGAATGGATGATCATGACTGTGATTCCGGTGATTCCGCCGGAACTGCGTCCGCTGGTGCCGCTGGATGGCGGTCGCTTTGCGACCTCGGACCTGAACGACCTGTATCGTCGGGTGATCAACCGGAACAACCGCCTGAAGCGCCTGATCGAACTGCGCGCGCCCGACATCATCGTGCGCAACGAAAAGCGGATGCTGCAGGAATCGGTTGATGCGTTGTTCGACAACGGCCGTCGCGGCCGGGTGATCACGGGGGCCAACAAACGGCCGCTGAAATCGCTGTCCGACATGCTCAAGGGCAAGCAGGGCCGGTTCCGTCAGAACCTTTTGGGCAAACGCGTCGACTTCTCGGGTCGTTCGGTCATCGTGACCGGTCCCGAGCTGAAGTTGCACCAGTGCGGCCTGCCCAAGAAGATGGCGATGGAGCTGTTCAAACCCTTCATCTATTCGCGGTTGGAGGCCAAGGGCCTCAGCAGCACCGTGAAACAGGCGAAGAAGCTGGTCGAAAAGGAACGTCCCGAGGTTTGGGATATTCTCGACGAGGTGATCCGCGAACACCCGGTCATGCTGAACCGGGCACCGACCTTGCACCGTTTGGGCATTCAGGCGTTCGAACCCACGCTGATCGAAGGCAAGGCAATTCAGCTTCACCCGCTGGTCTGTTCGGCCTTTAACGCCGACTTTGACGGTGACCAGATGGCCGTGCACGTGCCGCTGAGCCTTGAGGCCCAACTGGAAGCGCGCGTCCTGATGATGTCGACCAACAACGTGCTGTCGCCGGCCAACGGCGCACCGATCATCGTGCCGTCGCAGGATATGATCCTGGGCCTGTACTATGTGACGCTGGCGCGTGACGGGATGCCTGGCGAGGGCAAGGTCTTTAGCTCGCTCGACGAGGTTCAGCATGCGCTGGACGCTGGCGTGGTGCATCTGCACTCCAAGATCAGCGCGCGGGTCACCCAGTTCGACGAAGAGGGCAACGAGGTGTACCAACGCTTCGAAACCACTCCGGGTCGTGTGCGTCTGGGGGCGTTGCTGCCGTCCAATGCCAAGGCTCCGTTCGAACTGGTCAACCGGTTGCTGCGGAAAAAAGAAGTGCAGCAGGTCATCGACACCGTCTACCGCTATTGCGGTCAGAAAGAGTCGGTTATCTTCTGCGACCAGATCATGACCCTAGGCTTCCGCGAGGCGTTCAAGGCCGGCATTTCGTTCGGCAAGGACGACATGGTGGTTCCGGAAACGAAATGGCCGATTGTCGAGAGCACGCGCGAGCAGGTGCGCGACTTTGAACAGCAGTACATGGACGGCCTGATCACTCAGGGCGAAAAGTACAACAAGGTCGTGGATGCTTGGTCGAAGTGTAACGACCTTGTCACCGACGCGATGATGAACGCGATCTCGGCCGAGAAGCGCGACGAGAACGGGGCCGAGATGGAACCGAACTCGGTCTATATGATGGCCCACTCCGGCGCGCGGGGCTCGGTCACACAGATGAAACAGTTGGGCGGGATGCGCGGCCTGATGGCCAAGCCGAACGGCGACATCATCGAAACGCCGATCATCTCGAACTTTAAAGAGGGTCTGACGGTTCTGGAGTACTTCAACTCCACCCACGGGGCGCGGAAAGGTCTGTCTGACACCGCGCTCAAGACGGCGAACTCGGGCTATCTGACCCGCCGTCTGGTCGACGTGGCGCAGGACTGCATCGTTCGGGCCCGCGATTGTGGCACCGAGAACGCGATCACCGTCGAGGCGGCGGTGAACGACGGTGAAGTCGTGGCAACGCTGGGCGAACGTCTTCTGGGGCGCGTCGCGGCCGAGGATCTGGTGCGTCCGGGGACCGACGAGGTGATCGTCGCCCTTGGTCAACTGATCGACGAACGCATGGCTGATGCGATTGAAGAGTCCGGTCTGGCCACGGCCCGTATCCGCAGCCCGCTGACCTGCGAAGCTGAGGAAGGCGTCTGCGCCATGTGCTATGGTCGTGACCTGGCACGCGGCACCATGGTGAACTCTGGCGAGGCCGTGGGCATCATCGCGGCGCAGTCGATCGGTGAACCGGGCACACAGTTGACGATGCGGACGTTCCACATCGGCGGCGTTGCTCAGGGGGGCCAGCAAAGCTTCCAAGAGGCCGGGCAAGATGGCGTGGTCGCCTTTGAGAATGCCAACCTGCTGGAAAATGCGGCTGGCGAGTTGCTGGTTGTCGGGCGGAACATGAAGCTGCGGATCAACGACGAGACCGGCGAGGAGCGGACGAGCTTCAAACTGGGTTACGGCACCAAGCTGTTTGTCAAGGATGGCGGTAAGGTTGCCCGTGGCGACAAGCTGTTCGAATGGGATCCCTATACCCTGCCGATCATCGCTGAAAAATCGGGCACCGCCAAGTTTGTCGACTTGGTTTCGGGGACCGCCGTACGCGACGAGACCGATGAAGCCACCGGCATGACCCAGAAGATCGTGATCGACTGGCGCGCTGCGCCCAAGGGCAACGAACTGAAGCCGGAAATCATTCTGGTGGATGCCGATGGCGAGCCGGTGCGCAACGATGTTGGCAACCCGGTGACCTATCCGATGTCGGTGGACGCGGTCCTGTCGATCGAAGAAGGCCAAGAGGTTCAGGCCGGCGAAGTCGTGGCGCGGATCCCGCGCGAAGGGGCCAAGACCAAGGACATCACTGGTGGTCTGCCGCGGGTGGCGGAACTGTTCGAGGCACGCCGTCCCAAGGACCACGCGATCATCGCCGAGATCGATGGCTATGTGCGGTTCGGGCGCGACTACAAGAACAAGCGTCGGATCACGCTGGAAGCGGCCGAAGAAGGCGCGGATGCGGTCGAATACATGGTGCCCAAGGGCAAACACATCCCGGTGCAGGAAGGCGACTTCGTGCAGAAGGGGGATTACATCATGGACGGCAACCCGGCGCCGCATGACATCCTTGCGATCATGGGTGTCGAAGCGCTGGCGAACTACATGATTGACGAAGTGCAGGACGTCTATCGTCTGCAGGGCGTGAAGATCAACGATAAGCATATCGAAGTGATCGTGCGCCAGATGCTGCAGAAATGGGAGATCCAGGACAGCGGCGATACCACGCTGCTGAAAGGTGAGCACGTCGACAAGCAAGAGTTCGACGCGATGAATGAAAAGACCATCGCGAAGGGCGGTCGCGCGGCGAAGGGCGAACCGATCCTGCTTGGGATCACCAAGGCCAGCCTGCAGACCCGGTCGTTCATCTCGGCGGCGTCGTTCCAGGAGACCACACGCGTGCTGACCGAAGCGTCAGTTCAGGGCAAGCGCGACAAGCTGGTGGGCCTCAAGGAAAACGTCATCGTCGGGCGTCTGATCCCGGCAGGGACCGGTGGGGCAACCCAGAACATGCGTCGTGTCGCACAAGACCGCGACAACGTGGTGATCGAAGCGCGCCGTGAAGAGGCCGAGGCGGCCGCAGCTTTGGCTGCACCGACTGAGGATGACATCATCGGTGGTGATCCGTTCGACACGCTGGTCGATACCCCGGAGAGCCGCGACTGATCCGCGCCTTTCGGATCTAATCGACAAGTAATTTTGACCCCCGCGGCTCGTGCTGCGGGGGTTTTTCTTTGCTCCCGGCGCAACGATTGCGGCTTTTATTCCGGCGCGGGGCGGTGTTTGCTAGGCCCCGTTTGGATAGGAGTGCGGGCATGGACCGGAAGATCAAGACAGTGGGGCTGCTGAGGTTTTCGGTGCTGACCCCCACCTATTACTCGGAGCGGTTCAAGACGTTGGAGGACACCGCCGCGCATCTGTTCGCGCCCGAGCGGATGGCGCTGCGTTTCCGCCTGTTCGAAGAGCTTTGCCTGCCCGCGCTGACCGGACAGAGCGACCGGGATTTCGATATGGTGGTGCTGACCGCCGAGTCCATGCCAGAGCAATATCTGGAACGGCTGGTGAACCTGATCGAACCGCTGCCCAACATCCATTGCCTGACCGTCGGCACCGAGAACCACTACAAGCTGTTGCAGCGCGGCTATAACGCGGTGCCCAAGGACAATTGCACCCATCGGATCATGTTCCGGTTGGATGACGACGATGCGCTGGACAAGAATTTCGTCAAGCGGACCAAGCGGCTTGCGAGTGGCTTGTTGAAGCTGAACGGGCCGAAGACGCCGTTTGTGATCGCCTATAACCGGGGGTTCTATGTACGCTCCACCGGGGCCGAGACCGAGGTGTTCGATGCCTGCGAGCGCGCGCCGCTTTCGGCCGGCACAACCCTGGTCGCGCCGGTGGATCATCCGGCCAACCCCTATCGGTTCAATCACCGCAAACTGGCGCAGCATTTCAACACCTATTCCGACATCATGGTGCCGGCCTTTATCCGCACGATCCACGGCGACAACAAATCCAACCCGGCGCAGATGGGGCTGACCCACAAGCTGCGCGATGACCAGATCGAGCCGTTGTTGCAGACGCATTTCGATATGACGCTGGACCGGTTGCGGGCGCTCTGAAGCATGACGCCGAACGGCAAAGGCGCGCTGTTGATGATGGGCAGCATGGCCGCCTTTACCATCAATGACACCTGCGTAAAGGCGACCCACGGCGCGCTTCCGCTGTTGCAGCTCCTGACCCTGCGCGGGATGATCAGTACGCTCCTGCTGTACCTGCTGGCGCGACGGCTGGGGGCGCTGGATCTGCGCATGTCGCGGGCCGATGCGTCGCTTTTGGCGCTGCGCTGCTCGGTCGAGGTGGCGGCGACCTACTTCTTTCTTACGGCGCTGATGAACATGCCGCTGGCCAATGTCACGGCGGTGCTGCAGGTGCTGCCGCTGACCGTGACGCTGGGGGCGGCGTTATTCTTTGGGGAAAGCGTGGGCTGGCGTCGGATGATGGCGATCGCGCTGGGATTTTGCGGCATGTTGCTGATCGTGCGGCCTGGGCCCGAAGGCTTCAGCCTGTACGCGCTGTATGCTTTGGCGGCGGTGGCCTGTGTGACAGTGCGCGATCTGACGACCCGCAGAATGTCGTCGCGGGTCGCCTCGATGACGGTGACGCTGGTCTCTGCGCTGTCGGTGTTCGTCGCGGCGAGCTTGGCCTCGCTCTGGGTGGACTGGGTGCCGCTGGATGTCCCGACGACCGCGCTGATCGGGGCGTCATCGCTGTTTGTGACGCTGGGGTATCTGCTGAGCGTCTTGGTGATGCGGGTGGGCGAGATTTCGTTCGTCGCGCCGTTCCGCTATACCGGGCTGCTCTGGGCGCTGGGGCTGGGCTGGGCGGTGTTCGGCCACTGGCCCGCGCCACTAACGCTGTTGGGGGCGGCGGTGGTCGCGGCGGCGGGGCTGTTTACTTTTTATCGTGGGCGCGTGGCGGGCTGACAGTTCCGCTGCCGGAATAGACCCGGCGCACGTACTCGGCGTCCACGTTGAAGACCTTGCGGAACAATGTCTCCTGCTCCGGATCGAGCGGGGTGAGCGCGACGGGTTTGACGCCGGATTTCTGCCGCGAGTCGTTATAGTCATTATGCCCGCGCAGCAGCATGTCCTCGCCGGTGAAGGTGACGGTAGGCATCAGGGAGGGCAGTTTTTGATGGGCAAAGTTCATCACCGACAGCTTGACCGAGGGTTTGAACATGACCGCGAGCGCTGCGGTGGTATAGGGCCGCTGCGTCGGCGCGGCAGAGAGCCCCTCGGCCGCGGTGCCGACGATATAACCCTGATTGAAATCAATCGCGATATGTCGGTGGCTGCGGCCCAGTTTGCGCAGGTCTTGGGCGGCCTCGCGCAGCCGCTTGACATAGACCCGCGCCACCGCATCGTCATCGTCGATGCGAAACTGCAGGCAGGGTTCCTTGTCAAAGCGCCGCACTGAATTAATCGCCTCCTGCATCACCTGTCGGTGCTTGCCCGGCGCATAGCTCCGCAGCACCGCTTGCGGCAGGCCGACCAGCAGCGCGCGCAACCGCGCCAGATAGGCGGCGGGCAGGCTGTCGCCGGTGACGACCAGCAGGGTGAAATCCGGGTCACTCTGGGCCCGCAACGACGGCAGGGTGAGGGTCTCGAAGGTTCGGAACCGTTCTTCCATCCGGTTCGAATCGTACAGAAAACCCGCACGCTCCTCGATGCTGTCATGCTCGATCTGAAAGCCGCCGTGGCCAAGATATGAAAACCGGCAAAGTCCGATCACCTGCATCGATAAATGCTCCGATTTGGTGGCGCGGCGGCTCCACGCCGCTTGCACTTTCGCAACCGGGCGGATAGTTGACAAGCCTCGTCGTTGAAAGCCCGCCGCCTTGGCGCCGGGTCGGGGGGCTGCCCACTGTTGACAGTGCATGCGACTCCCCATATACGCCCGCTATCTCGGCACCGGGGGTCGCCCCAAATGCCGACTTTATATTGAAGTGGTCAAGATCCGGGTCTTTACAGCCTCGATCCTCTGATAACCCACCGCGTCGTTCACCTCGGAATGGGAGCGATTGCGGTTTTTGCGCTTGCGGACGCGTATGGCGCACGAAATTTGAACCGCACGCACATGCGTGCATTGACACATGTGTTGCGAAACGGGGAAGAAACCGGAATGCCAACGATCCAGCAGCTGATCCGCAAACCGCGGCAGCCTAAAGTGAAACGCTCGAAATCCATGCATTTGGAGCAGTGCCCGCAAAAACGCGGCGTCTGCACGCGCGTCTACACAACCACGCCTAAGAAACCGAACTCGGCCATGCGGAAAGTCGCCAAAGTGCGCCTGACCAATGGTTTCGAGGTCATCAGCTACATCCCGGGGGAAAGCCACAACCTCCAAGAACACTCAGTGGTGTTGATTCGCGGTGGCCGGGTAAAAGACCTTCCCGGCGTTCGCTATCACATCCTTCGTGGTGTTCTGGATACCCAGGGCGTCAAAGACCGTAAGCAGCGCCGTTCGAAATACGGCGCCAAGCGTCCCAAGTAAGGAGAGAGCGAGATGTCCCGTCGTCACGCCGCCGAAAAGCGCGATATTCTACCCGACGCCAAATATGGCGACCGCGTTCTGACTAAGTTCATGAACAACCTGATGATCGACGGCAAAAAGTCGGTCGCAGAGAAAATCGTCTACAACGCGCTGGGGCGTGTTGAGACCAAGATCAAGCGCGCGCCCGTCGAGGTGTTCCACGAAGCGCTGGAAAACATCAAACCCGCCGTCGAAGTTCGCTCGCGCCGGGTCGGTGGTGCCACCTATCAGGTGCCCGTGGAAGTGCGCCCCGAGCGTCGTGAGGCTTTGGCCATTCGCTGGCTGATCAACGCCTCGCGTTCGCGCAACGAACACACCATGGAAGAGCGCCTCGCAGGCGAGCTGATGGATGCTGTTCAGTCGCGTGGTTCCGCTGTCAAGAAACGCGAAGACACCCACAAGATGGCCGAGGCAAACAAAGCCTTCAGCCATTACCGCTGGTAATTCGGCAGAGGACCTGACCCCAATGGCACGCGAATACCCCCTCGAACGCTACCGCAACTTCGGCATCATGGCTCACATCGATGCTGGCAAAACCACGATGACCGAGCGGATTCTGTTCTACACCGGCAAGAACCACAAGATTGGTGAAACCCACGACGGTGCCTCCACCATGGATTGGATGGAGCAGGAAGCCGAGCGCGGGATCACCATCACTTCGGCGGCGACGACCACGTTCTGGCAGCGTCAGGAAGATCCGACCCCCGAAGGGACGTCCGACACCAAGACCCGCTTCAACATCATCGACACCCCCGGACACGTCGACTTCACGATTGAAGTCGAGCGTTCGCTGGCGGTTCTTGATGGTGCTGTTGCGCTGTTGGACGGCAATGCCGGTGTTGAGCCGCAGACCGAAACCGTTTGGCGTCAGGCTGACCGCTACAAGGTGCCGCGTCTTGTTTTCGTCAACAAGATGGACAAGATCGGCGCCGACTTCTTCAACTGCGTCAAGATGATCAAGGATCGCACTGGCGGTCTTCCTTGCCCGATCGCATTGCCGATCGGCGCCGAAGACACGCTGGAAGGCATCATTGACCTGATCAAGATGGAAGAGTGGGTCTGGATTGGTGAAGATCTGGGGGCCTCCTGGGAGCGTCGTCCGATCCGTGCCGAACTGAAAGATCTGGCCGACGAGTGGCGTGCCAACATGATCGAGATCGCCGTCGAAATGGACGACGGTGCGATGGAGCAGTATCTTGAGGGCATCGAGCCTGATGAGGCTACTCTGCGCAAATTGATCCGCAAGGGCACGCTGTCGATGTCGTTCTTCCCGATGCTTGCGGGCTCTGCCTTCAAGAACAAGGGCGTCCAGCCGCTTTTGAACGCCGTTGTCGACTTCCTGCCCGGACCCAAGGACGTTCCGACGTTGTTGGGCTTCTCGCCAGATGACGAGACTGAAACCCGCAACATCCCGCGCAATGCAAGCGATGAAGAGCCGTTCTCGGCGCTGGCGTTCAAAATCATGAACGACCCCTTTGTCGGCTCGTTGACGTTTACCCGGATCTATTCGGGTCACATCAACAAGGGTGATCAGATCTTCAACTCGACCAAAGGCAAGCGCGAGCGGGTCGGTCGGATGATGATCATGCACGCGATTGATCGTCAGGAGATCGACGAAGCCTATGCGGGCGATATCATCGCGCTGGCGGGTCTTAAGGACACCACCACCGGGGATACGCTGTGCGATGCGACCAAACAGGTCGTTCTGGAAACGATGACCTTCCCCGATCCGGTTATCGAGATCGCTGTCGAGCCCAAGACCAAGGCTGACCAAGAGAAGATGTCGCAAGGCCTGCAACGCCTTGCTGCAGAAGATCCCTCGTTCCGCGTGGTGACTGACCTGGAATCCGGTCAGACCATCATGAAGGGCATGGGCGAATTGCACTTGGACATCCTGGTTGATCGCCTGAAGCGCGAGTTTAAGGTCGAAGCCAACATTGGTGCGCCACAGGTGGCGTATCGCGAGACCATTGGTCACGAGATCGAGCATACCTATACCCACAAGAAACAATCTGGTGGGTCTGGTCAGTTCGCAGAGGTCAAGATGATCCTCTCGCCGACAGAGCCGGGTGAAGGCTACTCGTTCGAGTCCAAGATCGTTGGGGGCTCCGTTCCCAAGGAATACATCCCGGGTGTTGAAAAAGGCATCAAATCGGTCATGGACAGCGGCCCTCTGGCTGGCTTCCCCGTGATCGACTTCAAGGTGGCGCTGATCGACGGCAAATTCCATGACGTCGACTCTTCGGTTCTCGCCTTTGAAATTGCCGGACGCATGTGCATGCGCGAAGGCCTGAGAAAGGCTGGCGCAAAGTTGCTGGAACCTGTGATGAAGGTCGAAGTGGTCTGCCCGGAAGAATACACGGGCAACGTGATCGGCGACCTGACCTCACGTCGTGGTCAGGTGACCGGGCAGGACAACCGCGGGAATGCGATCGCAGTCGATGCGATGGTGCCCTTGGCCAACATGTTCGGCTATATCAACACGCTGCGTTCGATGACCTCGGGCCGTGCGAACTTTACGATGCAGTTCGATCACTATGATCCGGTGCCGCAGAACATCAGCGAAGAGATTCAGGCGAAATACGCCTAAGTCGGAACAATCAGATAGCAGCGATGCGCGGGCTGACCGCGCATCGCTTCAACCGATAAGGAGGCCATCATGGCAAAGGAAAAGTTTGATCGCACGAAACCGCACGTCAACATCGGCACCATTGGCCACGTTGACCACGGCAAGACGACGCTGACGGCGGCGATCACCAAGTATTTCGGCGACTTCAAAGCCTATGACCAGATCGACGG
>JASJGL010000015.1:0-4233 GCA_033791545.1 Pseudodonghicola sp. | reverse complement strand
TGGGCCCCGCCCAGCGCCACCGGCTATCTGATCCACGACACGCTCAGCGCCCGGATGCATCCGCGACGCGCCTGCACCGCCTTGGCCGCCGCGCTGCGCACATTGGGGGTGGAAATCCTCACCGAGGGCACCGATCGCGGCCAGGTGCTCCATGCCACCGGCGCGACCGGGCTGGCCGAGCTGAACGCTCATTTCGGCAAGACCGTGGGCGGGGCGATCAAGGGGCAGGCGGCGCTGTTGCGCTTTGATGCCGGGGTCGACGCGCCGCAGATCTTTGCCGATACGGTGCACATCATCCCCCATGCCGACGGCACGCTTGCCATCGGCTCGACCAGCGAACGGGAGTTTGACGACCCGACAGCCACCGACGCCCAGCTTGAGGCGGTGATCGAGCGCGCTTTGGCCGCCATGCCGGTGCTGCACGGGGCCACGGTGATCGAACGCTGGGCCGGGTTACGCCCCCGCGCCAAATCGCGCGCCCCGATGCTGGGCGCGCACCCGCTGCACCCGGGCCAGTTCATCGCCAATGGCGGCTTCAAGATTGGCTTTGGCATGGCCCCCAAGGTGGCCGAGGTGATGGCCGACCTGATGCTGGAGGGGCGCGATACGATCCCCGATGATTTCCGCCCCGAAGCCTCGCTCTGACAGGAGGATGACAATGCCCGCGACTGCACCGCCCAGCGTCACCACGCTCGACCATCTGGTTCTGACCGTCGCCAATCTGGAGGCAACGCTGCGCTTTTACACCGGGGTTCTCGGCATGGCGGCCCAGAGCTTTCGGCCCGCCGATGGCAGCACCCGCCATGCGCTGAGCTTTGGCGCGCAAAAGATCAACCTGCACCCGGCAGAGGCCCCCTTTGATCCCAAGGCGGCGCATCCCGGCCCCGGCACTGCCGACCTGTGCTTTCTGAGCGCAACGCCGCTGCCCCGCTGGCAAGCACATCTCGCTGCCTGCGGTGTTCCGGTCGAGGAAGGCCCTGTCCCCCGCACCGGCGCCACCGGGCCGATCCTGTCGCTTTATATCCGCGATCCGGACGGCAATCTGATCGAGATTGGCACCCGGCCCGACCCAGTCTGAGTCCGCGCCGGTTCAGCGCCCGCGTTTAGAGGTCGAGTTCAACGGCAGATTTTAGCGCCCGACTTCGGCGCGCAGCTTGTCCATCAGCACCTGCAGCGTTTTGCTGTAGGGGGCGCTGATCAAACGGCCATCCCCGTCGAACTGATTGCGGCAATCGGCCAGATGCAGCTCTGGCCCCGACAGCAAACGTGGCTGGAACGGCACCAGAAAGCCGCGCAGCACCATCTGCGCCCGCTCGCCGCCGGCGCGACCCGCCGCCGCCGACATCACCGCCACCGGCTTGTCGGCCCAGGGCGTTCCGCTGGTGCGGCTAACCCAGTCCAGCGCGTTCTTGAGCACGCCAGACGGTCCCTTGTTGTATTCCGGGGTTGAAATCACCACAGCATCGGCCTGCGCGATTTGCGCCGCCAGATGCTGCACCGCCTCGGGGATGCCGTCACCCTCTTCGACGTCGCCGTCATATAGCGGCAGGTTCAAATCGGCCTCGGTGAAATCAACTGTGCCGAACAGGCGCGCCGCCTCCCGGATCAGCTGGCGATTGACGGATGCCCGGCGCAATGCGCCGGACAGACCCAGAAGGGTGATAGTGGACATAGGGGGGCAGGCCTCCGGTAGCGATTTTGCCCTGACATAGGACAGATCACGCCGGTAGGCCAGCCAGCCCTTTACCTTGTGGGGATCATCACGATTTCCACCCGGCGGTTGCGCGCCTTGCCCTCTTCGGTGAGGTTCGAGGCAACAGGAACCTCTTCGCCGCGACCGATGATGGCGAGCCGTGTATAGGACACGCCACCGGCCTGCAGAATATCGGCCACCGCATTGGCGCGACGCTTTGACAGGCCGATATTATAGGCGGCGTCGCCATCGCTGTCGGTATGGCCAATCACCTGCACGGTCATGTCGGGATAGCGCTGCAGATGCGCCGCCACCCGGTTGACGTCGGCCCGCAGACCCGATTGCACCGCGAAGCTGTCAGTGGCGAAGGTGATGTCATTGGGCAGCGACACGATCAGCCGGTCGCCGGTATTGGTGATGGTTATGCCGTCGCTGGACAATTCGTTGCGCAGCTCGGCCGCCTGCTTGTCAAGGCTGTCACCGATGGTGCCCCCGACGATTGCGCCCAGAGCGGCCCCGCCCAGCGCTGCGGCGCCCTTGTTCGAAGATCCCGCAGCCACGCCGATCCCGGCGCCGAGAAGGCCACCGAGCAGCGCGCCCTGCTTTGCCTTCTGATGCGAGTCACCGGGATCGATCCGGGCCGGATCGGTACAGGCGGCCAGCAGAAAAACGGTACTGATCGCGGTAACGGTCGTGAGTTTCACAAGCTTCATCAAGTTGCCTCTTGCTCTCATTTTGCGCGCTCTGGGGTTTGGGCCCCACGCGGTTGAATATCCTGCCATACTATATCAGAGGCGCGGTGCCGTCACTCAAGCACTGCGCCCTCCGGCTCGGCGGATTGCCGCGCATCTCCGCCGGTATTGCAGGCTATTACGCCGGGGCGAATCCCCTGCTCCTGCAAAGTCTCGCGGTGCCCCCACCCCTGTCATTGCAGGCATCAAGAGCCGACGACCGCCTCCTGCCGCCGCTCAGACCCCCCCTCGGCCCGCGCCGCCTCATAGGCCAACATGGCGCGCTTGACCGGCACCCCCCAGTGATAGCCGCCCAGCCCCCCCGATTTGCGCAGCGCACGGTGGCAGGGGATCAGCCAGCTCACCGGATTGCGCCCCACCGCCGTGCCCACCGCCCGCACCGCGCGGGGCAGGCCGATCGACTGGGCAATCTCGGAATAGGTCGAAACCTGACCGGAAGGAATACGCAACAGCGCCTCCCAGACCTTGATCTGAAGCGGCGAACCGATCATGTGCAGCGCGGTCTCGCCGCGCTGCTCAAACACCGCCGTGACCAGCGGTGCCAAGGCCGCGGAATCCTCGACGAACTCAGCCTCGGGCCAGCGCCCGCGTAGGTCCGCCATCGCCGCCTCGGGCCCGGTCTCGGCCGAAAAGGCAAGGCCACACAGCCCCTTGTCCGTGCCCATTGCCAGCGCCGGACCAAACGGGCTGTCGAATCCCCCCCACAGGATCACCAGCCCGGCGCCATGGCGCGCATACTCGCCGGGGCTCATCGCTTCCCAGCGCAGAAACAGATCGTGCAACCTTCCACTACCCGACATCCCAACAGCATGGGCGGTGTCCAGCGTGGTGAACCGGTCACGCAGCAGCGCCTTGGCATGACCCAGCCGCAGGTACTGTTGATAGCGTTTCGGCGACACCCCGACCCAGCGCGAGAACAGCCGCTGGAAATGCGCAGGGCTCATCTCCATCGCTGCCGCCAGCGCCTCCAGCGACAGCGTCTCACCGCCGTCTTGCTGGTGCTCATCAATCACCGCGATCGCCCGGCGCATCACGTTGAAATGATAACCCTGCTCGTTGTCGCCCTCACCCATCGCCAACACCCCTTTCCGCTGTGCCCAACCTAGGGGCGTCGCGGCACCGATGCGACCCGTTTCCTGCGCTTTCACGTTGCACCACGCCGTCGCGCACGGCATTAAGAGCCGGATGGCAAAACAGCTCGATTACCATACGATCCGCGAGATCTTTACCCGGTTTCAGGCCCGCGACCCCGAACCTCGGGGCGAACTGGACCATGTCAACGCCTATACCCTCGTGGTTGCCGTGGCGCTCAGCGCGCAGGCGACCGACGTGGGCGTCAACAAGGCCACGCGGGATCTGTTTCCTATCGCCGACACGCCGCAAAAGATGCTCGACCTCGGCGAAGAGCGTCTGATTGAGCATATCAAGACCATCGGCCTGTTCCGCAACAAGGCCCGGAACGTGATCAAACTCAGCCGCATTCTGGTCGAGGACTATGGCGGCGTGGTTCCCAATTCCCGCGCAGCACTGCAATCGCTGCCGGGGGTGGGACGCAAAACCGCCAATGTGGTGCTGAACATGTGGTGGCACTATCCCGCGCAGGCGGTGGATACCCATATTTTCCGCGTCGGCAACCGCTCTGGCCTCTGCCCGGGCAAGGACGTCGACGCGGTCGAACGCGCCATCGAAGACAACGTGCCGGTGGATTTCCAACAGCACGCGCATCACTGGCTGATCCTGCATGGCCGCTATCACTGCAAGGCGCGCAAACCGCTGTGCGGCACCTGC
>JASJGL010000014.1:0-20028 GCA_033791545.1 Pseudodonghicola sp. | reverse complement strand
CAAATCATGCCGAAATCAGGAAGGTGGGCTTCAGACACCGCATACGCCCGATCAGCCTGCCACGCCCCCCTTTTTTAACCGCAAGCTGGACGCCGTGCGGTGTGCTTTGAGGTAGGTTGCATCGATTGAGATCGTCTTGTTGTCAGCTGCCTCTACAGCCCGCCGGCCAGAAGCGAAACCGCCCCTGGCCGATGATCTCGCGGATCAGGGGCCACCACCAACTTTCAGCTTTATCTCCGCTGAACCCCTGGTTCAGTTGATCAAGACCGGCTCCGGACAGTGGCTGGGCAGCAGATCAATTTCGATGTCGCTAAATGCCCTGATTGTCTGAACGCTACGAGCCAGCCAGAACCTGCGGACAGCCTTGATGATCTCAAGCGCCTGCTCGCGAGGCAAATCCAGAACATTATCGGCAATCATGCCATCGGTGACCACCTCCCAACTGTGAAGTTCCTCAAGAATCCAGTCCAACTCGTAGGAGGACAAGCCCGTGACACGCTCGGTTTCTTCGAGAATTTCCAGCCCACTCTCGGACAAGGCCTGAGGGCTGAACAAGGCATGCAGCAAGCATTCGATGCAGTAGTCATCGAGCTGGATCCTCTGCTCTTCGGCCTCTTTCAACCAATTCATGATGACCTCGCGAGGCTGCCACGTGGCAGACCAAACGGCGTCATCCGGATCCCACTTAGCCGACTTGAAAATCGACCTGTCACATTCGGTAAAGCGGACAAAGACTGCGATGCCGCTGCCTTTCGCATCCCCGATCTCGAATTTCGCCATATCAATCGTTCTCCCAAATAGTTGTGCTGGTTCCACTATTCTGGAGGGGCCCGCCGAAAAAGTAAGTACTGCGGAAGTGTCAGGTACGGGATTTCGAGGGCATTTTCGCTACTTATCCACATTATTCGCTATCCCGATCCCGGCAACAGAGGTGTGATCACCTCGATCGAGGGACGCGTTCCGTGGCCTGCGGCGAATAATCCGGATTTTCCAACTGGCGGGTGCTGGCCTGCGGATCTTGTTGGCCGACCTTATCAGGTCTAGACCTGATGATCGCGGGAAAAGTTGACTGGGAGTTGTCACGTTAAGCGGGCGGCGATTGCCTGCTCTCTGATTGCGCCGTAGATCACAGCGATGCAGACACCTTCCATCAGCTACAAGCGGCACCGTTTCCCGCCCTCGATCATCGCCCACGCAGTCTGGCTATATGCCCGGTTCAATCTGAGCCTGCGTGAGGTCGAGGAGATGCTGCTCGAACGTGGCATCGACGTGTCCTATGAAACCGTTCGGCGCTGGACGGCCAAATTCGGACCGCAGATCGCGAGGAACCTGCGGCGACGCCAGCGCCGCCCCGGCGACATATGGCATCTTGACGAAGTCGTGGTGAAGATTTCCGGCAAGACGTTCTGGCTCTGGCGCGTCGTCGATCAACATGGCACCGTTCTGGACGAGATCCTCCAGCCCCGGCGGGACAAACGGGCCGCCAAACGGCTTCTGCGCAAGTTGATGAAACGCGCGGGATCTGTTCCCAAGCGGATCATCACGGACAAGCTCCGCTCATATGGCGCGGCCAAGCGCGAGCTCGTGCCCGGGCTGGATCACTGGTCGCACAAGGGGCTCAACAATCGCGCCGAGAACAGCCATTTGCCGTTCCGAAAGCGAGAGCGCGTGATGCAGGGTCATCGCTCACCCGGCGGTCTGCAACTCTTAGTGTCCATCCATTCTGCCGCCCGCAATTATTTCTCCGTTCCAGCTCGCCGACGCGCCGCCCTGACCATTCGCTACCACCGAATGGAAGCTCTCCGCGCGTGGAAAGCCGCCGCCAGCGTCGCCTGAGGCCTGCATCAACGCCCCTGACTACCTCTCCTTCGGTTAACGTGACAACTCCGGCGCAACAGTTGCAGGTGGTTCTGACAGCCTGCTGTGGCACAAAGTCAGAGCAGGCCGGTCGTGCGCACCGATCCCGTCACGGACACAAGCCATGGCCGTCCCGGGCAGTGGGTCGCGCCAGAAAATATCCCGGCGCGACGGGAATTTGTTTCATTCTGTGGCCGAATCTGTTTCACTCAACGGTACTGACGGGGAGGACGTCAGAGCTGGGAGGGGAAAGTGCCGGTCAGAACTGCCGACAGATCCGTGGCGTCGATGCAAACGATCGAGCGTGCCTCGATGGTGTTGAGCGCCTTGTCCGAGGGGCCCTCCGCTGGCGTGCGTCTGTCCGATGTCGCCGATGCGGTGGGCTTGGGAAAGACCACGGTTTCGCGTCTGCTCAGGGCGCTGATCGACGTTGGCTATGTCGATATGGACCCCGAGGCGCGGCATTATCGGCTGGGTTATCAGCTGTTCAATCTGGGCAATGCGGCACGGCGGTTTCACGTCATTGATCTGGCGCGCCCGGGACTTGCGCGACAGGCGGCCCGGACCGGCGATACGGTTTTTTTGTCCCTGCGCGATGGCGATCAGGCGCTTTGCGTTGATCGCCAGACCGGGGATTTTCCGATCCGCACGCTGACGCTGACGGTGGGGGATCGGCGGCCTTTGGGGGTTGGGGCCGGTGCGCTGGCGCTGCTGGCGTTCGAACCTAAGGCGGAGATCGACCGTATTCTTGAGGCCAACCGCGACGCGCGTCAGGGCTTTGACGCCTACAACGACGATGCGTTGCGCATAATGATCGAACAGGCGCGCGCGCAGGGGTTTTCGTTCAACGACGGGCGCATCGTCAGCGCGATGAATGCCGTTGGCGTGCCGGTGTTCGATCGGGGCGGGCGCGTCGTCGCCGCGCTGTCGATTGCCGCGATTCGGGAACGCATGGCGCCACCCCGGCTGGAGGAGCTGATTGCCTTGCTCAAGGCAGAGGCATCAGAGCTGGGGCAGCTATTGGACGATCTACGCGACAGAACGGCGGAGGTCCGTCCGCAATTCAAGGGAGGAGAACGACGTGCAGGACAGTGAGGCTGAGGCGCGACACCACAATCTGGATCGAGAGAAGTTCCTTGATCGGCTTGCCCTGATGCACCGCATCCGCGCCTTCGAGGAGGAGGCGATTGCGGCGCAAAAGGACGGGCTTGTGCTGGGGGCGATCCATCCCTCGATCGGGCAAGAGGCCGTGGCGGCTGGCGTTTGTGCCAATCTGGAAACCGATGATCTGCTGTTGTCGACCCATCGCGGCCACGGTCATACGCTGGCCAAACGCGCCGAACCGCTGGCGATGATGCGCGAATTGTTCGGGCGCGCCGGCGGCACCTGTGGTGGCAAGGGCGGCTCGATGCATATCGCCGATTTCGGGGTCGGCATGTTGGGGGCCAACGGCGTTGTGGGGGCCAACATCCCGATTGCCGCCGGGGCCGCCCATGCGCAAAAACTGCAAGGCTCGCGTCAGATCACCGTCTGCATCTTTGGCGATGGCGCGATCAATCGCGGCCCGTTTCTGGAAGGGTTGAACTGGGCGCGGGTGTTTGATCTTCCGGTGCTGTTTGTCTGCGAAGACAACGGGTTTTCCGCCACCACCCGCACCCGCGACATGACGGCGGGGGCCGGGGCCGCCGCGCGCGCCGCCAGCCTTGGCCTTGAGGTGGCCGAGGTCGACGGCAACGACGTGATTGCGGTGGACGCCGCCGCCCGCATCGCAATCGACGCGATCCGGGCGGGGCAGGGGCCGCGCTTTCTGACCTGCCACACCTATCGCATGACCGGGCATACCGCCGTCGATCCGGCGAGCTATCGCCCCGCCGCCGAGGTTGAAGAGTGGCGCGGCAATTGTCCCATCGCCCGGCTTGAAGTGGCGCTGCGCATGGCCGGGGAAAGTGATGCACGCCTTGCCGCCCTTCACACGCAGGAAACCACCAAGATGGCCCGGATCGCGGCAACCGCACGCGACACCGGCTGGCCCGATGCCGCCGGTGCCTTTAGCGACGTTCAGGATATCGGCGACCCGAGAGAGAGGGCTTTTTGATGGCTGTGACCACCTATCTCGAAGCGGGGCGGCGCGCCGTGATCGAAGAAATGCAGCGCGACCCAAGCGTTTGGGCTTTGGGCGAGGATCTGGGCCGGGGCGGCGTCTTTGGCCAATACAAGGGCCTGCAAGAGATGTTCGGCGCGGACCGTATCGCGGATACACCGATTTCCGAAGCCTGCATCATGGGGGCCTCGGTCGGCGCGGCGATGACCGGCACGCGGCCGATCGTCGAAATGCGGTTTTCCGATTTTGCCCTCTGCGCGGTGGACGAGCTGGTCAATCAGGCCGCCAAGGCCCGGTTCATGTTCGGCGGCCAGATGCGGGTGCCCTTGGTGGTGCGCGAACCGGTGGGGATGTGGCGCTCCTCGGCGGCGCAGCATTCGCAATCTCTGGAAAGCTGGTACACCCATATCCCCGGCCTTGTGGTGGTGGCCCCGGCGACCCCCGCCGATAACCTCGGGCTGTTGAAATCCGCGATCCGCAGTGATGATCCGGTGGTCTATATGGAACACAAGAACCTTTGGTCGCTCGAGGGCGAGGTGCCCGAGCAAGAGCATCTGGTGCCCTTGGGCAAGGCCGACGTGGCCCATGAGGGGGGCGATCTGACGATCGTGACATGGTCGGGAATGCGTCAGGCCTCTCTGCGCGTGGCCGAACAGATGGCAAGCCAGGGGATCGGTGTCGAGGTGATCGACCTGCGCACGCTTTGGCCATGGGACCGCGACGCTGTCTTTGCCTCGATCGAAAAGACCGGGCGGCTGTTGGTGGTGCATGAGGCGGTGGCGGTCTCGGGCTTTGGCGCGGAAATCGCTGCGAGTGTGGCCGAAGCGTTGCATCACCGGCTGAAGGCGCCGGTGCGCCGGTTGGGGGCGCCGCGGATCCCCATCGCCTATGCCCCTCCGATGGAGGAACAGGCGCGGGTCAGTGACGACAGTATTGCCGCTGCGGTGGGGGGAATGATGGAGCCCGCCAAAGCGATGTAAGCCGGTGGTGCCCCCGCGGGGCCCCGCCATGTCTGAAGTCATCATTTAGGGAGGAGATATGATGAAAACGTTCAAGACCATGATCGCCGCAGCCGCGGCAGTGACCACACTGGGCTTTGGCCCGGCGATGGCGCAGGACGGCTACAAGGACGAATACCGCGTTTCGACCGTGGTTCCGGCACCGTTCCCCTGGGGGTTGGCAGCCGAGAAATGGGCAGAATTGACCCAAGAACGTACAGAGGGGCGGATCAATCTAAAGATCTATCCCGGCGTTCAGCTGGTGCAGGGCGATCAGACCCGCGAATTCACCGCCCTGCGGCAGGGGGTGATCGACATGGCGGTCGGATCGACCATCAACTGGTCGCCGCAGATCAACGAACTCAACCTGTTCTCGCTGCCGTTCCTGATGCCGGACTATGCGGCGCTGGATTCGCTGACGCAGGGCCCGGTGGGCGAGGCGATCTTTGAGGCGGTTCGCAAAAAGGGCGCGGTGCCGCTGGCCTGGGCCGAAAACGGCTTCCGCGAGGTGACGAACTCCAAACGCTCGATCCGCACCCCCGCCGACATGGAGGGGCTGAAACTGCGCGTTGTGGGGTCGCCGATCTACAACGACATGTTCACCGCGCTTGGCGCCAACCCGACCCAGATGAGCTGGGCCGACGCGCAACCGGCGCTGACCACCGGGGCCGTCGACGGGCAGGAAAACCCGCTCACCATCTATTCGGTGCTGAAAATGCATGAGCTGGGCCAAACCCATGTGACGCTTTGGGGCTATGTCGCCGATCCGCTGATCTTTGCGGTGAACCCGGCGGTCTTTGACAGCTTTACTCCGGAGGATCAGAAGATCCTGCAACAGGCGGCGGTGGATGCCGGCGTTTATGGGATCGAAGTTGCGCGTAAGGGCATGACCGACGGTGATCAGAGCCTGATCGACGAGATCAAAGGCTATGGCGTCGATGTGGTGACCCTGACCCCAGAGGAGCGCCAGCAGTTCGTCGATGCGACCCGTGGCGTCTATGACCAGTGGAAGCAAAAGATCGGTGCCGATCTGGTAGATCAGGCCGAGGCCTCGATCGCCAACCGATAAGCTGACCTGACACCCCGGTTCCGCACCACGTGCGGAGCCGGGTCTTTCCACTGCCAAGACAGGAGCGCGGAATGGGTGAAATGCCGCCAGAAATCCCCGACACCGGCCCGGTTTCCAACGGGCCCGACACCGGACATGTGATCGTCCCGGTTCGGATCGAAGAGGCGCTTGGTGCGGCGGCCATGGGGCTGATCTGT
This sequence comes from Pseudodonghicola sp., assembly GCA_033791545.1. GTDB lineage: Bacteria > Pseudomonadota > Alphaproteobacteria > Rhodobacterales > Rhodobacteraceae > Antarcticimicrobium. The sequence continues at coordinate 13,806 of JASJGL010000014.1, read as the reverse complement.
TTGATTTCCTTTGGCAATGTGATCGCGCGCTATGCCACTAACGTTTCCTTTGCCTTTACCGAGGAATACTCGGTCTTTCTGCTGGTGTTCATGACCTTCGTCGGGGCCTCGGTGGCCTTTGCGGGCAACGAACATATCCGCATCACCTTCCTGCTTGATCGCCTGCCGCTTGGGCTGCGTTGGCTGTGTGATGTGGTCTCGATGCTGGCCACGACGCTGATGTTCTCGCTGGTGCTCTACTATGGCGCGCGGGTGACCTATTCCGAGTGGTATTGGGAGGAAACCACGCCGGGGTTGGGCAACCCGAGCTGGATCTACACCATCTGGATGCCGATTCTATGCGTGGCGATCCTGCTGCGGGTACTGGGCCGGGGCTGGGCGATGCTGCGGCCCGGTCGACGGAATGGGCGGCAGAACGGGCCACGGAACGGGGGGGGGCAATCGTGATCCTTGCCAATCTGATGCTGCTCTTGGTCTTTGTCTGTCTGATGCTGATCGGCACCCCGATCGCCGTCGCCCTTGGGCTGGGCGGCGCGGTGGGGGTCTATCTTGGGCTCGACATGACCGCGATGGGCATGATCGGGCCCAATACCTATGCGGCGGTGGCCAAATACCCGCTGATCGCGATCCCGCTGTTCATCCTGACCGGCGCGGTCTTTGAACGCTCGGGCGTTGCCGCGCGGCTGGTGGAGTTTGCCCAGGCCATGGTCGGGCCGCGCCGCGGCGGGCTGGCGCTGGTCGCGATTCTGGTCTGCATGATCATGGGCGGCATGTCGGGCTCTGGCCCGGCGGACGCGGCGGCGGTGGCCACCGTGATGCTGCCCTCGATGGTCAAGGCGGGCTATCCAAGGTCGTTCACCTCCAGCGTGATCGCGGCCTCGGCCTCGACCGCAATCCTGATTCCACCCTCGATTGCGATGATCGTCTATTCGGTGATTATTCCCGGCCTCGACCTGCGAGCGCTGTTCGCCGCCGGGCTGTTTCCGGGGCTGTTGCTGGGCGCGGCAGTGGCCATTCCAACCATCTTGTTGAGCCGCAAACACGGCTTTGGCGCGAATGAGGCCCCCGAGCGCCCGCCGTTCTGGGCCAGCTTTCGCCGCGCCTTGCCCGGGCTGATGGCCCCGGTGATCATTCTGGGCGGGCTGCGCTCGGGCCTGTTCACCCCCACCGAAACCGCCGTGGTGGCGGTGTTCTACGGGTTCTTCGTCGGCGTGGTGCTGTATCGTACGATGGGGTGGCGCGATATCTATAACGTGTTGGCTGAAAGCGCGCGGATCTCTGGCGTGCTGATGCTGATCCTGTCACTGGCGGGGCTGTTCGCTTGGGCCGGGTCCACCATGGGGGCCTTTAGCGCCACGGCTGAGTTGTTGTTGTCGGTCAGTGACAATCAATGGGTCGTGCTGGTTCTGATCATGATTGTCATGCTGTTTGCCGGCATGGTGCTGGATGGCGTGTCGATCTATCTGATCACCCTGCCGCTACTGGTGCCGATCGTGCAGGCCTTTGGCTGGTCCTATGTCTGGTTCGGCGTCGTCATGGCGATCAACATCGCCATGGGGCAATTCACCCCGCCAGTTGCGGTCAACCTGATGGTGACCGCCAAGATCGCCGGCGTGCCGCTGGAATCCACCTTCCGCTGGGTCGGCTGGCTGCTGCTGGCGATGGCGGTGGCCTTGGCGCTGATCCTGATCTTTCCCGAAATCGCGCTCTGGCTGCCGCGGTGGCTGGGCTATCGCATCACCTGAATGGAACTGAAATCACATGACACAGAACAATGAAATGACCGGCGGCGAAGCGCTGGTCCGGGGCTTGTTGGCGCATCAGGCGGGGCCGGTGTTCGGCATGGGCGGGTTTCAACTGCTGCCCTATTACGATGCCGCGCGGCGGCTGGGGCTGACCCATCATCTGATCAACGATGAACGCTGCGGCGTCTTCGCGGCGGATGCCTATGCCAAGGTCACCGGTCGGGTCGGGCTGGTCGATGCCACGCTTGGGCCGGGGGCCACGAACCTTGTCACCGGGCTGGTCGAGGCGCTGAATGCGGGCTCTCCCATTGTGGCCATCGTCGGGGATACCCACCGCGATCATTCCTGGAAGAACATGACGCAGGAGACCCATCAGGCCGAAATCCTGCGCCCCGCCGTGAAAGAGGTGCTCCGGGTCGAGACGATCCATCGCATTCCCGAGCTGTTGCGGCGCGCGTTCATCGTGGCGACCAGCGGTCGACCCGGCCCCGTGGTGCTGATCGTGCCGGAAGACATCGCGCATGGAACCCACGGGTTTGTTGACGAAGATTTCGCCTGCGATCCTCGCTATCAGGCCGCGCCAGCCCTGCGCTGCCGGCCCGAGGCCGAGGGGTTGGCCGAGGCGGCGGCCCTGTTGGCGGCGGCGGAACGCCCGTTGATCCTTGCCGGGGGTGGTATCCACATCTCGAAGGCGGCGGCGGATCTTCAGGCACTGGCCGAGGCGGCGCAGATCCCCGTCGCCCACACCATGAGCGGCAAGGGCGCCATCGCCTGCACCAGCCCGCTGTCGGCGGGTCTGTTCGGGCGCTATGACCGGATCGCAAACGGGCTGATCGAGGACAGTGACTGTCTGCTGGTTGTCGGCTGCAAACTGGGTGAAATCGCTACCAAACGGTACACTGTGCCGATGCCGGGCAAGCGGGTGATCCATCTGGATTGCGTCGCCGAAGAGATTGGCCGCACCTATCAGCCCGAGCTTCCGCTTTGGGGTGATGCGCGCGAAGGGATTCGCGACCTAAAAGCGGCGCTGGCGGGGGCGGCGATCCCTGATGCGCGGGCCGACTGGTGCGACAGCGTGGTGACCAAGATGGCCAATTGGCGCGAGATGGCCAATGAGCGGCTGACCAGCGATGAAACCCCCGTCTCCATGGGCCGGATGATGGGAGAGCTGAACGCCCTGTTGCCCGAGGACGCGATCTTGATCGCTGACGGTGGCTTTGCCGCGCATTGGAGCGGGCTGCTTTACGACAGCAAACAGGCCGGGCGCGGCTTTGTGCCCGACCGGGGGTTCGCCTCGATCGGCTATGGGCTGCCGGGCGCAATCGGGGCCTGTCTGGCCGCGCCGGATCGCGCGGTGGTGGCGATCACCGGCGACGGTGGCTTCAATATGGTGCTGGGCGAGATCGAGACCGCCCGTCGGATGGGCGTGGCGCCGGTGATCATCGTCGTGAACAACGCCGCTTCGGGCTATGTCAAAGCGCTGCAACATCTGATGTATGGCGAGGGCAATTATCAGTCCAGCGATCTGGCCGAGACCAATTACGCCGATGTCGCCAAGGCAACCGGGTGCCTTGGTATCCGGGTCGAGACCCCCGATGCGCTGGCCGATGCGATCCGGCGCGGGCTGGCGGAACAGGGGCGGCCCACGGTGCTTGATGTGGTGGTTACCCGGGATCCGGGCAAGATGCTGCCCGCTGCTGACAGCCGCGCGGTTCAGGTCAAGAAGGGCGACCGGATTGCCTGACCCGTTGCTGGCTGACAGCGTCACGAAACTTGACGGCGCGGCGGGCCGCGTCGTCGTCACTGGATCGCATGGCGGGGTCTTTGCCGCCTGTCTGGCGTTCCGCTCGGGCGCGCGGGCGGCGATCTTCAACGATGCGGGTGTCGGGCTGGACCGGGCCGGGATCGGTGGGCTGATCTGGCTGGAGCAACTGGGCATGGCGGCGGCGGCGGTGGATCACCAAAGCGCGCCGATTGGCGATGCCGAGGCGATGGTGGGCCGGGGGCGGATTTCCCACGCCAACAAGCTCGCGCAGGCTTTGGGTGTGCGCCCCGGACTGCCCTGTGCCGAGGCGGCGGCGCTGTTGGTAAACGCCCCCGTGGCAAGTGGTGCCTGCCCGGTGATTGCAGAGGCCCGGCAGGTGGAACAGCCGTTTCCCGGCGGGCGGCGCCTGATCGTGGTCGATTCCGCCAGTCTGGTCCGGCCCGAGGATGCTGGGCAGGTGGTTGTCACCGGCTCTCACGGGGCGATCTTTGGCGGAAACCCGGCCAATGCGCTCAAGGCAGATGCGGCCTTGGCGCTGTTCAACGATGCTGGCGGCGCGGCGACATCACGCCTGCCGGCGTTGCAGGCGCGCGGCGTCGCGGCGGCCACCGTCGCGGCGATGTCGGCCCGGATCGGGGAGGGGCGCTCGACACTGGAAGATGGGGTGATTTCCGCCTGCAACCCGGCGGCCGAGGCCCTTGGTGCCCGCCCCGACCTGCCCGCCCGCACATTGGTCGACGCGGCGTTGCGGGCCAGCGGCAGTGAGGCCGGCTGAAGGACCCGTGTGCGGCCCCGGACCCATGCGTTCCTTGCGGTTGAAAGACGCAAAGCGTATTAACTGTTAACATGCAGATCAAACAACAAGATTTCCATGGCCTGCTGCACAGCGCAGACCTTGTTGAGGCTGAGCTTCGCCGTCGGTTGGCTCCGCTTGGGCTGCAACCCCGTCAGGCGCGCGTGCTCGAAGCGATGGCCCGAATGGGCCCGGTCTCGCAGTCGGAATTAGCCTCGGAGTTTGGCGTCAGCTCGGCCAGCATGAGCACAATGACAAGCCGCCTGTTGGCCGCAAGATACATCTCGCGCTCGGTCGATCCGGCATCGCGTCGGCAAAACGTTCTTGAATTGACAGACAAGGGATGGACCTTTCTGGACGGGATTGTTGAGGCTTGGACCGCGGTTGATGACAACATCAGGGACGTCCTTGGGGCGGACGCAGCGACGTTCTTTGAACTGGCCCGCCGCTTGCGCGATGGATTGGGCGGCTCCGTTCCCGGGGCCAACAAAACCGGCGCGCCTGTTCCTTTGCCCGACTGAGCCCTGTTTCCGCGCCCTGAACGTCTAGCGGGCCTGGACCCGGTTCGCGGGCGTGCCTTTTTGTCAGGCGATTTCGGCCCAATCCCCGCGAAACGACTGCGCCGACAGGGCCGAAAAGACGATTGGACATAGCTTCGGCTTTACTTCACAATAGTAATGTTTCATCAGATGAACCAAGTGGCGGCGCGCCTTGGTTCATTCGTGGCCTGTTTGGTGCTGAAAGAGTTCAAAATCATGTCCCCGGAATTAGATCTGATGATCGGCATCCACCTCTTGCACGAGGTGCTGGAGGCGCAGATCGAAGCTGCGGACCTGGACCATTCGGTGCCCAAGAACGATTTTCTCATGCTGGTCCATTTGAACGAACCCAAGAGGATGGGGGCGCTTGCCGATGAGATGCATGTGCTGCCCTCGACCCTGACCGCGATCGCGGATCGGTTGGAAGGCGCTGGCCTGATCCGCCGCCAGCGCGACCCGGATGACCGTCGGGCCTGGTTGCTGGGCATCACCGACAAAGGGCGCGCGCTGCAATCCCGGATTATGGGGCTGTCGACCGAAATGTTCCGCTCGATCACGGGCCTGACTGCGGAGGAGATCGCGACCTTTGATCACCTGATGCGAAAGGTCCGTAGCAACATCATTGCGCGTGGCTGCATGCAGGAGTTTATGAAATGAGAGGTCTTTTCACCCTTCGCGCTGCTGGGTCCGGGCGCAAATCTCGCCCGCGCGGCATCATCGGTCTGGCGCTTTGGGTCTGTGTCGGTTTTGCGCTGTCGCTGGCCCCCCGTCCCGCAATGGCCGAACAGCCGCTGGTTGTGGACCTGGTCACCGCCACCGGCGCCCCCGATATTCTAAGCCACTCCCTCACCGGCGAAGTCGTGGCCCGTGACAAGCTGAGCGCGTCGTTCCCCACCGGCGGACGGGTTGCCGAAGTCCTGTTCCAAGAGGGGGACGTGGTCGCAAAGGGAACCCCGCTGGCGCGGATGGATTCAGTGCAACAGGAACAAGCGCTGCGCGCGGCCGAGGCCGGTTTGTCCACCGCCGAGGCGGATCATCGTCAGGCGATCGAGGATTTTGACCGTCAGGAGACCTTGCTGGAGCGCGGCGCGACCACCCGAACCAGCCGCGACAGTGCCGAGGATGCGCTGCGGATTGCCGAAGGGGTTCTGTCGCAGGCACGCGCCGATCTGGACCGTGCCAAAAAGGCGCTGGAAGACACGGTTCTGCTGGCCCCCACGGATGCCACCGTGATCGACCGCATGGTCGAACCGGGGCAGGTTGTCGGGGCGGCGCAGCCGGTGATGGAACTTGCGCTGGGACAGGACATCGACGCGATCTTCAATGTGCCCGAAGTGCTGCTGACCAGAGATATGGAGTTGGAGGCCATCGACCTTGTCCTGATCGAGGGGCCATCGCAGCATTTCAGCGGCCATCTGCGGGAGATTTCGCCGCTGGTCGATCTGAAAACCGGGACGGTCAAGGTGACGATATCGGTTCTAGATCCGCCTGAAAACATGGCCTATGGCGATGCTGTGCGCGGCACTGGCTGGATGCAGGGCGGGCATTTCATTTCGCTGCCGTACACCGTGTTAACGGCAACCACCAAGGGCCCTGCGGTCTGGATCGCGGACCCTGAAACGATGGCGGTTTCGATCCGCCAGATCGCAGTTGACCGGTTCACGACCGATCGGATCATTGTCGCCAGCGGGTTGGAAGAGGGCGCGCTGGTTGTTTCAAAAGGGGCGCAGTTGCTTTTCCCCGGCCGGATCGTGCGCCAGATGGAGGTCAGCCAATGAAGCTTGCGCTTGTTCTGTCCCTGCTCGCCCTGCCTGCTTTTGCCAAAGAGGCCCCGCGCCCTGATCCGATGCCGCCGCGTCCAGTCGTCTCGGAGGTCGCGGACCCGCGCGTCGGGGATCTTGTCCGTTTTGTTGGAATTGTCGAGGCACGGACGGAAACCGATTTGGGATTTCCGATGAACGGTACCATCGCGGAACGGCCGGTCGAAGTCGGGGATCTGGTCCAAAAAGGCGATATTCTTGCCCGGCTTGATCCCGAAGACCTTGAGGCCGATGTGCGTGCGGCCGAGGCGGGCGTCACGGTCGCGAGTGCTCAGCTGCGCACCGCGACGGATGCCCGGGATCGGGCTCGCACCTTGTCGGCAAGCGGTGTGGGCAGCATCACCCGCCTTGAGGATGCCGAACGCGCCCTGACGGCGGCAGAGGCGCGGCTGGAACAGGCACAGGCCCAATTGGCGCGCGCCGAGGACATGCGCGGCTTTGCGACCCTGAAAGCCCCCGAAGATGGGGTCATCACGCAGACCTTTGCCGAAGCCGGGGCCTCCTTGACCGGGGGGCAGCCGGTGGTGCGTCTGGCGGGCACCACTGCGCGCGAAATTTCCATCGACGTGATCGAAAAGGATGCCACCCGTCTGGGCATCGGCGCCGTGTTTGACGCCACTCTGATCGCCAATACCAAGGTGACGGCACAGGCCACGCTGACGCGGATTGATCCGGTTGCCGCGAGCGCGACGCGGACCCGTGGCCTGCATCTGACGTTGAGCGATCCGCCCGTGGGGTTCCGTCTGGGCGCGCTGGTCCATGTCAGCCCGTCGGTCGGGGCCGAATTCGGCGTGGTGCTGGAGCGTGAGGCCATTCTGGACCCCACCGGAAACGCCGCAGTCTGGGTCGTGGACCGCACCAGCAATACCGTCCACCGCACGCAGGTCACACTGGGGGAAACTTTTGGGGCGCGGGTTCAGATCATCCACGGTCTGGAACCGGGCGACGAAGTCGTCACCAAAGGCATAAATTCACTTGAGGATGGGCAGATCGTTGGCCCACGCGTGACGGAATGAAAAATTTCAACCTGTCGGACTGGGCGCTGAAACATCGCTCGTTCATCTGGTTCCTGATGCTGATCTCGGTCATCGCGGGGGCCCTGTCCTATGTGAGTATCGGGCGCGAGGAAGACCCGGATTTTTCGATCAAGGTCATGGTCATCGCCGGCGCCCTTCCGGGGGCGGACGTGCTGGAAACACGAACCCAGGTCACCGACCGGATCGAAAAAGAACTGGAGGATCTGCCAGAGCTGGATTTCACCCGCTCCATTACCCGACCCGGCCAGACAGTCGTCTATCTGGAATTGCTGCCAACGACCAAGGCCAGCGAGTTGCCGCGCATCTGGCAGACCGTGCGCAATATGATGAGCGATATCCGCAGCGATTTCCCGGAAGAGTTCGCCGGGTTTCAGTTCAACGACAATTTTGGCGATGTCTTTGGCAATATCTATGCTTTTACCTCGGATGGGTTTTCCCCGCGCGAGGTGCGCGATTACGCCGAACGCACCCGCCGCGCCATTCAGGCGCTGGATGATGCCGGCAAGATCGAGATTTTCGGCACCCGCGATGAAGCCATCTATCTGGAGTTCTCGACCGAACGACTGGCGGCGCTGGGGTTGAACCAGCAGGCGGTGCAGGCGACGCTGGCGGCGCAGAATGCCATTGTGCCCTCGGGGGTGATCGAGGCCGGGGAAGAGCGGGTTCTGGTCCGCGTCGGTGGGCAGTTCAGCGATGTCGACAGCCTTGAAGACATCAACCTGCGGGTCGAGGACCGGTTTTTTCGCCTGACCGATGTGGCCGATATCCAGCGCGGCTATGTTGACCCCCCGACCGAGCTGTTCCGATATGATGGACAAGAGGCAATCGGTCTGGCCGTGGGGATGCGCAAGGGGGCCAATATCATCGACTATGGCGCCGAACTGGCCGATGTCATCGCAAAGGTGAAAGCCGATCTGCCGATTGGCATCGATATTCATCAGGTCGCCGACCAACCCGCGGTGGTGGACAGCGCCGTCAGCCATTTCCTGCGCGCCTTGCTTGAGGCGGTGCTGATCGTTCTCGCGGTTAGCTTTGTCAGCCTCGGCATGCGGGCCGGGTTTGTGGTGACGCTGACGATTCCGCTGGTTCTGGCGATCACCTTTCTGGTGATGGACTATTTTGGCTTTACCCTGCAGCGGATTTCGCTGGGCGCGCTGATCATCGCACTGGGGCTGCTGGTGGACGACGCCATGATCGCGATCGAAACCATGATCTCGCGGCTCGAAAAGGGCGAAAGCCTGACGACGGCGGCGTCCTATGCCTGGACCTCCATCGCCTTTCCGATGCTGTCGGGCACACTGGTCACGGTTGCGGGGTTCATCCCGATTGGCCTCAACTCTTCGGCGGCGGGGGAGTTCACCTTTTCGCTGTTTGTCGTGATTGCGGTTTCGCTGCTTGTCAGCTGGATCGCGGCGGTGCTGTTCGCGCCGCTTCTGGGGGTGACCTTTCTACCTGCGAAAATGAAACATATCGATGCTGGCCCCGGTCGGATGCGGCGCGGGTTTCATGTCTTGCTGCGAGGCGCGATGCGGTTTCGTTGGCTGACCGTCGGTCTGACGGTTGCGGCCTTCGGGGTGTCAATCTGGGCCATGCGCTTTGTCGAGAACCAGTTCTTTCCCGATTCCGACCGGCCCGAGTTGCTGGTGGATATGACGCTGCCGCAAAACGCCTCGATCAAGGAAACCAAGGCGCAGATGGACCGGCTGGAGGCGCATCTGAAGGACAACGAAAACGTGTTGTTCTGGGCGTCCTATGTCGGGCGCGGCGCGCCGCGCTTCTTGCTGTCGATGGATGTTCTGACGGCGCAACCCAACATCGGCCAGATCGTCATACAGACCCCCTCGATCGAGGCCCGGGATGCCCTGCGGACCGAGTTGAATGATGTCGCTGCGCGCGAATTCCCCGGCGTCGATTCCTTTGTCAAACTGCTGGAGGTCGGCCCGCCGGTCGGGCGCCCGGTGCAATACCGGATCACCGGGCCCGAGATCCCCGAACTGCGCGATCATGCCCGTGATCTTGCGGCGCTGATCGCGACTGATCCGCGTCTGGCCAACACGATCATGGATTGGAACGAACCGGCCCGCGTGGTGCGTGTGAACATCTTGCAGGACAAGGCGCGTCAACTGGGCATCACCCCGCTCAACATCGCCGCCGCCCTCAATGCGATATATAACGGCGCCAGCATGACGCAGTTGCGCGATGAGGACTATCTTATCGATATCGTCGCACGGGGGGATGCGGATTCACGCCAGTCGGTCGAAGCTTTGGCGGGGCTGCAACTGGGCACCACCGACGGCAGGACGATCCCGTTGCGCGCCGTTGCGACGTTTGACTATGGCACCGAACAGCCGGTCATCCACCAACGCAGCCGGATGCCCACCATCACGGTCAAGTCCGATATCGCGACGAAGGATCAACCCGCGACGGTGGTCAGCGATCTTGCTGACAAGATCGCGGCCTTTAACGCGGCGCTTCCGGCCGGGTACAAGGTCGCGGTCGGCGGCACGGTTGAATCCAGCGCCGATAGCCAAGGGCCGATTGCCGGTGTCGTCCCGCTGATGATGCTGATCATGCTGACGCTGATCATGATCCAGATGCAAAGCTTTCGTCTGGTCTTTGTGGTGCTGTGCGCCGCGCCGCTGGGCCTGATCGGTGTGGTCATCGCCCTTGGGCTGTCCGGCGCGCCGCTGGGGTTCGTGGCCATTCTGGGGGTGCTGGCGCTGGTCGGTATCCTGATCCGCAACTCGATCATTCTGGTTCATGAAATCGAGGTCTTGCGCAAGAAAGGCCGCAGTGCATGGGACGCGGTGTTCGAGGCCAGCGACAGCCGGGCCCGCCCGATCCTGTTGACCGCCGCAGCGGCCAGTCTGGCCCTGATCCCGATCTCTCGGCAGGTGTTCTGGGGGCCGATGGCCTATGCGATGATGGGCGGCATCATCGCCGGCACGGTCATCACGCTGGTATTCGTGCCCGCGCTGTATCTCGCCGTCTTCCGGGTGAAACGTGACGACACGGCGACCCCGTGAGCGCTCCACAGGGTGTTGATCTGATCCTTTGCGCAGGGCGTGATATACCTACGCCATGATTTGATGCGGTATCAGCCCAGACCCGAAGGGCCCGGAAGCAAGGGGATGATCCTGATGGCCGAAAAGGGGATGCCGATCCTGACCGAAGCGATCAAAACGGAGCCCTTTGGGCGGCGGGGAGAACGCCGCCCGGGGGGGACCTCAGGCGACGTCCGTGCCCTGATTTGACTGCGTGAGTGCGCGGATCGCGGCGTCAACTTCGCGCACACGTTCGGCGTTGTCCGTGGCCAGGGTACCATCCTTGTTCCAGAGCGAGTTCTCGAACCCGACCCGGGCCTTGCCGCCCAATTGGACCGCGCGCACCAGGCTCTCGGTTTCTTCCGAGCCAAAGGCACATGCCATCCAGTCGAAATCGATGCCGTCGGCCTGTATCAGCGGCTGCAGGTAATCTTCAAGATCGATGCTGTCGCGGGCGCCGTTGGCATAGCTGCCCTGAACAAACAGGATCAGCTGGGACCGGCCGGGGATAAGGCCCTTGTCGCAGGCATCGACAAAGCCGCGAACGTCCTCCGGAGAATAAAGAATATGCTGGATTTCGACGCCGTTGTCGCAGGCCCAATGATAAAAATCACGCGCCAGCGGCCAGTCGTCAGGGTGGCGCACCATTTCGCGCAGACCGACCGAAACCTGTGCTGGCCGCAGGCTGCGCATCATTGCGCGCTGTTCCTCGGCGTCATAGAACCCGGCAGTCTCGGAGGTGACCTGCAGATACATGTCAGGCAGCTGATCGACCAACCGGTCAAGCAACGCCTGATAGCGGCCCGCATCCAGCAGATGCCGACCGGCGGCGTCGCGGATATGCAGATGGATGCCATCGGCACCGGCCTGATGGCAGGCGCGCGCAGTATCGACAAGTTCGTCGTCGGTGATCGGCAGCGCCGGGTGATCGGCCTTGCCCCGGCGCGCGCCATTGGGCGCAACCATCAGGCGGGGCAGGGGCCTCAATGGATCGGCCATGGCATGGGGCCGCAGTGGGGGCCATAAGGGGGCGTGCAAAACCCGTTCAGATCCTTCCGGGGGGTGCCCCGGTGCCAGGTTGCGGTCATCACATGCTCCTTCTAACCTCGGATTCCGGGTAGAAATATCGGATATTGACCCTGCACAACTACTAATAATATCAGATACCAACCACAAGAAAAGCGGATGGCCCGATGACGTCGCAACACCTGCGATACTTCATTGCCGTCTATCAACAGGGGTCTTTGCCCAGACATGAGCAGAGCAATCTGATCTTCAGCCTCTGGCGCCATACCCCGGTTACAAAAGTGTATCGCCCTGCCTGCACCGCCGCGCCTAGGTCGTTGCCGACATCGTATAGCCGGGATGAAAGGCCAGCCGCACCGTGGTGATCGGGCCGACATCGTTCCATGTGGTGCGGTTGAGGATCAGCAGCGCCTGTTCCGGTTCGGTGTCCAGAAGCGGCGCGTCATGCTCTCCGGCGTTGCAGGCGGAAAAATTCAGGTCGGCGCGCAGGTAGGGGGCGTTGCGGACCAGCCATTCATTGGCGTTGAGATGGTGAAAATCCACGCCTTCGATACCGGGCACCGCGCGCGGGTTGATCCAGCGATCCTCCAGCTGAAAGGGCTGGCGATCACCGTAATGAACCGCGCGCAGATGGATCAGCGCTTCGCCCGTCGACAGGCCAAGCCGTTCGGCGTGATGTGCGGGCAACGGGCTGCGGCTTTGTGAAATCAGTCGATGGCTATAGCTCAGGCCCGCCGCCTCGATCTGTTCGCGCACGATTGGGATCGAGAATGTCGCCTTGCGCACCGGGTTGATCGCCACGCGGGTGCCGGCGCGGCGGCGACGGTCAAGCAGCCCCTCTTCGGCCAAAAGCTGCAACGCCTTGTTTACCGTGGCGCGCGCGACGCCGAATTCAGTGGCAAGTTCCGTCTCGTCGGGAATGCGGTCGCCCTGCCGCCATTCCTTTTCTATGATCCGGCGGCGCACCTCTTCGGCGATGTAGGTGGCCTTGCCGCCGGCCGGAATGGCGTCGTGCCCTGTCACAACCGCGCCTGCAATTTGCCGATACAGGTCAGATAATCGGAAACAATGCGGTCGTGGGCGATATGGCGACCCTCCTGCACGACATGACGGCCTGCGGCCCAGACATCGCTGATCTGTCCGTCGCCGCCCGCGAAGATCAAACTGTCGAGCAGCGTATCCCCCTCGCGTCCGACCAGCACCGGGGTGTTGCACGACACCGCGCAGAGGTCGGCCCAATTGCCTTCGGCGATTGCCCCGGTGTCGCGCCCGGCGGCGGTTGCGCCCCCGTCCAGTGCTGTCTCATACAGCACCCGCCCAGTGGAGCGTTCTGGCGTGGCATAGATGGCGCGGGCGTGTTCACGCAGGCGTTGGCTGTATTCCAGCGTACGCAGTTCTTCGAACAACGCGATGCGAACATTGCTGTCCGAGCCAAAGCCGATCCGCCCACCGGCCCGTTGCCATGTGACGCCGTTGAAGATGCCGTCGCCAAGGCTCGATTCCGTGATCGGGCAAAGCCCGGCCAGCGCACCCGTTGCGGCCAGATTGCGGGTCTCGTCCTCGGTCATGTGGGTCAGATGGATCAGCGTCCAGCGTTGATCCGGCGTAAAGTTTTCCAACAGCCATTCGACCGGGCGATGGCCATAGGCGGCCTGCACCTCTTCGATTTCGGGGATCTGTTCGGCCAGATGCAGATGCAATGGGCGATCCGGGCGCAGTTCTGTACAAAGTTTCAGCCCCTCGGGCGAGACTGCGCGCAGGGAATGCGGCGCGACGCCGATCCCGGCATCAGCGGGTAGCCCGGCAAGCGCGGCCTCTGCCCCGTCGAGCAGTCGCGCAAACTCCTCGGGGGTGGTGCCGAAACGCTGCTGGCCGGGGCCGAGCGGGCGGTGATCGCAACCACCGAACTGATAATGCACCGGCAATAGCGTCAGGCCAATTCCGCTGCGCGCGGCGGCGGCGGCGATACGCTGTGACATCTCGGCGGGGTTGGCATAGGGGGTGCCGCCCGGATGGTGATGCAGATAGTGAAACTCA
>JASJGL010000013.1:0-38799 GCA_033791545.1 Pseudodonghicola sp. | reverse complement strand
TTTGGCGGGCCGCAGGGTGTGCTGGGGATCGAGCGGCTGATGGATCACGCCGCGCATCAGCTCGGGATCGAGCCGGTCGAATTGCGTCGGCGCAATTATTATGCCGCCGCCCAAGGGGGCGCTGCCCCCGCTCCTGCGGAGCCCCCCCGGGATATTTCAGGTGAAAGGAAGGCGGGGGTGACTGATTTCCCTCTCCCGGACCGGGGTCCGAGGGAGGTTCAAGACGAGGTGGCGCGCTATGGTTGGTTGGGCGGCGCTTACCCCTTGTCTTTTTCCCGCGCCTTCACCGCGTCCCACAGCGCATCCATTTCCGCGAGGTCGCTGTCCTCGGGGCGTTTGCCAGCCTCGGCCAAGGCGGTCTCGACGGCGGTAAATCGGCGGGTGAATTTGGCGTTGGCCTTGCGCAGGGCGGTTTCCGGCTCAATACCCAGGTGGCGGCCCAGATTGGCCATGACGAACAGCAGATCGCCGTATTCTTCCTCGATCTCGTCGGGGCCGAGGGTGTCGCGGGCCTCGACAAGCTCGTTCGCTTCTTCGGCGATCTTGGCGACCACGTCGCCGGTGTCGGGCCAGTCAAAGCCGACCCGTGCGGCCCGCTGTTGCAATTTATAGGCGCGCAGCAGCGCGGGCAGGTTCGCCGCCACCCCCTCCAGTGCCCCGCGTTGGGCCTTTTTCGCGCGTTCGGTGGCCTTGATCGCCTCCCAGTCACGGGTCTGCTGTTCGGCGCTCTTGTCACGGTCCTCGTCGCCGAACACATGCGGATGGCGCGCGACCATCTTGTCGGACATGGTGCGCACCACGTCCTGAAAGGTGAAATGCCCCGCCTCTTGCGCCATCTGGGCGTGAAAGACCGATTGGAACAGCAGATCGCCCAGCTCGCCCTTCAATTCGTCCCAGGCGCCGCGCTCGATGGCGTCGGCGACCTCATAGGCCTCTTCGATGGTGTAGGGGGCGATACTGGCGAAATCCTGTTCGATATCCCAAGGGCATCCCGAGTCGGGATGGCGCAGCCGGCGCATGATTTCGAGCAAACGCTCGAGTCCCGCGTCGGGGTCGTGGATCAGGTCGTGTTCGGGCATTGCAGAGCCTCTTCATCCGGTGTCAGATGCATCCATTCCGGATCAGGCCGAAGGAGTCCAGCCCATGCCCGTTGTCAATCGCATTGCCGATTACGCCGAAGAGATGACCGGCTGGCGGCGGCATCTGCATCAGATCCCGGAGCTATCGTTCGACTGCCCGCAGACGTCGGCCTTTATCGCGGAGCGGTTGCGCGACTTTGGCGTCGACGAGATTCACGAGGGACTCGCGCAGACCGGGATCGTGGCAATCATCGAGGGCCGGGGTGCGGGCCCGACCATCGGGCTGCGCGCCGATTTCGATGCGCTGCCGATTCCCGAGGCAACCGGGGTCGCCTATGCCTCGCGTCATCCGGGCAAGATGCATGCCTGCGGCCATGACGGCCATACCACGATGCTGTTGGGGGCGGCCAAGTATTTGGCCGAGACCCGCAATTTCGCCGGGCGCGTCGCGCTGATCTTTCAACCCGCCGAGGAAGATGGCGGCGGCGCCGAGGTGATGGTTCAAGAGGGGGTGCTGGACCGGTTCGATGTGGGCGAGGTTTACGCGCTGCACAATGCGCCGGGGTTCGAGAGCGGTGGTTTTTACACCACGCCGGGGCCGCTGATGGCGGCGGTGGATCAGTTCCACGTCCATATCAAGGGGGTCGGCGGCCATGGGGCGACGCCGCATGAGACCCGCGATCCGGTGGTCGCGGTGGTCGCCATCGCGCAGGCGTTCCAGACGATTGTCAGCCGCAACCATTTCGCGCTGGACGATCTGGTGATCTCGGTCACCCAGATCCACACTGGCACCACCGACAACGTGATCCCCGAGACCGCCTATCTCAACGGTACGGTGCGCACCTTCGACCCAAAGGTGCAGCAGATGGTGATCGAGCGGATGCGCGCCATCGTGGCCGGTCAGGCGCTGGCGTTCGATGTGGCGGCCGAGCTGGACTATGAAAAGGGCTATCCGCCGACCGTGAACGACGCGGAAAAGACCCGCTTTGCCGTCGCCGTGGCCGAAGATGTGGCCGGGGCTGCCAAGGTGCAGGGCGATGCCCAGCGCGAGATGGGGGCCGAGGATTTCGCCTTTATGCTGCAGAAACGGCCGGGAGCCTATCTGTTCATCGGTCAGGGCGACAGCGCCGGTTTGCACCAGCCCGATTACGATTTCAACGACGAGATTGCCCCGGTGGGCGCCTCGTTCTTTGCCCGGCTGGTGGAACGTGCCCAGCCGTTGGCGGCGACTTAAGTCAGGGGAGAGCGACACATGGGCATGAGCGATGTGGAGAATGAGATCGACGCGGGCTTTACCCGTGAGGATCTCAAGGGGATAAACTTGGAGGCGGCTTATGGAGGCGCGCCCTCGTTCCTGAAACGACGCTATACCAAGGATCTGAGCGCGGCGCAGATCGCGGTGACCGGGGTGCCGTTTGACATGGCGGTGTCGAACCGGCCCGGCACGAGGCTGGGTCCACGCGCGATCCGCGAGGCGTCGAGCTATCAACCCTATGACGAGCCCTATGGCTGGCCCTTTAGCGCGCTAAGCGAGTTGGCGATCGTGGATTACGGCGATGTCGCCTATGATTACGCCAATATACCGGCATTTCCGGCGGCGCTGACGGCGCATATCCGAAAGATTTTGGCGGCGGGCGTGGCGCCGGTGACGCTGGGGGGCGATCACTATATTACCTATCCGGTGCTCAGGGCCTTTGCCGAGAGGTACGGGCCAATGTCGCTATTGCAGTTCGATGCTCATACCGACACTTGGGCCGATGATGATCCGGACCGGATCGATCATGGCACCATGTTCTACAAGGCGGTGAAAGAGGGGCTGGTGGACCCGGCGCGTTCGGTCCAAGTCGGCATTCGCACCCATAACGCGGATACGCTGGGGGTGAACATCATCGACGCGCGCGAGGTGCATGAAACCGGGCCGCAGGCGGTGGCGCAGAAAATCCGCGGCATTCTGGGCGATCATCCGACCTATCTGACCTTTGATATTGACGGGCTTGACCCGGCCTTTGCGCCCGGAACGGGCACGCCGGTCTGGGGCGGAATGAGCTCGGCGCAGGCGGCGATCATGCTGCGCGATATCGCCGGGATTAACATCAAGGGCGGCGATGTGGTCGAGGTGTCGCCGCCGTTCGACCCCTCTGGCATCACGGCGGTGGCGGGGGCGCATGTGGCGACCGCGATCATCTGCCTGCTGGGCTGGACGCTATTGATGTGAGCCGGAGATGAGAAGGATGATCGTGGGGTTTCTGGCTGTCGGGGTGCTGGTGGTGGCGGGGCTGGCCTATATCCGGCTGGCGCCCAGCGATCCGGCGCGGTGGCACCGCCCGCCCGAGGTGAGCGCGGACAAGACGTTCAATTCCGGGGTGAAGAGGCGGTTGCTGGTGGGGCCGGAGGCGCTGGCGCGGTTTGACGCGATCGTGCTGGCGACGCCGCATACGCGGGTTTTGGCCGGGTCGGTCGGCGAGGGGCTGATCACCTATGTCACCCGCAGCCGGGGGATGGGGTTTCCCGATTACACCACGGTGCAACAGGTAGGGGATGTGCTGGAGATCTATGCCCGGGCGCGGTTCGGGCGTTCAGATCTTGGGGTAAACAAGGCCCGTGCCGAAGGCTGGCTTGCTGAGTTCATGCAGATCAAGGCGGGAGGATAGGCAGCCTTGCTGCACCTCGCGCCACATCGGCACATTCAGCGACATCTGGCATTGCGCCATGAACATGCGCCCGTCCACATGCAGGCAGATGGTTTCGCCCAGTTCGACGCGCCCGCCGGTGCTGTCGGTGCAATAGCAATCTCGCACGAGGCCGCCGGGCCCGATCACGTCGGCTTTGGCGCCGGTGTCGGCGGGCAGGGTGAAGAGGACAAACAGCAGGGCGAGGCGGGTCATGATGCGGGCTCCGATCAGTCTCTGTGCCCTAGGGTAGCATGGCATCGCTCTTGACCAAAGCCCCGGGATGAAGGACACCGCGCGGATGGTTCCAGAAGAACGCCTAGAGCAGATCACCCAGCGGTTCGAGTATCTTGAAGCCGCGATGGCCGGAGCGGCCGGCGCAGAGATTGCGGCGCTGGCCAAGGAATATTCCGACTTGAAGCCAGTGGTCGAAAAGATCGCCGGCTGGCGCGCGCTGCGCGACGAGCTGGAAGAGGCCGAAGCGATGCTGTCGGACCCCGACATGCGCGAGTTGGCCGAGGAGGAGATCCCGGCGCTGAAGACCCGGTTGCCAGAGGCCGAGCACGCGCTGCGGCTGGCGTTGCTGCCGCGCGACGAGGCCGACACCAGATCCGCCATTCTGGAGATCCGGCCCGGCACCGGGGGCGATGAGGCGGCGCTGTTTGCGGCGGATTTGCTGCGGATGTATCAGCGGTTTTCCGAGGCGCGCGGCTGGCGCTGGGATGAGATCGAGCTGCAACAGACCGAGCTGGGCGGCATCAAGGAAGCGGTTGTCCGGATCGGCGGCGACAATGTGTTTGCCCGGCTGAAATACGAATCCGGCGTCCACCGGGTGCAGCGGGTGCCGAGCACGGAAAGCGGCGGGCGGGTCCATACCTCGGCTGCGACGGTTGCCGTGCTGCCCGAGGCGCAGGACGTGGACATCAAGATTGACGCGAACGATATCCGGATCGACACCATGCGCAGCTCTGGCGCGGGCGGGCAGCATGTGAACACCACCGATTCCGCCGTGCGGATCACCCATATGCCCTCGGGCATCGTGGTGACGAGTTCGGAGAAATCGCAACACCGCAACCGCGAGATCGCGATGCAGGTGCTGCGCAGCCGGCTCTATGACATGGAGCGGCAGAAGGTGCATGATGAACGCTCGCAGGCGCGCAAGAGCCAAGTGGGATCGGGGGATCGCAGCGAACGGATCCGCACCTATAACTTTCCGCAGGGGCGGATGACGGACCATCGCATCAATCTGACGCTTTATAAGCTGGATCAGGTGATGCAGGGCGATCTGGACGAGGTGATCGAGGCGCTGACCGCCGACGATCAGGCCCGTATGCTGGCCGAGATGGGCCAATGACCGGCGCCCAGACCGCAGCGCAGGCGATGGCGGCGGCGGCGGCACGGCTGCGGGCCGCAGGGGTGGATAATCCGGCCCGCGATGCCCGTGTTCTGCTGGCCCATGCGGCCAGGATCGAGGCGGCGCGGGTGACGTTGATCGCGCCCGAGGATCTGGAGCCGGAGATCGCGGAACGCTATGAGCAGCTGATCGCCTTGCGTGCGATCCGGGTGCCGGTGTCGCATCTGCTGGGAGAACGCGAATTTTATGGCCGCCGGTTCAAGGTGTCGGGCGATGTGCTGGACCCGCGCCCCGAGACCGAGACTCTGATCGAGGCGGCGCTGGCCGAACCGTTTTCGCATGTGCTGGATCTCGGAATCGGCTCGGGCTGTATTCTGGTCACGCTGCTGGCGGAACGCTGCGAGGCCACCGGCGTCGGGGTCGATCTGAGCGAGGCGGCCTGTTTGCAGGCCAGCGCCAATGCGGTGCTGCACCGCGTGCAGGCGCGGGCGCAGATCGTGCAATCGGACTGGTTTTCCAACGTCTCGGGGCGGTTCGACCTGATCGTGGCGAACCCGCCCTATATTGCTATCAACGAGATGGCGGGGCTGTCGGACGAGGTGCGGCGCCATGAGCCGGAACTGGCCCTGACCGATGGCGGCGACGGGCTGGGGGCCTATCGCGCGATCGCGGCGCAGGTGGTGGCGCATCTGCAGCCCGGCGGGCGGCTGATGGTCGAGATCGGCCCCAGTCAGGCGATGGCGGTCAGCGCGATCTTTGCTGCGGCGGGTTTGAGCGATATCGGGGTGGTTCCGGACATGGACGGGCGCGACCGGGTGGTGCGTGCGTGGTTGCGGTAACGGCGGCAAATCGGCAACTGCGACGGCGGAAATCCCGGATGTGAGACACAAAATGTAGTTTTTTCGCCCAAACCCTCTTGTCTGGACCGGCTGGACATGTTTACTCAAACCCGTTGCCCCGGCGAGGCTCTCGCAGCTTCCGCGCAACGCCAAGCCCAAAAGTCGCAGATTCGCACAATGACTTCAGCGCATGAGGCGCACCCGGATCATACGACAATGAAGACAAGGCTGACGTAAGATAAAATGAGATCGTCCAAACCCCGTTCGCGGTCGAAGTCGAACCGCAACCGCTCGTCTGGTGGAAACGTCATTAACCGCGTGTTTGACAGCTCCGGCCCGGAAGGGAAGGTGCGCGGCACGCCGCAGCAGATCATCGACAAATACAACCAGCTTGCCCGCGATGCTCACTTGAGCAATGACCGTGTGGCGGCTGAAAACTTTCAGCAGCACGCCGAGCATTATCAGCGCCTGCTGAGTGAGGCCATGCAAGAGCAGGAAACGCGTCGCGAAGAGCTGGAGCGGCAAAACCGTGAACGCCAGGCCGAACGCGACCGGGATCGTGACCGGGATCGCGACCGCTCTCAGAGGCAGGACCGTGAGTCTGGCCCGCGCAATGCGGACCCGACCGAGGTGCCGCAGCCCGATGTGGCGCAGCCCGACGCGCCGCAGCCTGATGTTCTGGATCTGGGCCCCCGCGAAAGCGACTCCGATAGCGGTCTGGTAGAGACCCCGGAAAGCAAGCCCAAGAAGGCCCCTGCACCGCGCAAACCGCGCACGCGCAGGCCCTCGACCAAGGCCAAGGACAGCGCTGCAGAGGGCAGCCCAGCCAAGGGTGCTAGCGCCCAAGGCGAGGCCAAATCCGACGCGCCAGCCGGTGACACCAAGAGTGGTGACGCCAAGGGCGATGCCGGAGAGCCAAGCGCCGCCGCCGAGTGATCTGAATCCTACGGAAAAAATGATGGGCCGGGCGCAAATCGCGCACCGGCCCTTTTTCTGTGCAGTAGGGCATATGTGGACAAGAGCGCAGAACGGCATCGCCCCGAACCGACAGGGCCGGTCCGGGGCGGGACTTTGGTTTGGGATAGGCGCTCAGGGTGCGGGCTGGACCGGACCTGAAAGGTCAGCTCCGACGGCGACGGCGGCGCGGGCGGGGTTCGCCGCCAGCATCCTCACCGGTGCCATCGCTGGCCGAGGTGAAGCCGCCGAGCGCCTCGGCGATCTGTTCCAGCGTCGGACGCTCACCGCGCGGGCGGGTATCAAGCGCCTCGCGCATGTGCACCAGATGCTCTGGCATGGTGCCGCAGCAGCCGCCGATGATCCGTGCGCCAGCATCGCGCGCCATCACCGCGTAATCGGCCATCAACTCGGGTGTGCCGTCGTAATGGATATGGCCATGTACGTATTTCGGAATACCCGCGTTGCCCTTGGAGATGATCGGGCGTTCGGTGCCTTGGGCGACGAATCCCAAGATCGTGCGCAGGATGTCCGAGGCGCCAGTGCCGCAATTGGCGCCAAAGGCGATCGGCGCATTGGGCAGGCTTTCGACCAGTTGCACCATATCGGCCGAGGTGACGCCCATCATGGTGCGCCCTGCGGTGTCAAAGCTCATGGTGCCGGCCCAGGGCATGTTGGCCAGCGCAAAGGCCTCGGCGGCGGCGCGGTATTCTTCGGGAGCCGAGATGGTCTCAAGCCACAGCACGTCAACGCCACCTTCTTTCAGACCTTCGGCCTGTTCGTGAAAAATCTCGACCGCAAGCGCATGGCTGAGGCTGCCCACCGGCTCCATGATTTCGCCGGTCGGCCCGACCGAGCCTGCCACGACGATCTTGCGCGCGGCCTTGTCGGCCAGCTCGCGCCCCAGTTCGGCGCCGACCCGGTTCAGTTCGCGCACCCGTTTTTCGGCGCTGTGGAGTTTTAGACGCGAGGCGTTGCCGCCAAAGGTATTGGTCAGGAACAGATCGCTGCCCGCATCCACCGCCCCCTTGTAAAGCGTGGTGATCTTGGCCGGTTCGTCGACGTTCCACAGCTCGGGTGCGTCGCCCGCTTGCAGACCCATGGCAAACAGGTTGGTGCCAGTGGCGCCGTCGGCGAGAAGAAAGTCCTTTTCCGCCAGCATTTTGGAAAGGGCGTTGGTCATGTCCGTCGCTCCGTTGCGGTCATTGGGCGGCATCTGATCGACGCCGATACAGCAACGCCCCATCTGTCACAGACGGGGCGTTTTTGCAATTCCGAATGGTTCAAGACCATTATGAGGCAGGCATCCGTGGGGGCAGGCCGGGTAAAGGCCACGCGCCCCGGGCGCCTTAGCTGTCGGATTCGCTCATGATCTGGGTCTTGGCTTGCGGCAGCAGCTCGGCCATTTTGGCGCGTACCGCGTCGGCGCTGGATTTGTCGCCGAGATCGCCCGAAACCTTGCGCACCACATCTTCGTGGCCGGCTTCTTCGAAATCGGATTTCACCACAGCCTTGGCATATTCAGCAGCATCGTCGCCGGTTTTGCCCATCAGCGCAGCGGCCCAAAGGCCGAGCAGCTTGTTGGCGCGCGCTTGCGCCTTGAACTGCATTTCCTCGTCATGGGCGTATTTGTTCTCGAAGGCGTTTTCACGGTCGTTGAAAGTGGTCATGGGTGAGGCTCCCCCTGAAAAATGATGGTTTGCTCTGGTATGCCGGTCGATCGGGGCGACCGCAAGAGGGTTCGGCCCGACGGCAAGAGGGCACGTCGGCTTGCGACGCTCCGGCCCTTGCACTATGACGGCACCACGCGCGGGGACTCATCCCCGGCGCATAGCCGAAAGGTTTCGCATGGCGCGCCGTACAAAGATATACGAAGGCAAGGCAAAAATCATGTACGAAGGCCCCGAGCCGGGCACGATCGTACAGTATTTCAAAGATGACGCCACTGCCTTCAACGCCGAAAAGAAGGCCGTGATTGAGGGCAAGGGGGTTTTGAACAACCGCCTGAGCGAATACTTCATGACCGGTCTGAATCTGGTCGGCGTGCCCACCCACTTCATTCGCCGTCTGAATATGCGCGAACAGCTGGTGCGATCCTGCGAGATCATTCCGTTGGAAGTGATTGTGCGCAATTTCGCCGCCGGGTCGCTGTCAAAGCGGCTGGGGATCGAAGAGGGCACGCAACTGCCGCGCCCGATTGTCGAATATTGCTACAAGGATGATGCGCTAGGCGATCCGCTGGTCAGCGAAGAGCATATCGCCGCCTTTGGCTGGGCCAGCCCGCAAGACATGGATGATGTTCTCAGCCTGGCGCTGCGGGTCAATGATTTCCTGACCGGCGTCATGTACGGGGTCGGCATCCGCGTGGTGGATTTCAAGATCGAGATTGGCCGTGTCTATGACGGCGATTTCCAGCGGCTGATCGTCGCAGACGAAATCAGCCCGGACAGCTGTCGGCTGTGGGATATCGAGACCGGGCAGAAGCTGGACAAGGACGTGTTCCGACGCGATCTAGGCAGCTTGACCGACGCTTATTCCGAGGTCGCCCGCCGTCTGGGCGTGATGCCGAAGAATACGCAGGTCACCAAGCCGACGCTGATCAACTGATTCCCGGACCCTGCGCCCGGGGACGGGCGCGGGGTATGAGTATTTGGACAAAGAAGAAGCCCGCTTGGGCATGGCTGCAAAGATCGAGGTGCAGGACAGATGAAGGCACGGGTGCATGTGATGCTGAAGAACGGGGTTCTTGATCCGCAAGGCGAGGCGGTGCGCCACGCGCTGGGGGCGATGGGCTTTGACGGTGTCGAGGGCGTACGGCAGGGCAAGGTGATCGACCTGACGCTGGCCGAGGGCACGACTGAGGCGCAGGTGGTCGAGATGTGCGACAAGCTGCTCGCCAATACCGTGATCGAAAGCTATGAGATCGAACTGGGCTGAGGGGATCGCCCCGGGTCATCCGGCCCCGCCCGGCGGGACCGTTCACACCGTTTTCACGAACTGACTGAAGGAACCCGCTCCATGCGCGCAGCCGTTGTCGTTTTCCCCGGGTCCAATTGCGACCGTGACCTTGCCGTCGCCTTTGAGCGCGAAGGCTTTGCCGTGGATATGGTCTGGCACAAGGAAACCGCGCTGCCCGAGGGCGTCGATATCGTTGGCATTCCGGGCGGTTTTTCCTATGGCGATTACCTGCGCTGTGGCGCAATCGCGGCGCAATCGCCGATCTGTCAGTCGGTGGTGGCCCATACCCGGCGCGGTGGCTATGCCTTGGGCGTCTGCAACGGGTTTCAGGTGTTGACCGAAACCGGCATCTTGCCCGGTGCCTTGCTGCGCAATGCGGGGCTGAAGTACATCTGCAAGACCATCGGTCTGCGGGTCGAGACCGTCGACAGCGCCTTTACCGGCGGCTACGAGGCAGGGCAGGAGATTGCCATTCCGATTGCCCACCACGACGGCAATTATTTCGCCGATGAAGCCACGATCGCGGCGCTGCGCGCCGAGGACCGGATCGCCTTCACCTATACCGACAATCCCAACGGCTCGGTCGCGGACATCGCTGGCATCCTGTCGGAAAACCGTCGGGTGCTGGGCATGATGCCGCACCCGGAGCGGGCGGCGGATCACGGCCATGGCGGCACCGACGGGGCGGCGTTCTTCCGCGCATTGGCCGGGGTGATGGCTCCGGCGTGACTTGAGCCTGCCCGGACTGCGGCGTAGCCTTGTCCGCATGAACGCGCCAAAGACCCCACGTCTTCTCTGGGCCCGATCCTCTGCCATTCGCTGGTGGGTTCGGCTGGCGTTTCTGCTTTTGCTGACCGCTGCTGTGGCGACCGTCTTTATCACCAACCGGCTTTTGACCAATCGGTTCACCGAAAGCACCCGCTATCGCGCCGAGCTGCGGCTGGCGCTTTACAGTGGCAACCTGTTGAGCGAGTTGCGCCGCAATGCCATCGTGCCACAGCTTCTGGCGCGTGACCCGGCGCTGATCTCGGCGCTTCAGTCCAACGATTTCAGTCTGTCAACGCAGCGACTGCTTTCCTTTGTCGAGGAGATCGGCGCCGCGTCGCTGATGTTGCTGGATCAGGACGGGCGCACGGTGGCGGCGACGGACCGCAACCGGCTTGGCGAATCGCGCCGCTCTGAAGCCTATTTCGTGGATACCATTCGGGCCAACGCGACCGTGTTCTCGGTCACCCAGCGCGAGGCAGGCGGCTACAGTTTTGTCTATTCGCGCCGGATCATCGACACGTCGGGGACGTTGGGCGTGATCGTGGTCGAGGTTGATCTGCGCAAATTCGAGCTTGCCTGGGCGGGGATTTCCGACGCGGTTCTGGTCACCGACAGCACCGGGACGATCGTGCTGTCGACCGAGCCGCGCTGGCGTGGGCTGAGCGAGGCAGAGGCGCTGGAGAAACAGGATCCGCAGGGCGCGATCCAGCGGGCGATCCGGATGACCGCCGATTGGACGGCGCTGCCAGCGGATGCCTATCTAGGCGGCGAGGCGGTGATGCGGATGCAGACCCGCATTCCGTTCCGAGGCTGGCGCATGACGTCGTTCACCACCTATGCCTCGATTCGGGAAAAGGTGAACGCGGCGCTAGCGCTGGAAATCATGGGGTTCGCCATCCTGCTGGCGCTGGCGTTCTATTTCCTCAGCCGCAAGACCGCGCTGCGGATGGCGTTGTTCCAGCGCGAATCCGCCGAGTTGAGGGCGCTGAACGCGCGACTTCAGCGGGAAATCGCCGAGCGGGAGCGGGTGCAGGAAAACCTCGCCGTGGCGGAACAGACCCTGGCGCAAAGCTCCAAACTGGCCGCTTTGGGCGAGATGTCGGCGGCGGTGAGCCATGAGCTGAATCAGCCACTGGCGGCGATGAAGACCTATCTGGCGGGGGCGCGGCTGTTGATCCGGCGCAACCGGCCGGAAGAAGCACTGGCCAGTTTCGGTCGCATTGATGACCTGTTGGAGCGGATGGGAGCGATCACCCGGCAGTTGAAATCCTATGCCCGCAAGGGCAGCGAGGTGTTCTCGCCGGTGAATCTGGGCGATGCGCTGGCCTCGTCGCTGGCGATGATGGAGCCGCAGTTGCGCCAGCGCCACGTAAAGATCACCAAGTTCTTGCCCAAGGAGCCGGTGCGGGTCATGGGCGATCGGATGCGGGTCGAGCAGGTGATGATCAACCTCTTGCGCAATGCGCTGGACGCCACCAAATCGGTGCGAGACCCCGAGATAGAGATCATTCTGGCGGCGGGTGAAACCGCCTCACTGACGGTGCGGGACAATGGCGACGGGATCGAGGATTTCGATTCCCTGTTCGAACCGTTCTATACCACCAAGCAGCCGGGGGATGGCGTTGGTCTGGGGTTGGCGATCTCTTCCGGGATCGTCACCGAGCTGGGCGGTCGGTTGACCGCGCGCAACGGGCAGAAGGGTGGCGCCGTATTCGAGATGCAATTGCCGATCCTGGAGGAAGGGATCGCGGCGGCGGAATAAGCGCCGGAACAAGAAGCACGAAAGGAACAGGCAATGGCACAGGCCATGAAGATCGCCATCGTTGATGACGAACAGGATATGCGCCAGTCGATCAGCCAATGGCTGGCGCTGTCGGGCTATGACACCGAAACCTTTGCCCGTGCCGAGGATGCGCTCAAGGTGCTGGGGCCGGAGTATCCGGGCATCGTGATTTCCGACATCAAGATGCCGGGAATGGACGGGATGCAATTCCTGAAAAAGCTGATGGGCAGCGACAGCACGCTGCCGGTGATCATGATCACCGGCCATGGCGATGTGCCGATGGCGGTCGAGGCGATGCGGGTAGGGGCGTTCGATTTCCTCGAAAAGCCGTTCAACCCGGATCGCATGTCAGAGCTGGCCAAGCGCGCCTCGCATGCGCGCAGGCTGACGCTGGACAACCGGGCGCTGCGCAAGGAATTGAGCGACGGCACCCAGTTGATGAAAAAGCTGATCGGCTCCTCGCCGGTTATGGAGCGGCTGAAGGAGGATATCCTCGATCTCAGCCAGGCCGACGGGCATGTTCTGATCGAGGGCGAGACCGGCACCGGCAAGACGCTGGTGGCGCATGCCTTGCATGCCGCAGGCAGCCGCGCTGGCAAGAAATTCGTGCTGGTGAGCTGTGCCGCGCTGGAGGAAGAGGCGCTGTCCAAGCGGCTGTTCGGTCCGGTCATGCCGGAAGATTCGCAGATCCCGGCGATGGAGGAGGCCCGCGGCGGCACTTTGGTGCTGGAGGATGTCGAAACCCTGAGCGAGGCGTTGCAGGCCAAGCTGTTGAACGCGATCAACGAGCAGGGCACCCCGTCGGAGACCCGGATCATCGCGATCTCCAACATTCAGGAGGCTGGCAAGACCTGCGAGGATGTGCTGCGCAACGACCTGTTCTATCGGCTCGCGGCGCTGCGGATGACGGTGCCGCCGCTGCGCCAGCGCGGCGAGGATATCCTGACGTTGTTCACCCGGCTGACCGAACAGTTCGCCGAGGAATATGGCTGTGATGCCCCCAAGGTCAGCGCGCAGGAGGCGGCGCAGCTGTTGCAGGCGCCCTGGCCGGGCAATGTGCGCCAGCTGATCAACATCGCCGAACGCGCGGTGCTGCAGGCGCGGCGTGGTTCGGGCACCATCGCCTCGCTGTTGATGTCGGATCACGAAGAGATGCAGCCGGTGATGACCACCGAGGGCAAGCCGCTGAAGGAATATGTCGAGGCGTTCGAGCGGATGCTGATCGACAACACCATGCGGCGGCACAAGGGATCGATTGCCAGCGTGATGGACGAACTGTGCCTGCCGCGCCGGACGCTGAACGAGAAGATGGCGAAGTACGGGCTGCAGCGGTCGGACTACCTTTAGGCCGACTCGGCAGAACCGTCGAATGGCGCCACCCAAGGCAACAGGGCCGCCCAGCTTCGAGAGAATTGGGGCGGGGCGGCCTAAGTGTACATGGCGGCCTAACCGAACATGGCGGCCTTAACCGAAAATGAACGTCTCGGCGTCAAGCTCACTGGCAGAGACATCGCGCAGTTCGACAACGATATCCGACACCTCCCAAGTGCCGGATGTCCAGGCCACGGTCGCGTTGCCGCTGGCGTTTTCAGAGAGGACCAGATCGGCCAGGGTCAGCCCCTTGATCTCGGTAAAGTCCATGCTGTCCTCGCGCGGGTCGAAATCCATCACGATATCGGCACAGGCACCGCCCCCGTTGCCGTAGAGATATTGCGGATCGGCCTCTTTATAGATCAGGGTGTCGGCGCCGTCGCCCAGCCAGATGAAATTGGTGCCCGAATTACCATAGACCTGATCGTCGGCATCGGTGCCGAACAGGATCTCGTTCCATTCGCCGCCCTCGCCGAACCCATAGGCGCGGTCGTCGCCGACATCGGTATGGGCCCCATCGAGGATCTTGAACCGCAGCGGGGTCCAGTAGGCGGCGTTGAAATGCAGTTCTTCGATGAAATGCTCGGGCGCGCCGAACTGGTCCTGCACGGTGATCGATCCTTGGCCGTCATCGGAAACGATCACCATGTCGGTGCCGTTCTTCTGGAAGGACAGGCGCGCAAAGGCTTCCGCGCTGCTGCCGCCTGAGGGGCCAAAAAAGCCGAACAGTTCGATCCGGTCATAGTCGGACCAGGTCGCCGTCTCGCCCTTGTCGAACACGGTATCATGGCCGTCGGTCGGCGACGATCCGAGTGTGTCGACATTATAGCCATAGCGATAGGTGTCTCCCCCACTGCCGCCCTTCATCAGGTCATCCCCGATACCGCCGCTCAGCATGTCGCGGCCAGAACCACCGAACAGCCGGTCGTTGCCGTCTTGCCCATACAGGATGTCATTGCCGCCACCACCGCGCAGGGTGTCGTTGCCCTCCTCGCCATAGACGAGATCCCCATCTTGTCCGGCGTTGATACGGTCCTTGCCGGTGCCGGCATAGATGCGGTCGGCCCCGGCCTGTCCCCGCAGCACATCGTTTCCGGCGCCGCCGAACAGGGTATCGTCCCCACGCCCTCCCGAGAGCCTGTCGTTGCCATCGTTGCCGGTGATGTAATCCGCTCCGCCGCGCCCGAACAGGGTATCGTCAAGGGCGGTGCCCGCCATCAGATCGGCGAAACGGCCGCCTGTGATCCCGGAGGGCAACCGATAGGTCACGCCACTGGCGGTGATCTGTTCGATCGCCTCACCGGCATAGTGGTCAAGAATGGTAATCTCGTAAGAGGGTTGCGCCGGATCGCGAAAGCGGTGCGGCTTTGAGGGGGTGACGATAAAAAGGTCGTCGCCCTCATGCAGCGCGGTGGCAAACCCCAGATAGCCCAGCGAGGCCGAGTGGATCAGATCGCCCGCCGCGACGATGCTGTCGCGGGCCCCGTCGGTGCCGTTGTCGTCGATGATATAGCGATGCACCGGATCCTGCCCGATCGGTTCGCTCAGATCATAGATGTCGCCACCATTCAGCCCTGAGATGAAATCGGGGCTGTCCAGCCGGCCCACGCCATAGGGCAGGAGAAGATCCTTACCCGCAGTGCCAATGAGGGTGTCTGAGGAAAGGGTACCAGTGACTGTGGCCATCTTTGCATCCTGTGCGCGCACGCCGGGAAGTCCGCCGCTTCGGTGTTGCCGTTGTCCCGATGATCGCATTTTTGCGCTCAACCGGCTATAGGCAGGTGCCGACACGGGGAGTATGCGCGGATTTCGCACCTTTGGCCTTGTTCCCCGGGGGGGCAGGGCATCGGAGCGCGCCGTCCGGTTGGCGCGCCAGAGGGCGATCTTTCCGAATTCCGTGGCGGGGGTGCAACAAGCCCATTGTATTTTCCTCCCTGCTGCCCTTATGGTGTAGAACCGGACCGATCCGCTTTGGCGTCAGGCCCCGGAGAGAGATTCGCTGTTTCAGCCTTGAGCGGCCCAGAGCCGACAATCTGAACAGACCGATAGTGCCCACAGTGGGCGATGAGTTGACCACGCCTGAGATCAGGTGGGGCAAATACACGGGCAGGAAACGAGACCGTCTCGACCTGTCGGAGAAGAACCGCGATGACGCGCGCGCGAGCATTGAACACTCAGGTTTCGGGTCCGGTAGACGGACTTTGCCGCACGGCGTCAGTAATCGCCCTGACAAGACACCACCCCAAACGCGCGCGTCCGCCTGGGCGGGCGCGTTTGCGGTTGTGCAACAAGGACTTATGGCAAAGAAGATGCTTATTGACGCTACCCACGCGGAAGAAACCCGCGTCGTGGTGGTGGACGGAAACAAGGTCGAGGAATTTGATTTTGAATCCGAGAACAAACGCCAGCTCGCTGGCAATATTTATCTGGCAAAGGTAACACGGGTAGAACCCTCGCTTCAGGCGGCCTTTGTCGATTATGGTGGGAACCGTCATGGGTTCCTGGCTTTTTCGGAAATTCACCCGGATTATTATCAGATCCCGGTGGCCGATCGCGAAGCGCTGATGGCCGAAGAGCAGGCCTATGCTGACGCGATGCATGCCAAGGATGAGGAAGACGAGAAGAAACCCTCGTCGCGTCGACCCTCGTCGCGTTCAAAATCGAGATCCCGGACCAAGGCCGAAGATCTGAAATCCGGCGATGCGGTCGAGACCAAAGAGGTCAGCACCGAAATCAGCGGCATGGAAACCATCGACCTGTCCGAACCGGACGAGGCCGATACGGCAGATGTGCCCGAGGGCAGCTCGCCGATGGAGCGTGTGGCCGAAACCCCGGTCGAGGAACCGCAGGACGGTGACTCGGAAGGGGACGAAACCGACGATCATGACGACGACCGCAACGATGCAGCGGCCAAGGATTCCTCGATTGAATCCGTGGCGGATGACGACGATCACGAAGATATTCGCCCGCCGCGCAAACCGCGGCCGCGGCGCTACAAGATTCAGGAAGTGGTCAAGGTTCGCCAGATCATGCTGGTGCAGGTGGTCAAGGAAGAACGTGGCAACAAAGGCGCCGCGCTGACTACGTATCTGAGCCTTGCCGGTCGCTATTGCGTGCTGATGCCCAACACCGCGCGTGGCGGTGGCATTTCGCGCAAGATCACCAATGTGACCGACCGCAAAAAGCTGAAAGAGATTGCTGCCGAGATCGATGTGCCTAAGGGCGCTGGTCTGATTGTCCGCACGGCTGGGGCCAAGCGGACGAAGGCCGAGATCAAGCGCGATTATGAGTATCTGCAACGGCTCTGGGAACAGATCCGCGAACTGACGTTGAAATCCATCGCGCCGGCCAAGATCTATGAAGAAGGCGACCTGATCAAACGCTCGATCCGCGACCTGTATAACCGCGAGATCGACGAGGTTCTGGTGGAGGGCGAAGGCGGCTATCGCATCGCCAAGGACTTCATGAAAATGATCATGCCGTCCCACGCCAAGAACGTGCAGCACTATGTTGACACGATGCCGCTGTTTGCGCGCTTTCAGGTCGAAAGCTATCTTGCCGGCATGTTCAACCCGGTGGTGCAGTTGCGCTCCGGTGGCTATATCGTGATCGGCGTGACCGAAGCACTGGTGGCGATCGACGTAAACTCTGGCCGGGCCACAAAAGAGGGCTCGATCGAGGAGACCGCGACCAAGACCAACCTTGAGGCCGCTGAAGAGGTGGCGCGCCAGTTGCGTCTGCGCGACCTTGCCGGGCTGATCGTCATCGACTTCATCGACATGGACGAGCGCAAGAACAACGCGGCCGTCGAAAAGCGGATGAAGGATCGGCTGAAAACCGACCGCGCGCGCATTCAGGTTGGCCGCATCTCGGGCTTTGGTCTGATGGAGATGAGCCGCCAGCGTCTGCGTCCCGGCATGATCGAGGCAACGACACAGCCTTGCCCGGCCTGTCACGGCACCGGGTTGATCCGCTCGGACGACAATATGGCGCTGAACATCCTGCGCCAGATCGAGGAAGAAGGCGTGCGGCGGCGTTCGCGCGAGGTTTTGGTCCGCTGCCCGATCGGCATCGTCAACTATCTGATGAACCAGAAGCGCGAGCATATCCTCCAGATCGAGACCCGCTATGGGCTGTCGGTCCGGGTCGAAGGCGATGCGCATCTGGTCAGCCCCGATTTCACGCTTGAGAAGTTCAAGACTGCAACCCGTGCGGTGCCTGAGGCAACCGCGCCGGTGGTGTCGGTCGATGCCTCGCTGATGTCGCCGGAAGAGGTGGACGAGGACGAGATCGAGGACGAGGTCGAGGAGGAAATCGCGGCGGAGGTTCCCGATGTCGCGGCGGAGGCCGAGACCGACGAGGAGACCCCCAAGCCCAAGCGCAAGCGGCGTCGGCGGCGGCGCAAGCCCAAGTCGGGCAGCACCAATGGCACTGGTGAGACCGAGTCCGAGGACGACGATGCGTCTGTCGAGACGCCGGTTGAGGCTGCGGTCGAGGCACGCGCCGAGCCTGCGGATGCAGTCGATGGCGCGGCGGCGGCAGAGCCCAAGCCGAAGCCGAAATCCTCGCGCAGTCGGTCGCGGTCGCGGTCGCGCAAGACCACCGAGCCGGTGACTGATGTGGCGGCTGCTGAGGTGGTGGCTGTTTCTGTGCCAGAAACGGTGGCTGAGTCGGTGCCTGAGGCGGCAAGCGTTGCCCCTGAGGTGGAGGCCACAGCTGAGGCACCCGCCCCAGAGGTCAAGCCGGTCGACGTCGTGGTGGCAGAACCGGTTGAGGCTCCCGAGCCTGTGTCCGAATCGCCTGAACCCGTGGCAGAGATTTCTGCACCTGTGGCTGTGGTTTCGCCGGAACCCGCGCCAGTCGCGGCACCTGAACCCGTCGCCGTGCCTGAACCTGAAGCGGTCAGCGCGCCGGAACCGGAGCCTGTGAGCAGTCCGGCCCCGGAGGCAGCTGAGGCCGAGGTCGAGCCCGCCTTGGAGGAGGACAAGCCCAAGTCCAAGCGGCGCGGCTGGTGGGCCCTGGGCAGCTAAAACGCTGTCAGTGCGTAAAGACATCAGGCCCCGGACCAATGGTCCGGGGCCTTTTTGGTCGCCGCGTGCAATCGGGTCCCGCTTGGCATCTCCCGCCTGTCGATTTGCTTTTTGCACCCGGGCACAAGGATGTGACTCGATGGCCTCGTGACCTGCGCGCCGCAATGGCCTATGCCGGTGATATGTTCGGAATCGATATCTTTGACGCGGGGCTTCTGCCCGCGATGACCGTGGCGCTGATGGCTGGCATCGTCAGCTTTCTCTCGCCCTGTGTTCTGCCCATCGTGCCGCCCTATCTGGCCTATATGAGCGGGGTTTCCGTAACCGATCTGAGCGTCGGGCGCGCGGGGCGGAACAAGGCGCTGTTGCCGGCGCTGTTCTTTGTTCTTGGTCTGTCGACGGTGTTTCTGTTTCTGGGATTCACCGCCTCGGCGATCGGGACCGTTTTCCTGCAATATCAGTCGACCTTCAACATCGCAGCCGGGATCATGGTGATGATCTTTGGCGCCCATTTCGTCGGCGTCTACCGGATCGGGTTCCTTGACCGCGAGGCGCGCATTGACGTCGGGGATCGCGGCGGCAGCGCGCTGGGGGCTTATGTGTTGGGCCTTGCCTTTGCCTTTGGCTGGACGCCCTGCATCGGGCCGCAGCTTGGGGCGATCCTGTCGCTGGCCGCCTCGGAAGGGTCGATCGCGCGCGGCACGGTTCTGCTGGCGGTCTATGCAATGGGGCTGGGCATCCCGTTCCTGCTGTTTGCGGCGTTTTTGCCCCGGCTGGGCGGGCTGATGGGCTGGATGAAGCGGCATATGGAGCGGATCGAGCGGATCATGGGTCTGCTGTTGTGGACCATCGGGTTGTTGATGCTCACCGGCGGTTTCTCGGCCTTCTCATACTGGCTGTTGGAAAATTTCCCGGCGCTGGCCGCCTTGGGGTGATCTGATTGCCTTGGGTTGAGCTGGCCACATGGGGCTAATGCGGGCAAATTCAAGGATTTCTTTACTCTAGCCGAAAAAGTCGGTTAGCATCCGCTTAAGAATGAGGGCGGAATGAGCAGAGAACAGGCGCAACCGACAGTTCAACTCGCGCAGCAGGTGCGCCGCCGACGGGTGTTTTATATCCCCGGCTATGACCCCATTCATCCGCGCCGCTACCGCGAGCTTTACCGCAAGGAGGGACGCGAGCAGGCCGAAATCTCGGGGTATGAGATCGCGCTGACCCACAAGACGACCAAGGGCCCCTATGGCTGGCATGTGAACAGCCGGATCGATGGGGTCGAGGTTGATGCGGATTTCTCGGTTCTGGTCTGGTCCGACATTGTGCGAAAAAGCATGTCGACATCGACCGCAGCGACCTATGGGCGTTTGGTGCAGACCGCTTGGGTCTATATCAGCAGCGGCGCGTTATGGCGGATGATGCGGCTGCGCAAGGGGCCGGTGATTGCGGCGCTGTATCCGGTGGGGATGCTGTTGGTGCAGCTTTTGCTGGCCGTGCTTCTGGCTTGGGGCATTGCCATGAGTGTGAGCCTGCTGGCCAAGGCCTTGCCGTGGGAGAACATGCCGGTTCTGGATTTGGTTGTGGGCCCGGTGATGGTGCCGGTTCTGGGGCCGCTGCTCGGCTTGGTGCTGGGCTGGGCGCTGGGGATCTGGGTGGGCGTGATGCTGTTGCGCTGGTTCAAGCGGCTGGATCGAAAATTCTATGCCTATTACCTGATGCATGACTATTCCTATTCCGCGCGCCACCGGGGCGCCAACCCACCTGAGTTGGAGGCGCGGCTGACCGAGTTTGCCGGTCGGATCGAACAGGCGCTGCACCAGGATTTCGACGAGGTTCTGGTGGTCGGCCATTCCTCGGGGGCGCATCTGGGGGTTTCGGTGCTTTCCGATCTCATCCGTGCGGGCCGGGTGCCGGCAGTTGGTCCGGCGCTGGGGTTCCTCACCTTGGGGCAGGTGGTGCCGATGGTCTCTTTCCTGCCCGGTGCACAGCGGTTGCGTGCCGATCTGCGATATCTTTCGGCGCGCGACGAGTTGACCTGGGTCGACGTCTCCGCGCCCGGCGATGGCTGCGCCTTTGCGCTGTGCGATCCTGTGGCGGTGAGCGGGGCGGCTCCAGAGGGTAAGCGTGGACCGCTGGTCATTTCCGCCGCCTTCACCCAGACCTTGAGCCCGGAACGATGGGCGGCGCTGCGCTGGCGGTTCTTCCGGCTGCATTTCCAGTATCTCTGCGCCTTTGATCAGCCCGGCGACTACGATTATTTTCAGATCACCGCCGGTCCGCAGACTCTGGGTGATCGCTATGCCGGGCGAGAGCCGTCGAGGTCGCGGATCGAAACACCGGTCTCGAAATACCGATCAGCGGGCGCGTGACTTCCCCCTTACCCCCGAAGCCACCGGCGCGGCCAGACAAGGTTTCGCTCTGGCGGTATCTGCGGCTGTTCAGGGCCGATATCCTGTCAGCGCAGCCCGCGCGGCTGTATCGGGCGTGGATGGCAGAGTTCCGCACGCCTTTCTTTCGCTCGTTCCTGCTCAATCAGCCGAATCTGGTGAAAACGGTGCTCAAGGAGCGGCCCGACGATTTCCCCAAATCCAACCGTATCGGCGAAGGGCTGCGGCCGTTGCTGGGCGATTCAGTCTTTCTGACCAATGGGGCGGTCTGGAAGCGCCAGCGGCGGATCATCGACCCAGCCTTTGAGGGTGGGCGGCTCAGGGATACCTTTCCGGCCATGTGGGCGGCGGGCGAGGCCACAGTGGGGCGGTTGGCAGCGCAGATGGTGCAGGCAGGCGGCAAGCCGGTCGAGATCGAAGCGGTCACCAGCCATGCCGCCGCCGATGTGATCTTTCGCACGTTGTTTTCGATCCCGATCGAACATGAGGTGGCAAGTGAGGTGTTTTCGCGCTTTCGCGCCTATCAGCGGGCGCAGCCGATCCTGAACCTGGCAGCCTTTCTGCCGCTGCCGCGCTGGGTGCCGCGGATCTATCCCAAGGGGACGCGGGCCAATGCGGCGCAAATCCGCGGGTTGATCTGGCGGCTGACGTCCGAGCGGATGGAGGCGGTCGCGGCGGGCAGTGCACCGGATGATTTGGCGACCAAGATCATCACCACGGTGGACCCGGACACCGGGCAGGGGTTTGACACCGAGGAGATGGTCGATCAGGTGGCGATCTTCTTCCTCGCCGGGCATGAGACCAGCGCCTCGGCGTTGGCGTGGACGTTGTATCTGATGGCGCTTTACCCCGAGTGGCAGGACAAGGTTGCGACAGAGGCGTCGGCGTTGAAACCGGACTTTGGCGCGGTGTCGCGGCTCAGGATCAGCCGCGATGTGTTCCGCGAGGCGCTGCGGCTCTATCCTCCGGTGCCGATGATGGTGCGGGAGGCCGCCTGTCCAGAGACCTTCCGCAATCGAAAGGTGCCCAAGGGCGCGCAACTGGTGCTGAGCCCCTGGCATCTGCATCGCCACACGCGTCTGTGGGACAATCCCGACGGGTTCGACCCGACCCGCTGGCAGACGGAGAACGGAAAGAAATGCCAGCGCGAGGCCTATATCCCGTTCTCCGCCGGACCGCGGGTCTGCACCGGGGCGGGCTTTGCCATGGTCGAGGGGCCGCTTTTGCTGTCGATGCTGCTGCGGCACTTCCGGTTTGAGCGCGTCGCGGGGCGCGATCCGATCCCGGTGGCGCATCTGACTGTGAGGGCAAAGGACGGGATCTGGTTGCGCTTGAGCCCGAGAGAATAAGTCCCCGAAAATTCGAATTTTCGGGGCAAATTCCGTTGAAGAAAATTGCATTCATCGGATCACCCGAACAGGCTGTTGATTGCAGAAGATCACGATCTGGTCGGCGTTCTCCACCGCGTGAAAGCCGCGCCGGGCGAGTTCCGCTTCGAACTGCGTCCTGCCGATCAATCGTTCGCCATCACGGGTCTGGCGGCGGATCACACCGCCTGCGCAGGCAGCCTTGGAGCTGAACAGCTGCAATAGCCATTTTTCCGGCGTGAAGTGGGGCGAGAGTTGGGTCATGCCCGTAACATGGCGGGGCTTGCTTAACGCGCCCTTAGTCGGCGCAACACATAAAGCCGGATCGCCGAGGCCAACCCGCAATCTGTGCCGCGCGCCGCATCAATATCGGCCGCCAACTCATTGATTGCGCGCCCATCTTCGGCAGCGATTTCACGAAAGGCAGCCCAGAATTCATCCTCCAGAGACACGCTGGTGCGGTGGCCGCGCAAGGTCAGGGAATGTTTGCGCGGGCGGTTCATTCCTCGCGCTCATGGCCGTCGATGTCGCGGCGAGCCTTGTCGGCGCGGGCCTGCTCCAGATCGCTCTGGGCTTTGCTGCGCCCGAATTTGACGACGTTTTCATCGGCGCGGGCCTTTTTCTCGGCCCGCGCCTTTTGTTTTCGAAACCGGTTCAAATTGACCGGCTTTTCCATCAGTCCTTGGGGCCGATCATCTGTTCCGGACGCACGACCTTTTCAAAGGTTTCGGCATCGACGAAGCCAAGGGCGATCGCCTCTTCCTTCAGGGTGGTACCGTTCTTATGTGCGGTCTTGGCGACCTTGGTGGCGTTGTCATAGCCGATGGTGGGGGCCAGCGCCGTGACCAGCATCAGGCTTTCTGTCATCAGCTTTTCGATCCGCGCCTCGTTGGCCTGAATGCCGTTCAGCATCCGTAGGGTAAAGCTGTCTGTGGCATCGCCCAGCAGTTGGATCGACTGCAGCAGGTTGTAGGCCATCATCGGGTTATAGACGTTCAACTCGAAATGCCCCTGAGACCCGGCGAATTTGATCGCCGTATCATTGCCCATCACATGCGCCGCGACCTGAGTCAGGGCTTCGGCCTGAGTCGGGTTGACCTTGCCCGGCATGATCGACGAGCCCGGCTCGTTTTCCGGCAGGATCAGTTCCCCCAGACCCGAGCGCGGGCCGGAACCGAGGAAGCGGATATCGTTGGCGATCTTGTAGCAGGAGCCGGCCACGGTCGCGAGCGCGCCGGACAGGAACACCATGGCGTCATGGGCGGCCAGCGCCTCGAACTTGTTGGGTGCGGTGACAAAGGGCAGGCCGGTGATTTCACCCATGTTGGCGGCGACAGTTTCGCCCCAGCCTTTCTTGGTATTCAGCCCGGTGCCCACGGCGGTGCCGCCCTGCGCCAGTTCATAGATGCCGGGCAGGCAGGCGTTGACCCGTGCGATGCCCTGACGGATCTGATGGGCATAGCCGGAGAATTCCTGTCCCAGCGTCAGTGGGGTGGCGTCCTGGGTATGGGTGCGACCGATCTTGATGATGTCCTTGAACTCTTCGGCCTTGGCCTCGAGCCCGGCGGCGAGTTTCTCCAGACCCGGCAGCAGCACGTCGCGCACCGACATCGCGGTGGCAATATGCATGGCGGTGGGGAAAGTATCGTTGGAGCTTTGCCCCATGTTGCAGTGATCGTTCGGATGCACCGGATCCTTGGAACCGATGACGCCGCCAAGGATCTCGGTCGCCCGGTTGGCGATCACCTCGTTGGCGTTCATGTTGGATTGCGTGCCCGATCCAGTCTGCCACACGACAAGGGGAAAGTTGTCGTCGAACTTGCCCGCGATCACCTCGCTTGCGGCCTCGATGATGGCATCGGCCAGTCTTGCGTCAAGGCTGCCACTGGCCTTGTTGGCAATGGCGCAGGCTTGTTTGATGACGCCAAGCGCGCGCACGATG
Source organism: Pseudodonghicola sp. (assembly GCA_033791545.1). GTDB lineage: Bacteria > Pseudomonadota > Alphaproteobacteria > Rhodobacterales > Rhodobacteraceae > Antarcticimicrobium. The sequence goes on along the minus strand of JASJGL010000013.1, from coordinate 14,304 downwards.
GCGACCGGCTGCTTTTCCCAACCGATCGGGAAATTCATCAGTGACCGCTGGGTTTGTGCGCCCCAGTATTTGTCGGCGGGAACTTCGAGGGGACCAAAGCTGTCGGTCTCGGTGCGGGTTTCGGTCATGGGTCACTCCGTTTCGTATGCGATTGCATGCCGTCTAGCCGCCCCGACGCGGGGGCGCAATCGGCCAGTTGTGCGCAGTTTAAGGTCTTCTTTGGCGAAGGTATAGCCGCGGCGCGGCGGCAATTTAACGCGCGGTGCTGACTGGGCGATTGTCTTGTCCTTCCCAGGTTGTAGGATAAGCGCAGAGTAAGATGAGATTGACGCGGCAGCCCGACCCGGACGCCGCCAGCGATGTCAGATCGAAAGGATCCGCAGATGATCGTCAAAACGGTGTCTCTCGCAGGATGGCGGCGCTTCGCTTTGATCGTTGCCCCTGTTGTCGTACTCCTTCTCTCGCTGCTCGTGGTGGCACCGGCCCGCGCCAACGGGCTGATCGAGCCGTTCATCGGGGATTACGTCGGTGCGGCCGAGATCGTCGACGCGGATGGCGAGCGCATTCAGCGCGACATGAACGTGAGCATTCGCTCCGCCAAGGAGGGGTTTACCGTCGATTGGACCTCGACCACGCGCAAGCCTGACGGGCGATTCAAGGCGAAATCCTACTCGATCACCTTCCTGCTGACCGATCGCCCGGGGATCTACAGCGCCGGCATGCGGCAGAACGTGTTCGGCCATTCGGTGCCGCTTGACCCGATCAAGGGCGAACCCTTTGTCTGGGGCCGGATCCGGGGCGATACGATGACGATCTTCTCGCTGTTCGTAGATGAGAACGGCGACTACGAGATGCAGCAATTCGACCGGACCTTGGCCGATGGCGGCCTGATTTTGAACTTCAGCGACCTGCGCAATGGCGAAAAGCTGCGCTCGGTCGAGACCTTTCTGGAACGGCGGTAAAGCCAAGCGGGGACTGGGGGCAGACTCATCCATGCCAGCCCGCGTCAGTCGCTGCTTGGCGGCTCGCTGATCAAGCGAACAAGCGAGCGGGGCGAAAGCGGCCCACTCGTGTGAAATCGGCTTATTTGCGGAAACTGTCGAGTGAGACCACATCGGCGTCGGCGCGGTCCTCATCCGGCTGGGGGGCGGGAGCGTCGGGCGTTTCGATGGCGGTCTCGTCCTCGTCCTCGTCTTCGGCGGCCTCAAAGCGCAGGCCGAATTCGACAGAGGGATCAACAAAGGTCTTGATCGCGTCATAGGGAACATAGATCGGTTCGGGCGAGTCGCCGAAATTCAGCGTGATCGAGAACCCCTCGTCGGTCACCTCAAGATTGTCGTACCAGTGCTGCATCACCACCGTCATTTCCTCTGGATAGCGCTGCGATAACCACTCCGCGATCTGCACGTCGGGATGGGTGGTGTCGAAGGTGATGAAGAAATGATGCGCGCCGGGCAGTCCGTGGTCCTGCACGTCCTTCAAAACGGTACGGATCAGCCCCCGCATCGCTTGGTGCATCAGATTTCCATATTCAATGTCACGCGACATCACAGCACTCCAGAACAAGTCTCCTCAAGCATAGGGGATTCTGTGGGAAACAAAAGAGGCGGAAACACCCTGCGCGACGTCATATAGCCTGCTTCGGTGTTCCGGCCCCGTCCCGGATGAGACAAGACCGACCGAAGCCACGTTTCGCGCCATGCATTCGCCGTGCGGCATAGGGTTGGGGCAGGGTGACGGGGCCAAGGGGAGACGCGGGCATGCGGTTGATGTCGCGCGACAGTTCTCGAGAGCGAGGTCCGAGGCGAGTCGTTGCGAGGTGATCGGACATGGGGTGGGCAGACATGGGGTGGGCGGCCTCCGGCGCGGTGGGGGGAACCGGGGGCGAACCAGTGCCCCCGCCGCCGCGATAGCGACCGGGCCCCACCGGGTCAACCGCACCCCAGATTGCCTGTCCCCGTTGCCTAGGCAGGTGTCGTCGTTGTCCGGTTCACGACCAGTCGAGTTTGTGTCCTGTCAGGCAGATGGCCAGCGCATCCGGTGGCAGCAGGCCAAGTTGTTCAAAGAAAGACATGAAGTTCAAAAGGTTATACGCCTCGACCATTTTGTCACCCTCGAACCGCAGGAAGACATGACCCGGCACCTGAATCGGGGCGCCATTGTCGGCACGGGTGCTGTCGAATTGCATCATCACAGCCAGCCAGTCGCCCTGTTCCACGCAGTGCTGGATCGTCGGCTCGATTTCGCGCAGATGAAAGCGCACGACGGTCACCAACTCGCGAAAATCAGCCGGGCCCATCTGCATATGCGGCACGACGCCGGCGGTCACAGTGGAGGTTTTCAGGAAGTCGTCGATCGCGTCCAGATTGCCCTTGCGCCAGACTTCATCACACCATCGTTCGAATAGCTCGGTCTTCGTCAATAGCTCGGTTTTCGTCATTGGAGTACTCCCATCACGGGGAGCATGACGCGAGTTTCTCACCAAACTCTAAACACGGGTGATAATTTTTGGGGAATTTGGGGGGAGTAAAGTGCAGGCTTCTGTTGCCAGGTGCCTGCGAACCCCGCCTTACGCTGCTAGGCGCAAGGGCTTAATTTTCGGTCAAGTTACTGCTTACGCAGCAACTGCAACCGGAGCACGATTGTCATTTGCAATTGTACTTTCTTCGCCGATAACGGTGGCAGACAGCCGAGACAAAGCTAACCCCTTTAGGCGTTCGTCGATCCTATTTCGGCCCCATGATCCCCAAATGAAGGATTTTTGGTGGAGCCGCCGGGTACCGCCCCCGGGTCCGATCCGTTTATTACGAGCGCGTTTATGTCCGTAGTCCCCGAGGGGACAAATTGAATATAGGGTGGGTGCGATCCTATTTGAAGAGGAAATCGCACTGCGGGGTAAATCGGGGGAAGGGGGGGGGCGGACGGGGCGGGCGGCAGGTTCAGGGCCAGTTCAGCGGTGCTTTTGGGCCCGTTCGGCCATGACGTTGCGCGCAAGGCCCTGTGTATAGGTCTCCAGATCGCTCAACGCGGCTTCGGCGGCGGTGCTGTCGCGGGCCTCGATCGCATCGGCGATGCGCCGGTGCAGGCTGACGATTTCCTCTCGCGAACGGGCGGTAAAGGTGATCATGTTCATCAGCGGCTGCATCGCCTCGACCGCGCCGGCAAGCTGATAGGACAGCACCGGGTTTCCAGCTCCATCGACCAGCGCCCGGTGAAACGCGACGTCAGAGGCGCAGAACCCCGTATCGCTCAGGTCCGGCTGGTTCTGGCGAAAGATCTCGGCCCGCATGGCGGCCAGATGCTCGGCGCTGCGACGGGCGGCTGAAAGCGGTGTACAGGCGCGTTCCAGCGCGTAGCGTGCCTCGCAGGCGGTGTCGAAACGGATCGCATTCATGCTGAGCAGCAGGGTCGAGGTGGTGATCTGCTGGCGATGGGCCTCCTCATAGCTCAGCCGGTTGACGAAGGCACCGCCGGTGGCACCGCGCTGGGTGCGGATCAGACTTTGCGCCGCCAACCGCTTCAACGCCTCGCGCACTGTCGGGCGCGAGACGCGGAAGCGCTCGGCCAGATCTGATTCCGAAGGCAGCCGGTCATCCACGATCAGATCGCCGGTGATGATCGCGTCGCGGATTGCTGCCGCGATCTGGGACGAGAGGTCGCGGTCGGGATCAATGTCGTATTTCACGGGATCATGCGTCACGGGGCAGGCGTCCTTTTCGCGCGGGGTCGTCTGGTGCTTCAATTGTCTTACAAATAAATGTTTGACAATTGAAGCGCTGCGAAGAAATGTACCGGCGAAACCGCGCATGTCCAGTACAACTGGGCGGTGTCGGGGCATGAGGGAGAGCATGCGCAAGGGAGGGGCTTTGCCCCGCACGCCGGTGGTGCTCTCCCAAGGAGAATCGAGGCCAGAGCATGGCATCTGGCAATAGGGTGGATGAGAGGAAGAAACGATGTTTAACGCGCTTGTGGTGAACAAGGACGAAGAAAGCGGCAAGACCAGCGCCGCGGTTGAGCAGATCTCGGTCGGGGATCTGCCCGATGGCGAGGTTCTGGTCGCGGTCGACTATTCCACCGTCAACTACAAGGACGGGCTCTGTATCGGGCCGGGGGCCGGGTTGGTGCGCAAATACCCGCATGTGCCGGGGATCGATTTTGCCGGTACCGTCGAGGCATCGCAGGACGCCCGCTACAAGCCGGGCGACAAGGTTGTTCTGACTGGCTGGCGCGTGGGCGAGGCGCATTGGGGCGGCTATGCGCAAAAGGCGCGGGTGCTGGCCGATTGGCTGGTGCCGCTGCCCGCAGGGTTGGACACGCGCACGGCTATGGCTGTTGGCACCGCCGGGCTGACCGCGATGCTGGCGGTGATGGCGCTGGAGGATCACGGGCTGACACCTGATCATGGGCCGGTGCTGGTGACCGGCGCGGCGGGCGGCGTAGGCTCGGTTGCCGTCGCCATCCTCGCGCATCTGGGCTACGAGGTCGCTGCGGTGACGGGGCGGCCCGAGACTGAATCCTACCTGCGCGGTCTGGGTGCCAGTCAGATCGTGCCGCGCGAAGACCTGACCGAGGTGACCCGCAAGCCGCTGGAGAGCGAGCTATGGGCCGGCTGTGTCGATGCGGTGGCGGGCGCGATGTTGGGCCGGGTGCTCAAGCAGATGAAATACGGCGGCTCCGTCGCCGCGATCGGGCTGGCGGGGGGCGCCGCAATCGAGGGGGCGTTGATCACCCCCTTTATCCTGCGCGCGGTGAACCTGTTGGGGATCGATTCAGTGATGCAGCCCTATGAAAACCGACTGCGCGCCTGGGAGCGGGTCGCGCGGGATCTGCCGATGGCGCAGTTGGAGGCGATGGTGCAGCCTGCCACGCTGTCCGATTTGCCCGCTTTGGGGGCCGATATCCTCAAGGGCCAGGTCAAGGGCCGGGTCGTGGTCGACGTAAACGCCTGAGCCACATCCCTGTGAACGTGCTGGACGCCGCGGCCAAAGGGCCGCGGCGTCTTTGCATTTTGCCTTTGTCTAAGGGTACGGTGCCGCGACAGGCCTTTGACAGCCTGTCAGGGATGACGATGAAATCTGCACCGTGCGCACGGTTCGAGCCTGTTGCGATTATTCTGCTCTGCTCTGCTCCGACCGGTCCGCGCGAAGCGATATGAAGGGGCACTTCGTGTTTAGCAAAATCATGGCGCCGGTGGATCTGGCGCATCTGGACGGTCTGAGCCGCGCGCTGGAGTGCGCGGCGGATCTGGCCAGGCATTACGGCGCCGATCTGGTCTATGTCGGGGTGACGGAAACACCCCCGGGGGCCTTGGGCCACAATCCGTCGGAATATGCTGCGCGGATGCAGGCGTTTGCCGCCGGACAGGCCGAGGCGCACGGCATCGTCGCCAGCGCCCATGCCATGGCCAGCCATGATCTCTGGATTGATCTGGACGATGCCCTGTTCAAGGCGATCGATGAGATCGGCGCCGATCTGGTGGTGATGGCCAGCCATATCCCCAAGCTGACCGACTATGTCTGGCCCTCGAACGGCGGCAAGCTGGCAGGGCATGCCAAGGTCTCGGTCATGGTGGTGCGCGACAGCTCCGTATGAGGGGGCCGTGTTGAGCAGGGGAGGCCCCCCTCACTGACACGTGTTGCTCCGGCGTGACAAAAAATCCGGCCCCGGGGTGGTTGCGCCCCGGGGCCGTATGCATTTGAGTGCGGGTAAATGAGTGCAGACAACCCGGTGCAGACAACCGGCGGCGGCACTTGCGGCAAAACGAACGGAGGGCTCGATGGAGCTGGATATTGATTTCGTGCGGGCACAGTTCCCCGCCTTTCGCGAACCTGCGCTGCAAGGTCAGGCGTTTTTCGAGAATGCCGGGGGCTCCTATACCTGCAAGCCGGTGATCGACCGGCTGACCCGCTATTACACCCAGCACAAGGTGCAGCCCTATGCCCCCTATGAGGCAAGCCAGCTGGCCGGGGCCGAGATGGACGAAGCCCGCGCGCGCATGGCCGCGATCCTCGGGGTGGACAGTGACGAGCTGAGCTTTGGCCCCTCGACCACGCAGAACACCTATGTTCTGGCGCAGGCGTTCCGGCAATGGATGAAGCCGGGCGAAGCGATCGTGGTGACCAATCAGGACCACGAGGCCAACTCCGGCCCTTGGCGGCGGCTGGCCGATGAGGGGATCGAGGTGCGCGAATGGCAGATCGACCCTGTGACCGGACACCTGAACCCAGAAGATCTGGAGGCGCTGCTGGACGAGAGCGTGCGCTTGGTCTGTTTCCCGCATTGCTCCAACGTGGTGGGTGAGATCAACCCGGTGAGTGAGATCACCGCGATGGCCCATGCCGCTGGTGCCTTTGTATGTGTCGACGGGGTGTCCTATGCGCCGCACGGATTTCCCGATGTGGGGGCGTTGGGGCCGGACATCTATCTGTTCTCGGCCTACAAGACCTTTGGCCCGCATCAGGGGATGATGGTGATCCGTCGCCCGCTGGGCGAGTTGCTGCCGAACCAGGCGCATTATTTCAACGCCGACACGCTGTATAAGCGCTTTACCCCAGCGGGGCCGGACCATGCCCAGATCGCGGCCAGCGCGGGGATGGCGGATTACTATGACGCGCTGTGCGACCATCACGGCGGCCCGGCCACCGGGGCAACCGCGCGGGCGGGTTTTGTCAACGAACTGTTCCGGCGGCACGAGGCGGCGCTGTTGCAGCCGCTGCTGGACGCGGTCAAGGATCGCAATGATGTCCGCCTGATCGGTCCTTCGCAGGCCAATGGGCGTGCGCCCACCGTCGCACTGGCGCTGAACGGTGCGGCGGAACCGGTGGCGGCGGCGCTGGCGCAACATGGCGTTATGGCCGGAGGCGGTGATTTCTATGCGGTTCGGGCGCTGGGCGCGCTGGGGGTGGATCTCGGGCAGGGGGTGCTGCGGTTGAGCTTTACCCACTACACCAGCCGCGCCGAGATCGACCAGTTGCTCGGGGCACTCGACAAGGTTTTGTGACGGGCGCGGGCGGCGGCCTATATACCTCTCTGTGACTGGTCGAAACGGGGGATAGGACATGATGCGCAGTGACGACAGACCGGTGATCCTGTGGCTGCGGCGCGATCTGCGTCTATCAGACCATCCGGCGCTGACAGAGGCTTGCGCCGGTGGCCGCCCGGTAATCCCCGTGTTCATCCTTGACGATCAGGTCGCGGCGCTGGGCGCGGCGGCGAAATGGCGGCTGGGGCAGGGGCTGGAGGTCTTTGCTCGCACGCTTGCAGATCAGGGCAGCCGGTTGATCCTGCGGCGCGGGCCGGCGCAGGAGGTTCTACAGGCGCTGATCGCCGAGAGTGGTGCCGGCGCGGTGCATTGGACCCGGGCCTATGATCCGAACTCGCGGGAGCGCGATGGCGCGCTCAAGGCCGCGCTCAAGGCGCAGGGGACCGACGCGCGCTCCTTTCCCGGATCCTTGTTGTTCGAGCCATGGACAGTGCAGACCGGGACCGGCGGGCCATACCGAGTCTTTACCCCGATGTGGAAAACGGTTCGAGGCCGCGATGTGGCGGCGCCACTTCCCGCACCCGGACGCATTTGTGCACCTGAAGCATGGCCGTTGAGCGAAGGGTTGCAGGACTGGGCGCTGGGCGCGGCGATGCGGCGGGGGGCGGCGGCTATGGCCGCCCATAGCGCGCCCGGCGAGGCGGCGGCGCAGGATCGACTGGCGCGGTTCATTGACGAGGGGATCGCCCGCTATGAGCAGCGGCGCGATATCCCGGGGGTCGAGGGCACCTCGGGCTTGTCGGAATATCTGGCGCTGGGCGAGATCGCGCCGCTGCGCTGCTGGCACGCGGCCTTTGCTGCGCGGGACCGGGGCGGGGCGGGGGCCGAGATATTTCTCAAGGAACTGGTCTGGCGCGAATTCTCCTATCACCTGATGTATCACAGCCCGCAGATCCTGACCCGAAACTGGCGGCCTGAGTGGGACGCCTTTCCCTGGAACGCCGACCGGAGCGATCCGCGCGTGATCGCCTGGACGCGCGGGCGGACCGGGATGCCCTTTGTCGATGCTGCGATGCGCGAGATGTATGTGACCGGCCGGATGCACAATCGCGGCCGGATGATCGTGGCCAGCTATCTGACCAAACATCTGATGACCCATTGGCGCATCGGCATGGATTGGTTCGCCGAGCATCTGACAGACTGGGATCCGGCCAGCAACGCAATGGGCTGGCAGTGGAGCGCCGGAAGCGGGCCCGATGCGACGCCCTATTTCCGGGTGTTCAATCCCGAAAGCCAGCTTGCGAAATTCGACCGGGATGGTGTCTATCGCCGCGCCTGGATCGCCGAGGGGCAGGTAACCCCGCCTGACACAGCGCTCGATTACTTTCGCGCGATCCCGCTGCACTGGGGTCTTGTGGCGGGGGATCCGTATCCCGCCCAAATTGTCAGCGCGCAGGAGGGGCGGCGCCTCGCGCTTGAAGCCTATCAGAACCGGAGCGTCGCCGGGGCCCGCGATGGCAAGACATGACTTGCCCACAGGCGAAACCCGGCCTAGCCTGTTGATCCAACCGGTGCGCCGGGGCCGCGCTCCCGGTACCCTGCTACATCCCGCACACCCTGCTTAGGAGAGACCGCCGATGCCCACAGCCGCCCGTCTCGTCGCCGCTTGCTGCCTTGCGCTGCTGGCGTTCGCGGTGTCCTTTCAAATCATGGCGCGCATGCCTGCGAGCACGGATTTTGGCATTTTCCTGCCTTTGAACATCGGATTGGGTGTGATCTGTGGCTGGGTGGTGATGGGGCGAAATCCCGAGAGCAGCTTTTCCGGGGCGTTGAACAACGGGATTGCAGGGGCCGCTGTTCTGGTCTTCTGGGGGCTTGCTGTGCAGGGCGGGTACGAAATGTTTCGGCAGGCGATGAACCATCGCTATCACGGACCTTTGGATGCCGTTTACGGGGTAATCGAATTGGCGGTTGAATACGCGCAGGTTCTGCTTGCGCCAGAGATTATCGCGACGCTGGTGGTCGGTGGGATTCTGGCGGGTTTCGTGACCGGATACGCCGGTAAGATATGGCGATAAGCAACGGACATATAAGGTAATTCTAAATTTGGCTGATCTGTTTTTTTACGGCACGCTGCGGCATCTGCCGCTGTTGGGGATTGTGCTGGGGTGTCGCCACGACCGGCTGAACATCCGCGCGGGGGAATTGCCGGGCCATGCCGTGCATTGGGCCAAGGGCGAGATTTTTCCGATGATTGTCCCGGCTGAGGGGGCCGCCGCGCCGGGGCTGCTGGTGAGCGGGCTTAATGAGGATGATATTGCGCGGCTGTCGTTCTACGAGGGCGGCTTTGGCTATCGCCGCGAAGTTGTACAGATTTTGCTGCGAAATGGGCAGTATGGCGCGGGCGAGGTGTTCTTTCCCGATCCTGGCCTATGGCAACTTGGCGTGCCCTGGGTTTTGGAGGACTGGGCGGCGCGCTGGGGCGCGATTTCCTGCCGGGCGGCGCAAGAGGTGATGGCGTATCATGGACGACTGAGCGCCGAAGAGATCGCCGCGCGGTTCCCCTCGATCCGGCGGCGAGCGGCGTCTTGGGTGGCGGCGCAGGCGCGCCCGGCGGACCCTGAACGTGATGTGGACCGCGATGTCGTGCTCAAGACCCATAGATTCGCCCATATGAATTTCCACGGGATCGAAGAGGCGGATCTGCAATTCCGCCGTTATGACGGCGAGATGAGCCCGGTGCTGAACCGCAGCGCGCTGATGGTCGGCGAGGCCTCGGTCGTGCTGCCCTATGATCCGGTGCGCGATGTGGTGCTGCTGGTCGAGCAGTTCCGCGCCCCGGTCTATTTGAGCGGCGATCGCGCGCCTTGGGTCTGGGAACCGGTGGCGGGGCTGGTCGATCCGGGCGAGACCCCCGACAGCACCGCGATCCGCGAGGCCGAGGAAGAGGCCGGACTGGCGCTTACCCGGTTGGAAAAGGCGGGCGAGGCCTATTCCAGCACCGGCGCCTCGGGCGAATATGTGCATCTTTATGTCGGGATTGCCGATCTGACGCGGGTCGCCGAGATCGGCGGGCTGGCCTCTGAGGGCGAGGATATCCGCAGCGCGGTGCTGAGTTTCGACGCGCTGTTGCAGGGGGTCGACGCACATCGCTATCGGGACATGCCCTTGATCGTCACCGCGCTGTGGCTGGCGCGGCACCGCGACAGGCTGCGAGGGTAGGCCGGGCGTTTCGCGATCCCGTCCCCCGGTGCAACGGCGTTGGCGCGGGCGTTTCCGGTGCGGAACAGCGTTCCGCATTTGACGCCGCGGGTTTGCCCGCGCTTGAGGTTGCTCCGGGGCGGCGCTACATCAAAAGGGAACAAGTTGATGGAGAACAGCATGCGCATCGCACGGGATCTGGCCGAGGCCATTGGAAACACGCCGCTGATCCGGCTGCGCATGGCGAGCGAAGAGACCGGCTGCGAGATTCTCGGCAAGGCCGAATTCCTGAATCCGGGCCAGTCGGTCAAGGATCGCGCGGCGCTTTACATCATCCGCGACGCGGTGGCGCGGGGTGCGTTGAAGCCGGGCGGCACCATTGTCGAGGGCACCGCGGGCAATACCGGCATCGGGCTGGCGCTGGTCGGGGCCTCGATGGGGTTCAAGACGGTGATCGTGATCCCCGAGACCCAGAGTCAGGAAAAGAAGGACATGCTGCGGCTGGCCGGGGCCGAATTGGTGCAGGTGCCCGCAGCCCCCTATCGCAACCCGAACAATTTCGTGCGCTATTCTGAGCGGTTGGCCAAGGAACTGGCCCGGACCGAACCCAATGGCGCGATCTGGGCCAATCAATTCGACAATGTGGCTAACAAGCAGGCCCACGTGGAAACCACCGGCCCCGAGATATGGGAGCAGACCGGCGGCAAGGTCGACGGGTTCATCTGCGCGGTGGGTTCCGGCGGGACATTGGCGGGGGTGGCCGAGGCGTTGCAGCCCAAGGGCGTGAAGATCGGGCTTGCCGATCCTTTGGGCGCGGCGCTGTATTCCTATTACACCAGCGGCGATTTGACGGTGAGCGATGGCGGCTCCATTGCCGAGGGGATCGGGCAGGTGCGGATTACCGAGAACCTCAAGGGGTTCAAACCCGATCATGCCTATCTGGTGCCGGACGCAGAGGCACTGCCGTATATCTTTGACCTGTTGCACGACGAAGGGCTGGTGCTGGGCGGGTCTTCGGGGATCAACGTGGCTGGCGCGGTGCGCATGGCCAAAGAGATGGGGCCGGGGCACACCATCGTGACGGTGCTGTGCGATTATGGCTCGCGCTATCAGTCCAAGCTGTTCAACCCGGACTTTCTGAAAGAGAAAAACCTGCCCGTGCCCGATTGGATGACCGCCGCGCCGGCGAGCATCCCGGGCGTGTTCGAAGACGTGTGATGGCGGGCTGGCGGGCAGGGCACCCGGTCCGGGTGTCAGGGCGGATCGCGGAGGCGTTCACCGGGCCTGTCACAGCGCTGCTACTGGCGGCTTTGCTGGCGCTGCCCGGTGCCGGGGCGCTGGCGCAGGAAACGACGGCACAACAGACGACACAACAAACGGCGCCACTGGAGACGACGCAGGAGACTGTGGCCGCCGCCGCCGCGCAGGCCGCCGCCGCTGAAAAGACGCTAACCCCGCCGCTCAAGCAGGATCCTTATTACACCGCTTGGCTGGAGACGGCGCAGCGGGCTGAGGACGCGATTGACGTTAACCGGGCCTCGAACGCGGCGCTGGAGGAATTGCGCGCGCAGTTGGTGGCCTATCGCCAGACCTTTCTGGACGCACGCGATCACAATTCGTCGCGGATCGGGACGCTGAAATCGCAACTTTCCGCGCTGGGAGAGGCCCCCGCGGCGGGGGTGGATGAGCCGGCGGATATCGCCGCCCTGCGCGACCGGCTGACAGTGCAGCTGCGCGATCTACAAGTTCCAGCCGTGGTGGCGCAGGAAGCCTATAGCCGCGCAGACGGGCTGATTTCAGAACTGGACCGGATCGTTCGCGGGCGGCAGACCCGGCAGTTGTTGTCGCGGGGCGAGACCCCTTTGAACCCGGCCGGCTGGACCACGGCATTGCGGGACATGACGGTTCTGCTGCGCGACATCAGCAACGAAACGGCGAGCAGCTGGAGCGCGGCCCGCGATCTGAACCGGTTGCGCGACAACGCGCCGCTGATCTTGCTGTTCACCATTGCCGGGCTGATCCTGCTGGCGCGGGGCAGGGTCTGGGCCGAGCGGGCAGGCGGCTATCTGCGCGGCTTGGGCGGGCGGGGAACCGGCGTGTGGCGCTTTATCGTGTCGCTGGGGCGGATCGGGCTGCCTTTGGTCGGGCTGTACCTGATCACGCGGGCCGTGAACGCCTCCGAGGCGATCGGCTTGCGCGGCACCGCGTTCCTGAACGAGCTGCCGCTTTGGGGGATGATCATCCTCGGGTTCCTGTGGCTGGGCGACCAGCTGTATTCCAAACGGGATCAGGATGCGCAGATCCCACTTCCTACATCGGCGCGGGCGGCGGCACGGCGCAACCTGTTATATGTGGCGCTGCTGCTGGTGCTGTACCGCGCCGTCGCCCTGGTTGAGACGGTGCAGACCATCAGCGAAGCCTCGCGCGCGGTACTGGTGTTTCCGATCATTCTGGCCGGCTCGGTGGTGCTGATGCGGCTGCGTCGGATCATCCTGATCGAGGATCCGGACTCCGAGGCCATGCCGGCTGGCATGCGGCGCATGGCCCCGGCGTTGCGGGTGCTGTCGCTGGCGGCGGCCGGGGCCTCGCCATTGCTGGCGGCGGCCGGGTATCAGACATTGGCCGAGGCGATTGTCTTTCCCGCGATGATGACGCTTGCGGTGCTTTGCATGGTGCTGGTGTTGCAGCGCTTTGTTTCCGACATCTATGCTTGGATCTCCGGCGTGGGAGAGGGAGTAGATGTTTCGATCGTGCCGGTGCTGGCGGGCTTTGGCCTGTCGGTGCTGGCGTTGCCGGTGCTGGCGCTGATCTGGGGCGCGCGGGTGGCCGACATGACCGAGCTTTGGGCCCGGTTCCTCGCCGGGTTCAATATCGGCAACACCAATATCTCGCCGATCGATTTCCTGACGTTTGCGACGATCTTTGGCATTGGCTATGTCGCCACACGGGCGTTTCAGGGCGCGCTGTCGAACAGCCTTTTGCCCCGCACCGGGCTGGATGTGGGCGGGCAGAACGCGGTTGTCAGCGGCACCGGCTATGTCGGTATCCTGCTTTCGGCGCTGGTGGCGATCACTTCTGCCGGGATCGACCTTAGTTCGCTGGCCATAGTGGCTGGGGCGCTGTCGGTGGGGATCGGCTTTGGCTTGCAGAACATCGTGTCAAACTTCGTCTCGGGCATCATCCTGCTGATCGAGCGGCCGATTTCCGAAGGAGACTGGATCGAGGTCAACGGGCAGATGGGCTATGTGCGCGACATCTCGGTGCGCTCGACCCGGATCGAGACCTTTGATCGGACCGATGTGATCGTGCCCAACGCTGATCTGGTGAGCGGTATCGTCACCAATTATACCCGTGGCAACACGGTCGGTCGGGTGATCGTGCCGGTGGGCGTGGCCTATGGCACCGATACGCGCATGGTGGCAGAGCTGTTGCGCGATATCGCCAATGCCCATCCGATGGTTCTGGCCAATCCGGCCCCAAATGTGGTGTTTCAGGGATTCGGTGCCGATTCCCTGGACTTTGAAATCCGGGCGATCCTGCGTGACGTGAATTGGGTGCTGTCGGTGAAATCCGACATGAACCACGAGATCGCCAAACGGTTCGCCGATGCAGGGATCGAGATCCCCTTCGCGCAGCGCGACATCTGGCTGCGCAACCCCGAGGTGCTGCGCCCGGGAGACAAGGGGCCGGTGGAGACGAGCAACGCCACCCCAGACGAGCCTCCCCAAGACAACGACGCGGATGGCTGAGACCTGACAGCTGTTCTGCTGTAAGCGCGCCCCCTGTCGCCCGCTGGCTGGGGCCCAGGCCCGATAGAGGGCATCGGCCTGCTGGGGCCAGCCGCCACCGTGGGGCAGCGCTTGAAACCTTCTGATACCAAGGCCTGCTCGGCAGCCGGACCGGACCGGACCGCAACGACGGGGCGGGATCAGGAAAACAGCGCGCAATATCACCGGGTCTGCGATTAGTGCAGGAAGAGGTGAATTCCGGCTTGCATTAGCAGCAACGATCCTGCACATAACCGCCGCATGGACAGTTGGCCGAGTGGTCGAAGGCGCACGCCTGGAAAGTGTGTAGGCGGGAGACCGTCTCGAGGGTTCGAATCCCTCACTGTCCGCCAC
>JASJGL010000012.1:0-19555 GCA_033791545.1 Pseudodonghicola sp. | reverse complement strand
ATCAGCGCCGCAACGAGAGGCCTGATACATGACCGCACCCGATCACACGCTCAAGCCGTTCAAATAGCCACTTGCATCAACGGGGGCATCCATACATGTTCAAATCCTCAAATCAGTCCCAAGGGTGCTGACGTCAGACAGACAGGATCTGGCGCAAGCCAGGTGCTCCATCCCAAGGAGCTGCGCGCAACGATCTCGCGCTGGGACACGCCGTGGCGCAAAGTACAGTATGGGTCGCAGGCTGAGGGGGGCAAAAACCCCCTAGTGCCTGCCGCCGTCCCACCACCGCCGCAGCCAGCGGGCCAGATAGATCACCGGCCAGCGCAGCACCGACATCGCCGCGCCCAGCACCAGCATCCCGATCCAAGGCCCGTTTTCATAGGCGACATACCCCAACAGCGGCACTCCCAGCCCGATCAGCACATAGGCGTCGCGCCAGTGATTGTCGCGGCTTGGCAACATCGCGCCGAGATTGGCCACCACGGCCCAGACACAGGCGAGAACCAGCGACAGTGTCATTGCGCCCGGTCCCGCTCCGACACCCGCCTCCCCCCCCGGCGCAACAGCTCGCGCAGCGGGCGGCGGAACATCGACAGCACCGCCAGCGTTGCGGCCAGCCCGGCCCAAAGCCCATGTACCGCCCCGATCCAGATCAGCAGCGCCGGCGCGCCAAGCAACAACATCCCGCCGGGCAGGTATTGCCGCCGCAACGGCAGCATCGCCACCCCCACCCCGGCCAGCACCCAAAGACAGGCAGCGACGAGAGGCGCGCTCACCCCCCGGCCTCCACGAAAGAGGCCACAAAGGCGGCGAGACAGGCGGCCATGCCCAGCCAGGGCACATAGACGGGCACCACAAAGGGGCCGGTCGGATCGCGCCGCTTCACCCCGATCAGCGCGGCGTTGACGATGGCAAAGACGATCAAAAGCGCCTGCGTCGTGATCCCGGCCAGTGTCGCCACAGGCAGGGTCAGCGCCGATGCAGTGGTTGCCACCCCGACGATGATGGTACCCAGCACCGGCGTGCCGAACCGCTTGTGCGCATGACGAAACACCGACAACCCCGGCGAGCGTTTGCCCAGACCGAACAGCACCCGCGCCGCCATCACGATCTGCGCCAGCACCCCGTTCAGCGCCGCCGCCACCGCGATCGCCGACAGGAACAGCGCCGAGGTGCCGGTGCCAACCTCCCAAACCAGCGCCAGCGGACGTTCCGACACCCCAAGCACCTCGCTCGGAACCGCCCGGACCGCCGCCAGCGACACCAGCGCATAGAGCAGCGCAGTCAAAGCCAACGCCCCGAGGATCGCGCGCGGCATGGCGCGCTCGGGCTGTTTGGTTTCCTCGACCATATTCACCATGTCGTCAAAGCCGATAAAGGCGAAAAAGCCGAACACCGTGGCGGCGGCCACCCCGCTCCAAACCGGCGCGGGCGGCGCGATCCAGTCGGCCACCGGCTCCGCGTTGAACCCGGCGCCAGCGACCAGCAGCAGCCCCAACACCTCGATCCCGGTCAGCACCGCGGCAAAGGCCAGACTTTCCAGCACCCCCAGCATCGCGATCACCGTCATCGCCGCGCCAAGACCGATCACCCCCCAGACAAAGGGGATATCCACGATTGCGGTCAGATAGCCCACGCCGCCGCGCAGAACCGCCGCCGCAGCCAACGTGCCCGCCACGATGTTGATCCAGCCGACCAACACCGCCAGCCGATGCTGGCGCAAGCCCACCTCGATATAGGAACTGTCGCCCGCCGCCTCGGGGATTCGCGCCGACAACTCGGCAAAGGCGAGCGCCGAAGGCACCGCCACCAGCCCGGCCAACAGGAATGACAGTGGCGCCCAGACCCCGGCCACCCCGGCCGCGACCCCGGTCAGCACATAGATCCCCGCGCCGACCATCACGCCAACGCCATAGGCCGTCAGCAGCCCGGTGCCGATCCGTCGTTTGAGATGATCGCCGCTCATTTGGGGCCCCCGCTTGAACCGGTCATACTCATTTGGTCGCCTCCAAGGGCGCGCCGTGCGCAGGCCGAGAGAGCCAGCCCGCCCCGGCTCCGACAGCAAGCCCGATCGCCCCCGGCAGGCCGAGGAGGACCCAAAGGACGAAACGGTCAAGATCGGCTTGCGGGGCCTCAGGGCCTAGCCTGATCCAGTAGGGATTGAGCACAAGCAGCCCGAGGCAACCGCCGATCAGCAGCGGAACAGAGAGGGCAATGCGGGCACGGCGGGCAATGGCGCGGGAAACGATAAATGCGGCGCCCAGCACAAGGGCGAAGCCAAGCAAAAAAATGACAATAACCACCAGCCCCATTACCGTCCCCCGAACATGTCCCTACGTCTTCAGCAACTCAGGAAGGCGATTGGCCCAGGCGCTGATGGTGCCGGCGCCAAGGCAAACCACCATATCGCCCGGCTTGGCCTCGGCCCGCACCAGCGCGGCCAGATCCTGTTGCGAGCCTATCGCGCAGGCGTGGCGGTGACCATGGCGGATCAGCCCGGCGACCAGATCGTCGCGGCTGGCCCCCGGAATCGGGTCTTCTCCGGCGGCATAAACCTCGGCAATGCCAACCACGTCGGCCTCGTTGAAACAGGCGCAGAAATCATCAAACAGCGAATGCAGCCGGGTATAGCGGTGCGGCTGGTGCACGGCGATCACCCGACCTTTGGTGGCCTGTCGCGCCGCCTTGAGCACAGCAGAGATCTCGACCGGGTGGTGGCCGTAATCGTCGATGATTGTAACGCCGTTCACCACCCCCACACGGGTAAAGCGCCGGTTGACGCCGCCAAAGCTGGCCAGTGCGGTGCGGATCTCGTCGCGTTTCATGCCCAGATGACGCGCGACGGCGACAGCGGCCAGCGCGTTCGAGACGTTGTGATCGCCCGGCATCGGCAGGGTGCAGCCCGCGATCACCGCGTCCTCGGTCTGTAGCGCGATGTCGAAATGTGCCACCCCGTTGTCATAGTGCAGGTTGACGGCGCGGATGTCGGCCTGCGCGTTGAACCCATAGGTGGTCACGCGCCGGTCGGTGATCCGCCCTACCAAGGCCTGCACCTCAGGATGATCGGTACAACAGACGGCCAGCCCGTAAAACGGGATGTTGGAGACGAATTGATAAAACCCGTCGCGCAGATGGTCGAAATCGCCCCAATGCTCCATATGTTCGGGATCGATATTGGTGACGATGGCGATGGTCGCGGGCAAACGGTTGAAGGTGCCGTCGCTCTCGTCGGCTTCGACCACCATCCATTCGCCCTGCCCCATCCGCGCGTTCGACCCATAGGCGTGGATGATGCCGCCATTGACCACCGTGGGATCAAATCCGCCCGCCACCATCACCTCGGCCATCAGCGTTGTGGTGGTGGTCTTGCCATGGGTGCCGGCAATGGCAACATTGGATTTCAGCCGCATCAGTTCGGCCAGCATCTCAGCCCGGCGCACCACCGGCAGGCCATGACGGCGCGCTTCGTCAAGTTCCGGGTTGCCCGGTTTGATCGCGGAAGAGATCACCACCACCTCGGCGCCCTCAAGATTTTGCGCCCGCTGCCCCTCGAATATCTTTGCACCCAGACCAGCCAGCCGTTCGGTGATCGGGGTGTTTTTCAGGTCCGAGCCCTGCACCTGATAGCCGAGGTTCAGCAGCACTTCGGCGATGCCTGACATGCCGATGCCGCCGATGCCGACGAAATGGATCGGCCCGATATTGGTGGGCAGTTTGGTGGCAGGGGTCATGTGCTTTCCTTCTCGGGGCGAGCTGCGGACAGGTTTTCAACCAGCGCCACCAACCTCTCGGTGGCGTCCGGCATGCCAACACCCAGCGCCGCGACGCTCATCTGCAACGCGGCCTTGGGGTTGGACAGAACGGCGGTGATCTGCTCGCTCAGGCTGGCAACATCAAGCCGCTTTTCCGGGATCAGGATCGCCGCGTCGGCCTCGACCAGCCCGCGCGCATTGGCGGTCTGATGGTCTCCGGCAGCAACCGCATAGGGGATCAGGATCGAGGGCCGCCCGATCACCGACAAGTCGGCGATGGTCGAGGCCCCGGCACGGCAGATCACCAATTGCGCCTCGGACATGCGCGCGGGCACATCGTTAAAGAACGGCTGCACATCGGCATCAATACCATGCGCGGCATAAAACGCCGCTACGCGCACGCCATCCTCGTCGCGGGCCTGATGGCTGACCCGGATGTTGCGCAGCATCTCCGGCGGCAGCGCGGCGATGGCGCCGGGCACCACATCGGACAGGATGCGTGCGCCTTGGCTGCCCCCGATCACCAGAATTGACATCGGATAATCGCCGGGTGCGATATACCCCGCCCCCGCCCGCGCCAGCACGGCGGCGCGCACCGGGTTGCCCACATGCACGCCCTTTGCGCCCGTCGGCAGTTCGGTCGGCCAGACACCACAGGCCACCTGCGCCACCCGGCGGGCAAAGATCCGGTTCACCCGGCCCAGCACGCCGTTCTGTTCATGGATCATCCGCGGCAGGCCCAGCAACGTCGCCGCCGCCAGCGCCGGGATCGACGGGTAACCACCAAAACCAACCACCGCATCCGGGCGATCGCGCTGCATCAACCACGCAGCACCAAGCACGCCAGCCGCCAGTTTCGGCGCCACCAGCGCCTTGGACAGCAGCCCGCCGCGCGCGAAGGTCGCGCTGGAGACCTGGGAAATCTCGGTCGAATGGGGAAAGCCACCGGTATAGCGCGCGCCGCGCGCATCCGTGCTCAGCTTGACCCGCCAGCCGCGTCTCAGCATCGCCTCGGCCAGCGCTTGGGCGGGAAACATATGGCCCCCGGTGCCTCCGGCGGCGATCATCAGCAGCTTTTGTGCCATCGGCTATGTCCTGCAATTATCTTCTGGTCCCGCCCGGCAATCGCGCAAATCGGCCCGCGCCGCCAGCCCCTCAGCTGCGACCGCGCAAAATCTCGCCGAGATCCCCCTGTGGCCGGGTCCGGGTAAAGGCCAGAAGCATTCCAACGGCAACGCCGCCCGCGATCAAAGACGACCCGCCATAGCTGACGAAGGGCAGCGTCATCCCCTTGGCAGGCAACAGCCGCACCGCGACCCCCATGTTAATCATCGCCTGCACCCCAAAGATACAAGCCAGCCCGGTGCCCGCCAGCCGGATGAACGGGTCACGTTCACGCATCAGCCGCAGCAGCGAACGCACCACGACGGAACAATACAGCGCGATGATGATCATCACCAGAATCAGCCCGTATTCCTCGGCTGCGACGGCAATGATGAAATCCGTATGGGCATCGGGCAGCGACCATTTCACCTGCCCCTCGCCGACGCCAACGCCGAACAACCCACCTTCGCGGATCGCGTTGGTGGCATAGCCCAGCTGAGTGGTCGGATCGACCTCGGGGCTGAGAAAGCCGTCAATGCGCCGCGCAAAGTGCTCTGAGGCGGAATAGGCAATCGTGCCGCCCAGAACCACGGCCCCGGCCATCCCTACCAACAGCACCATTGGCGCACCGGCGACGAAATACATCACCCCCCAGCCAAACAGCACCAGACAGGCTTGACCGAAATCGGGCTGCATCACCAACATGCCCACGATGGTCAGACACAACAGCGCCGACCAGGTCTTGCCCGGCGGGCCGTTGATCTGCTGGCTCGACGCCAGCATCCAGGCCGCCACCACGATAAAGACCGGTTTCATGAATTCCGAAGGCTGCACGCTGGCAAAGCCCAGGCTGTACCAGCGCACCGCACCCTTGCCGAAATCGGTGCCAAGGACCGGAAGCAGCGCCAGCGCCACAAAGGCGCCGACAAAGCTCAGCACCGCCAGCCGCCGCACCAGCGTCGGCGACATCATCGAGGTCAGCAGCATCGCGCCCATCGCCAATGCGCCGAACACCGCCTGCCGTTCTACATAGTGAAAGGGCGCGAACCCGTTGCGCGCGGCCAGCGGCGGTGACGCCGCCAACCCCAGCAACAATCCGATACCAGACAGGACCAGAACACAGGTCATCGACCACTTGTCCAGCGTCCGCCACCATTTGGGAAGAATGGGCTCGCCCCGTTGCGCGGGTACCGCGCCATAGACCATCTCGGTCATGGAAATCCTGCCGTTTGCTGCCTCTGTCCGCCCGGTTTTCCGGGTCTGCTCACCGCACGATACCGCGAAACGCACATTCGTTCCAGCCCGTTCCTCTTGCCTTTCGCAGTAATCCACGCCAAGCGGCGCGGATGGAGTATAACACAGTCATTCTGGGCGCTGGCGCAGCTGGCCTGATGTGCGCCGCCCACGCCGGGCCGGACACGCTGGTGATCGACCACGCCCCCGCCCCGGGCGAGAAAATCCGCATCTCCGGCGGCGGGCGCTGCAATTTCACCAATCTCCATGCCGGGTCGGAAAACTACCTGTCGCAGAACCCGCATTTCTGCAAATCGGCGCTGGCCCGTTATACCCAGTGGGATTTCATCGCGCTGGTCGAGCGCCATGGCATCGCTTGGCATGAGAAAACGCTGGGCCAGTTGTTCTGCGACGGCAAGGCCACCCAGATCGTCGCCATGCTGCGCGCCGAAATGGAACAGGCGGGGGCAGAGCTGTGGCTGTCCACCGCGCTGGTGGATCTGAGCAAGACCGACAGCGGCTTTTCGCTGACCTTTGAGCGCGACGGGCGCCGCGTCCCCATGACCTGCCGCAATCTGGTGCTGGCCACGGGGGGCAAATCGATCCCCAAGATGGGGGCAACCGGCCTCGCCTATGACATCGCGCGGCAATTCGATCTGGCGCTGCACGAAACCCGCCCCGGATTGGTGCCCTTTACCTTTGCCGAGGGGCGGTTTGCGCCGCTGGCCGGCGTCGCACTACCGGCGCGGCTGTCGAACGCGCGCGCCAGCTTTGACGAGGCGCTGTTGTTCACCCATCGCGGCCTGTCCGGCCCGGCAGTGCTGCAACTGTCCTCCTACTGGCGCGAGGGCGAAGAGATCGCGGTGAACCTGATCCCGGACATGGGCCTGTTTGAAACCCTGCGCGCGCAACGGCAAGAGGCCGGGCGCCGCGCCTTGAGCACCGATCTGGCCCGCCATCTTCCGGCCCGACTGGTCGAGCATCTGGCCCCCGAGCTTGGCCTGTCCGGCAATCTTGCCGACCAGTCCGACGCGGCGCTGCAGGCGCTTTGCGCCCGGCTCTCGGACTGGCGGCTGACGCCCTCCGGCAGCGAAGGCTATCGCACCGCCGAGGTCACGCTGGGCGGCATCGACACCGACGCGCTGTCATCAAAGACGATGGAAGCCAAAACAGTGCCCGGCCTTTTCGCCATCGGCGAGGCGGTGGATGTCACCGGCTGGCTTGGCGGCTATAATTTTCAATGGGCCTGGGCCTCGGGCCATGCCGCCGGAACGGCGATCGCGGCGAAACGGTAACCCCCGGAGTCCGGACCAAAGGCGCAAAGCGCGGCTGGGCGCGGCCCTGTGTTGCGCGATAAGGGAATGGCCTTACTTGAGCCGCGCCTCGACCTCGGCGGTGAAATCCTCGCCACGCCGCTCGAAACTGTCGTATTGATCAAAGCTTGCCGCCGCCGGGGCCAAAAGCACGGTATCGCCCGGCTCCGCCTGCTCCATCGCGCGCGCCACCGCCGCCGCCATGGTGGTGCAGACCTCGGCCTCGACATCAAGCTGCATCGCAAATGCAGCCGCCTCGCGCCCGATGACATAGGCTTTGGCCACCGCCCCGGTCTGACCCAAAAGCGCGCCTAATCCGCCCTCTTTCTCCAGCCCGCCACAGATCCAGCGAATCCGCTTGAACGCGCCCAAGGCCTTGGCGGCGCTGTCCACATTGGTGGCCTTGCTGTCATTCACATAGGTCACACCGCCCGCCACGGCGATCACCTGACTGCGATGCGGCAGCCCGGGATAGCTGTGCAGCGCCGCCTCGATCAGCTTGGGTGCCAGCCCCAGCGCGCGACAAGCGGCATAGGCGGCACAGGCGTTCTGGTGATTATGCGCGCCGGGCAACCCGGCAATGCCGCGCAAATCAATCGAGGCGATCTGGCGCCCCTTGCGGTACTCAGACAAGAACCCCTTGCGGGCAAAGACCTGCCAGCCCGGCCCGGTCAGCTTCTGCCCGGACGAGACCCGGATCACCCGGTCATCCGACGGCCCCTCGGTCAACTGCCCAGCGAGAAACCGGCCCTCGACCTCATCAACCCCGATCACCGCGCGATCCGGTCCACCTTCGGCGAACAGCCGCCGCTTGGCCGCGAAATAGCCGCCCAGCCCGGCGTGACGGTCCAGATGGTCCGGCGACAGATTGGTGAACACCGCCACATCCGGGGTCAAGGCGCGGGCCAGATCGGTCTGATAGCTCGACAGTTCCAACACCACCACCGCGCCCTCGCCGGGGGGATTGATATCCAGCACACCGCGCCCGATATTCCCGGCCAGTTGCACCGGCCGCCCGGCCTCTTGCAGGATATGATCGATCAATGCCGCCGTGGTCGATTTGCCGTTCGACCCTGTCACCGCGACGACCCGCGGCAGGGTGTCGATCATGTCCCACTCTTCCGTCGCCAGCGAGCGAAAGAACAAGCCGATGTCATTATCCACCGGCACGCCCGCCTCCAACGCCGCCACAACCACCGGGTTCGGCGTGGGATAAAGATGCGGAATCCCGGGCGAGACGATTAGCGTCGCAATCCCGTCAAAAGCCCCCGGCCCGGTCAGCCCGACACAGGCAAAGCCTTCGGCCTCGGCCGCCGCCCGCGCCTGCGGATTGTCATCCCAGCACAGCGGCACCGCCCCGCCCGCGCGCAACGCCCGCGCCGCTGACAGGCCCGAACGCCCCAACCCAAGAACGGCGACTTTCGCGCCCTGAAATCCGCGTACCGGGATCATGACATATCCTTTCCCTTTGCTGCCGTTTGGCTAGCGCATCGCCACGGCGATGGGAAGCGCATCCAAACCCGGCGCTGCGCCGCCCCCGACACGGGACATGCGTATTTGAACAAAGAAGAAGCAAACCCGGCGCAACAGTCACCGGTATCGAAAGCGCTCGCCGGCGCTTTTCGGCCCGGAGCGGCGCGCGCCCCGGACCTTCTAAGCGGTTTAGCGCACCTTCAGCGTTGCCAGCCCGAGCATCGCCAGAATCAGCGAGATGATCCAGAACCGGATCACGATGGTGGCCTCGTGCCAGCCCTTTTTCTCAAAGTGATGGTGGATCGGCGCCATCAGGAATACGCGGCGACCGGTGCACTTGAAATACAACACCTGAATGATGACCGACATCGCCTCGACCACGAACAGCCCGCCAACAATGGCCAGCACCAACTCGTGCTTGGTGGCCACCGCGATCGCGCCCAGCGCGCCGCCCAGCGCCAGACTGCCGGTGTCGCCCATGAACACCGCCGCAGGGGGGGCGTTGTACCACAGGAACCCCAACCCGCCGCCAAACAGCGCCGCGGTAAAGATCAGGATCTCGCCGGTGCCCGGCACGTAATGCACGTCCAGATATTCGGAAAAGTCGATCCGCCCGACCGCATAGGCGATGATGCCCAGAGTGGTGGCAGCGATCATCACCGGCATGATCGCCAGCCCGTCCAACCCGTCGGTCAGGTTGACCGCGTTCGCCGCCCCCACGATCACGCAGATCGAGAACGGCACATAGAACACGCCAAGATTGACCAACACATCCTTGAACACCGGCAAGGCCAATTGGTTCTGCAACGACTCGGGATGGTTATGCGCGGCCCAAAGCGCGGCAATCACCGCGACCAGAATGCCCAGCGCCAGCCGCAGCTTGCCCGGCACCCCCTTGGTATTCTGCTTTGAGACCTTGGCGTAATCATCCGCGAAGCCGATGGCGCCAAAGGACAGCGTGACGAACAGCACCAGCCAGACGAACGGGTTATCGAGTCGCGCCCAAAGCACCGTCGCCGTCACCAGCGCACCCACGATCAACAGACCGCCCATGGTCGGTGTGCCAGCCTTGGAGAAATGCCCCTCGGGGCCGTCCTCGCGGATCGGCTGGCCCTTGCCCTGCCGCTTGCGCAACACGTTGATCAGCGGCTGCCCGAACAGGAAGCCGAACAGCAACGCCGTCAAAAACGCCCCACCCGCCCGAAACGTGATGTAGCGGAAGAGGTTGAAGAAATCCCCGCCATCCGACAGCGCGGTCAACCAATAAAGCATGTGAGCCGTTCCTATTCTTACGTCTTGTTCTTACGTCTTGTCGCCTGAAAGAGCGCTCCCTTGGCCCATTCCACGCAGGGCGTCAACGCATTTCGCCAACCCCATGCTCAGCGATCCCTTGGCCAAGACAACATCACCCGCGCCCACCACCCCGGCCAGCTGCGCCGCCAGTTCGGCGCTGCTCGCGGCCTGCAGTCCGCGTTTCTCGACCGGAAGCGCGGCATGTAGCGCGCCCATCAGCGGGCCAATGCAATGCACCGTGTCCACCGCCGCCATCGCCGGCAGCTGGGTCAGCGCGGTATGCAACTGCTCGGCCTGCGGCCCCAGCTCCTTCATGTCGCCCAGCACCGCGATGCGCCGGCCCTGCCCCTCGGGACGGGCGGCCGCCAGCACCGCCAGCGCGGCGGCCATCGAGGCCGGGTTGGCGTTATAGGAATCATCCAGCAGCGTCAGCGTGCCGCCCGGCAAGGCAATGCGCTCGCGCGCGCCGCGGCCCTGATAGGGGGTCCAACGCGCCAGACTGTCGGCGGCGCGGCGCGGATCGGCGCCCAGCGCGGCGCAGGCGGCCAGCGCGCCCAGCCCGTTCATGGCGAAATGCCGCCCCGGCGTCGCCAGCGAAAACGCCATGGCCCCCATAGGGGTCTCGGCCTGCACGCGGGTCTCTTCGCCCGCGATCTCAGCCGCGATCAGGCGATACGCCTTGGCCTTTGCGCCAAAGCCCAAGGCGCGCAGACCGCACGCCGCCGCCTTGGCGAACAGGATCGGCGATTGCTCCAGATCCGCGTTCAGCACCGCGATGCCGCCCGGCTCCACCCCATCAAGGATCGCAGCCTTTTCCCGCGCGATACCTGCGATACTGTCGAACCCTTCCAGATGCGCCGGGGCCACGGTGGTGATCATCGCCACATGCGGGCGCGCCAGCCGCGCCAACGGCGCGATCTCGCCGGGGTGGTTCATGCCGATCTCGATGATAGCAAAATCACTCTCGCGCGGCATCCGCGCCAGGGTCAGTGGCACCCCCCAATGGTTGTTGTAGCTGGCCACGCTGGCATGGGTCGCGCCCTGATCCGACAGCATCGCCGCCAGCATTTCCTTGGTCGAGGTCTTGCCGACGCTGCCGGTCACCGCCACCACGCGAGCCGAGGTGCGCGCCCGCGCCGCCCGGCCCAAAGCCTCCAACCCCTTGAGCACATCCGCGACGATCAAAAGCGGCGCATCGGGGGCAAGCCCCTCGGGGATATGGCTGACCAAAGCGGCCCCCGCCCCCTTTTCCAACGCCTGCGCCACGAAGTCATGGCCATCGCGCGCCGCGCTGAGCGCGACGAAAAGATCACCCGGCGCAAGGGTGCGGGTGTCGATGGAAACGCCAGTCACCGCCCAATCGCCCTGCGCCCGACCTCCGGTGGCCGCCTCGGCCTCAGGCGCGGTCCACAGGGTCATACCGGCCGCCCGTCCAGCGCGGCGACCGCCACGCTGGCCTGCTCGGCATCATTGAAGGGCAGCACATCGTCGCCCACGATCTGACCGGTCTCATGGCCTTTGCCCGCGATCAAAAGCGCATCTCCCGGCTCCAGCGCATCGACCCCGCGCAGGATCGCCTCGGCGCGATCGCCAACCTCGATAGCCTCTGGCGCGCCCTCCATCACGGCGGCGCGAATGCTGGCGGGGACCTCGCTGCGCGGATTGTCGTCGGTCACAAAGACCAGATCGGCATGTTCGGCCGCCGCGCGTCCCATCAACGGGCGCTTGGCACGGTCGCGATCGCCACCGGCCCCGACAATCGCCACCAACCGTCCCATCACATGCGGGCGCAAGGCTTTGAGTGCGGTCGCCACCGCATCGGGGGTATGGGCATAATCGACGAACACCGCCGCGCCATTGTCCCGCGTCGCAACAAGCTGCATCCGCCCGCGCACCGTCGTCAGTTCCGACAGGGTGCGAAATACCGCCTCGGGCTCTGCACCGCAGGCGATCGCAAGCCCCGCCGCCACCAGCACGTTTTCCGCCTGAAACCCGCCGATCAGATCAAGCCGCGCCTGATGGCTTTGCCCGGCCCAGGCAAAGCGCAGATCCTGCCCGGTGGCATCGAACCGCTGCGCCAGCAGACGCAGATCCCCGGCCTCGCGCCCGACGCTCAACACCGCCTGCCCGCGCGCAACCGCAATCGCGCGCATCTCGGCGCCGCGCGGGTCCTCGAGATTGATCACCGCCGTGCCATCTGGCGACAGCACCCGGCGAAACAGCCCCGCCTTGGCGGCGAAATAGGCCTCGAAGCTTTCGTGGTAATCCAGATGATCCTGGGTGAAATTGGTGAAACCCGCCGCCTTGAGCTGCACCCCGTCCAGCCGCCGCTGCTCCAACCCGTGCGACGAAGCCTCCATCGCCGCATGGGTAATACCATGTTCCACCGCCCCGGCCAGCACCCGGTGCAGGGTGATTGGCTCGGGCGTGGTGTGCTGCAGCGGCGCGCTCCACGCCCCCTCGACCCCGGTGGTGCCCAGATTGATCGCCTGATAGCCCAACCCGGACCAGATCTGGCGCAGGAAGGTGGCGACCGAGGTCTTGCCATTGGTGCCAGTCACCGCCGCCATCACCTCGGGCTGCGCGCCGAACCACAGGGCGGCGGTACAGGCCAGCGCCTGACGCGGATCTTCGACCACCACCAGCGCCACGCCCGAGGCGGCCAGCTCGGCTTCGGCCAGCGTCGCGCCCACGGTATCGGTCAGCACCGCCGCCGCCCCCATGCGCAACGCATATTGGATGAATTCGCCGCCATGCACCCGCGTGCCCGGCAGCGCCGCGAACAGAAACCCGTCGCGCACCTGACGACTGTCCACCGCCAGCCCGGTGATCTGCGGATCGCGCCCGCCGCGGGCGGTCAGGGCCAGTTGGCTCAGTGATTTTGCCGCAATGCCCATGATGCCCCGTCCGCGCGTTTTCGTGATGATCAGTTGGATGTCAGCGTTATAGCAGCGCGCGGGGCGGGTTCAATGTCAGGTCGCAATCCCAAAAGCGGGGCCACCCGACCGATCAACTCGGCCGCGACCGGCACGGCTGTCCAGCCCGCCGTGCGCCGTTCCTCGTCATAGGCCTGCACCGAAGGCTCATCCAGCGTCAACACCAGCACGTATTTCGGGTCATGCGACGGGAAGATCGCGGCAAAGGTGGCGATCACCTTGTCCTCGTAATAGCCGCCCTGCGGTCTGGGCTTGTCGGCGGTACCGGTCTTGCCGCCCACCGCGTATCCCGGCACCTCGCCAAAGCTGGCGGTGCCATCTGTCACCACCTTGCGCAGCATCCTGCGGGCATTGGCAGATGCCTGTTCCGACAACACCCGGGGGCCGTGCTGCGGGCCAGTCTGCTTTAGAATCGTCGGGCTGACATAATGGCCGCCATTGGCAATGGCGGCATATCCGGCAGCCAGATGCATCGGCGTTGTGGACAGCCCGTGGCCATAGGAAATCGTCACCGTGCTCAGGTCGGTCCAGCGTGCCGGCACCAATGGCTGGCCACCATGCGCCTCGACGATCTCGAACGGCGTCGGATCAAGCATGCCCAACGCATCCAGAAATGCCTTTTGCCGCTCCGGCCCGATCTCCAACGCGATCCGCCCGGTGCCCCGGTTGGAACTGTTCACGATCACGTCCGTGACGCTCAGCTTGCCGTAATTCTTGTTGTGAAACTCGCCGATCGGATAGCCAGACACCTTCATCGGCCCAGAGGTGTCGATGATCGTCTCGGGCGAGACCAGCCCCAGATCCAACGCCTGTGCAATCGCAAAGATCTTGAAGGTCGAGCCCAGCTCATACACCCCCTGCACCGCCCGGTTGAACAACGGGCTGTCGCTGGGGTCGCCCGACACCGGCGGGCGCGGGCGGTTGTTGGGATCGAAATCCGGCAGGCTGACAACCGAAATAACCTCGCCCGTATGCACATCCATCAGGATCGAGGACGCCCCTTTGGCATTCATCAGCTTCATGCCGCCGAGCAGCACCTGTTCGGTCGCCGCCTGCACCGTCAGGTCCAGCGACAATGCCAGTGGCTGTGCGCCATTGGCCGGGTCGCGCAGATAGTCGTCAAACTGCTTTTCAACCCCGGCAACACCGATCACCTCTGCCGCGCTCACCCCTTCGCGGCCAAACCCGGCCCCCCCCAGAACATGGGCCGCAAGCTTGCCATTGGGATAGAGCCGCATCTCGCGCGGGCCGAACAACAACCCGGGATCGCCCAGATCATGCACCGCCTGCTTCTGCTCCGGGCTGATCTGCTTCTTGATCCAGACAAATTTACGTTTGCCGGTAAAATCCTTCAGCAACCGCGCCTCGTCGAGATCGGGAAAAATCTGCACCAACCCCCGCGCCGCCGATACCGGGTCGACCATCTCGGGCGGCTGGGCATAGAGCGAATGGGTCTCGAAATTGGTTGCCAGAATGCGCCCCTGACGGTCGACGATATCCGCCCGCTGCGCCGCGATGGCGGCCCCATGGGAACTGGCGACCGGCTCTTCAGGCTCCGAGATCGCCATCAGCCCCATACGGCCACCCACCACCAGGAAGGCACTGAAAAAGAACAGCCCCAGCACCAGCAGACGCCCCTCGGCCCGCACCCGAGAGCGGTCCTGCATCTCGAAATGGCGGCGACGGATGTTCTCACGTTCGATGATGTCGGGGTTCTCGCCCTTGGCCCTTGCCGGCAGGATTCGGGCCAGCGGGCGCAGCGGCGTGCGGGTCATGGCTGTTCCTCGTCGGCAGCCATGGTCGAGACATCAACCGGGTTTAGGATCGGCAACAGCGGCTTGGGCGGATAGCTGACCTCATCAACCCGGCCAAACTGGTCGGGGCGCAGCGGCAACAGCCCCAGCCGGTCGAAATTCAGCTCTGCCAATTCCTCCAGCCGATCCGGCCGGTTGAGATAGGCCCATTCAGCCCGCAGCATTCCCAGCCGCAACTGCGCCTCGCCAATCTCATGTTGCAGCGCGCGGGTCTCTTTCAACACCTGCTGCGTGGCATAGTTTTCGCGATAGGCCCAGAACGCCAGACCAAACACCGCCAGCGCGGACAGAACATAGGCTATGCCCTTCATCGCCCTTTTCCCTTCGGTTCCGGTTTGGGTTGCGGCATCCCGATCTCGCGCGCATCGATTGCCCCGGCGGGCGCTTCGGTGCGCATCGCCACTCGCAACCGGGCCGAGCGCGCGCGCGGGTTGTCCGCCAGTTCCTGCTCGTCCGGCGCGATCGCCTTGCGCGGACGCAGAATGAATTGCGGATCGACGTGTTCAACCTCGGGCGCATGGCGGCTGCCGCGCCCGGTCTGCCCGGCCCGGGACTGCAGAAAGCGCTTGATCATGCGATCCTCGATCGAATGAAAGCTCACGACCGCCAGCTTGCCGCCGGGCTTCAGCGCCCGCTCGGCCGCCATCAGACCGCGAAACAGCTCTCCGAACTCGTCATTCACCGCGATCCGCAGCGCCTGAAAGCTGCGGGTGGCGGGATGCGATTGCCCAGGCTTGGCCCGTGGCAGGCAGGATTCAACGATCCCCGCCAGCCGCAGCGTGGTCATGATCGGCTCACTCTCGCGCGACCGGACAATGGCCCGCGCGATGCGCCGGCTGGCGCGCTCTTCGGCATAGAGAAACAGGATATCGGCCAGTTCTTCTTCTGCGGCGGTATTGACCAGATCGGCGGCACTGGGCCCCTCTTGCGACATCCGCATGTCAAGCGGACCATCGCGCATGAAGGAAAAGCCGCGCTCGGCCCGGTCCAACTGCATCGAGGAAACCCCCAGATCCAGCACCACGCCATCAAGGTCGCTGGCATACTCGTCCATGCGCGAGAACACGCCATGCTGCATCACCAGCCGGTCGCCATAACCCGCCGCCCAGTCCTGCGCCATCTCAAACGCCAATGGATCCCGATCCACCGCGATCACCCGCTCGGCCCCGGCCTCCAGCAATCCGCGGGTATAGCCGCCAGCGCCAAACGTGCCGTCAAGCCAAGTACCAGTGACTGGCGCCACCGCCTCTAGCAATGCGCGCAACAGAACCGGAACATGGGGGCGGTCGGGGGCAGAAGTTGCCATGGCTCAGCTCCCATCCCTGGCAGCATCGAGCCGCGACAGCGCCAGATCCAACGCGTCCAACTGATTGGCGCCCTCGGGCAGATCAAGGCCCAGATCCTCGTCCTCTTCCTCGGCCAGATGCGCCTCATAGGTTTCGGGATTCCAGATCTGGAAGGTGCCGGAGGTGCCGACAAAGAACGCCTCTTTCTCCAGCCCGATCTTGTCGCGCTGGCGCAGCGGTAGAACCAGCCGCCCATCCGGGTCGACCTCGGTATGATGCGAGCGTGAGGTGATGTTGCGTACCAGCTTGCGCTTCAGCGGCGAGTTGGGCAGCCGTTCGATCTTGGCCTCGAGCTTTTCGATCTCATTGATCGTATAGGCTTCCAGATAAGGCTGATCAGAGGGGCCGTAGACGATGACAAGCTGCGGACGCAGCCCTACAGTATGCTCGGGATCGCCAGATTCAAGCACACGGCGGAACAGGGCCGGGATTGACACCCTGCCCTTCGCATCCACCTTGAAGGTGTACTCACCTCTGAACCTTCGGCTCACGCCATCTGTCCCTCTACCTGCGCCCCCGCGTCATTTACGTCCCCAAAATGGAAAAGCGGCGGGTTGATCTGCTGCCACTGATCAACCCGCCGCCCTTGTCCCGCTGAGCGGGGTGTCCGACTACGCGCGCCACCTGGGGGGATGTCTGCTCGCTCGCGCGCCGGATCTCTTGGTTAGATGAAAGCGAAGTGCCTGTATGAAACCTGCTCTGGTATTGGTTGGGGTCTTTTGTCTTTCGCCCCTGCCTGCCTCGTTCTCATCCGATGAACAAGAGATGCCATGGTACTTCATGGAAATCAAATGGAATTTACGGGACACCTCGGGAGATCAAGGTCAAACCGCTCAAGTATAGACGGGATCAGCGCCGTATTTCGGCCAGATTTCCGCCCTACTTAGCGTATTTTGCAAAAATGACCACTACATATAGACAAGAGAGTCAAATCCCAGTCAGGGCCAGATTTTCCCGTATTTTTTTCCATAGGTAGTGGCTCTCGCTCAAATGTTCACAAAATGTTCTATTTTACAAGCCACGAATCACCCTTGGAAAGTAAAAAGTGGCCATGAATCCGTCCCCGCCCCCGTATTCCCCCTCGAGTACCACCAATTCCCACCGTGCAGACCATGACATCCCGGACCCGCGCCGATCCCGGTCCGCCGCCCGTGACATCAGGCACAGGGAAATCGGCCACTCACCCTCGCGCGCCCTGCCGAAAGGACCCAGCACAACAGGGGCCCCAACGGACGACCGCAACTGGAACAATGCGAACAGCCCCGGCCTCATGCCAAAGGACCGCTTTGCTGCGTTGACCATGAGATGCGGCGATCTTAACCTCAAAAGCATATGATGCTGACGGGCAAGATCGGCATCGCGACCTTGGACGTCACCACAGGGAAAGAGGCCGCGCATGGGGGAAACAACACATATCGGCTGCACCTGCGGTCAGACACGCCTTGAACTGGATGGCCCGCCGATCGCCAGCGTCGAATGCTGCTGCAGGTCTTGCCGCGACGCCGCGCTCAGGATGCAAAGCCTAGACCCTGCGCCGCACATACTGACCGCGCACGGCACCACCCCCTTCGTGATGTATCGCAAGGATCGCGTCCGAATTCTTTCCGGCAGCGACAGGCTCAAGGCCTTCCGCCTGTCGCCGCAAGCCTCCACCAAGCGGGTGATCGCGACATGCTGCAACACAGCGGTCTATCTGGAGTTCAATGGCGGCCATTGGCTGAGCCTTTATGGCAGGCTCTGGCCGGAGGGAACGATGCCCGCGCCCGAGATGCGCACGATGGCTTGCGACCTGCCGGATGGAACGACCCTGCCCGACGACATCCCCAATGCAAAGAAACACACCCTGGGATTCTTCGCCAAGCTCTTTGGCGCGTGGGTCGCCATGGGGTTCAGAACATCGAGAACGCCGGCAACAGGGGAAATCGATGTCTGACAGGGACGACAAGATCAAGATCGAAAGCATCACCTCGCCCGGTAGAACCCAACAGGTGAACCGGGCCAAATTCATGGCCATGCACGATGCCCTCCTGGCGATCCTGCCGAGCGAAACGCCCGGATTGACCGTCGCCGAGGCGAAAGCGGCCTTGCTGCCGACCCTTTCGGAAGACCTGTTTCCGGGCGGCGCCAAGGCAGGCTGGTGGCTCAAGTCCGTGCAGCTCGACCTTGAAGCCAAGGGCGTGATCGCGCGCGGCGGCAAGGGGCCGGTTCGACTATTCCGAACCCCGGCCTCGAAGGGACGACAATAGCCCCGTATGCCAGAGACGTTCTGACCTGACGCCAGGGCCAAGACAGATTTCGCAAAACCTGCTGCATCCGGGGCCCGGGCTCATAACGCTCGCCCCATCCAGCAAGGGGCTTGAACGTCTCGTGCGCCCCACCATCGCCTCCCAGCCAAACTGAGCCCCCAATATGACCTTACGTCAGAAATGCTGCCCAATTTTTATGCAATCAATCTATGCACTTGCTGCATAGCGGCATTGAATGCGGAAACTATTGTGCATCTGCAGCATTTGCCTATCTTCAGTCTCAAGCAAACGCCAAAACATCGGCACTGCATGATGATTGAAAGACCAAGTCCATGACCGTACTGACACATACACATTCCAAAGACGCGACACTGCTCAGCCGCCTGCACAAGGCCACTGACGCGCTCTTTGATCGTATCGCCCGGTACCAGATGTACCGTCGCACCTATAATGAACTCAACGCGCTGACAAACCGCGAGCTCGCCGATCTTGGCATGCACCGGTCTGGAATTCGCCGCGTTGCGCTTGAAACCGCCAGGAACGTCTGAAGGCGGCACACAGTTTTTCGGTTCAGGTCTCCTCTCCTCCTCCCTGGAGACCTGTTGAAAGTGGCGGCACCTCTCCTCCTCCCTGGTGCCGCCGCACCTTATACCGGCCTCATTTGCCGGACACCGTTACACCGGACGCTCTCCTCCTCCCTGCGTCCGGTGTAGGAACGCACCGGGCGCTCTCCTCCTCCCTGCGCCCTGTGTTCAATCGGTCGGCGGCACCTCTCCTCCTCCCTGGTGCCGCCGATCAATTTCCCGCCTCGGCGGGGCGACGATAGAGTTTTACGAATACATCCGGCGCTCTCCTCCTCCCTGCGTCGGATGTTCAATCGGCCGGCGACACCTCTCCTCCTCCCTGGTGTCGTCGGCCAATTCCCCCCACGGGGGCGACGACAGAGTTTTACGAATACATCCGGCGCTCTCCTCCTCCCTGCGTCGGATGTTCAATCGGCCGGCGGCACCTCTCCTCCTCCCTAATGTCGCCGGTCAATTTCCCC
>JASJGL010000011.1:0-2544 GCA_033791545.1 Pseudodonghicola sp. | reverse complement strand
GGTGGCCAGCGTCAGCGTATAACAGGCGCTTTCTTCCCATGTCAGATGCTTGGGCCGCGGCATCAGCTGCTGCGACTGCACCCGGGTAAACTGCCCGAACGACCCGTCCGGGGTTTCATAGCCCCAGATCCGCTGGCTGGGAGAGAACATCGGGTCGCCGCCGTTGCATTCCTCATCGTCACCGTCGTCCTGATTGCAGTGGATCACGACCTCGTCGCCGACCTTCCAGCGCTTGACCTTGTCGCCAACCGCCCAGACGATCCCGGCGGCATCAGAACCGGCGATGTGATAGGGTTGCTTGTGGCCGTCAAACGGGCTGACCGGCTTGCCGAGCGCGGCCCAGACGCCGTTATAGTTGACGCCGGCGGCCATCACCATCACCAGCACCTCGTTGCTGTCGAGCGTGGGCGTATCCACGACCTCCAGCTGCATCGCACTGTCAGGATCGCCATGGCGTTCCTTGCGGATGGCCCAAGCATACATCTGCTTGGGAACATAGCCCAGCGGAGGCATTTGCCCCATCTCGTAGAGATCTTTCTCGGGCGCGTCATAGGGCGCGATATCGCCGTGGGTGTCCAAAGCCATGATGGCCTCCTTACATAACCTCGGTGCCGCAATGCAG
Source organism: Pseudodonghicola sp. (assembly GCA_033791545.1). Taxonomy (GTDB): domain Bacteria; phylum Pseudomonadota; class Alphaproteobacteria; order Rhodobacterales; family Rhodobacteraceae; genus Antarcticimicrobium. The sequence continues at coordinate 1,922 of JASJGL010000011.1, read as the reverse complement.
AATCGCGGCTCTCGTGAGAGGGATATGAATAGCCACGCAACATTGCAACAGATAATCCACCGTGTTTTGTAATTATATGACCCAGCAGGTGCAGAAACCACTTTGCGCCCGCAGAATAAGCGGCCGAACAAGCGACCGGGTAAGCGCCCACATAAGCTATGGCTCTGACAGCATCAGATGGCGGATCGAATTGGCATAAAACCGCAACAGCTCCAACCCCTTCGGATCAACCACATAGCGCCCCAGCTCCTGCCGCAGCGCCCCTTGCGCGCTGAGCGCGCGCAACCCGGCCTCGGTCGCGCCATGGGCATCGGAGCTGAACCGCCCCACATTCGAGACCGGCAAGGTCGCCATTGCGGCGCGGGCGCGGGCGTCGATCTCGGCGCGGGTCATGGGCCCGTAGGTCAGCATCAGCCAGGCCACCAAGGGCACCGGTACCACCGGCACACCATCGGCAATGCGCTGCATCAACCGCCGCCCCAGTGTCCGGGTCACATCGCCGGGGATCTCAGCCTGCAGGGCGCGAAGGGACAGCGGCGCGCCAAAGGTCACCACAGCCTCGCCAAAGCGGTGATACCGCCCGGTCAGCCACAGCCAGCATTGCCGCAGGACCTGGGCAGAGATCACCCCGATGCGCGCGTTGAACCGCCGCCCGGTCCCCTGCCCGGCAGCAATCAGAATTCGATCCTCCAACACCCGGTCATAGTTCAGTGCAACCGGGACAAAGACCACGTCACGCCCCTCCGGATCAAACCCCGCGGTGATGTATTTCAACAGCCCCAGCTTCGGCGGCATCACCGCGCCCGACAGGCTCAACCCGCCCTCCGGGAACAACGCCTGGGTCACACCGGCGTCGGTGGACAGCCGCACATAGCAGGCCAGCACCGCCCGATAGAGATCATTGCGCGACTTGCGCCGGATGAAATAGGCCCCCATCGCCCGGATCAACCGGCTCAGCGGCCAGACATGCGCCCACTCCCCCACCGCATAGGACAACGCCGAACGGTCCGCCGCCAGATAGGTGACCAACACGTAATCCATATTGCTGCGATGGTTCATCACGAACACCACCGTCGCCTCGGGATCGATCGCCTTCAACGCCGGTTCGTCCAATTGCCTCAACCTCACGTGATAGATCGCGTTGCTCAGAATCCGCGCCAACCGGATCGCAACGCCAAAATAGATCGAGGCGGAAAACGACGGCACAATTTCGCGGGCATAGCGGCGCGCCTGCTGGAACGCGACATTGTCCGGGATCCCCTCGGCGCGGGCATGATCGGCAATCGCCTGGCTGACATGTGGGTTATATATGATCCGTTGAATCATGTCGTATCGCCGCGTCAGCTTGAACGGCTGGATCGGCCGCTCCAATCGCTGATTCAACTGTGCAACCGCCCGTTCCAGCCGCCTCCGAAAAAACCAGCGCACCGAGGGAAATAGAAAATGCGACGCAAAGGTGACCGCCGCAAACAGCACGATCAGCGCAAACAGCCACAGCGGAAGTTCGACGGTTCGGGTCATACGTAAGCCTTGCAGCAACCGGGCCCCGGGGAGAAGAGGGAACATGCACGAGAAATCGGCAAATGCGCGCGCCCAAAGCAGCAACCGACGCCTCCGCCCTGATGCCGCATTGCAGCGAATTGACATGCGTTGATAATTACGATTTAGAGCAACGAAGCGAAATAATCTTGCGGCCCCACATCAAGAGGTTCCCGATGACGCAGACGCAGAAACCCCGCCAGACCGACCGCCCTTGGCTGATCCGCACCTATGCCGGGCATTCCACGGCAAAGGCCTCCAACGCGCTCTATCGCGGCAACCTCGCCAAGGGGCAAACCGGCCTCTCGGTGGCGTTCGATCTGCCAACCCAGACCGGCTATGACAGCGACCATGTGCTGGCGCGCGGCGAGGTCGGCAAGGTC
>JASJGL010000010.1:0-72556 GCA_033791545.1 Pseudodonghicola sp. | reverse complement strand
TCCGAAGCCGACGCCGAAGCCGAAGCCGAAGCCGAAGCCGAAGCCGAAGCCGAAGCCGAAGCCGAAGCCGAAGCCGAAGCCGAAGCCGAAGCCGAAGCCGAAGCCGAAGCCGAAGCCGAAGCCGAAGCCGCGCCAACGGTCGAGCGGATCATCGAGCGCCGCGGCGGCTTTTTCCCGGCGCTGATCGGCGGGGTTCTGGCGGCCGCGCTGGGCTTTGTCGTCGCCCGGACCGAGATCCTTGATCTCTATCTCCCCACCGCGTTGAAATCGGGAACCAGCGCCGCTGCGATCGCCGCGCTGGAATCCGATGTGGCGGTGACGGGTGCTGCCGTAAAACAGGTACAAGACAGCGTTTCGGGCCTTGATGTGCCCGATCTGGCACCGGTCAGCGCAAAACTCGACGATCTGTCGGGGCAGCTGGCCAGCGGTCAGGGCGCGCTGGACAGTCTGAGCGCAGAGGTTGCGGATATCTCAGCCAAGATCGCCACGCTGGACGCCCGACTGAACGAGCTGGAAACGCGCCCGCTGACCCAGGGCGCAGACCCCGAAGCGGTGGCGGCCTATGAACGCGAACTTGCCGCGGTGCAGGAGGCCATGGCCAACCAGCGCGCCGAGGTCGAAAAGATGATCGCCGAGGCCCGCGATACCGAGGTTCGCGCCACCGAGGCGGCGCAGGCTGCCGCCAACCGCAACGCGCTGGCCCGCCTGCGCGGCATGTTGGAGGAAGGCGCGCCCTTGGGTGGCATTCTGGACGAGCTGCGGGCCGGGGGCGTCGCGGTTCCCGAGGCGCTATCTGCTGCCGCCGATGGGGTGGTGACGATGGCGGCGCTGCGCGACAGCTACCCGCCTGCTGCGCGGGATGCTTTGGCCGCCGCCCGCGCCGGCACGGTCGAGACCGACCGGAGCCTTGGTGCGTTTCTGCGTCGCCAGCTTGGCGCGCGCTCGGTTGCGCCGCGTGAAGGCGGGGATGCCGATGCGGTGCTGTCGCGGGTCGAAGCAGACCTGACCGCCGGTCGCCTGTCACAGGCCCTGGATGAGATCGCCACACTGCCCGACCCCGCGCGCAGCGCGCTGGCAGAGTGGACCGCACGTGCCGCACAGCGCCTTTCGGCGCTTGAGGCGGTCGAAACTTTGGCGCAAAGCCTGAACACCAATTGAGGGGCCTGCGATGCTGTGGTCACTTCTGAAAATCCTCGTCTTTGTGGCGATTGTCGCACTGCTGGCCGTTGGCGCCGGTATGCTGCTCGAGATGCGCGGCGGCGTGCAGATCACCGTGGCGGGAACCGAATACACCCTCGGCCCGCTGCAATCGGTGATCGCGCTGGCGGCACTTGTGCTGCTGCTTTGGCTGATGCTGAAACTGTTGTCGCTGCTGGTGGCAACCTGGCGGTTTCTCAATGGCGATGAAACCGCGTTGTCGCGGTTTTTCGACAAGGGGCGCGAGCGGCGCGGCTACAAGGCGCTGGCCGATGGCATGATGGCGCTGGCCTCGGGCGAGGGGCGGCTGGCGATGGCCAAGGCAAGCCGCGCGGCGCGCTATCTCGACAAGCCGGAGCTGACCGATCTGCTCACCGCCCAGGCTGCCGAAATGGCTGGCGACACCAAAAAGGCCGCCGATACCTACAAGAAACTGGTGACCAACGAGGCGACCCGCTTTGTCGGCGTGCGCGGGATCATGAAACAGAAGCTGGCCGAGGGCGATACCGAGACCGCGCGCAAGCTGGCCGAAAAGGCGCTGGCGCTGCGACCGCGCCACGAGGAAACCCAGGACGTTCTGCTTGATCTGCAGGCGCGGGCGCAAGACTGGGCCGGGGCGCGCAGCACGCTCAGCGCCAAGCTCAAATCGGGGAGTTTGCCCCGCGATGTGTACAAACGGCGCGATGCGGTTCTGGCGCTGTCAGAAGCGCGCGAGGTGATGGACGAGGACATGCCGATCGAGGCGCGCGAATATGCCATCGAGGCCAACCGCCTGTCACCTGATCTGGTGCCTGCCGCCGCGCTGGCCGCCCGCGCCTATATCGCGCAGGGCAAGCCGCGCCTCGCCGTGCGGGTGCTGAAAAAGGCCTGGGAAGCCCAGCCGCATCCCGACCTTGCCGCCGCCTTTGCCGAGATCGCCCCGAAAGAGACCCCGGCAGAGCGGCTGAAACGATTCAAGACCTTGACCCGGATCAACCCGGAGCACCCGGAAACCCGCTTGTTGCTGGCTGAGCTGAACATCGTCGCCGAGGATTTCCCCGAGGCGCGTCGCGCGCTGGGCGATCTGGCCGAAAAGGCCGCCGATGCGCGGTCGCTGACGCTGATGGCGGCGATCGAACGCGGCGAGGGCGCCTCGGACGCGGTGGTGCAGGGCTGGCTGGCCCGGGCGCTGAACGCGCCGCGCGGGCCGCAATGGGTCTGCGACAACTGCAACCACATCCATGCCCAATGGGCGCCGTTCTGTGAATTCTGCCACAGCTTCGACACGCTGAGCTGGACCACGCCGAAGATGCCGGAGATTTCCAGCGCGATGGGCGGCGCGATGCTTCCGCTGATCACCGGGAAACCGGCAGAGCAACCGCATGATCAGGTCAAGGAAATTCCTGATCTTGAGGTGGTCGCAGAGGACGACTCAGAGGGTGGCACAGGGGCCGACGCAACCGATGTGACCCCCGAGGCCGAGCTTCTGGAGGCCGAAGATGTTACCGAGGCGGAGGTGAGAGGAAAATAACCTCTTTCCCGCCCCGCGCGGCAGTGCTATGAGCGCTCCGCACCAGGGCCGCTGTAGCTCAGCTGGTAGAGCACGTCATTCGTAATGATGGGGTCGGAGGTTCGAGTCCTCTCAGCGGCACCACTGGTTTTTCCAAAACGTATTTGCGGGCCCGGGCGCTCCATGCCCTGCCAACCCCTGATGTGCCGTGCTTTCAAAAGCGCTGCGCGCGTGGATCGGCATGTGTGGGTGGTTGCTGCGGGATGATCGCGAGATTATCAGGATTTTCCAGCCAGTCCTTCTGCCTGTACCGATAGGGAAAATGGTTGGAACTACCGGCTGCCTGGCGCTTTGATGGCGCAGTTGCACGAACCGCCCCGGAGGGCCCAAAATGAGCGAGCGCACCTATTACGCCCCGACCGGCGGCCTGCCGCCGCAAACCCAGATCCTGACGGATCGGGCGATGTTCACGGATGCCTATGCGGTGATTCCAAAGGGCTGTTTCAGTGATATCGTCACCAGCCTTTTGCCGTTCTGGGAGGGCGCGCGATTCTGGATCATGGCGCGGCCCTTGTCCGGGTTTGCGGAGACCTTTTCACAGTATATCGGCGAACTGGTCCCCGGTGGCGGCAGCGAGCGGCCCGAGACCGACCCGCGCGCGCAGGCGGTGTTGTTCGTGGTCGCGGGGCAGATGACGCTGACGATTGCGGGGGAACCCCATGACATGGGGCCGGGCGGCTATGCCTATATCCCCGCCGGGACAGCTTGGGCGCTGCACAACAGCGGCGATGCGCCGGTGCGGTTCCACTGGGTGCGTAAGGCCTATCAAAGCGTCGAGGGGATCGCGCCGCCAGAGCCCTTTGTCACCAAGGAGGCCGATATCGCGCCGACCGCGATGCCGGGCACCGAGGGCAAATGGGCGACGACGCGGTTCGTCGATCCCGCCGATCTGCGCTATGACATGCATGTGAATGTCGTCACCTTCGAGCCCGGCGCGGTGATCCCCTTTGCCGAGACCCATGTGATGGAGCATGGGCTTTATGTGCTGGAGGGGAAGGCCGTCTATCGGCTGAATCAGGACTGGGTCGAGGTCGAGGCCGGTGATTTCATGTGGCTGCGCGCCTTTTGCCCACAGGCCTGTTATGCGGGCGGGCCGGGGCGGTTCCGCTATCTGCTTTACAAGGATGTGAACCGGCATATGCCGTTGTAACGCGCAGTCGGACCCTGCACGAAATAACGCCCGCCCTTTCTGAGAGGGCGGGCGTTGGTGTTTCTGAGATCTGCTCGGGAAGATTACTTGCCCGAAAGCGATCCCTTGCCATGCCCGGACATGCCGCCGGTGACCTCTTCGGTGGACTCGTCCGATAGATGCGCCGGCAGCACGAGGTTGAGAACGATGGCGATCAGCGCGGCGGGCAGGATGCCCGAGGAGCCGAGGATGCGCAGCGTGTCAGGCAGGTGTTGCAGCGCGTTGGGCGCGCCCGGTGCCACATTCATCACCTCGAGCTGCAACCCGAGACCGACCGACAGCGCCACGGCAAAGATCACCATGTTGCGCCGGTTCCAGTCGACATCGGACAACATCGAGATGCCGGCGGCGACTACCATGCCGAACATCACGATCACGCCGCCGCCCAGCACTTCGATCGGGATGGTGCGGATCACACCGCCGACCTTGGGGATCAGCCCGCAGATGATCAGGAAGATGGCGCCGATGGTCACCACGTGGCGGCTCATCACGCCGGTCATGGCGATCAGGCCGACGTTCTGGGAAAACGAGGTATTGGGCAGCCCGCCGAAGACGCCGGCGATGGCGGTGCCGAGACCGTCGGCAAAGGTCGCGCCCTGAATCTCCTTGTCGGTGGCCTCGCGTCCGGCGCCGCCCTTGGTGATGCCGCTGACGTCGCCGACCGTCTCGATCGCCGAGACGAAGGCCATCAAGCAGAACCCGATGACGGCGGCAAAGGAGAATTCGAACCCGTATTTGAACGGCTGCGGCAGGGCGAAGGCGGCAGAGCGCGCCCAACTGGTTGCGATGGCGTCAAATGACAGCATCCCCATCGCCAACGCATAGACATAGCCCACCGCGATGCCCACCAGCACCGCCGAGATCGACAGCATGCCACGGGCGAAGAATTTCAGCACCAGCGTGACAAGGATCACCACCAGAGCCGCCGACCAGCTGAGCAGCCCGCCATAGCTTGCGGCACCGCTGGCCTTGGCCGGAACACCGCCGGCGGCGTATTCGATCCCGACCTTGACCAGCGCCAGACCGATCATGGTGACCACCAGCCCGGTGACCAGTGGCGGCAGGGCAAAGCGGATCTTGCCGATCACGGTGCCAAGCGCGGCATGAAACAGCCCGCCGATCAGCACCCCGCCGAACAGCGCGGCGAGCGCATCGACCCCCTTGCCCGCCACCAGCGGGATCATGATCGGCAGAAAGGCGAAAGAGGTGCCCTGCACGATCGGCAGCGCCGCGCCGATTGGCCCCAGCGTGATGGTTTGCAGCAGCGTGGCGACACCGGCGAACAGCATCGACATCTGGATCATGTACAACAGCGCGGGGAAATCGGGGGAATTGGAGCCAAAGCCGAAGCCTGCGGCCCCGGCGATGATGATGGCGGGGGTCACATTGCTGACGAACATCGCCAGCACGTGCTGGATGCCCAGCGGCACCGCCACCGCCAGCGGCGGTGTGTAATTCGGATCGCGCAACTGTTCCGGGCTGCCGATGGATGAATGTGTCATGGTCTGTCCCTCCGTGTTGAGGCGCCGGCATTTTTGTTTTCTAGGGGCCGGCGACCTGTTCGTGTCAGCCCGACGTGACCTGAAACGGCGCGTCGAACCAGTATTCTTCCAAATTCCTGCCCGGGGTATCGGCCGGGGCGATCCGGTCGATCACCGCGAACTGGCCGGGGGCGTGAAGCGGGGTGAGCACCCCGTGCCACGTGTTTCTCAGCAGATTGATCCCCTGTCCCGGGGCGGTCAAGAAGGCGCGCGGCGTGGCCGGTTTGCCGCCCGCATCTGGCGCGACAATAACAAGAAACGCTGTCGGATTGAGCGGAATGAACGCCTGAGTGCCCAGCGGGTGACGCTCCATCATCTCCAAACGATAGGGCAGGGTGCGGGGCTGCGCGTCAAACAGGCTGATGCCAGCGCGCCCGTCGCTCATATCCAGCCGGGCGAGATCGTGGTGCCGCCCGCACAGCCCCTGATTGATGATCTGATCGGGGGCCTCCTTGAACGCGATCACGTCGCCAAAGGGGGCGAAGGCGGTGGCCGTGAGGACCTCGGTGTGGATCGGGGTCACGGCAACATGTCCTGCAACCGGATCTCGGCGATGCGTTCGACCTGTTTGCAGGCCTCGCCGAACTCGGTCTCGCTGTCATTGGCTTGGCGCCGTTCAAAGGCGGCGAGGATCCCCGCCTTGTCATGGTCGCGCACCGCGATGATGAAGGGAAAGCCGTGCTTTTCCATGTAGAGGGTGTTGAGCCGGGTGAAGGCTGCCCGTTCTTCGTCAGTCAGCGCATCAAGCCCGGCGCTGGCCTGTTCGTTGCTGCTCTCAGCTGTAAGGCGTTTGGCGCTGGCCAGTTTTCCAGCTAGATCGGGGTGCGCGCGCAACACGCCCAAGCGCTCCTCACGGCTGGCGGAGCGGAAGGCGCGGGCGAGCGCGTTTTGCAGCCCCACCGCGCTGTCATGGGCCGGGCCCAGTTCCAGCGCAAAGGCGCGTTCGGCGATCCATGGGGAATGCTCGAATATGCTGCCGAAGGCGTCGACAAAGCGGGCGTGATCCATCCGGCTGGGGCGCTCCCAGCGTTGATGCGGATGGGTTTTCGCCCAATGCCGTGCGATGTCGATGCGGCGCGGGGTCCAGACATCCTCGTACTCGCCGATGTAGTCGAGAAAGCGTTTCAACCCGGCCAGCTTGCCCGGTCGCCCGATCAACCGGCAGTGCAGCCCGACAGACATCATCTTGGGCGCGCCGGCCTGCCCCTCGGCATAGAGGGTATCAAAGGCGTCGCGCAGATAGGTAAAGAACTGCTCGCCGGTGATATACCCCGGCGCGGTGGCGAAGCGCATGTCGTTGGCTTCGAGCGTATAGGGGATGATCAACTGGTCCTGATCGCCGACCTCCAGCCAATAGGGCAGGTCGTCGTCATAGGTATCGGAGATATAGGCGAAGCCGCCTTCGCGCGCCGCCAGCCGCACGGTATTGGCGCTGCAGCGCCCGGTGTACCAGCCCAGCGGGCGTTCGCCGACCACCTCGGTATGGAGCCGGATCGCCTCGGCGATGGCCGCGCGCTCCTCTGCTTCGGGCATGTCCTTGTGTTCGACCCATTTCAGCCCGTGACTGGCAATTTCCCAGCCTGCGGATTTCATCGCGGCCACCTGTTCGGGGGAGCGCGCCAATGCGCTGGCCACGCCATAGATGGTCAGCGGGATATTCTGCCCGGTGAACAGGCGATGCAGCCGCCAGAACCCGGCCCGGGCGCCGTATTCATAGATTGATTCCATGTTCCAGTGACGCTGGCCGGTCCAGGGTGCGGCGCCGGCAATGTCGGAGAGGAACGCCTCGGACGCTGCATCACCATGCAGGATGTTGTTTTCGCTGCCTTCTTCGTAATTGAGCACGAATTGCACCGCGACTTTGGCGCCGCCGGGCCATTTCGCATCGGGCGGGGTGGCCCCATAGCCGCGCATGTCGCGGGGGTAGCGTGTCATTCGGCGGTCTCCTGCTTATCCGGTTGTGTTTTAGGACATTACAACAGGAAGCAGTTTCCTGTATTTCTTGAAGGAGTTGTAGCGAATTTCCGGGTGCGGCATGATGTCGGTGCGCGTAGAAATCAGGCAGGCAAGCAAAGGGGCCAAGATGACCGGCTATCTGACAACGCATGTTCTGGACACCGCGCGTGGCTGCCCGGCGGCGGGGGTGAAGATCGAGCTGTACCGGATCGACGAGGACGGGCGCGCCCTATTGCGCAGCCTGTTCACCAATGCGGACGGGCGCACCGACACCCAGATCCTGCCGACGGCAGAGTTCGCGCCGGGCACCTATGAGCTGGTGTTTCACGCCGGGGCCTATCTGGACGAGACCGGCCCGGCGCAGGAGCCGCCCCGGTTTCTTGACCTGATCCCGATCCGCTTTGGCATGGCAGAGGCGAGCCATTATCACGTGCCGCTGCTGTTGTCGCCGTTTGGCTATTCCACCTATCGCGGCAGTTGAGCGCCGGTAAAACGACAGTTCAGCACCGTTTAAAACAGGCCCGGACATCCGGGGCGTTGGTTTGGCGCGACCGTTTCGATTTGAGTATTTGGAACAAGAAGAAGCGGGCGGCGCGGGTTATTTCAGCGCCGTCTGGATGCGCTCGGCCATGAAGTCGATCAGCAGCCGCGTCTTGGGATCCTGTCGGCGCCGGTGCATGTAGAGACAGGCAAGCTGGGTCGGCACCGGCGGTTCGGCCTTGGCCACCGGGACCAGCGCGCCGGTCGCCAGATGTTCGGCGACCTCGAACACGGGTTTGAGGATGATCCCGTGCCCGTTCAGTGCCCAGCCGGTGAGCACATCGCCATCGTCGGATTCGAATGGGCCATGGACTGAAAACCGCCGCACCCCATCCGGCGTTTGCAACGGCCATTGAAATTCCGGCGCGCCGGGATAGCGCAGGTTCAGGCAGTCATGCTTGTCGCGCACCAACGCCTCGCCACTCTCGGGCATGCCGCGCCGGGCGATATAGGCGGGTGCGGCGCAGAGCAGCCGGGGGCAATCGGCGATCTTGCGGATGCGCAGGGTCGAATCCTCGGGGATGCCTAGGAAGAAGGCGAGGTCGAGCCCCTCGGCGGCGAGATCAAGCTTGCGGTCGGACAGCCGCAGCCGGATGTCGATCAGCGGGTACTGCGCCTTGAACGCCGGAACCGCGGGCGCGATCACCCGCCGGCCCAGCCCCAGCGGCGCGGCGACGAAGAGCGAGCCGCGCGGGGTCATGGTGACATTGGAGATCTCGGCCTCGGCCGTATCTACCGCTTCGAGGATCTTGCAGGCGCCGCGATAGAACATATGGCCCTGTTCGGTGGCGTTCAATGTGCGCGTGGTGCGCTGGAACAGCCGGACGTTGAGATGTTCCTCAAGTTGGGAAATCCGCGCCGAGGCGACGGCGGCGGAAATTCTTTGGTCGCGCGCCGCCGCAGACATATTGCCTAATTCATAGACACGAACGAAGGTTTGGATGTTGTCGAGATAGGCCATCGGGGCTCATTATTCGTTTTTATTTGAAGCATCTTGGCGCTTTCCCCGGATACATGACAATACTGGAATAGGCTAGCACGGGACTGGAACAGGCTGGCGCGGGGTAAAATACCCAAAGGAGAAACCGATGCAGGACGTGGCGATCATCTGGGACTGGTTGGCCTTTGCGGTGCGATGGCTGCACGTGATTACCGCGATCGCTTGGATCGGGTCTTCGTTTTATTTCATCGCGCTGGATCTGGGGCTACGCAAGGCACCGCATCTGCCCGTGGGCGCGTATGGCGAGGAATGGCAGGTTCACGGCGGCGGATTTTATCACATCCAGAAATATCTGGTCGCGCCGGAGCACATGCCCGAGCATCTGACATGGTTCAAATGGGAAAGCTATTCGACCTGGTTAAGCGGCGCGGCGATGTTGATGATCGTCTATTGGGCCGGTGGAGAGCTGTTTCTGATCGACGCCGGCAAGGCCGATCTTGCGCTGTGGCAGGGGATCGCGATTTCCGCCGTCTCGCTGACGGTGGGGTGGTTGATCTATGATTTCCTGTGCAAGTCGGGATTGGGAGAGCGCCCGACCTTGCTGATGGTGCTGTTGTTCGTGCTGCTGGTGGCGATGGGCTGGGGTTATAACCAGATCTTCACGGGCCGGGCGATGATGCTGCATCTGGGGGCCTTCACCGCGACGATCATGACGGCCAATGTGTTCTTTGTCATCATCCCGAACCAGAAGATCGTGGTGGCCGATCTCAAGGCCGGACGGGTGCCGGATGCGAAATACGGCAAGATCGCCAAGCTGCGTTCGACCCACAACAATTATCTGACCCTGCCGGTGGTGTTCCTGATGCTGTCGACCCACTATCCGCTGGCCTTTGCGACCCGCTACAACTGGGCGATCGCGGCGCTGGTGTTTCTGATGGGGGTGACGATCCGGCATTATTTCAACACCCGCCATGCGCGCAAGGGCAACCCGATCTGGACCTGGGTCGCGACGGCGGCGCTGTTCGTCGCGATCATGGCCCTGTCGACCGCGGCGCCGGAACAGTCGAGCTATGAGGAGAGCGAGGCGCGCGCGCTGACCCCGACCGAGACCGTGTTTGCCGAGGCTGAGGGGTTTGACGAGGTTGTTGATATCGTGATGGGCCGCTGTTCCATGTGCCACACACGCGAGCCGGCCTGGGACGGGGTTCACCGCGCGCCCAAGAACGTGTTGCTGGAAACCCGGCCCGAGATCGCCGCGGCGGCGCGGCAGATCTATTTGCAGGCCGGGGTGAGCGTGGCGATGCCGCCCGCGAATGTGAGTTGGATCGAGCCGGAAGAGCGGGCGCAGATCGCGGCGTGGTATCGCGCCGGCGCGCAGGCCCTGCCGTTCAGGTTGGCGCAGAACTGAGACCGGGACCGCTCGGCGCCGGGGGATCGCCCGGGCTGTCGCCGGGCGATCTGTTGGTGTGACGGAGGTTAGCCCTGGGTCCAGCCCAGTGTCTTTGCCAGCCGGTCTTGCGCGGCGAGATATTCGCGCGCGATGCGCTCGACCAGATCCGCCGCCGGAACCACCTTGTCGACCGCACCGATGCCTTGGCCAGAGCCCCAGATTTCCTTCCAGCTTTTGGGTTTTTCCCGGTCTGGGCCGAAATCCATCTTTGAAGGGTCGGAGCGTTCGAGCCTGTCCGGGTCCATGCCCGCCGCCGCGATCGAGGGTTTCAGGTAGTTCCCCCAGACCCCGGTGAACAGATCGGAATAGACGATGTCATCGGCGCCGCCTTCGACGATCATCTGCTTGTAGCGGTCTTCGGCGTTGGCCTCTTGCGTGGCGATAAAGGCTGATCCCATATAGCCGCCGTCAGCCCCCATGGCTTGCGCCGCCAACAGGCTGTCACCGCGCGCGATGGCGCCAGACAGGAACAGCGGCCCGTCGAACCAGTCGCGGATTTCCTGCACCAGCGCAAAGGGCGACATGGCACCGGCATGACCCCCGGCACCGGCGGCCACCGCGATCAGCCCGTCGGCGCCTTTTTCCACGGCCTTTTTGGCAAACTTGTTGTTGATCACATCGTGCAGGGTGATGCCACCCGCCGAATGCGCCGCGTCGTTGACCCAGGTTTGCGCCCCCAGCGAGGTGATCCAGACCGGCACCTTGTATTTGGTGCAAATCTCGACATCGCGTTCCAGCCGCGCGTTCGAGCGGTGCACGATCTGGTTTACCGCAAAGGGCGCGGCGGGGCGGTCGGGGTTGGCCTGATTATGGCGGTCGAGTTCTTCGGTGATGCGGGTGAGCCAGCGTTCCAGCTCGATCGGCTCGCCTTCCTTTTCCCGGGCGTTCAGCGCCGGGAACGCACCGACGATCCCCGCCTTGCACTGGGCGATCACCAGGTCGGGGTTCGAGATGATGAAAAGCGGGCTGCCGATCAGCGGCAGGCGCAGATGTTCAAAAGCCGGGGGCATGGTCACGGGGGCGTCCTTTCGTTCCTCACGGCGCGCGGCAGGGGCGGCCCCGGCCACGCGTCCCGCCGTCGGTTTTGGCCATTGCGCCGGGCACGCGCAAGTCGGACGTGGCGTGAGAGTTGCGCCGCCGGGGGCAGGGAACCCCCCGGCGAAGCGATCAATCGCAGTCAGACGCCGCTGACCTGCGGCAGCCATGTTGACAGGGTGGGCACGAAGGTCAGCAGCAACAAGACGATAATGCCTGCCAGAAAGAACGGCGGCAGTTCACGGATCAGCGCCGCCGGGCGCATCTGGGTCGCCGAGGACACCACATAGATCAAGGCCCCCACGGGGGGCGTGGCAAGGCCCATGGTCAGGTTGACGATCACAACGATGGCAAAATGTTCCGGGGCGATCCCCAGCGCATGGCTGATCGGTGCAAGAATTGGCACCAAGATCATCACTCCGGGCAGCGGATCCATGAACAGACCGAACACCAGCAGCAGCACATTGACCGTCAGCAGAAACATCACCGGGCTAAGATCCCAGCCAATGATGGTCTGGGCCAGGTCCTGCGGGATGCCTTCGATGATCAGAATCCAGGCAAAGGCCCGTGCCGCGCCCAGAATCAGCAGAACCGCCGAGCTGATCAGCGCCGCACGCAACAGGATCTGCGGCAGATCGCGCAGATGCAGTGTGCGGTACACGAACATGCCGCAGATCAGCGCATAGAAGACAGCGATCACCGAGGCCTCGGTCGGGGTGAAGATGCCAAACCGGATACCGCCAACCACCAGAACGATCAGCATTAGCGCCGGCAGCGCTACCGCTGTGGTGCGGATCATTTCGGCCACGCCGGGGCGGCTTCCGACCCCGTGATAGCCACGCTTGCGCGCCATGATCGCGTTGGTGGCCAGCATCGCCGCGGTAATCAGCAAGCCCGGAACGATCCCGGCCATGAACAGCGATCCGACCGAGACCTCTTCGTCCTGCATGGCGTAAATGATCATCGTGATCGAGGGGGGAATGATCGGCCCGACCACGGCGCTGGAAATCGTCAGCGCCCCGGCATAGGCGCGGTCGTATCCGCCCTTTTCCATCATCCGGATCATCATCGCGCCGGGACCGGCGGCATCGGCCAGTGCCGAGCCGGAAATCCCTGCGAACAGCGACGAGGAAATCACGTTGGCATGGCCCAGACCGCCGCGCAGATGGCCGACGAACTGTGCCGCGAAGCGCAACAGGTGATGGGTGATCGCGCCACCGGTCATCAATTCGGCGGCCAGCACAAAGAAGGGCACCGCCAGCAGCGGAAAGGAATCGAGGCCGGCAAACATCTCTTTGACCACGACGATCTCGGGATAGGTGCTGGCCATCGTCAGGGCACAGAACACCGCAATCGCCATGGAGAAGGCGACTGGCAACCCTAGCGCCATCAGCAGGAACAGGGCGGGAAAAAGGATCTCAGCCATTGGCGGCACCGGGCAGGGCGTCGCCGGTCGGCGCATCCCGATAGGTGCCTGCCATGATGAACTGGCGCGCGATCAGCAGCAGATGCACGCTCATCAGCGCGAATCCGACCGGCATGGCCGCATAGACATATTTGTATGAAAGCCGCAAAGCGGGGCTTTTCTGATATTGCATCCGCGTCAGATACTCTTGTCCTGTTACGATCATGAACACGAAGAACGCCAGCAGGATCAGAACGATCCCGGCGCGCAGCACGATCTGCGCCCGCCGCGGCAGCGCATCCTGCAAATTGGTTATCGCGACATGGCCGCCGGTGCGCAGCGCAAGGCCGGCACCGATGAATGTCATCCAGATCATCAGATACCGCGCGACCTCATCGGCCCAGGGCAATGAATTATTGGTGGTGTAGCGCAGCGCGACATTGGCTCCGACGACCAGCGCCATACCGGCGATCATGGCGATCACTGCCCATTTGTTGAGGGCGACAAAGCCCCGCTCCAACCTGCTCATGGGTTTATCCTGTCTGCGCAGCGCGTGCCTCGGGGCCAGTGGTTTGAACCGGCCCCGAGATCTTGAACGCAAGGCTGCGATTACTTGGTTGCGATGATGCGGTCGATCAGCGCTTTGTCGTAGGTTTTGTAGTAGGTCTCATAGGCGCCTTGCACGGCCTGCTGGAAGGCGGCTTTCTGCTCGGTGCTCAACTCGCCCACGATCATGCCACGCTCTTTCAAGGTTGCGACGCCGCTGACTTCGACATCGTCCACAAAGCCGCGCATCGCGGCGACAGCTTCGGTCGCACCCTTTTCAAAGGCGACCTTGTCCTCGTCGCTCAGCCCGTCCCAAAACGGTTTGGACACCAGAAGCATTGCCGGCGAATAGACATGGCCCGACAGGGTCAGGTATTTCTGCACTTCGTTCAGCTTGACCGAGACGATCACCGACAGCGGGTTTTCCTGACCGTCGATCACACCCTGTTGCAGCGACGAAACCACCTCGGGCCAGGCCATCGGGGTGGGCGCGGCGCCCAGCGTGTTGAACGCCTCAAGGTGCACCGGGTTTTCCATGGTGCGGATCTTCAGGCCAGCGACATCAGCCGGCGTGGTGATCGGATTGCGGTTGTTGGTGATGTGGCGAAAGCCCTGCTCGCCCCAAGCCAGCGCATGCAGGCCGACAGCGTCGAACTTTGCCAGGATCTCCTGACCGACCGGGCCGTCCAGAACGCGGCGCGCATGGCCAAGATCACGGAACAGGAACGGGATGTCGAACACGCCGGTTTCAGGCACGAAGTTGGCCAGCGTCCCCGAGGAAACGATGGTCGCCTCGATGGTGCCGATTTGCAGCCCTTCGATCACTTCACGCTCGCCACCAAGGCCAGAGGAGGGAAAATGCTTGAACTCGAATTTTCCGTCGGTCTCGGCCGTGACGACGTCATCGAATTTCTTGGCGGCAACGCCGTAATGCGAATTGGGCGCGAGCGCATAGCCGATCTTGACTTCGGTCTGAGCGACAGCGGTGCCCGCGATGCAGGCCAAGCTTAGCAGAGCTGCTGCGCCGCCAAGCATGGGAAAACGAATTGATTTAGACATGTGACCCCTCCTTTTTAAACAATAACGAGGCGCCTTGCTAAACCGCTTGGTTCAAACTGGCAAGACAAGGCGCTCCCCCCGTCGGCGGTTTGCAATGATCGAAAATCAGTCTGACTTTCGATGACTGGATGCCGCCGCCACATGCGTTTGTGCGCCAGTTCTCGGGGCAGAAAAAGCAAAACCCTAAGAAATGGACGGCCCGAGGGGGAATATACGCGGTCCCGGCGCCCAGAATAACCCCTGCGGGCGGCCTGATGCTCCTTTTGGTTTTGACTGTATCTTGCTGATTACATTGTTGAAACTTCCGTATCTCGCTGGGGGACGCGGCTCGCGGGAACATGCGGAATGTGGGGCAGAAATAATTGTCAGAGAGAGCCGCTGTGTTGCGGGTATCAAGCGGTGCTGACAGGTTTCCCACAACCATGAGGTTGCATGTAAAGCCCCAGTTCTCCGCAGCCGGGAGCGAAGCCAGTGCAAGGCAGGACCGCCCGCAGGATTTCGGTTTGAGGAAGACCGGCAGTCGTCGCCTCGAAGCATCGACTTTTGGCCAATGCAAGCGCTACGGATGCGGAAGGAAGAGCGTGCGGCGCGAGCCTCTGGCGCCCTCAGCTATGAGGGTGGTCGGACCGGCCACCACAACGCGAAGAGTAAACAGCTATCGTGATGTGGATTTTGAAAATTAGACATAATCTCATAAAATCAAACACCTAGTTTGGTTTTATGGTGCCCAGGAGAGGACTCGAACCTCCACGTCCATACAGACACTAGCACCTGAAGCTAGCGCGTCTACCATTCCGCCACCTGGGCAGGTGTCGTGAGGCCGTTCTCTAAGTATGTTCGGGGGGGGTGTCAAACGGATTTTCCGCGCGGCCGCGAACTTTTTTCATTTTCTCGCCACGGGGCCAGCCCCCCCCTACCAAGAGAGATGGCGGGAGGCGGCTGCGGTGTTTTTCCACCTTGTTCCGCTGGGCATGGGGCGGTAGATCGGAAATGAACAAATAAGCAGGAGCGATGCCATGTCGAAACTGGTCACCATCTACGGCGGATCGGGCTTTGTCGGCCGCTATATCGTACGCCGGATGGCAAAAGCCGGCTGGCGTATCCGTGTTGCCGTGCGTCGCCCGAACGAGGCGATGTTCGTAAAAACCTATGGCGCGGTCGGACAGATCGAGCCGCTGCTGTGCAATATCCGCGACGACGAGTCGGTTGCCGCGATGATGCAAGGGGCCGATGCGGTGGTGAACTGCGTTGGACTTCTGGCCGAAACGGGCCAGAACAGCTTTGCCGCCATCCAGGAGGCCGGAGCCGAGCGGATTGCCCGGATCGCCGCCGAACAGGGTGTTGCGCAGATGGTGCATATCTCGGCCATCGGGGCCGACGCCGACTCCAACAGCGCCTATGCCCGGACCAAAGCTGCGGGCGAGGCGGCGGTTTTGCGCCACATGCCCAACGCGGTGATCCTGCGCCCCTCGGTGATCTTCGGGGCAGAGGATCAATTCTTTAACCGGTTCGGGGCGATGACCCGGATGGGGCCATTCCTGCCGATCGCCGCGGCCGCGACCAAGTTCCAGCCGGTCTATGTGGATGATGTGGCGCAGGCTGCTGAATTGGCCTTGCTGGGTCAGGCCACATCCGGTGTTTATGAACTGGGCGGGCCGCGCGTGGCCAGCTTTCGCGAGATGATGACAACCTTGCTGGAGGTGATCCAGCGCCGCCGGGTCGTGATCGGCCTGCCGTTCTGGATCGCCGGGATCATGGCCGGGGTTCTGGATCTGGTCCAGTTCGTCAGCTTTGGCTTGCTGAAAAACAAGGTTCTGACCCGCGATCAGCTGCACAACCTGGCGCATGACAATGTCGTAAGCGATGGTGCCCGTGGTTTTGACGCGCTGGGGATCATCCCCACCACGATGGAATCGGTGCTGCCGGAATACCTGTGGAAATTCCGCCCCGCAGGTCAATATGCGGAGCTGATGCACTCTGGTCGCAAGCTGCGTCCATAACAGGGTGCGCCTATAGTAAATTCCGCCCTCAACACGCTGCGCCCTTACCCGGGCGCGGCGTTACGAATAGGCGATGACCAGCAGACCGATGCCCAGGATCACCCGATAGACCACATAGGGCGTGAAGCTGACGCTGCGCAACAGCCGCATCATCACGCTGAGGGCCAGCAGGGCCGAGAAAAAGGCGAACAGTGCGGCCAGCGCGCCGTCGCGGATCACGGCGCCATCGGCCTCGATCGCGACCTCGGTTCCCAGCAGCACGCCAGAGGCGAGGATGGTGGGGATCGACATCAGCATCGACAGCCGCGCCGCCTCGTTTCTTGCATAGCCCATGTGGCGGGCGCTGGTGATGGTGATGCCCGAGCGCGAGGTGCCAGGGATCAGCGCCACCGCCTGCCACAAACCCATGATCAGCGCGTCACGCGGGGTCCAGTCCGCCGCGCTTTTGGTGTTGGCGCCACGCTGATCCGCCCAATACAACACCAGCCCGAAGATAAGCATGGTCCAGCCGATCACGGTGATCGAGCGCATCGCCGCATCGATGTGGGTGAAATGCAGCACAACCCCAACCAGCACCACCGGAAGGGTGGCGATGATCAACCCCAGCGCCAGCCGCGCGCCGGGGCTGTCGGCCCGACCACGAAACAGCTGGGGTATTCCGCAAAGCCCCAGCTTCACGTCGCGCCAGAAATAGGTGACCACCGCCCCGAGGGTGCCCATATGCACGGCGACGTCGATCACCTGACCTTGGTCTTGCAATCCGGTCAGCTGCGGGAAAAGAATCAGGTGGCCCGAAGAAGAAATCGGCAGGAATTCGGTAATTCCCTGAATCACGGCGACGAGAAACAGCTGTAGTATGGGCATGGCGCGATGTGTCCGGAAGGGAGGGGGTATGGTGCCGATATGTATAAGTGTTTGTGGCAGAATGAAAAGTTCGCATTTAGGACCGGGTTGATACCTAAAAATAGGTAAAACTTTCGTCTAGCGCTGCGGTGCGGCAATAAAAAGTAAAACTAGGTCAGTACCTATGACTTTTAATCTTCTTTGACTTCTCATAAACAAGCGCAGCCAAGCAATCATGGAGTCTGAGCCGTGGCCAAACAACCGATGCTGAAATTCGTCCAGATCGGACGGGACATGCCAGTCAAGCGCGTTGCCGATCAACGCCGCACCGATTTCCATGAAATCTATGCCGAGTTCGCGGACGAAAAGGCCAAGGAGCAGGCCAGCCGGTGCAGCCAATGCGGTGTGCCCTATTGCCAGTCGCATTGCCCGCTGCACAACAACATCCCCGACTGGCTGCGTCTGACCGCGACCGGGCGGCTGAAAGAAGCCTATGAACTGAGCCAGGCGACCAATACCTTTCCCGAGGTCTGCGGCCGTATCTGCCCGCAGGATCGTCTGTGCGAAGGCAATTGCGTGATCGAACAATCGGGCCACGGCACCGTGACGATCGGCGCGGTGGAAAAATACATCACCGATACAGCCTGGGACGAAGGCTGGGTTCAGCCGATCGACCCGGCGCAGGAACGCACCGAAAGCGTCGGCATCATCGGGGCCGGCCCCGGCGGGTTAGCGGCGGCTGACATGCTGCGCCGCGCCGGCATTCAGGTGACGGTCTATGACCGCTCTGACCGTGCTGGCGGGTTGATGATGTACGGCATCCCCGGCTTCAAACTGGAGAAAGACATCGTGATGCGCCGCAACGACCTGCTGGCAGCGGGCGGCGTCAACTTTGTGCTGAATTGCGCCGTCGGCGTGGATATCACGTTCGAGGCGATCCGTGCAAAGCATGACGCGGTGATCATCGCCACCGGGGTCTACAAGTCGCGCGATCTGGAAATGCCGGGCAGCGGGGCCAAGGGGATCGTGCGCGCGCTTGATTTCCTGACTGCGTCCAACCGCAAAAGCTTTGGCGACGCGGTGGAAGACTATGACAGCGGGGCGCTGTCCGCCGATGGCAAGCGGGTGGTGGTGATCGGGGGCGGAGACACCGCGATGGACTGTGTCCGCACCTCGATCCGCGAAGGCGCGACGTCGGTCAAATGTCTGTACCGCCGCGACCGCGCAAACATGCCCGGCTCGCAGCGCGAGGTGCAGAACGCCGAGGAAGAGGGCGTCGTGTTCGAATGGTTGCGCGCGCCCAAGGGCTTTGCCGACAAGGGTGGCGCCGTGACTGGCGTGATGGTGCAAAAGATGCGTCTGGGCGCGCCTGACGTGACTGGCCGGCAATCCCCCGAAGTGATCGAGGGTGCCGATTATGTCGAAGACGCCGATCTCGTGATCAAGGCGCTGGGGTTCGAGCCCGAGAATCTGCCCAAGCTCTGGGATACGGAGGCGCTGGAGGTGACCCGTTGGGGCACCGTCAAGGCCGAGTTCACCAGTGGCGCCACGGCGCTGGACGGGGTCTATGCGGTGGGTGACATCGTGCGCGGCGCCAGTCTGGTGGTCTGGGCGATCCGCGACGGGCGCGATTGTGCGCAGGCGATTCTGGAGCGGTTCAGCCTTCCGGAGGCGGTTGCCGCACAATAGCGACAGCCCGCGACAACCGGGGGAGCGGAGAACGCGCCCCGGGGCGACGCTCAAACTCCGCTGCATCGCGGCATTGTCGCCGCAATGCGGCAAAACAGTCAGGTGACGTGACCTAAGCTGGAGAAGCCAAGGATGACGGATCGAAACGGGAAATGCATGTGCGGCGCGGTGCGATTCACCGCCCACGACCCGAGTCGGGAGTTCGGCGCATGCCATTGCAAGATGTGCCAACGCTGGGCTGGCTCGGCGCTGTTGGCGGTGACCGTAGCCGAGGGCGATATCGACTGGCAGGGCAGCGAGAACATCCGGCGCATCCAGTCGTCAGACTGGGCCGAGCGGGCCTGGTGTGACCGCTGCGGCTCGGGCCTGTGGTATAGGGTGACCGCAGAGGGCCCGCACAAGGGAAATTACGAGATACCGATCGGCCTGTTCGACAATGCCGACGGCCTGCGCATGACGCGCGAGATCTTCATTGACCGCAAACCCGACGCGTTCGCGTTTGCCGGCGAACATGAGGTGATGACCGAAGCGCAGGTGATGGCGCAGTTCGGGCCAGCGCCAGAAGGAGCCTGAGAATGACAAAGTATGATGAAAACTGGGCACTGGCAGAAGAAGCCAAGCGCAAGTGGATGGCCGAGAACGGCATGTATTCCGAAGCCGAGGAACATTCCTCCTGCGGGGTCGGGCTGGTGGTGTCGATCGACGGCAAGAAAAGCCGCAAGGTCGTTGCCGCCGGGATCAACGCGCTCAAGGCGGTCTGGCACCGTGGCGCGGTGGATGCGGATGGCAAGACCGGCGACGGTGCCGGCATCCATGTGCAGATCCCCGTCCCCTTCTTTTATGACCAGATCCGCCGCACCGGGCACGAGCCGCATCAGGAACAGCTGATGGCGGTGGGTCAGGTGTTCCTGCCACGCACCGATTTCGGCGCGCAGGAAACCTGCCGAACCATCGTCGAGACCGAGGTCTTGCGCAAAGGCTACTATATCTATGGCTGGCGCCATGTGCCGGTCAATATCGAGGTGCTTGGCGAAAAGGCGAACGTCACCCGCCCCGAGATCGAGCAGATCATCATCTCGAACTCCAAGGGCGTCGACGAAGAGACCTTCGAGCGCGAGCTTTACGTAATCCGTCGCCGGATCGAAAAGGCCGCGGCGGCGGCCGGAATCAACGGGCTTTATATCGCTTCGCTGTCCTGCCGCTCGATTATCTACAAGGGCATGATGCTGGCCGAACAGGTGGCAGAGTTCTATCCCGACCTCAAGGATGACCGGTTCGAGAGCGCCTTTGCGATCTATCACCAGCGTTATTCCACCAACACCTTTCCGCAATGGTGGTTGGCGCAGCCGTTCCGCATGTTGGCCCATAACGGCGAGATCAACACGCTGAAGGGCAACATCAACTGGATGAAAAGCCACGAGATCCGCATGGCATCGGCGACCTTTGGCGATATGGCCGAGGACATCAAACCGATCATTCCGGGCGGATCGTCGGATTCCGCCGCGCTGGATGCGGTGTTCGAAGTGCTGGTGCGCGCCGGACGCAAGGCGCCGATGGCCAAAACCATGCTGGTGCCCGAAAGCTGGTCGCAACAGGCGGTGGAGCTGCCCAAGGCCTGGCGCGACATGTATTCCTATTGCAACAGCGTGATGGAGCCCTGGGACGGCCCCGCCGCGCTGGCGATGACCGATGGACGCTGGGTCTGTGGCGGGCTGGACCGCAACGGATTGCGGCCAATGCGCTATGTCGTCACCGGCGACAACCTGCTGATCGCGGGCTCCGAAGCCGGCATGGTGCCGGTGGACGAGGCGACGGTGCGCGAAAAAGGCGCGCTTGGCCCGGGCCAGATGATTGCCGTCGACATGGAAGAAGGCAAGCTGTTCCGCGATACCGAGATCAAGGACAAGCTGGCGGCAAGCCAACCCTTTGGCGAGTGGGTCGGCAAGATCAAGGATCTCGACGAAGATATGGCGCAGCTCAGTGAGAAAGCGCTGTTCAGCGGTGCGGAACTGCGCAAACGGCAGGCCGCCGCCGGCTATACGCTTGAGGAACTGGAGCAGATCCTTGCGCCGATGGCCGAGGACGGCAAGGAGGCGCTGGCTTCGATGGGCGATGACACGCCCAGTGCGGTGTTGTCGAAACAGTATCGCCCGCTCAGCCATTTCTTCCGCCAGAACTTCAGCCAGGTGACCAACCCGCCGATCGATTCCCTGCGCGAATACCGGGTGATGAGTATCAAGACCCGGTTCGGGAACCTCAAGAACGTGCTGGACGAGGACAGCTCGCAGACCGAGATCCTCGTGCTGGAAAGCCCCTTTGTCGGCAACGCGCATTGGGACGAACTGGTCCGGCACTTCAATGCCGATCTGGTCGAGATCGATTGTACCTTTGCCCCCGGCGAAGGCACCCTGCGCGAGGGGCTGGCGCGGATCCGGGCCGAAGCCGAGGATGCGGTGCGTTCCGGTGCCGGGCATCTGGTGCTGACCGATCACATGTCGGGGCCGGACAAGATCGCGATGCCGATGATCCTGGCCACCAGCGCGGTGCACAGTCACCTGACGCGCAAGGGGCTGCGGACCTTCTGCTCGCTGAACGTGCGCTCGGCCGAATGTATCGACCCGCATTATTTCGCGGTGCTGATCGGGTGCGGCGCGACGGTGGTCAACCCTTACCTGGCCGAGGATTCGCTTGCCGATCGGATCGAACGCGGGCTGCTGGACGGCACGCTGACCGAGAACATGGCACGCTATCGCAACGCCGTTGATCAGGGCCTGTTGAAGATCATGTCGAAGATGGGGATCAGCGTGATCTCGTCTTATCGTGGCGGTCTCAACTTTGAAGCGGTGGGCCTCTCGCGCGCCATGTGTGCCGAGTATTTTCCGGGCATGACCAGCCGGATTTCCGGCATCGGTGTCAGCGGCATCCAGCGCAAGGCCGAAGCGGTGCACGCACGCGGCTGGATCGAGCCGGCGCATGTGTTGCCGATTGGCGGCTTTTACAAGTCGCGCACATCGGGCGAGACCCACGCTTGGGACGCACAGGGCATGCATATGCTGCAAATGGCCTGCAACCGCGCCTCTTACGAGATGTGGAAACAGTATTCGGCCAAGATGCAAAGCAACCCGCCGATTCATCTGCGCGATCTGCTCGACGTCAAGCCACTGGGCAAGCCGATCCCGCTGGAAGAGGTGGAGAGCATCACAGCGATCCGCAAACGCTTTGTCACGCCGGGCATGTCGCTGGGCGCGCTGAGCCCGGAGGCGCACAAGACGCTGAACGTGGCGATGAACCGGATCGGTGCGAAATCCGATAGCGGCGAGGGCGGCGAAGATCCGGCGCATTTCGTGCCGGAACCCAATGGCGACAACCCCAGCGCCAAGATCAAGCAGGTGGCGAGTGGTCGGTTCGGCGTCACCGCCGAATACCTCAACCATTGCGAAGAACTGGAGATCAAGGTCGCACAGGGCGCCAAGCCCGGCGAAGGCGGTCAGCTTCCGGGGATGAAAGTCACCGAGCTGATCGCGCGGCTGCGCCATTCGACTCAGGGCGTGACGCTGATTTCGCCGCCGCCGCACCACGACATCTATTCGATCGAGGATCTGGCGCAGCTGATCTATGACCTGAAACAGATCAACCCGCGCGCCAAGGTGACGGTGAAACTGGTGGCCAGCTCGGGCGTTGGCACCATCGCCGCCGGCGTGGCCAAGGCCAAGGCCGACGTAATCCTGATTTCGGGGCACAATGGTGGCACCGGGGCCAGCCCGGCGACCTCGATCAAATATGCGGGTCTTCCGTGGGAAATGGGCCTGACCGAGGCGCATCAGGTGCTGGCGATGAACAACCTGCGCGAGCGGGTGACATTGCGCACCGATGGCGGGCTGCGCACCGGGCGCGACATCGTCATGGCGGCGATGATGGGGGCCGAGGAATATGGCATCGGCACCGCCGCGCTGATTTCCATGGGCTGCATCATGGTGCGCCAGTGCCAGTCGAACACCTGTCCGGTGGGCGTCTGCACCCAGGACCCCAATCTGCGCGACAAGTTCACCGGCACGGCGGACAAGGTGGTGAACCTGATCACCTTCTATGCCCAGGAAGTGCGCGAGATTCTCGCCTCGCTCGGGGCGCGCTCGCTTGGGGACGTGATCGGGCGGGCCGATCTGCTGACCCAGGTCAGCCGGGGCAGCGCGCATCTGGATGATCTTGACCTCAACCCGCTGCTGATCACGGTCGATGGCGCACATGACATCGTCTACAACCGCGACAAGCCGCGCAATGTGGTGCCCGATACGCTGGACGCCGAGATCGTGCGCGATGCCGCGCGGTTCCTCAAGGAGGGCGAAAAGATGCAGCTCTCCTATGCGGTGCAGAACACGCATCGTACGGTGGGAACGCGCACTTCGAGCCTGATCGTTCAGAACTTCGGGATGCGCAACGCGTTCCAACCCGATCACCTGCATGTGAAACTGCAAGGCTCTGCCGGACAGTCTCTGGGCGCCTTTGCCGCGCCGGGGCTGAAGCTGGAAGTGTCGGGCGATGCCAACGACTATGTCGGCAAGGGTCTGTCCGGGGGCACCATCGTGGTGCGTCCGCCGCAGGTCAGCCCGCTGGTGGCCAATGAGAACACCATCATCGGCAATACCGTGCTCTATGGGGCGACGGCGGGCTATCTCTTTGCCGCTGGCCGGGCCGGAGAGCGGTTTGCCGTGCGCAACTCTGGCGCGCATGTGGTGGTCGAGGGCTGCGGCTCCAACGGCTGCGAATACATGACCGGCGGGGTCGCGGTGATCCTTGGGGCCATTGGTGCAAACTTTGGCGCCGGGATGACCGGGGGCATGGCCTATCTGTATGATCCGGATCGCAAGGCGCAGACCCTGATGAACATGGAGACGCTGGTCACCTGCCCGGTGACAATGGATCACTGGGAAGGCGAGATGAAGGCGCTGATCGAGCGTCATCTGACCGAGACAGGCAGCCGCAAGGCCGCCGACATCCTGCAGCACTGGGATCTGGAAAAGGACAACTTCCTGCAGGTCTGCCCGCAGGAGATGTTGAAGCACCTTCCGGCCCCGCTGAGCCGCGAAGAGCAGGCGGTGCCGGCGGAATAAGCCGCACCAGCCCCGACAAAAAGAGAGGCTTCACCGATCCGGTGGGGCCTTTTCACCTTTCAGGGCCTGAGCACCCGCTCATGTCTTGACCGGCCCCGGTCCTGCGGGCAAGCAGGGCAGGTGGGAAACCGGAACGCAAAATCGAAAACGACGGGGCGCAGCAAGACCGCCCGCAGAACGTACCAGCCGCTGCGCTGGCTGCGCCGTTGGCTGCTGCGCATCGTGCTGGTGCCGATCGTGCTGGTGGTTGCACTGGTACTGCTTTTCACGGTGGTGAACCCGCCGATCACCCACACCATGTGGGTCGAATACGGCAAATACGGCAAGCTCAAGCGCGACTGGGTGCCGCTTGAGGAGATCGCCCCGGTGATGGTCCGCTCGGTCGTGGCCGCCGAGGACGCCAATTTTTGCCAGCACTGGGGGTTTGATGTCACCGCGATCCGCGCCGCGATCGCCGAGGGCGCAAACCGCGGCGGCTCGACCCTGTCGCAGCAGGTGGTCAAGAACGTGCTGCTCTGGCAGGGGCGAAGCTGGTTTCGCAAGGCGCTGGAAACCGCGATCACACCCTTGGTCGAGGCGGTCTGGTCCAAGCGCCGGATTGTCGAGGTCTATCTCAATGTTGCCGAGACCGGCGAGGGCGTGTTTGGTGTCGGGGCAGCGGCGCAGGAATACTTCGGTGTTGCACCAAAAGAGTTGAGCGCAGGACAGGCCGCGCTGATCGCCGCGATATTGCCATCTCCGAAAGGCCGCTCGGTGCGCAAACCCTCGGATCGGGTGCGGCGGCGGGCCGCGGCGATCGCTGACGGGGCGGCCACCATCCGCGCAGACGGGCGCGCCAAGTGTTTCGAGGATTGAAAATCGGCGCGTGGCAGGGCATTGGTAATCGGGCACCCCAAACCAGTGACTGCTGATCGCCATGGCCCGACTCTATCACGCCCCCCTCTCTCCGTTCTGCCGCAAGGTTCGCCTGGCGCTGGCCGAAAAACACATCGAAGTGCAGCTTATCGAAGAGCGCTATTGGGAGGCGAGCCCGGATTTCCTGCGGCGCAACCCGGCGGCCAAGGTGCCGGTCCTGCAACTTGACGGGCGGACCATGGCGGAAAGCTCGGCGATCTGTGAGTATCTCGACGAGACCCGGACCGATCCGCCGCTGATGCCGAAAGACCCGACGCAACGGCTGGAGGTGCGCCGGCTGGTCGGCTGGTTTGACGACAAGTTTCACAGTGAGGTGACCTCGAAGCTGCTCTATGAGCGGGTGAACAAGAAGGTCACCGGCCAGGGCTATCCCGATAGCGGCAACGTCAAGGCCGGCTCAAAAGCGATCAAATATCACCTCGATTACATGCATTGGCTGCTGGATCATCGCCGCTGGCTGGCGGGCGACGTCATGACACTGGCCGATTTCGCCGCCGCCGCGCATCTGAGCTCGCTGGATTATACCTCTGACGTCGATTGGAATCGCTCGGCCGTGGTCAAGGACTGGTACGCCAAGATCAAATCACGCCCGGCGTTCCGTTCGATTCTGGCCGACCAGGTGCCGGGGTTCCGCCCGCCGCCGCATTACACCGATCTGGATTTCTGATCTCGACCGTCGCAGCCGGGGGGCTGTCTGCCCCCGTCGCCATTGTCGCTCGGACCAATGGCGCAACAATGGCGACCCCCCGAGAGTATTTTCCGGCCAGAAAAAGAGCGGGATTAGCGCGGCGTTAACCGATATGCGCGCAAGCTCGGACCCGCGGTACAGGCGGGAGCGCCGATGTCCGCGCCAAGAAAAGACCGGAAACGGCCTTTCGACGGGGGAGGGGCTGATCCTCCCCTGTCTTTTTATGGCCGGAAATACTCCCGCCGGAGGCATGAAACCTTTGCCGCAGCGGGTCGAAAAACGACCCTAACTTGCGTAATTCGAACCCTCATCGTCGAGAATGGCCTTGAGCTCGGCCAGATGCCGGGTGTCCTGCTCGGGATAGGCCTCCAACTCCCGCGCGGTTTTTTCTGCCACCTCGTCGGACAGCACCCGTAGGGGGCGACCGGTTTGCAGTGCGCGAATATAGGTCTCGGCGGCGCGTTCGAAGTAATAGAGCCTGTTGAAGGTCTCGGCGACGGTTTCCCCGATCACCATGACGCCGTGATTACCCATGATCATCACCTTTTTCTTCGGATCGGTGAGCAGCGCGGCACAGCGTTCGCCCTCATTCTCAAAGGCCAGCCCGCCATAGCTGTCATCAATCACATAGCGGTTGAAGAAGGTGGCACAGTTCTGATCGATCGGCGGCAAGGCGCTGTCGGCGAGGCTGGCGAGCACGGTGGCATGGATCGAGTGCACATGCATGGCGCAGCGAGCATGCGGGCAATGGCGGTGGATGCCGCCATGCAGCCCCCAGGCGGTGGGGTCCGGGGCGTCGGGGCCTGTCAGCGTTTCGGGATCATTCGCATCCACGACGATCAGATCGCTGGCCCGGATGCGCGAGAAATGCATCTGGTTCGGGTTCATCAGGAACCGGGTGCCCTCCTCGTTGATGGCCAGGCTGAAATGATTCGCCACCGCCTCATGCAGGTTCAGCCGGGCGGTCCAGCGGAAGGCAGCGGCGAGGTCGACGCGTTCGGGCCAGTTGTCCATGTTGGGGCGCAGGTTGGTTACGGTCATGTCAGGCTCCTTTGCTCAGTCCGGGGCATCCTGCCTGCCCGGGCGCTGCAGAACCAGCGGAAAGCGGATCGACCTTGAGGGGCGGCAATCTGGGGGCTTGGGCGCAGGCCATGTGGCTTTCGTGGCAGCCCCTGTGAAAAACAGTTTCTAAAAAAGCGATTTCTGTCCCGATATTGCGTTCCACAAGGTACAGTCCGAAGCCCGGCGCGAGCGGTCGAACCTCGCTGCGCTGCCGGTTTCAAGGTCCATTTGAAACACCTATTACAAAAGCTTCAAACGCAGTCGGCTTGATTGCCGAAAATTCCCGTGTCAACCTGCATCATGGAGCAGAACATCGTAAAAACCTGGGCCGAATGCGCCCCCCGCCTTATCGCCGTCGCCGCCGGGCGCGCGCCCGCTGATCTGGTTATCCGCAAGGGCCAGTGGGTCAATGTCCACAGCCGCGAGATCCTGCCGGATCACGACATCGCCATCGTCGAGGGGCGCATCGCTTGCGTGGTGCCTGATGCCAGCTATTGCATTGGCGAGGGCACGCAGGTGGTCGAGGCCGATGGCCGCTATATGATCCCCGGGCTTTGCGACGCACATATGCATATCGAAAGCGGCATGCTGACCCCGGCGGAGTTTGCCCGCGCGATCATTCCGCATGGCACCACCAGCATCTTCACCGACCCGCATGAGATCGCCAATGTGCTGGGTCTGGACGGTGTGCGCTACATGCATGACGAGGCGGTGATGCAGCCGATCAACGTCTTGACCCAGATGCCCTCCTGCGCGCCCTCGGCGCCAGGGTTGGAGACCACGGGGCATGAAATTTCGCCCGAAGACGTGGCCGAGGCGATGACATGGCCCGGCATTGTCGGCTTGGGCGAGATGATGAACTTTCCCGGTGTGGCGGCGGCGGACCCCAAGATGCTGGCCGAGATCGCGGCGACGCAGGCAGCGGGCAAGACGGTGGGCGGGCATTACGCATCGCCTGATTTAGGGCCTGATTTCGCCGCCTATGTCGCCGGTGGGCCCGCCGATGATCACGAGGGCACCTGCGAGGCCGACGCAATCGCCCGGGTGCGGCAGGGCATGCGAAGCATGATGCGGCTGGGCAGCGCTTGGTATGACGTGGAAAGCCAGATCACCGCCGTCACCGAAAAGGGGCTGGACCCGCGCAACTTCATCCTGTGCACCGATGACAGCCATTCCGGCACGCTGGTAAATGACGGCCACATGAACCGGGTGGTGCGCCATGCGATTGCCTGTGGTTGCGATCCATTGGTGGCGTTGCAGATGGCGACGATCAACACCGCGACCCATTTCGGGTTGGAGCGCGAGTTGGGGTCGCTGACGCCGGGGCGGCGGGCGGATGTGATCCTGACCTCCGACCTTGTGACCCTGCCGATCGAGAAGGTTTTCGCCCGTGGGCGGTTGGTGGCGCAAGATGGGGAGTGTCTGGTCGATTGCCCGCATTACGACTGGCCTGACAGCGCGCGGGGCACCGTGCATCTGGGGCATCCCCTGACCGCGACGGATTTCGAGATTGCCGCGCCCGAGGGCGCCAATACGGCGCGGGCCAATGTGATCGGGGTGATCGAGAATCAGGCCCCGACCAAGGCGTTGCAGGTCGATCTGCCGGTGCGCAACGGGCTGGTCGAGGGCACGCATGAGGGCGCGAGCGAAGTTTGTCAGATCGCTTTGGTCGAACGGCACCGGGGCACCGGCGGCGTGGTCAACGGCTTTGTCTCGGGCTTTGGCTATAGCGGGCGGATGGCCATGGCCTCGACGGTGGCGCATGACAGCCATCACATGATCGTGGTGGGCACCGACCGGGCGCAGATGGCGCTGGCCGCCAACCGGCTGGCCGAGGTCGGCGGCGGCGTGACCGTGTTCCGTGACGGTGCGGAACTCGCGTTGGTCGAGCTGCCGATCGCCGGGCTGATGTCGGACGCTCCGGCGCGCGAGGTGGCGCAAAAGGCCGAGCGGATGATGCAGGCGATGCGCGATTGCGGCTGTGATCTGAACAACGCCTATATGCAGCATTCTCTGCTGGCGCTGGTGGTGATCCCGGAATTGCGGATCTCGGATCTGGGTCTGGTCGATGTGCGAAAATTCGAGAGAATTGACTTGTTAGAGCCACAAACATGACCCGCGTGCACACGCCCGCCGCCGCCGCTCCGGAGCAGTTCACCGACCCGGAGGCGGCGGTGGACCGGCTTGGGCAGCTTTACGATCAGGCGGTGGATTTTCTGTGTTCCCGCTTTGCCGAGGTCATGACCCGTGGCGCGCCTGTGGGGCGGGTGCGGGCCTATTACCCCGAGATCCGTATCACCACCACAAGCCATGCCCATGTCGATACCCGGCTGAGTTTTGGCCATGTGCCGGCGCCGGGCACCTATGCCGCGACCATCACGCGCCCGGATCTGTTCCGCAACTATCTGGTCCAGCAGATCGGGCTGTTGTTGGAAAATCACCGGGTGCCGGTGACCATTGGCTTGTCGGACACGCCGATGCCGGTGCATTTCGCAGTAGCCAATGATATCACCATCGCGGTGCCGCAGGAGGGCGCGACCGAATTCGTGCTGCGCGATGTCTTTGACGTACCGGATCTGTCGACCACCAATGATGATATCGTCAACGGCACCTTTGTCGCATCGGGCGGGGTTGGGGCGCTGGCCCCCTTTACCGCGCAGCGGG
The DNA here is from genome assembly GCA_033791545.1 of Pseudodonghicola sp. Lineage (GTDB taxonomy): Bacteria > Pseudomonadota > Alphaproteobacteria > Rhodobacterales > Rhodobacteraceae > Antarcticimicrobium. The sequence continues at coordinate 43,180 of JASJGL010000010.1, read as the reverse complement.
TGGATTATTCGCTGGCGCGGTTAAGCCATTACACCGCCACCGACCCGGCGCATTTTCAGAACCACGTGCTGTTCACCAACTATCAGTTCTATGTCAGCGAATTCGAGGCGTTTGCCCGCGCCCAGCTTGCCGATCCGGACAGCGGCTACAGCAGTTTTGTCACCACCGGGGATGTGGAGATCACCGAGCCTGACACACCGATCCCGGCGGCGGGCAAGATTCCGCAGATGCCGTCCTTTCATCTGAAACGTCCCGATGGCGGTGGCATCACGCTGGTGAATATCGGGGTCGGCCCGTCGAATGCCAAGACAGCGACGGATCATATCGCCGTGCTGCGCCCGCATGCTTGGATCATGGTTGGCCACTGCGCCGGGCTGCGCAACAGCCAGGCGCTGGGCGACTTCGTGCTCGCCCATGGCTATCTGCGCGAAGACAAGGTGCTGGACGACGATCTGCCGGTTTGGGTGCCGATCCCGGCGCTGGCCGAGATTCAGGTGGCGTTGCAGGATGCGGTGGCGGAGCTGACCCAGTTGGAGGGCTATGACCTCAAACGGGTGATGCGCACCGGCACGGTGGCGACGCTGGACAACCGCAATTGGGAACTGCGCGATCAGTCCGGGCCAGTTCAGCGGCTCAGCCAGAGCCGGGCGATCGGGCTGGATATGGAAAGCGGCACGATCGCCGCCAATGGATACCGGTTCCGGGTGCCCTATGGCACGCTGCTCTGTGTGTCGGACAAGCCGTTGCATGGCGAACTCAAGCTGCCGGGAATGGCATCCGAGTTTTACAAGACGCAGGTTTCGCGCCATTTGAACATCGGAATTCGCGCGATGGAGCGGCTGCGAACCATGCCGTTGGAGCGTTTGCACAGCCGGAAATTGCGGTCATTCGACGAAACCCCTTTCCTGTAAGGGCGAAAACACGCATAAATTGCCGAAATTGGGGTTGACCCGCGCCACTATGCGTTGTGTTTGACCACCATATACCGCTAACATTACGCAATGAGGCCCAAGATCGGGCGGACGAAGGAGACAGAAAAATGTCAAAACCGATGACCAAGACTCAACTTGTCGCCGCTTTGGCCGAGGAAATGGGCGCCGACAAGAAAGCTGCAGGCACTGCGCTGGACGCGATCACAGCGCTGATCACGCGCGAAGTATCGGGCGGCGGCGCCGTGACTCTGCCGGGCGTTGGCAAAATCTATTGCCGTGAACGCCCCGAGCGCATGGTGCGCAACCCCGCCACTGGCGAGCAGTTCCAGAAAGAGGCGGACAAGGTGGTCAAGATGACCATTGCGAAGGCTCTGAAGGACAGCGTGAACGCCTGATCGGCCCGAACGCGAATGATATTGTGAACAGGGCCACCGGATCGGGTGGCCCTGTTTCGTTTTTGGGCCGGTTTTCGGGCGCGATTGACGCAAGGGCCGGTTGCGTTGAGCGCGCGTCTCTCCTACATCGCGCGGGCGCCCAGAAGGAACCCGCCCGTGAGCCGCATCACCAAGATTGCAATTGGAAGTCTGCTGGTCGGGATCGTCGTTCTGGCGATCAAACTGCTGGCTTGGCGCATGACCGGGTCGGTCGCGCTGTTGTCGGATGCGCTGGAAAGCATCGTCAATGTGGCCACGGCCGCGGCGGCGTTGGCGGCGGTGCTTTATGCCCGCCGGCCTCCGGATGCGAACCACCCCTATGGTCATCACAAGGCCGAACTGTTCAGCGCGGTGCTTGAGGGGGTGATGATCGTGGTGGCTGCGCTCGTCATCCTGCACGAGGCTTGGGGCGCCTTTTTCGAGCCGCGCCAGATCACCGCGCCATTGGCCGGGCTGTTGGTGAACGGCGTGGCCAGTGTGCTGAACGGGATCTGGTGCTGGGTGTTGATCACCCAGGGTCGCAGCCTGCGGTCGCCGGCGCTTTTGGCCGATGGCAGGCATCTGCGTACCGATGTGATCTCGTCGGTGGGGGTCGTCTTTGGCGTGCTGGTCGCGGTGGCGACCGGGGTGGCGTGGCTGGATCCGCTGATGGCGGTACTGGTGGCGCTGAATATCCTCTGGGCCGGCTGGGTCGTGATGCGCCAATCGGTGGGCGGGTTGATGGATGAATCCCTGCCAGAGGAAACGCTGGAACAGGTTCGCGCCGTGATCGCGCAAGAGGCTACCGGCGCGTATCAAGCGCATGATCTGCGCACGCGGTCCGCTGGAAGCGCCTCTTTTGTCGAGTTTCATCTGGTGGTGCCGGGCGAGGTGAGCGTGAATCAGGCGCATGAGGTCTGTGACCGGGTCGAGGCTGCGCTGGAAAAGGTGTTGCCCGGCAGCGTCATCACCATCCATGTCGAGCCCGAGGACAAGGCCAAGCGCACCGGAATCACGGTGCGTTAACGCTGCGTTAGGCTCTGTTTCGCGGCAATTTGGCCCCCCTTCCACCTTGGGGATCGGTTTAGGCGCGCTCTGACGGCCCTGTTCCGCAAAGATGGGGCCGGTAATGGGGGCGCTAGACCGGGGCTGCAACGGGTGGCGATCCGACGCCGGCTTGCCGCAGCCGCACACAAACCCTTTGCAAGCGGACGCTATCGCCCTATGAGTGTGGCACAATTTGCCCCGAGGGACCCCAACATGCAGATGCTAGGCACTTTCATCAAACCGATGCATCGCGAGGGGATCAAGTTCGTCGCGATTTTTGCCGCCGTCACCTTGGTTTTGTTCCTGATCTCAGAGTTTCTGGGCTGGATCGGCGTCGGCCTGACGGTGTGGTGCTATTACTTCTTTCGCGATCCCGAACGGGTGACACCGCCGCGTGAGGGTCTGGTCGTCAGCCCTGCCGATGGCATCGTGTCACTGATCGAACCGGCGGTACCGCCCGCCGAACTGGGGATGCCGGATCAGCCGCTGACCCGTGTCAGCGTGTTCATGAGCGTGTTCAACTGCCACGTGAACCGTACCCCGATCGCGGGCGAGATCACCGCCATCGCCTATCGTCCGGGCAAGTTTTTCAACGCCTCACTGGACAAGGCCAGCGTCGACAACGAACGCAACAGTCTGGCGATCCGCATGGCAGACGGCCGCAGCCTTGCCGTGGTGCAGATCGCCGGTCTGGTGGCCCGCCGCATCGTCTGTTTCACCGAGATCGGGGACAAGATGCAGACCGGCGAACGGTTCGGTCTGATCCGCTTTGGCTCGCGGCTCGATGTCTATTTGCCCGAGGGGGTGGAGCCGATGGTCGAGATCGGGCAAACCATGGTTGCCGGCGAAACCGTGCTGGCCGATCTGCATCTCTCTGAACGAGCATAGAACGGGCATCATGACAGAGGCACCTGAGAAGATCCGGTCGGAATTCGGGCTGATCCAGCTCTTGCCGAACATGATGACCATCGCGGCGATCTGCGCCGGGCTTTCGGCAATCCGGTTCGGCGTGCATGGGGAATATTCGCTGGCGGTGCGGCTGATCTTGGTGGCCGGGATTCTGGATGGGCTGGACGGACGGGTTGCGCGTCTGTTGCGCAGCGACAGCAAGACCGGCGCCGAGCTGGATTCGCTGGCCGATTTCCTCAATTTCGGCGTCGCGCCGCCGCTGGTGATCTATTTTTGGGCGATGCAGGACATGCGCAACGCCGCCTGGCTGGCGGTGCTGGTCTTTGCCGTGTGCTGCGTGATGCGGCTGGCGCGTTTCAACGTCTCGGCCAAGTCCGAGGACAAGGAGAGCGAGACCGCCTATTTCGTCGGCATCCCTTCACCGGCCGGGGCGCTGCTGGTGCTGCTTCCGATCATTTTTTCCTTTGCCTTTCCCGCCGCTCCGAAGCTGCCGGATATTGTGTTGTGTCTCTATATCGTGGCGATCGGCCTTTTGCTGATCAGTCGCATTCCCACCTGGTCTTTCAAAACAACCAAGATTTCGCGTGAGAACGTCAAATTCTTTCTCGTCAGCTTTGCTTTTGTCGCTGCCGGTGTCGTGACCTATGCCTGGATCACGTTGGTGGTGCTGTGCTTGGCTTATGTGGGAACGATCATTTGGGCCCTGATCGCGAAGCCCCACCAGAACCACAAAGAAGAGTAATCCCTTGGATTTAAAAACCATTCAGACCTCATATGCGCGTTGGGCGCCGATCTATGACAAGACGTTCGGGGCGATCACCAATGACGGTCGGCGTCGGGCAGTCGGCTATATCAATTCAGGCTCTGGTCATGTGCTGGAGGTCGGGGTCGGAACCGGGTTGTCGCTGGGGCACTATCGGCCCGACATGAAGGTGACCGGGATCGATTTCAGCGAAGAGATGCTGGAAAAGGCCCGCACCAAGGTGCAGGAGGTCGGGCTGCGTCAGGTAGTCGAGCTGCGCCAGATGGATGCCCGTGCGCTGGATTTTCCTGATAACAGTTTCGACACGGTGACGGCGATGCACGTTCTTTCCGTGGTGCCTGAGCCCGAGCGCGTGATGTCCGAGATTGCCCGCGTCTGCAAACCCGGCGGGCGGGTGGTGATCACCAACCACTTCAAGCGCACCAAGGGGCCGCTCGCGGCGCTGGAGCGGGTCTCGGCACCCTTTGCCAATGTTCTGGGCTGGCATTCTGATTTCGCCATCGAGACGGTTCTGGGAGAGCCCTCTCTGACGGTGGAAGAACGCACCAGCCTGCCGCCGCTGGGGATGATGACCTTCCTGCTGCTGCGCAAGACCGGCGGCTGACGGCGGGTGGCTCTGTCGCCTGCGTCCACTTGTCATCCCCTGACCTAACGTCTAGCCCTGTCTCGGGAACAAGACGCAGCCGGAGGCTCCATGGATATTCGTGCAATTGCTATGGGGTTGGCGTTTGCCTTCATGTGGTCCTCGGCCTTTACATCGGCGCGGATCATCGTGGCCGATGCCTCGCCACTGTTCTCGCTGGCGCTGCGGTTCCTCATCTCTGGTCTGCTGGGGGTGATCATCGCCCGTTTCATGGGCCAGAGCTGGCGGTTAAGCCGCAGCCAATGGTACGCTACGATCCTGTTCGGCATCTGTCAGAACGCGCTGTATCTCGGGCTCAACTTCATCGCCATGCAGACGGTCGAGGCCGGGCTGGCGGCGATCATCGCCTCCTCCATGCCGTTGCTGGTGGCGCTGGCGAGCTGGCTGTTGCTGGGGGAAAAGCTGCGGCCGCTCGGCGTGCTGGGCTTGGCGGCAGGCTTTGCCGGTGTCGGGCTGATCATGGGCAGCCGGATCGGCGCGGGGGTCGATATGTATGGCGTCCTGCTCTGCGGCATCGGGGCGCTGGCGCTGGCCTTTGCCACGATGGCGGTGCGCGGGGCCACCAAGGGCGGCAACTTCATGATGATCGTCGGATTGCAGATGCTGGTGGGCTCGGCGATCCTGTTCGTCGCAGCGCCGCTGACCGAGACCATTCATGTCACGCTCAGCTGGCGGCTGGTGGCTGCGTTCGCCTATACCACAATGGTTCCGGGGCTGGCGGCAACCTATGTCTGGGTGGTGCTGCTGCACCGGATCGGGGCCACCCGTGCGGCGACCTTCCACTTTCTCAACCCGGTGTTCGGGGTGGCTGTCGCCGCCGTATTTCTGGGCGAAAAGCTGGGTCCGCTTGACGTGGTCGGGGTGCTGATCGTCACCGTAGGCATTCTTGCTGTGCAGCTTGCGCGCCAGCCGGTTCCGGTAAAAGCCTGATTGATGTGGCGCTGATTCCCCTTTGCTTTTGCTAAGATCGGCCCATCTAATGCCTCAAGGACGCGCAGGAGATCCCAGATGACAGAGTACAGCAAAACCCCCGAGGCCATCGCGGCGCTGTCGCCCGAGCAATATCATGTCACGCAGGAAAGCGGCACCGAACGGCCCGGCACTGGCGCGCTTTTGAACAACAAGGAGCCGGGGATATATGTCGATATCGTATCGGGAGAGCCCTTGTTCGCCTCGGCCGACAAGTTCGAATCAGGCTGCGGCTGGCCCAGTTTCACCAAACCGATCACACCGGCCTATGTGGCAGAATTGCAGGACAGTTCGCTTGGCATGATCCGCACCGAGGTGCGATCAAAACACGGTGACAGCCATCTTGGCCATGTGTTCCCCGATGGGCCGCGCGATCGCGGCGGCCTGCGCTACTGCATCAATTCCGCCTCGCTCCGCTTCATTCATCGCGACGATATGGAGGCCGAGGGCTATGGCGACTATCTGGACCAAGTGGAGGGCTGAGCAATGAGCAAGACCGAACGCGCCGTTCTGGCGGGGGGCTGTTTCTGGGGCATGCAGGATCTGATCCGCAAGAAGCCCGGCATTCTGGGCACCCGCGTCGGCTATACCGGCGGGGATGTGGCCAACGCCACCTATCGTAACCACGGCACCCACGCCGAGGGGATCGAGATCCTGTTCGACCCTGCGGTGATTTCCTATCGCGATATTCTGGAATTCTTCTTTCAGATCCACGACCCGACCTCGATCAACCGGCAGGGCAACGATCTGGGGCTCAGCTATCGCTCGGCGATCTATTACGTGGACGAGGCACAGAAACAGACCGCGCTGGACACCATCGCCGATGTCGAGGCCTCTGACCTCTGGCCCGGCAAGGTGGTGACCGAGGTCGAGCCGGTGGGCGATTTCTGGGAGGCCGAGGTCGAGCATCAGGATTATCTGGTGAAACATCCCGGCGGCTATACCTGCCATTTCGCGCGCCCTGACTGGGTGTTGCCGAAACGCGGACAAGCGGCGGAATAGGGTCTATTCCATGGGTTTCAGCCTGCGAGTCTTAGTCTGCGGGCCTTACTTAGTCTGACGCGGGTCAGACCTCGGCGGTCAGCTGGCTGTCCGTATGGCCGGTGATGCGGGCAGAAACGATCTGCCCCTCCGGTTGCGGGGCGGTGAACGCCACTTCGGTGAAATGTTCCGTCCGGCCCATATGCGGGTTTTCCATTAGCACGCTGTGGCGCGTCCCGACCTGCGCCGCAAGGTGGCGCGCGACCTGCGCATCGCCCGCCGCGCGCAGCCGCGCGGCCCGCGCCTTGGCGATCGTACCGTTCACCTGATTGGGGATCTTTGCCGCAGGCGTACCCTCCCGCTTGGAATAGGGGAAGACATGCAGCCATGTCAGATCACACTCGGTGATCAGCTTGAGCGAGTTTTCGAAATGCGCCTGCGTTTCGGTCGGAAAGCCGGCGATGATATCGGCGCCAAAGGTGATGCCGGGCCGCAGCCGCCGCGCCTCGTCGCAGAACCGGATCGCGTCATCGCGCAGGTGCCGCCGCTTCATCCGCTTCAGGATCAGATCGTCGCCATGCTGCAGCGAAAGGTGCAGATGCGGCATCAGCCGGGACTCGGTGGCGATCGCCTGCATCAGGTTCTCGTCGGCCTCAATCGAATCGATCGAAGAGATGCGCAGGCGCGCCAGATCGGGCACCAACCTCAGGATGCGCATCACCAGATCGCCAAGGTGCGGCTCTCCCGGCAGGTCAGCCCCCCATGAGGTAAGGTCGACACCGGTCAGCACCACCTCGTTATAGCCCTTGTCCACCAGCCGCTTGATCTGGTCCACCACCACACCGGCAGCGACCGAGCGGGAATTGCCCCGGCCATAGGGGATGATGCAGAAGGTGCAGCGGTGATCGCAGCCGTTCTGCACCTGAACATAGGCGCGGCTCCGGGTGCCGAACCCGTCGATCAGGTGACCGGCGGTCTCGGTCACGCTCATGATGTCATCGACCGTCACGCGCTCGGACTCGCCGATGAAATCGGGGGCCAAGCGTGCCCAGGTCTGGGGCTGCATCTTTTCGGTATTGCCGATCACACGGTCGACCTCGGCCATGGCGGCAAAGGTCTCCGGTTCGGTCTGCGCCGCGCAGCCGGTGACGATGATGCGGGCGTCGGGGTTTTCCCGGCGCAGCTTGCGAATCTCTTGCCGCGCCTTGCGCACCGCCTCGGCGGTGACGGCGCAGGTATTGACCACCACAGCGTCGCAAAGGCCGGCTTCGGCGGCCAGTTCCTTCATCGCCTCGGTCTCATAGGTGTTGAGTCGACAGCCCAGCGTGGTGAACTTGGGCGCGCTCATTGCACCGCGTCCAGAAAGGCGGGCGTCAGCGCGCCGCTGAACACGTGCATGGTGGCTCCGGTCATCCAGACCCCATCGTCGCGCCAATCGACCTGTAGCGTGCCGCCATCGAGCGTGATGGCCACCTTGCGCCCGGTCAGCCCGCGCCGCGCCGCCGCCACGGCCGTGGCGCAGGAGGAGGAGCCAGAGGCCAGCGTCACGCCGACGCCGCGTTCCCACACCCGCATGCGCAGCCGGTCGGGGCCGATCAGGCTGGCAAACTGCACATTGGTGCGCTGCGGAAACAGCGGGTGATGTTCAATCTCGGCCCCGCGCGCCTCCAGATCAACCGCCTCGGCATCCTCCACGAAAAAGGTGCAATGCGGATTGCCCATGCCGGTGGCCGCCGGGGTGCCCTCGATCGGCAGTTCCAGCGTGTCCATCGCCCGCGCCAACGGGATCTCGGCCCAGTCGAGCTGCGGTTGACCCATGTTCACCGAGGTCAGCCCATCGCCCGCGTCGCGCGCGTACAGCGTGCCGCGTTCCGTGGTGAGGGTCAGCGCGGGTTTGCCGCTGTGCTGCATCAGGTGGCGGGCGATGCAGCGGGTGGCATTGCCACAGGCTGCCGATGTCGATCCGTCCGCATTGTAAAAGACCAGATGCGCGTCGGCCCCCTCGGCCCCGGGCCTGATCACCGCGAGCTGATCGAATCCCACACCGAATTGCCGGTGTGCGATGGCCTTGATCAAGGGGACGCTCAACGCCACATCCTGCGCGCGCGCATCGACAATGACGAAGTCGTTGCCCAGCCCGTGCATTTTCATGAAGGGCAATCCGGTATCTGTGCGTGTCTGCATGGCGCGCATATAGCGATGCCGGGGCGGGGAATCCAGAGAATCCGAACCGATAGGCATAAACTGCACGATTCGGGCTTGACCGCCCGGCGTGGCTTTTCTAGGTAGCCCCCAACCTGACGCCGGGGATGAAAATTTCCTGCGTCGGGGGGCAATTTAGGCGTTGATCCTTCCGGGTCAATTGGCTTAGAGAGCAACACGGCAACGGGCAGATCCCGAAGCCGAAGAGTGGGCCGTTAGCTCAGTTGGTAGAGCAACTGACTTTTAATCAGTTGGCCGCTGGTTCGAATCCAGCACGGCTCACCACTCTTCCCTTTTTGGGCATGTGAGAAAAACGTCCGCCGCGCGGTGCGAATGGGCAAGCGCAGGGCGCAGCCTCGATCGGTGTCGATGACAGTGGATTTTGCCCTGTCTCCTACGGATCTCCCGTGAAATATATTCTTCTCGAAACCTTTGTCTTCGCGTCGGCGCGGCGCGCGCGTATCTGAAATGCCCTGAGGGCGCCGCATGGCCGGATTGCAAGTGCCTTTTGGGCGAGCGGGGCGGCTGGGCCTGCTCGCGGAGCTTGGGAGGGCCCGGGGGGGCACGTAGGCCCCCCGGTTCGCTCATTTGGCCTTGCGGCGGAACAGGCGGGTGACGATGACGAAGAACAGCGGCACAAACAACACGCCCAGCACCGTGGCCGAGATGGTCCCGCCCAACACGCCAGAACCGATGGCGTTGCGCCCGCCAGACCCCGCCCCGGTGCTCAGCACCAGCGGCAGCACCCCGAGCGAAAACGCCATCGAGGTCATGATGATCGGGCGGAAGCGCTGGCGCGCCGCCTCGATCACCGCGTCGAACACGGATTCGCCCTGGGCGTGGCGGTCGCGGGCGAACTCAACGATCAGGATCGCGTTCTTGCCGGTCAGACCGATCACGGTCAGCAGGCCAACCTGAAAGAACACCCCGTTTTCAAACCCGCCCAGCCAGGCACCGACCAGCGCGCCCAACACGCCGATCGGCATCGCCAGCATGACGGCAAAGGGGATCGACCAGCTTTCGTACAGCGCGGCGAGCGACAGGAACACGGCGGCCAGCGACAGCGCATACAGCAGCGGCGCCTGACTGCCCGATTGCCGCTCTTCCAGCGACAGACCTGTCCAGGCCAGATCATAGCCACCGCCAAGCTGGGCGGCCAGCCGCTCGATCTCGGCCATCGCCTCGCCGGTCGAGACCCCGGGCGCGGGAGAGCCCTGAATCTGCAGCGCCGGCACGCCATTATAGCGATACAGCCCCTGTGGCCCGTATTCCCAGTTGCCCTCGGCAAAGTTGGAGAACGGCACCAGCCCGCCGGTGGCATTGCGCACACGCCATTTCTCGATATCGCTCGGCGTCGCGCGGGAATCTGCCTCGCCCTGAATATAGACCCGCTTGATTCGACCCTGATCAAGGAAATCGTTGACGTAAGACCCGGCCCAGGCCACCCGCAGCAATTCGCCCACGGCGGTGGGGGTCAGGCCCATTGCGCCCGCCTTGCGCCAATCGATGTCCAGATTGAACTGCGCCGCATCCGACAACCCGCTGGGCCGGACCGAGGCGATAAGCGGGCTTTGCGCCGCCATCCCCAACAGTTGGTTGCGCGCCGCTACGTGGTCCTCATGCGACTGGCCGCTGCGGGCCTGCAGATAGAAATCAAAGCCTGACACGTTGCCCAATTCGATCACCGAAGGCGGCACGATGGGAAACACCATGGCATCCTGAATCTGGCTGAAGGCGCCAAAGGCCCGACCGGCCAGCGCCTGCACGCCCTGGCTTGGCAACGGGCGTTCATCCCAGCTTTTCAACTGGACAAAGGCCAGCCCCATGTTCTGACCCTGCCCCGCGAACGAGAACCCGACGACGCCGAACATGGATTTCACCACGTCGGTCTCCTGCGTCAGGTAATAGTCTTCGACCTGTTTCATCACCGCACGGGTGCGCTCGGCGGTGGCGCCGGTGGGGGCCTGAACGATGGTGAACAGAATGCCCTGATCTTCGTCCGGCAGGAAGCCGGTGGGCGTGCGCATGAACAGCCCGACCATCACCCCGGCCAGAATCAGATATACGATCCCCGTTCGCAGCGGGCGGCGCAGGCCCCAGCGCACCGTTCCGGCATAGCCACGCGTCACCCCGTCAAAGCCGATGTTGAACCAGTGGAACGGGCCGCGGCGGGCACCATGGCCCGAATTGCGCAACAGCGAGGCGCAAAGCGCCGGGGTCAGCGTCAGCGCCACCACCACCGACAGCCCCATGGCCGAGGCGATGGTGATCGCGAATTGCTGATAGATCACCCCGGTCGAGCCGGGAAAGAACGCCATCGGCACGAACACCGCCGAAAGCACCATGGCGATGCCGATCAGCGCGCCGGAAATCTGGCCCATGGATTTATGCGTCGCCTCGCGCGGGGAAAGCCCCTCGTCGCGCATGATCCGCTCGACGTTTTCGACCACCACGATGGCGTCATCCACCAACAGGCCGATGGCCAGCACCATCGCCAGCATGGTCAGCGTGTTGATGGTGAATCCGGCCACAGCCAGAATCCCGAAGGTGCCCAAAAGCACGACCGGCACCGCCAGCGTGGGGATCAGCGTGGCGCGCAGGCTTTGCAGGAACAGCAGCATTACCAGAAACACCAGCACGATCGCCTCGAACAGGGTCTTGACCACCTCTTCGATCGAGATCTCGACAAAGGGCGTGGTGTCATAGGGGATCACATATTCGATTCCCTCGGGGAAGAACTTGGCGAACTCTGCCACCCGCGCCTTGACCGCCTTGGCGGTATCCAGCGCGTTGGCGCCCGAGGCTAGGCTGATCGCCATGCCGGCAGAGGGCGCGCCGTTGAACCGCGCGATGGCAGAATAGCTTTCGGCCCCGATCTCGACCCGCGCCACATCACCCAACAACACCAGCCCGCCATCGGTTTCCGCGCGCAGAACGATCTGGCGGAAATCCGCAGGCGTGCTGAGTAGGGATTGCGCGGTGATCGTGGCATTCAGCTGTTGGCCCGACACGGTCGGACGTGCGCCAAAGGATCCGGCCGAAATCTGCGCGTTCTGCGCCGAGACGGCGGCGACGACATCAGAGGGCGTCAGCTCGAACGCGGCGAGTTTCGACGGGTCCAGCCAGATCCGCATGGCGTATTGACCGCCAAAGACCCGCACGTCCCCGACGCCTTCGATCCGGCTTAACTCGTCCACCAGATTGGTGACCAGATAGTCGGACAGGTCCACCTGCTCATAGGTGCCATCGGGCGAAATCAGGCTGACCACCATCAGGAACCCGGCCGAGGATTTCTGTACGGTTATGCCTTGTCGTTGTACGGTTTCGGGCAATAGCGGTGTCGCTCGCGACAGCTTGTTCTGGACCTGCACCTGCGCGATGTCGATGTCCGTCCCGGTCTCGAAGGTCAGGGAGATATCGGCGCTGCCCGAGGAGTTGGAATTGGACGAGAAATACCGCAGCCCGTCGAGCCCGGTCATCTGCTGTTCAATCACCTGGGTGACGGTATTGGACACGGTTTCCGCCGAGGCACCCGGATAGCTTGCCCGGATCGTGACCGAGGGCGGTGCGATCTGTGGGTACTGGGCAACCGGAAGGCTGGTGATCGCCAGGATCCCCACCCCCATGATGAGGATGGAAATCACCCAGGCAAAGACCGGGCGGTCGATGAAAAAACGGGCCATGCGTGGCGGTCCTTATTAACTGTCGTTCAGTTCGAGTCGTCCGCAGCAGCAGCGGCGGCGGCGCGCTCTTGCGGCGTGACGGTGGCGCCCGGCGCCGCCTTTTGGAAGCCGGCGACCACAACCCGGTCCCCGTCTTTCAACCCGCTGTTGACGACCCAATGGTTGCCTTGATCCTGCAGGATCGAAAGCGAGCGCTCCTCGATCACATTGTCGGCGCCCACCACCCAGGCGATGGGGCGACCACGGCGGTCGCGCAGCACCCCTTCCTGCGGCACCAGGAAGATGCCCACGGCGGGTTCGACCGGCATGTCGACCTGCACATACATCCCCGGCAGCAACAGCCGGTCGGGGTTGGCGAATTCCATCCGCAGGGTGACCACGCCGGTCAGCGGGTTGACCTTGGGTTCTGCCGCCGTCAGCTTGCCGGTTTCGCTATAGCCCGACCCGTCGGCCAGTGTCAGCCGCACGGTGCGGTCGGCATCGCCCAACTGGGCCTCGGTCTCGCCCCGGCGCCAACGCAGCAGGTCGGCCGCGGATTGGGTCACGTCCACATGCACCGGGTCGATATCGCGGATCACGGCCAGCGGCTGGGCCTGACTGGCGGTGACCAGGGCACCGGGGCTGGTCTGTGACAGGCCGATCTCGCCCGAGAGACGGGCGCGGATGGTGGTGTGCGACAGCTCGATTTCGGCCGAGTTCAGCCCGGCGCGGGCGACCTCCACGGCGGCGGCGGCGGAATCGCGCGCGGCCGTCGCATCGTCGAGCGCCTGATCGCTGGCGACCTTGCGCTGATGCAGTTCTTTGATCCGGTCGGCTTCGCGTTGGGCGGTGCGCAACTGGGTTTCGGCCTGGGTCACGCTGGCACGCGATTGCTGCACGATGGCCTCATAGCTGGCCGGGTCGATCTGGAACAGCGGATCGCCGACCTTCACCTGGGCGCCTTCACGGAACTGGCGGGCGGTGACGATGCCGTTGACCTGCGGGCGCACCTCGGCCTCGGACGAGGCGGCGACGCGACCGGGCAGGGTGGAGGTCAGCGTGATCGTCTGCGGTGTGACCGTGACAACGGTAACGGCAGCGGGCGGGCGGCCTTGCTGCTGGGCGGTCGCGGGTGCGCTCAGCAGGCCGACTGCGAAAGGAGCGGCGAAAAGAGCGGCGAAAAGACGGGTCAGGGTCAGGCGCAAGAACACGGTCATGACGGGGCTTTCAGGAAAGAGGATTGGCATGGTCGCATGAATGGCTTAGGAAACTGTGGCGTTTCTATAATCAGTCGAGTGGTCGGATGACAAGCGGTCTTTGCGCGGATCGTATCACGCCGGCGTGAACAATGGAGCGGATATGTCGAAGGCGGAAAAATGCGCCGCTGCCCCCCGGCGCGGTCGTCCGATTGTGCTGCCGCCGAAAGAGCGGCAGAAACGCATATTCGAGGCGCTTGAGACCGTTTATCGTGAAAACGGGCTGGACGGGGCCAGCATGGATGCGCTGGCCAGTTGCGCCGGCATGTCCAAGCGCACGATCTATACCATATTTCCCAGCCGTGCCGCGTTGCTGCAGGCCTATCTTGAACAGTATGGCGGCGGCTTTATCCGGCCAGTCCCTGACGGGCTGTGCGACCGTCCCCTTGCGGAACGGCTGCATCTGACGCTGCCGTCCAAGCTTGGCCCCTGTGGGTTCGGTCTGCCGTTGGAGATCCTGCGTGGCTTGGTTGCCGAACGGCCCGCCGCGCCCGCCGTCGCCTGCGAAATGCTGGAGCGCACCACCGACGCCTATCGTCGTATCCTCGCCGATGAGCTGCAACGGGGCTGCGCCCGCGGCGAGGTCGAGATCGATGATGTGGAGGCCGCCGCCGCGCTGTTGTTCGACATGTTGCGTCCCTGGCCGATCGAAACGTTGCTCGATCCCGGGCGTTTGCCTGATGAGGCAACGATGGCCGCGCGGCTGGATATGGCGCTTTCGATCTTTCTGCGCGGAACCGCACCGCGCGGGTAAACGGGGGCTGTGGCGCCGAATTTCTCTGCCGGGCGCTTGCACCCTGCGGGCGGATGGGGACATCTTGGCAACAGGCTGTGTGCCGCCGGCGCTGGAGTGTTTCCGGGCGGCGAAAAAGGTTCTGGCCGAACAAGAGGATGACTGAGCCCGATACAGCATGTCGCAGGATCAGGGCCGGAAACGGGGTGGCGGAAAATAATACACATATTAAATAGACCATATAACCCGCGCCATACTCTGTACCCGTCTAGATAACCTGAATTCGTCCAGCGATCGAGCAAGCCCGTGTCCTCAAAATCCCCTTCCAGCCGTCTGATTACCGAGCGGCCGCGCAAGCTGTTGCGCGCGGCCTCGATCTGGAGCGCGTTTTCGGGGGTGCTTTGGCCGGCGCAGGCGGCGCTGATCGCCTGGGTCATCCAGGGCTGGGCCGCGGGCGGCATCGGCGCGATGGGCTGGGCGGCGGCTGCAGGGTTCGCCCTGTTGGGCCTGCTGCGTGCAGCGGCGGACCGGGTCGCCGGGCGGCGCGCCTTTGCGGCGGCGGATCTGGTTGTCGCGGCCGAGCGCAAGGTGCTGCTTGACCGCGAGAGCCTGCGCTCTGACCGGGCGGTGTCCTCGGCCGATCTGGCGGCGCTGCTGTCGGAAAAGCTGGCGCTGCTGATGCCCTATGTGTCGCGCTATCGTCCGGCGATGGCGCGGGTGATGGTGCTGCCGCTGCTGTATCTGGTGCTGACCGCATCACAATCCTGGGCGGCGGCGCTGGTGCTGCTGTTGGCGGGCCCGCTGATCCCGGTGTTCATGGCGCTGGTGGGCATGGCGGCGAAAGAGGCCAGTGCCCGCCAGATGGTCGAGATCGGCGATATGAACACCCTGTTGATCGACCGGATCGCGGCGCTGCCCGATATCCGCATTCTGGATGCCACCGAGAAATCGCGCGCCGATTTTGCCGCCCTTGCCGAAGGGGTGCGGCGACGCACCATGGTGGTGCTGCGGGTGGCGTTCCTGTCCTCGACCCTGTTGGAGCTGTTTTCCGCCATCGGGGTGGCGATGGTGGCGGTCTATGTCGGCTTTTCGCTGTTGGGCGAGATCACCTTTGGCACCTATGGCGCGCCGCTCACTTTGGGCGAGGGGGTGTTCGTGCTGCTGCTGGCGCCGGAATTCTTTCAGCCGTTGCGCGATCTGGCGTCCGCCTGGCATGACAAGGCCGCCGCCGAGGCCGTGGCCGAGGAACTGGAGGCGCGCGCGACGCGCGAGGCGGCGCAGGTTCTGGGCGCGGGGGCCCGGGTCGAGCGGTTGGGAGGGCCGGCAACGCTGGAGATGACCGGGGTGCGCGTGCGGCGTGGTGGGCTGGTACGGGCGATGCCGGACCTGTCGATCAAGGCAGGCGAGAGCGTGGCGCTGCGCGGGCCGAGCGGAACCGGGAAATCGACGCTGCTGGATCTTGCTGCCGGGCTGCTGCGCCCGGAGGCGGGGCAGATCACGGTGGCGGGGCGGCCGCTGGATGATGCCAGCGCCGATGGCTGGCGCGCGCGGCTCGCCTTTGTGCCGCAGTCGGTGCATGTGCCCGATGTGACCCTGCGCGACTTTCTCGACCCCCATGGCGAGGGTGCGGACATGGCGGCGGCGCTGGACAAGGCGCGGGCGGGTTCGATCGTCGCGGCGCTGCCCGAGGGGTTGGACACCCGGTTGGGCGAAACCGGCGCTGGCGTTTCGGGTGGCGAGGCGCGGCGGCTGTTGTTGGCGCGGGCGTTTCTGACCGGGGCCGATGTGATCCTGGCGGATGAGCCGACCGCCGATCTCGATACCGGGACAGCGGGCGAAATTATCGCGGCCTTGGTCGCGCTGGCGGAGGCTGGGCGCACGGTGATCGTGGCCACCCATGACATGCGACTGGCGGCGGCGATGGGCCGGGTGATCGAGTTGGAGGGCGCGGCATGAGGGCGATTTGGCAGATCTTTCGGCTGCTCTGGGCGGCGGATCCGCACGCGATGTGGCGCGGCGCGGCATTGAGCGTGGTTGTCCTGATCATGGGCGCGGCGCTATTGGGGCTGTCGGGGTGGTTCATCACCGCGACGGGGCTGGCGGGGGTCGCCGGGATCGGCATCGCCTTTGACGTGTTCCGCCCCTCGGCGGGGGTGCGGTTTCTGGCGCTGGGCCGGGCGGGCGCGCGCTATGGCGAGCGGGTGTTGACCCATGACGCCACCCTGCGGGCGCTGGCGGCCTTGCGGATCACCCTGATGCGGCGGCTGGAGATCTGGCCGATCGAGGCGCTGCGGCAGTTGCGCGGTGGTGCCGCGCTGACCCGGATCACGGCGGATGTGGATGCGCTGGACGGTGTTGCGCTGCGTCTGGCGCTGCCGGTGGCGGCGGCGCTGGTCACCCATGTGGTGGCTTTCGCGATGCTGTTCTGGCTGGTGACGCCCGCGGTCGCGGTGGCGATCACGCTGGGCTATCTGCTGGGCGGGTCGCTGATCCTGCTGCGGGTGGCGGTGCGCACCTTTGCCCCCTCGACCGAGGCCGAAGCGGCGATGCAGGCGTTGCGGCGCCGCGCCATCGATCTGTTTCGCGGCCAGCGCGAGGCGATCTTGCAGGGGCTTTTGCCCATGTGGCGCGCCCGGATCGAGGCCGAGGACTCCCGCACCCGTGCCGCGCAGGACCGGCTGGACCGGATCGACACCGGTGCCGGGCTGGTGCTGTCGGCACTGGTGGCGCTGGTCACGGCGCTGGTGCTGGGCCTGTCGGGGGGCTTGATCGCGGCCGGGCGGATCGACCCGGCGCAGGCGGCAATCGGGGTTTTCGTTGCGTTGGCGCTGGCCGAAACCATCCTGCCGCTGCGCCGGGGGCTGGCCGAGATCGGGCGCATGCGCGATGCCGCCGAGCGGGTTCTGGCACCGCCGCCAGCAGGGGCGCGACCGTTGCCCGCCGTGGGCCCGGCACCGCAGCCGGACCGGGCCGCTGGGCTGGAAGTCTGCGATCTGTCGCTGACCCGTCCGGGGCGGGATGTGGCGCTGCTCAGCGGGGTAAGTTTTGCCGTCGCACCGGGTCAGATGCTGGCCATCAGCGGCGCCAGCGGCACCGGGAAAAGCACGCTTTTGGATGCCTTGGCCGGGATCACGCCGCTGCGCGCCGGATCGGCGCGCCTGCTTGGCGTGGCGCTGGCGGAGTGGCCCGAGTCGGCGCTGCGCCAGCATCTGACCCTGTTGCCGCAGCGCACGGCGCTGTTGGGCGGTACCGTACTGGAAAATCTGGAGATCGCCCGGCCAGGTCTGGCCGAGGACGAGGCATGGGAAGTGCTGCGCGCGGTGGCGCTTGATGGTGTGATTGCTGAGCGCGGCGGGCTCGAGGCCCGTCTGGGCGAGGGCGGCGCCGGGCTTTCGGGGGGCGAATCCCGTCGGCTGGCACTGGCGCGGGCGCTGTTGCGACAACCGGACATCCTGTTGCTGGACGAACCGACCGAGGGGCTGGACGCCGAAACCGCGCGACGTGTGGTCGCTGGCATCCGGGCCTATCTGCCGACGGCCGCGATCGTCGCGGCGACTCACCGCGAGGCCGAGAAAGACATAGCCGATATGCATCTGGATCTTAAGGATTACGTTCAGAATCAAGGGTAGCCTTGACGCAGATCAAATATCGGTGAGCCTGTCCCGGTGTACCAAGGTCGGAATGATGTATTTTTCAAGCAGGTATTGGTGACATGATCGAGTCGCCCCGACCTGCGAACCCAAATCGAGGAGATGCGCATCATGGAAATTGATGTCGTCGAGCTGTCGCGCCTCCAATTCGCGATGACAGCCATGTATCACTTCCTCTTTGTGCCGTTGACGTTGGGCCTGTCGGTTCTCGTCGCGATCATGGAGACGGTCTATGTGATGACCAACCGCCCGATCTGGCGCCAGATGACGAAATTCTGGGGCACACTGTTCGGGATCAACTTTGTGCTCGGGGTGGCCACGGGCATCACGATGGAGTTCCAGTTCGGCATGAACTGGTCCTACTACAGCCACTATGTCGGCGACATCTTTGGCGCGCCACTCGCGATCGAAGGGCTGATGGCCTTCTTCCTTGAAGCGACCTTTGTCGGGTTGTTCTTCTTTGGTTGGGACAAGCTGAGCAAGCGCGCGCATCTGGTCGTGGCTTGGATGGTTGCGATCGGGTCGAACTTTTCGGCGCTGTGGATCCTGATCGCCAATGGCTGGATGCAAAACCCGGTCGGCTCGCAGTTCAACCCCGACAGCATGCGGATGGAGATGACCTCGTTCTTTGAGGTGATGTTCAACGAGGTGGCGCAGGCCAAATTCGTGCACACGGTGTCCGCCGGTTACGTGACCGCGTCGGTCTTTGTTCTGGGGGTTTCGGCCTGGTACCTGCTGAAGGGGCGCCATGTCGAACTGGCCCGCAGGTCGATCGCGGTTGCCGCCACCTTTGGTCTGGCGTCGGCGCTGTCGGTCGTGGTGCTGGGGGATGAATCCGGCTATTCGGCCAGTCACACCCAGAAAATGAAACTCGCCGCGATCGAGGGCATGTGGGAAACTCATGATGCGCCTGCGTCCTTTACCCTGGTCGGCTTCCCTGACAAGGAAGCGCGCGAGACCCATTATGCGCTGGAGATTCCGTGGGTGATGGGGCTGATCGGGACACGGTCGCTGACCAAGCAGATCCCCGGC
Organism: Pseudodonghicola sp.; assembly: GCA_033791545.1. Classification (GTDB taxonomy): domain Bacteria; phylum Pseudomonadota; class Alphaproteobacteria; order Rhodobacterales; family Rhodobacteraceae; genus Antarcticimicrobium. The sequence continues at coordinate 23,988 of JASJGL010000010.1, read as the reverse complement.
ATCAACGATCTGGTCGATCAGGCCGAGGAAAAGATCCGCAACGGTCTTATCGCCTATGATGCGCTGATGACGATCCGGACCGAACGCGCAAGCACACCCGATGAGGTGCGTGCGACCTTCGAGGCCCATTCCGAGGATCTGGGGTTTGCCCTGCTGCTGAAACGCTATGTGGATGACCCGCGCACAGCGACGGAAGAGCAGATCAAGACCGCTGCCGCCGATACCATCCCCGGTGTGGCGTCCCTATTCTGGGCGTTCCGCCTGATGGTCGGGCTTGGCTTCAGCTTCATCGCGGTGATGGCCTATTTCGCCTTCATGGCCAGCTTCCGTGGCATGCGGTTCCCGCGTTGGGCGCTGTGGCTGGGTGTGATCATCATCCCGACGCCTTGGCTCGCAGCCGAGCTGGGCTGGTTCGTGGCGGAGTTTGGTCGCCAGCCTTGGACGGTTGACGGGGTGTTGCCCACCGCGCTTTCGGTGAGCCACCTGAGTGTTGCCGATCTTCTGATCACGCTGGCAGGCTTTGTCACCCTCTACACCGTTCTCTTCATCATCGAGATGGGGCTGATGCTGAAATATATCCGCAAAGGTCCGTTCGAGGATGTCGAGGAAACAGAAACCTGGATGGCGCAGCATGAAGACCGGTTGCGCGCCAATGACGGCAAGGGCCCGTTTGCGCCCGAGCCAGCGGAGTAAAAGCGATGATCCTGTTTGAATTGATCGACTTCGATATCCTTCGCGTCATGTGGTGGGTGCTGCTGGGCGTCCTGCTGATCGGATTTGCCGTGACCGACGGGTTTGACATGGGGGTTGGCGCATTGCTGCCCTTTGTCGGAAAGACCGACGTGGAACGCCGGTTGGTGCTCAACACCGTCGGCCCGGTCTGGGAAGGCAACCAAGTGTGGTTCATCCTGGGTGGCGGTGCCATCTTTGCCGCTTGGCCGCCGCTCTACGCGGTCAGCTTTTCGGGCTTTTACCTGGCGATGTTCGCCGTGCTGGCGGCGCTGATCCTGCGACCGGTGGGCTTTACCTACCGCTCCAAACGCGACAGCCAGCGCTGGCGCAATGGCTGGGACTGGGCGCTGTTCGTCGGCGGCGCGGCACCGGCGCTGTTGTTCGGCGTGGCCGTCGGCAACGTGCTGTTGGGTGTGCCGTTTTACCTGACCGAAGATCTGATGCCGATGTATGACGGCAACTTCTTCATGAAGTTCATCGGTTTGCTGCGGCCCTTTGCGATCGTGTCCGGGGTGGTGTCGCTGTCGATGCTGCTGATGCACGGCGCGGCTTGGCTGACGCTGAAGACCGAAGGGCCGGTGCAGTTGCGGGCGCGTGCCATCGGCACATATGCCGGGATCGTGGCGGCGCTTGCCTATGCGCTGGCCGGTGTCTGGCTTGCCTTTGGGGTGGACGGGTTCCGGATCGTCAGCGATGTGGCGGCCAATGGTCCGTCCAACCCGCTGTATTCCGAGGTGGCGCGCGGTGGCTCATGGATGGAAGCCTATAGCATCCGTCCCTGGATCGTGATCGCCCCGATCATGGGCTTTGTCGGCATCGCGATGGCGGTGATGGGTCTGCGCGCCGGGCGCGAGGTTTCGACGCTGCTGTGGTCCAAGCTGGCGATCACCGGTATCATCTCCAGCGTCGGTTTGACCATGTTCCCGTTCATCCTGCCCTCGATCGTTGATCCCAACAGTTCGCTGACCGTCTGGGACAGCTCGTCCTCGCATCAGACGCTGTTCGTGATGCTGGTGGCGGCGGTGATCTTTGTGCCGCTGATCCTGGCCTATACCGCATGGGTGTACAAAGTGCTGTGGGGCAAGGTGACAGAAGACGACGTCACCAGCGGCCATAGCTATTAAGGAAGGAAAACAACGATGTGGTATTTTGCTTGGCTGCTTGGCCTTCCCTTGGCTGCACTGGTCGCCGTGTTGAACGCGATGTGGCTTGAGATGCGCGAAGATGCGCGGCTGACCGAAGAGGACGGCAAGAGCTAATCTCTTCTGAGAATGTCCCCGAGAGGGGGCAGACCGGGACGGGCGCCTTTTGGGGCGCCCGTTTCCGTTTGAGGGGCTGTGCCCCCGACCGCCGCTAGTCCCAGAACCGGAGGACGGTTTTGTCCATCCGGGGCGGCCATCTCCCCCAGACACAATTCCCTAGACAAAACCCTGCAGACAAAAGCGCATCTTGAATACAGGTTATTGATCTGGGTCAAATTCCGGCATTCCTTCGTATGCAATAAATGCGATATGAATTGCAGGAAACGGAACATATGACCGAACAAGAACAGTTTTCCCCGTCTCGCCGTGGCTTTCTGGGTCTGGCGACCGGGGCAGCCGCCCTTGCTATGGCCGGGGCCGGCCAGCCGGCCCGCGCGCAGGTTGCCACCCGCGCGCATATCGTCATCCTGGGGTCCGGCGCGGCAGGCACGGCGCTGGCCAACCGGCTGGTGCACCGTCTGGACGGCGCGCGCATCACCCTTGTCGATGGCAGCAAGCAGCACCTGTATCAGCCGGGGTTCAGCCTGATCGCGGCTGGGCTCAAGCCTGCGGGATATTCGATCAGCCAGACGACCGATTGGTTGCCCAAAGGGGTCGAACTGATACAGGACTATGCCGCGCAGATCGACCCGGAGGCCAAGACCGTCTCGCTCACCGGGGGCGAAACGCTGTCCTATGATTATCTTGTCGTTGCCACCGGCCTGACGCTGGATCACAACGCGATTGAGGGGTTCAACCTTGATCTGGTGGGCACAGAGGGGATCGGCGCGCTTTATGCCGGGCCGGAGTATGCCGCGAAAACATGGGCTGCGGCCTCGACATTCACCGAACAGGGCGGCGTGGGCCTGTTCACCCGGCCTGCGACCGAAATGAAATGCGCCGGTGCGCCGCTGAAACATACCTTTCTGATCGACGACATCACCCGCAAGGCGGGCAATCGCGGCAAGGCCGAGATCACCTATGCCTCCAACAATGACTCGCTTTTCGGGGTGCCGATCGTGTCGGAAAAGGTCCGCATGCTGTTCGGCGACCGGGGCATTACTGCCGCCTATTCCCATGTGCTGCGCGCGATCGAGCCGGGCAAGAAGATCGCCACATTCGACACGCCAGAGGGGCCGACAGAGCTTGGCTATGACTATATCCATGTAATTCCTCCGCAGCGGGCACCACAGGTGGTGCGCGACAGTGGACTGAGCTGGGCCGACAAATGGACGGATCAGGGCTGGGTCGAGGTGGATATGCACAGCCTGCGCCACCGCCGCTATCCCGAAGTTTTCGCGGTCGGCGACGTGGCGGGTGTGCCCAAGGGCAAGACGGCGGCCAGCGTGAAATGGCAGGTGCCGGTGGTCGAGGAACATTTGGTCGCCCAGATCGCGGGCGATACCACCGATGCCTCCTATAACGGCTATACCTCTTGCCCGATGATCACCCGGGTTGGCCGGGCCATGCTGGTCGAGTTCGACTATAACGACGATCTCACCCCCTCGTTCCCGGGGATCATCGCCCCGCTGGAAGAGCTGTGGATCAGCTGGCTGATGAAGGAGGTGGCGCTCAAGGCCACCTATAACGCGATGCTGCGTGGCAAGGCCTGAGGGAGACCCGCAAGATGAACGACCTGACATTCACAACCCTGATCGCCGTGTTCGAAGAGATCTTTGGCCGCGGCTTGTTCTGGGCCATGGTGGCCACCGCCGCCGTGGTCACGCTGGCCTATGGATATGTGCTGATCCGTGACCGCGCGGTAAGCTGGCGCAAGTTTCTCTGGGCGCAGCTTTCGATGCCTTTTGGCGCCATCGCGGCCGTGCTGTTCGTCCAGGTGATGACCCATTCCGGCTTTGCCGATATTGGCGGGCCGGTCGATGTGATCGTGTTGCTGATGGTGGCCGTGGCCGGTGCCATCGGGCTGGCGATCTTGGTCTATACGCTGGAATCTCTGATCTTGCGCAAGGGACGGCCCTCAGCTTGACGTCCCGCACACCAATTCAACCCAATTCTGACAAATGGAGTTCCTGATGAAACGTCTTTTGACCGCCGCCGCCCTGGCCGCGCCCGTCCTGACCACCGCCCCGGCCCATGCCGAGGCGCCCGAAACGCTAGTCACCGTGCTGACCGCGCCCGAGGCGCAGACGCAGCTTATGGCGATGGTGCTGGCCATGCAGGCGGCGCAACAGGGGGTGGCCGCGCATATCATGCTCTGCGGCCCGGCAGGGGATCTGGCGCTCAAGGATGCGCCGGCAAGCGCCACCGCAGGCCAGCCGCCCAAGAACATGAGCCCGCAGGGTCTGATGCAGATGATCATGAAACAGCCCGGCGCCAAGGTCGAGGTCTGCGCGATCTACCTGCCGGGCAGGGGGGCGGATATGTCGGTCCTCCTGGACGGTGTCGGCGTTGCCAAACCGGCCGATATGGCAGCTGCCATAATCGACGAAAACGCCCGCGTTATAAGCTACTGACACCGGTGCGCCGGGTCTGTGCGACCAGCCGCCGTGACCTTGTGGTCGCGGCGGCTTTTTCATGATTCGTGATCAGAGCGGCCCATGATCAGAACAACCCGTGATCACAATACCCTGAGATCAAATCAGCGCGGCCAGCCCCATATCGGCCAATTGCCGCGCCACCTGTATGGTGAAACCCTGTGGCTCGTCCGGGCGCGGCGAATACCAGAACACCGGCGCGTTCAGTAGGATCAGCACGCTGTGCAGGGTCACAGACAGGTTCTGACAGCGAAACTCTCCGCTCTGCATCCCGGCGTGGATCACGCTGCGGAACAAATCCTCATAGCCGCGTTTCGCGTCCCGGATACGGGCTTCCATCGCGTGGTCGGACTCGGTGGCGGCTTTCGTCTCCAGCCCGGTGTAATGTTGCAGAACGACCTTGTGATAGGGCAGTGTTTCAAACACGGCGGCGATATGGGTCAGCGCCATGTTGTGAAAGTTCTGGCTTGGCGACAGGCTGTCATCCATCACCGGGGCAACCGCCCGGCGGGTGAATTCCGGTGCCTGCAGTCGCACCGCGCCCAGCAGCGCGCCGCGCGAGGTGAAATGGTGATAGATCCGCCCCTTCGTCGCCCCCAGACTATGCGCGATGTCATCCACCGAGGCCGCGTTTACCCCCAGCTTCATGAAGCATTTGGCGGCGGCATCCAGGATTTCGCGATGAGAGTCTGAGATCTGTTCTGACATTGGTGACCGGTTACTGTGGTGTGAATGGTGAGGCTCTGGCAGCGCCTCGGCACGGGGGGGCGTCGGTGCCGCCCGACACCGGACGGGCTTTGAGGCTAATTCTTGCTTTGTCGTGCGTCGAAAAGAAAGATTAATGCGTATCAGCGATTGACAAGACAGGTACATACCGCGTGGTATGTCTGAAAGCAATAAAGCTGGCTTCGTGTGAGGACGCGAACCGGCGGTGCGACACCGGGGGAGGATGAGGCCGGTTCGCGTCGTGACGCCATAATGGCGAGGGGGAGGAAAATTTGGACGTTTTGCAACTGCTGGTCAGCGGTCTGGCGAACGGCTGTGTCTACGGTCTGATCGCGCTGGGCTTCGTACTGATCTACAAGGCGACCGAGGCGGTGAACTTCGCCCAGGGCGACCTGATGATGCTGGGCGCCTTCGTGACGCTGGGCCTGACAAATGCCGAATATGTCGGTCTGCCATTCTGGGTCGCCGCGCCGCTGTCGATCGCGCTGATGGCGCTGATCGGTTATCTGCTGGATCTGCTGATCCTGCGCCACCTGTCCGGGCAAAGTCAGACCTCGGTGGTGATCCTGACCATCGCCATGGGGTTTGTGCTGCGCTTTGCCGCCGGGGCGATCTGGGGGCACGAGCCGCAGACGCTGGAAAGCCCGCTGGCACTGGGTGATTTTCAGGTCGCTGGCGTGGTGCTGGGCATGGCGGACATGGCGGTGATCGTCGTCACCTTCCTGCTGACGCTGTTTCTGTACCAGTTCTTCCAGCGCACGCGGCTGGGGCTGGCGATGCAGGCGGCGTCGCAGAACCAGATGGCCGCCTATTACATGGGGATCCCGGTGAAACGGGTGCAGGGCATGATCTGGGGCCTGTCGGGCGCCGTGGCCGCCGTGGCCGGTATCCTGTTCGCCTCCAAGGGGGCGATTGACCCCAATGCCGGGCTGCTGGGGATCAAGGCCTTTGCGGCGGCGGTCATCGGCGGCTTTGGCAGCTTGCCCGGTGCTTTGGCGGGGGGGCTGATCGTGGGGGTGATCGAACCTTTTGCCTCGCGCTATCTCGCCGCCGGATATTCGCAGGTCGCGCCCTATGCGCTGTTGCTGTTTGTTCTGGTGTTCCGTCCGCACGGCCTGTTCAGCCAGGTCCGCACGAAAAAGGTCTGACGCCATGCGCATACATTTCAAGACATCCTATGAGAACGACATCCGTCTGTTCCCTGACCGCTGGAGCTTTTTCGTCTATGCCGCGCTGGTGGCGGGGGCCGTCATCCTGCCGTGGCTGCTGGACGATTTCTTTCTGGGCGAGGTCACCAACGTTCTGATCTGGGCGATCGCCGGGCTTGGGCTGATGTTGCTGACCGGGCAGACCGGGCAGGCGAGCCTGGGGCACGCGGCGTTTCTGGCGCTTGGCTGTTATTCCTGCATCATCCTGATGGAGCACGGGGTGCCGTTTCTGCTGGCCTTTCCGCTGGCCGGGGTAATCACGGGGATCTTCGGCACGCTGTTCGCGATCCCGGCGGTGCGGCTGCATGGCATTTATCTGGCCATCGCCACCATGGCGCTGTCGATTCTGGCCGACGACATCATCGTGATGCTGGCGCCATGGACCGACGGGGTCAGCGGCAAGTTTGCCCCGACCATCACAATTTTCGGGCTCGAGATCGAACGCTGGACCACGCCGGATCGGTTCTACTGGCTGGTCCTTGTGGTGACGATCCTGTGCACGCTGGCCTATCGCAACCTGTTGCGCGCGCCGCTGGGCCGGGCCTTTGCCGCGGTGCGCGATTCCGAGGTCTCTGCCACCGCCATGGGCGTGCATATCGCCTTTACCAAGGCGGCGGCCTTTGGCCTGTCCTGCGCGATCACCGGGCTCGCCGGGGCGCTGATGGGGTTCTATGCCGGGGCCTTCAACAACGAGACCTTTTCGGTCGTGATCTCGATCAGCCTGTTGATGATGATCGTGATCGGCGGCTTGGGGTCGATCCACGGGGCGTTCTTCGGGGCGATCATCATCGCCTTTCTGCCGCAGGCGCTGTCGATGGCGAGCGATACCATTGGCGGTATGTTGGGCGCCAACAACGTCGCGATCCCGGGGCTGGAAACCGGCGTGTTCGGCACCATCCTTATCCTGTTCATCATGTTCGAGCCGATGGGCATCTATGGTCGCTGGCTCAAGATTCGCACTTGGTTCGAGCTGTTCCCCTTTGCCCGCAAGGACATGTTCAAACGTCAGAAAAGCTACCTCAAGACGGAGCGTCTGAGATGAGCCTGCTGGAGATCAAGAACGCCACGCTGAAATTCGGCGGCGTGGTGGCCGTCAACGACCTGAGCTTTTCGGTTGAAGAGGGCGAGGTCTATGCCATTGTGGGTCCGAACGGGGCGGGAAAATCCACCGTGTTCAACCTGATTTCCCGGTTCTACGATCCCTATTCGGGCAGCATCAGCTTCGATGGGGAAAACCTGTTGGATCGTCACGCCGATGCGGTGGCTGATCTGGGGATCGCGCGCACCTTCCAGAATATCGAACTGTTCGATCATGCCACGGTTTTGCAAAACCTGCTGGTGGGCCGTCACCGCCACCGCAAAAGCAACATGATCGAAGAACTGCTCTTTACCCCCCGGGTCCGGCGCGAAGAGCACGTGCATCGCGAGGCGGTGGAGCGGGTGATCGATTTCCTCGATCTGCAGCCCTATCGCAACAAGATGATCGCGGGCCTGCCATATGGTGTGCGCAAGGTGGTGGAACTGGGCCGCGCGCTGGCCGCTGATCCCCGGCTGCTGCTGCTGGACGAACCGGCCTCTGGCCTGTCGGTCGAGGAAACGCAGGACATGCGCTGGTGGATTGATGACATCCGCAAACAGATGGGGATCACGGTCCTGATGGTGGAACATGACATGGGGCTGGTCTCGGGCGTGTCCGATCGGGTGCTGGCGCTGGCCGACGGTGCCAAGCTTGCCGAAGGAACCCCGGCCGAGGTGCAGGCAGACCCGGCGGTGATCGCGGCCTATCTCGGCACGGGGGCGGTGTGATGGGGCAGACCGTTTTGGAAATCAAGAATCTGGAAAGCTTCTATGGTCCGATCATGGCGATCCGGGGCGTCAGCCTGAAGGTCGGGCAAGGGCAGGTGGTGACCGTGCTGGGCGCCAATGGTGCGGGCAAGTCCACGCTGCTCAAGACTATTTCGGGGATCATGGAGCCGGAAAAGGGCAAGATCCTGTTCGAGGGCGAAGAGATTCAGGGGATGGAACCGCATCAGATCGTCAATCGCGGGATCGTCCATGTGCCCGAGGGGCGCGAGGTGTTCCCGCTGTTGTCGGTGGACGAAAATCTGAGCCTTGGTGCCTATACCCGCAATGACCGCGCCGAGATCGAGCGCGACCGCCAGATGGTGTTCGACTATTTTCCGATCCTCGCCGAGCGGCGCACGCAAGAGGCCGGGACGCTTTCGGGCGGGCAACAACAGATGTTGGCGATCGGGCGGGGCCTGATGCGGCGGCCCAAGATCATGCTGCTGGACGAGCCCAGCCTCGGGCTGTCCCCGCTTTTGGTGCAGGAGATCTTTGCCATCCTGCGGCGGCTGAACAGCGACGAACATGTGACCATGATGCTGGTCGAACAGAACGCGCGGGTGGCGCTGGATCTGGCGGATGTGGGCTATGTGATGGAGATCGGCCGGATCGTGATGGAAGGCACCGCCGATCGCCTGATGGAGAGCGAGGACATTCAGGCGTTCTACCTTGGCCATCAGGAACAGAGCCAGCGCGGCGAGCGACGCTGGAAACGCAAGAAGACCTGGAGGTGAGGCGATGAACCTGCAATCGACCGACCAGATCGAGGTGAATGGCGTCATGCTCAACGCGGTGCCGGGATCGCGCCCGGCGCTGGTGGATGGCTGCGACACGGTGGTCAAACTGTTCGCCCGGCGCTGTGCCGAGATGGGCAACAAGACCGCGCACCGGGAAAAGGACCTGGGCATCTGGCAATCGCACAGCTGGCGCGACTATTGGGACCACGCCAAATGGCTTGGGCTTGGTCTGCGCGCGCTGGGGCTGAAGCGGGGCGAGGTGGTTTCGATCCTGTCCGAAGACCGCAAGGAATGGCTGTACGCCGACATGGGCATCCAATGCGTCGGCGGCATTGCCTCGGGGGTCTATACCACTGACTCGGCCAGCCAGCTTGAATATATCCTGCGCGATTCCGACAGCCGGTTTCTGTTCGTCGAGGGCGACGAGCAGCTCGACAAGTTTCTCGAGATCGAAGACCTCGCGCCGCAGGTGCTCAAGGTCATCATTCTGGAGCAAGAGGGGCTGCACGACCTGCGCCACGACAAATGCGTGTTTCTGGATGAGCTGTACGAGACCGGCCGCGTGTTCGAGGCCGAGAATCCGGGATTTTTCGAGGCTGAGATCGAACAGGTGCAACCCGGTGATACCGGGCTGTTGATCTATACCTCGGGCACCACCGGTGCGCCCAAGGGCGCGATGCTGAGTCAGGAAAACATCATCGGGGCCGTGGTTTCTGGTGCGCATGCGCTGCCGACGCTGCCCACCGATCAACAGCTTTGTTTCTTGCCGCTTTGCCATATCCTGGAGCGGGATGTGTCGGTCTATTTCCCGCTGGCGGCGCGGGCGACGGTGAATTTCGCCGAAAGCCCGGAAACCGTGTTCGACAACCTGCAGGAGGTTTCTCCGTCGCATTTCACCGCCGTGCCTCGGGTGTGGGAAAAGATCTATTCCCGGGTGCTGGTGCTGGCGCAGGAGGCCACACCGGCAGGGCGTCTGGCGTTTCATCTGGCGCAAAGGGCCGGGGCCAAGCGGGCCGATTACCTGTTGGCGAGAAAGACGCCGCCAGCCTTGGTTTCGGCATATTATACGGTTTGGGACTTTCTGGTGCTGCGCAACCTGCGCCGGATGCTGGGCATGGACAAGATGCGGCGCGGGGCGACCGGCGCGGCGCCGATCTCGCCCGAGCTGATCAAATGGTACTGGTCGATCGGGGTAAAGCTGATCGAAGGCTATGGCATGACCGAAAACGCGGGGCTGGCCACCGTCAACCTGCCCGGTGACAACAAGCTTGGCACCGTGGGCAAGCCGGTGCCGGGGTTTCATGTGCGCATCGCCGAGGATGGCGAAATCCAGACCTTTGGCCTCAACAATTTCCAAGGCTACTGGCGCAACAATGAAAAGACCGCCGAAACCTTTACCGAGGACGGCTGGCTGCGCACCGGCGATGTCGGGCGCGTCGATGGCGACGGCTTTTTGACCATCACCGGGCGGCTCAAGGACATCATAATTACAGCGGGCGGCAAGAACATCACCCCTGCCGAGATCGAAAGCCGGCTGAAATTCAGCCACTATATCTCGGACGCGGTGGTGATCGGGGACCGGCGCAAATACCTCAGCTGTCTGGTCATGATCGATCAGGAAAACGTCGAGAAGTTTGCGCAGGACCAGAAAATACCGTTCAGTGATTTTGCATCTCTCTGTGCCGCGCAGGAGGTGATTGACCTGATCGGCCGCGAGGTCGAGGCAGTCAACAAGGAGTTCGCGCGGGTGGAGCAGATCAAGGATTTTCGCCTGATCAACGTGCTTCTGACGGCAGAGGACGAGGAGCTGACCGCAACCATGAAGCTCAAGCGCAGCTTGGTGGAAAAGAAACATAAGGCGCTGATCGACGAGATGTACTGAACAAGATGTGAAACGTACAATTCTTTGGGAGGAGAATCATGAAGAAACTGACAAAGGCCCTGGCCGCTGCGGCGTTTGCCGCCGGTCTTGCCGGCAGCGCCGGCGCCGAGACCCAGGGTGTAAGCGAGAATGAGGTGGTGTTCGGTTCGGTCAATGACCTCAGCGGCATTTTTGCCGCCGTGGGCGTACCGGCAGTGCGCGGCGCCAACCTGCGCTTTGACGAAGCGAACGCGGCGGGCGGTGTGCATGGCCGCATGATCCGCTTCGTGGTCGAGGACAACGGCTATCAGATTCCGCGCGCGATGCAGGGCTATAACAAGCTGCTCAATCGCGACAAGGTGTTCGGGATGCTGCTGTCGTTGGGCACGCCGATGAACCTGGCGGGCTTCAAGCTGCTTGATCCCAAGGGCATTCCGAATGTCGGGCCGCTCACGGCTGCGCGCGACATGTTGCAGGATCCGATGCACAACAAGTTCGTCGGCTTTTCCAGCTATTGGGACCAGGTGCAGGAGGGGGTGAAATACCTTGCCGCCGAGAAGGGCGCCAAGAACATCTGTTCGATGTATCTGCCCACCGATTTCGGCAAGGAAATCGGCGACAGCACAAAAGATATCGTCAGCACGCTGGGGTTGACCTTTGCGGGGGAGACCACGCACAAGCCTGACGAGCTGGATTTCGTCGGCTCTCTGACCAAGCTGAAGGCCGCCGATTGCGATCTGATCACGCTGGCTTTGGGGGTGCGGCAGGCGATCACGGTGGTTGGCACTGCCAAGAAGCTGGGCTGGACCGACGTGATGTTCCTGAACACCTCGGCCGGCTTTCTGGGCGTGGTGGCAGCGGTGCCCGGCGGCGTGACCGACGGGCTCTATGCTGCGGCCGGTTGGGTCGACCTGAACTCGCGGGCCGATGTGCCAGCGGTGGCCAAGTTCATGGCTGACTATAAGGCCAAGTACAATGAGGACGCTGGCGGGTTCTCGATGCTGGGGTATTCCGCAGCCGATACGGTGATCCGGGCGCTGGAAGCGGCGGGGCCTGATCTGACGCAGGAGAGCTTCATCAAGGGGATGGAGACGCTCGATTATGCGGATGAACTGGCCGATGCCCAGATCACCTATGGTCCCGACGATCACCAGGGTGCCGATGAGGTTGTGATCTCGGTTGTTGAGAACGGCCAATGGAAGCTGCTCAGCCGCCAGTGACACCGGCGCGAACGGGCTAAGACAACCAAACCGGCGCGGTCTTCGCGCCGGTTTTCTTGTTGGCGGGATGGGCTGGCTGGCCCAGTGTGATAGGGTCGGACTCAGGCGATCAGTCGCGTGATCGTACCGCCAGAAGCGGGCAAAAAGACTCGCGATCTCAAACAAATTCGAATAGGCGTTACCGGAAACCTGATTTGCACGAGATTTTCGTTACATTAGACAAGGTGAGAGGGCCTGTCGGCCCTGGAGTAATATTCTTTCGCGTGTTGGAGGCAGGCACAGGGCGAAAAAATAGGCAATATATTGCATTGTCGCGGGAGTGCGGCATTATATTGCGAGAGAAGGTCAAAAGGGAGGAATCACATGACCAAACGGAGAAGTGTTCTGGGCTTGGTGGGCGGCGTTGCCGTTGCCGCGCTGATGGCGAGTGCGGCGATGGCGCAAGAGGTGACGCTGAAGCTACACCAGTTTCTGCCGGCGCAGGCAAACGTGCCGAAGCTGATTCTGGATGTCTGGGCCGACAACGTGGAGAAGGACTCCGGCGGTCGGATCAAGGTTGACCGGTATCCCTCGATGCAGCTTGGCGGCAAGCCGCCTGAACTGCTGGACCAGGCGATCGACGGCGTTGCCGATGTGGTCTGGACGGTTGTGGGCTATACCCCCGGCCGGTTCCCTGGCACCGAAGTGTTCGAACTGCCCTTCATCATGACCAATGCGCGCGCCACTTCGCGGGCCTATTGGGAAATGTTCGAAGAGCACTGGAAAGACACTGATTTCAAGGACGTGCACATTCTGGGCACCTGGGTTCATGGCCCCGGCCTGATCCACTCGGCCGATCCGGTCGAGACCCCAGATGACCTGCAGGGCATGAAGATCCGCGGCGGCTCGCGCTCGGTCAATGCACTGCTGACCGAACTGGGCGCTACCCCGGTGGGCATGCCGGTTCCGGCCATTCCCGAGGGTCTGTCCAAGGGCGTGATCGACGGTACGACCATCCCGTGGGAGGTGACCACCGCGCTGAAAGTGCCGGAGTTGGTCGAGAACCATACCGAGTTTACTGGCAACGCGCTGTATGTTCTGACCTTCGTTCTGGCGATGAACAAGGAAAAGTATGACAGCCTGCCCGATGACCTGAAAAAGGTGGTCGACGACAATTCGGGGTTGGAATTCTCGATCTTTGCGGGCGGCACCCAAGCCGATTCCGATGGTCCGGCGCGCCAGATGGCCGTGGACATGGGCAACAACATCATCACGCTGGACGAAGAGCAAACCGCCGTTTGGCGTGCCGCGTCACAGCCGATCTATGATGCGTGGCTCAAGGACATGGACAGCAAGGGCATCGACGGTCAGGCCCTGCTTGACGAGGCGCAGTCCTTGATCGCCAAATACACGCCGATGTACGAATAACATTCGGCGGTATCGTGATCCGGCCGCAGCGGTTTTGGTGCCGCTGCGGCCCATTCATTCAGACCACTGGCAAGCCGAAGGGGAAGGCATGCACGCATTGTTCACCGCTCTGTCCAGGTTCATGGCGATATTGGGCGGCATCGTCCTGTCTGCACTGATCCTGTTGACCTGCGTATCCATTCTGGGGCGGAGCCTGAACGGCTTTCTGCACAGCGATTTCGTTATGGGCATCATTCCCGGGTTTGCGCACTGGCTGATCGACATTGGCGTCGGTCCGGTCAATGGCGATTTCGAACTGGTCGAGGCCGGCGTGGCCTTTGCCATCTTTGCCTTTATCCCGCTGTGTCAGATCACTGCCGGTCATGCCTCGGTCGATATCGTGGCCAATATCCTGCCACGCGGGGTCAACCGTTTCCTGCGCATGGTGACCGAAGTGATCTTTGCGCTGGTGCTGATCCTGATTGCCTGGAAACTGGCCGACGGGATGCTGTCCAAAAAGGGCTATGGCGAGACCTCCTTTCTGTTGCAGTTTCCGATCTGGTGGGCCTATGCGGCCAGCCTGTTCGGGGCCGTGGTGTCAGCCATCGTGGGAACCTACATGGCCAGTGTTCGGGTGACCGAATTCCTGACCGGCCGCATAATCGTCTGGGACGGGGTGGAGACAGATCAATGAGTACGCTTGAAGTCGGGATTGCGTCCTTTCCTGCCCTGATGGTCCTTATCTTTCTGCGGGTGCCGATCGGGCTGGCCATGTTCGTCGTTGCGCTGGTCGGACTGATCATTGTCACCGGCGACACCACGGTCGCCTTTGCGCGGTTGAAAAGCGAAACTTATACGACCTTTTCCAGTTATTCGCTGACCATCGTGCCGATGTTCCTGTTGATGGGGCATTTCGCGACGCTGGGTGGCATGTCGAACGCGCTGTTCAAGGCGGCCGAGGGCTGGTTGGGGCATCGCAAGGGTGGCGTTGCCATGGCCGCGATCGGCGCCTGTGCCGGGTTCGGCGCGATCTGCGGGTCGTCGCTGGCCACCGCTGCCACCATGGGCCGGGTCGCGCTGCCCGAGCTGAAGCAATATGGCTATGCTGGCGGGTTTTCGACCGCGACGCTGGCCGCTGGCGGCACGCTGGGCATCCTGATCCCGCCCTCTGTGGTGCTGGTGATCTATGCCATCCTGACCGAGCAGAACATCGCCAAGCTGTTTCTCGCGGCCTTTATTCCCGGTTTGCTGGCGGCGCTGGGCTATGTGCTCGCGATCTCGGTCTATGTCCGGCTCTATCCTGAATCGGCAGGCATCCGGCCGCGTGTGCCCTATGTGGAGCGGTTCGCCGCGCTGCTGCAGGTCTGGCCGGTGTTGCTGGTCTTTGCGCTGGTGGTGGGCGGCATCTATCTGGGCTGGTTCACGCCGACCGAGGGTGCGGCCGTGGGGGCCGCGGGCACCGGGCTGATTGCATTGCTCAATGGCGGGCTGACCCGGGTAACGCTGGTGGACAGTTTCTATGTCACCGCGCGCTCGACTGCGATGATCTTTTTCATCGTGCTGGGCGCGGGATTCTATAACGGCTTCCTGGCGTTGACCCAGGTGCCGCAAGAACTGGCCGACTTTGTGGTCAGCCAGGGGTTCTCGCCTTGGCTGGTGTTGACGTTGATCCTGATCTTCTACCTCGTGTTCGGCTGCCTGATGGACAGCCTGTCGATGATCCTGCTGACGATCCCGATCTTCTATCCGGTGATCAGTGTGATGGATTTCGGTCTGGTTTCGCTGGCCGGATTGCAGGGCGACGCGGCGATGGAGGTGCTGAGGCACGGTGTGCCGGATGGCATGGCGGCGGATATGCTGGCGCAGATCAAGAATGCGATCGCCAGCGGCGTCGAACTGACCCGCGATCAGATGAAGGCGTTGGACATCCGCATGACGCGCGGCATGGCCAACCGGATCGAGACCGAGCATGTGGCGATCTGGTTTGGCATTCTGGTGCTGATCGTGGTCGAGGTTGGCCTGATCACGCCGCCGGTGGGGATGAACTTGTTCATCATCAACGCGATGGACCGCAAGACGCGGATGGTCGACACCTACAAGGCGGTGATGTTCTTTGTCGGGTCCGACCTTATCCGGGTGGTCATTCTGGTGGCCTTCCCATCTATCACGCTGTTTTTGTTGCGATAACGGGCGAAAACCGACATAAATATTGGCCCGGTCCCCGGTTTGGGGCCGGGCCTTTTTCGTTGCCGCGTCTCTGCTGCTCCGTTGCCTCATGGCCCCTGCGAAATCTGACTGCGGCAAGGATTGTGCAAAATAGTGCCAATAATATTAGCATTATCTTGCATATAAGCCCCGGAAATGCATGATGAGCCACAGCGAGTCCCGGCCCGCGCGGAGGAGCGTTTGCTGGCGGTCGGGACGGGCAGGCAGGACCGAGAGGGAGGAGAACCCATGCACGCATCGGGGAACGCGGCGATCTATTTTGTGGATCGTCACATTGACGAAGGCCGGGGCGACAAGATCGCCTTTCGTGAGGCGGACGGGGACAGGCGCAGCCTGACCTACGGCCAACTCGCCGACGAGACCGCGCGCTTCGCCGGTGCGCTTGATCGCCATGGCGTGCGGCGCGAGGAACGGGTGGCGATGATCGTGCGCGATCAGATCGAATTTCCGGTGGTGTTCTGGGGCGCGCTCAAGGCGGGCGCGATCCCGGTGCCGCTGAACACGTTGCTGTCCACTGACATTTACGAGGCGGTGCTGAACGATAGCCGCGCCTCGATCCTCGTCGTCTCACAGGAGCTGTGGGAGGTCGTGGCCCCCGCCGTGGTCGACAACCGGTTTCTCCGCGCGATCGTCGTGATCGGTGACGCGCCCGAGGGTACCGAGAGCTATCGCACCTTTGTCGAGGGCGCCGCGCTGGCCGACACGGTCGAGGCGCATGAGGATGAACTGGCGTTCTGGCTGTATTCCTCGGGCTCCACCGGCTTGCCCAAGGGGGTGCGGCACGTGCATTCCAGCCTCAAGGCCACTGCCGACACCTTTGGCGAGCAGGTGCTGAAGATCCGTGAAGAGGATACTGTGTATTCCGTGGCCAAGCTGTTCTTTGCCTATGGGCTGGGCAATGGCATGTCCTTTCCGATGTCGGTGGGCGCCACCACGGTTCTGTTCGGGGGCCGTCCGACCCCGGATGTGGTGTTTGACATCATGAAGACCGAACGCCCGACGATCTTTTGCGGGGTGCCGACGCTGTATGCCGCCGTGGTCGCCGCGCAAGAAGCCGCTGGCGGGACGCCCGATCATACGATCCGTCTTTGCACCTCGGCAGGCGAGGCACTGCCGCGCGAGATTGGAGAGCGCTGGGAAAAACTTTGGGGGGCCGAGATCATCGACGGCGTCGGCTCGACCGAGATGTTGCATATCTTTCTGTCCAACCGGCCCGGTGACGTCGTCTATGGCACCTCCGGCATTGCCGTGCCGGGATACGAGGTGCGTCTGGTCGATGAACATGACGAGGATCTGCCCGATGGCGAGGTCGGCGAACTGTTGGTGCGCGGCCCCTCCTCGGCGGATGGCTATTGGAACCGGCGTAACAAGTCGCAATCGACCTTTGCGGGCCACTGGACCAGAACCGGCGACAAATACGAACGCACCTCGGACGGCCGCTATGTTTATTGCGGGCGCACCGACGACATGTTCAAGGTGTCCGGCATCTGGGTTTCCCCGTTCGAGGTGGAGCAGGCGCTGATCGAACATCCCGCCGTGCTGGAGGCTGCTGTCGTGGCCCGCGCCGATGAAAAGGGGTTGGATAAACCGGCCGCCTTTATCGTGCTCAAGACCGGGGCAGACAAGAGCATCGCGGGTGATCTGAAGGATCTGGTCAAGGACAAGATCGGCATGTGGAAATATCCGCGCTGGATCGAGGTTGTGGACGAACTGCCCAAGACCGCGACAGGCAAGATCCAACGCTACAAACTGCGGGGCGCGGCGTGATGGCGGCGCTGGAGTGGTCCGAGGTCCCGACAACCCTGCTGGTGGTGAAGGGGGTAACGCTGGAATACACCTGCTTTGGCCCGGCACCGAAGCAGGCGCCGACCATCGTCATGCTGCATGAGGGGCTGGGCTGCGCCGCGCTGTGGCGTGATTTCCCCGCGCGGCTGGCGGCGCGCACCGGCATGGGGGTTCTGGTCTATTCGCGGCAGGGCTATGGCCAGTCGGACCCGGCCAAGCTGCCGCGCCCGCTGGATTTCATGACGCACGAGGCGGTGGAGGTGCTGCCGCATGTTCTGGATCATGCGGGGATCACCCGCTGTATCCTGTTCGGCCATTCCGACGGGGCAACCATCGCCGCGATCTATGCCGGCAGCGTCGAGGATTTTCGCGTGCGCGGGCTGATCCTGATGGCGCCGCATTTCTTTACTGAGGAGATGGGCCTGAAAGAGATCGCCAAAGCGCGCGAGGCCTTTGCAAGCGCCGATATGAAGGAGCGGATGGCCAAGTATCACAAGGATCCGGAAAACGCTTTTCGCGGCTGGAACGACACCTGGCTCGACCCGGGGTTCAAATCGTGGAACGTGGGCGAGGTGATCGACTATCTTCGTATTCCGGTGCTGGCGATACAGGGGCGTGACGATCAATACGGCACGCTGGCGCAGATCGAAGAGATCGAGAGCCGGTCCTATGCGCCGGTCGACACCGTGATCCTTGAGGACTGCAAGCACGCCCCGCATCAGGAGCAGCCGGAACAGACGCTTGACGCCGTGGCCGACTTCACCGCCCGGCTGGAGCGGATCGAGGCGGCCGAGGTGGTGCCAAGCTGACCCGCCAACGCTATCCAGACCCGTCGCATGCCTATGTGCCGGGTCAAAGCGCCCGCCATCCCGAGGGCGCGTTTGACGAAGTGACCCGAACGGCGCGACCGGGCATGACGCCCGCCGCGCTGGCCGCGTCCGAGGCGTGGCGCACCGGGTGGAGATATCTTGAGACCGGCTTTTACTGGGAAGCGCATGAACTGTTCGAGCCGGTCTGGCGGGCGCTGCCGCCGAATTCACGCGCGCGTGCCTTTGTTCAGGGGGCGATCCAGATCGCCAATGCGGCGCTGAAACAGCGGATGGGCCGCCTCAGCGCGGTTTTGCGGCTGTGCGATATGGCACAGGCCCATCTGGACACCGCTGGCGCGATCGGGGCTGAGGCGATGCAGGGGGATCACGATTGGCTGGTGTCGCGGGGGATGCGGATGCGAGAGGTGGCGACTCGCGCGCTGGAACAGGATGTGAAATAGTGCATAATAATGCATACTGGTCCTGGGGGTATATGCGCGATATTGCGCGTATCGTGGTAAGTAATTGATTTACCGGAAAACAACTTGCGCATTATTATGCACAAATCTGTTTACGCCAGAGCCCGAATGACATAAGTTGCAGCCAACTCAGATTTTCTCAGGAGCGCGACATGGGCAAAGTGATCGACTTTCAAACCGACCCCTCCAAATACCGCCATTGGCGGGTCGAGTATGATGGAGAAGTCGCCAATCTTTTCATGGATGTGGACGAGAATGGCGGCCTGTTTGACGGCTATCTGCTCAAGCTCAATTCCTATGATCTGGGCGTGGATATCGAACTGGCCGACGTCGTGCAGCGGATGCGGTTCGAACACCCCGAGGTCAAGGTCGTGGTGATGCAGTCGGGTAAGGACAAGGTGTTCTGCGCCGGGGCCAATATCCGGATGCTGGGCGGGGCGGCGCATGCGCATAAGGTGAACTTTTGCAAATTCACCAACGAGACCCGCAACACCTTCGAGGCCGCCGAAGAGGATTCCGGCCAGAAATACATCGCTGCGGTCAAAGGTGCCTGCGCGGGCGGCGGATACGAACTGGCGCTGGCCTGCAACTATATCATGTTGACCAATGACAGCACGTCCTCTGTCGCGCTGCCCGAGGTGCCGCTGCTGGCGGTGTTGCCGGGCACCGGCGGGCTGACCCGTGTCACCGACAAACGCAAGGTGCGCCGCGATCTGGCCGATGTGTTCTGTTCGGTCGAAGAGGGCGTCAAAGGCCAGCGCGCAGTGGATTGGCGTCTGGTGGACGAGGTTGTGCCAAACTCGAAATTCAACGCGGTGGTGCAGGAACGGGCGCGCGAATTTGCCGCCAGTTCTAAAAAGGCATCGGGCGCGACCGGCATCGCCTTGACCCCGCTGGATCGCACCTTCGGCGAAGACAGCGTGACCTATTCGCTGGTCGAGGTCGCCATCGACCGCGCCGGGCGCAAGGCCACGATCACCCTGTCGGGCCCGGATACTGATGCGCCGGGCAGCATGGACGCGGTGCAGGCGCAGGGCTGTGACGGCTACATGCTGCGGCTGGCGCGCGAACTGGATGACGCGCTTTTGCATCTGCGCCTGAACGAGCGCGAGATCGGAACGCTGGTGTTTCGCACGCAGGGCGATCCAGAAAAACTGATCGCGCATGAAAAGCTGTTGATCGACAATGGTGATCATTGGCTGGCCAACGAGATCCTGAAATTCTGGAAACGCGTGCTCAAGCGGGTCGATCTGACCTCTCGCTCGATGGCGGCGATGGTGGAACACGGCAGTTGTTTTGCCGGGGTGCTGGCCGAACTGCTCTGGGCCTGCGATCGCGGCTACATGATGCTGGACGATTTTGAGGGCGACAATCGCCCGATGGCCACTGTCACGCTGACGCCGGGCAACTTCGGTCTGTATCCGATGAGCAACGATCTGACCCGGCTGCAAACCCGGTTCTTGGGCACGCCCGAGACCGTGGACGCGCTGAAGGCGCAGATCGGTATGCCGATGGAGGCCGACGCGGCCGACAAGGCCGGGCTGATCACCTATGCCTTTGACGATATCGACTGGGAGGACGAGGTGCGTATCTTCCTTGAAGAGCGTGCCAGCTTCAGCCCCGATGCGATGACCGGGATGGAGGCCAACCTGCGCTTTCCCGGGCCAGAGACGATGGAAACCCGCATCTTTGGTCGCCTGACCGCGTGGCAGAACTGGATTTTCCAGCGGCCCAACGCGGTTGGCAAGGACGGGGCGCTGCAACGCTATGGCACCGGCATCCGCGGCGATTACAACATGGAACGGGTGTAACAACAGCGGGCGGGCCTTGGCCTGCCCGACGGCATTTTCCGGCGCAGGATGGGCAAGGGCCCGTCGCTCCGGGCTCAAACGGAGGAAAATTCATGCTCGATCTGATCAACGTCAGCTATGACACGCAA
This sequence comes from Pseudodonghicola sp., assembly GCA_033791545.1. Classification (GTDB taxonomy): domain Bacteria; phylum Pseudomonadota; class Alphaproteobacteria; order Rhodobacterales; family Rhodobacteraceae; genus Antarcticimicrobium. The sequence goes on along the minus strand of JASJGL010000010.1, from coordinate 3,299 downwards.
ATCCCCAACAACGTCGGCCTCAGCTCGGACAAGCGGGTTCTCAAGGCGCTGGAGAAATGGCACCCCGGATACATCAACTGGTGGTCCGACCTGATCCCGCAGAACTTTCAGCAATCGCTGGTCTATCTGCGCACCGCCGTTTCGGTCGACCCCAAGGGCTGGGCGAAATTCGACTATGTGAAGATGCCCGAATACCGCTGGGGCGTGCTGCTTGCACCGCAGGTCGAGGGGCGCACCATCCCCTGTGGCGAGCATTTCGGCGACCCGGCGTGGCAGGAAGTGCCGGGTGAATACCGCAACCTGCTGAAACGTCTGATCGTGATTCAGGGCGATACCGAACCGGCCTCGGTTGAACAGCAACGCTTCCTTGGCCTGACCGCGCCGTCGCTTTACGACATGCGCAACCTGTTTCAGGTCAACGTCGAAGAGGGCCGCCACCTTTGGGCGATGGTCTATCTGCTGCACAAGTATTTTGGTCGCGATGGCCGCGAAGAGGCGGATGATCTGCTGCTGCGCTCGTCTGGTTCGGAAGAGGCACCGCGCATGCTGGGCGCCTTCAACGAGGAAACGCCGGACTGGCTGTCGTTCTTCATGTTCACCTATTTCACCGACCGCGACGGCAAGATGCAGCTGGAAAGCCTGGCGCAATCGGGCTTTGACCCGCTGTCACGCACCTGCCGTTTCATGCTGACCGAAGAAGCGCACCACATGTTCGTGGGGGAAACCGGCGTTGGCCGGACCATCCAGAAGACCTGTGAGGTGATGAAAGAGCACGGGATCGACGACCCCTATGACATCGACAAGATCCGCAGCTTTGGCGTGATCGACCTGCCGACGATCCAGAAAAAGCTGAACCTGCACTATACGCTGTCGCTCGACCTGTTCGGACAGGAAGTGTCGACCAATGCCGCCAATGCCTTTAACGCCGGCATCAAGGGCCGGTACATGGAGCATCGCGTCAAAGACGACCACAAGCTGACCGACGACACCTACAAGGTCTGGGATATGGTCGACGGCAAGCTGGTGCAACATGAGGTTCCGGCGCTGACCGCGATCAACATGCGCTTGCGCGATGACTATTCCCGCGATGCCGCCGGTGGCGTATCGCGCTGGAACAAGATCATTGAAAAGGCCGGTGTCGCGTTCGAGATGAAGCTTCCGCACGAGGCCTTCAACCGCAAGATCGGTGTCTTCGCCGAAAAGCTGTTTGATCCAGAGGGCACGCTGGTCACGGGCGCGGAGTATGACGCCGGTATGAAGGCGTGGCTGCCGACCCATGCGGATGGCGATTTCATCCAAAGCCTGATGAAGCCGGTCACTGAACCCGGCAAATATGCAAGCTGGATCGCGGCGCCGAAGGTCGGGATCGACAACAAGCCGGGCGATTTTGAATACGTCAAGCTGCACATGGCCTGATACGTGACAGAGACCGGTCCGGGCCCCGCGCCCGGGCCGGGTGTCGCAAGCCGTCCGACGGTTTTGCGAAGACCGGCAAAGACATGCTAGACAGGGAGTCGAAAGCGCGCTTTCGGGATCCGGTCGGATGGTCGGCTCAACACGAGACGCAAGCAAGACGCGAACACGACTCAAGCAAGACGCCAACACAACGGGAGCATCTGCCATGACGATCAGCAGGACCAAATCCGAAACGCCCCGTTTGAACGCCCTGTCGGTCGAGATATCGCAACTGAACGGGCCCTGCGTCGGCTGCGACGATTGCGGCGGCCTGTGCGTGGCGCTGATCGATGCTCTGGTCTTGCCGGACGTGATCCTGAGAAAAAAGCGCGAGAGCCAATGAACAAGCCGCTGAAACAGCACCTGATCGACCCCGAAATCTGCATCCGCTGCTATACCTGCGAAATGACCTGCCCGCTCGAGGCGATTGATCATGACGACAACAACGTCGTGGTCGATGCCTCCAAGTGCAACTTTTGCATGGATTGCATCCCGGTCTGCCCCACCGGCTCGATCGACGAATGGCGGGTGGTGAACACCCCCTATTCGATGGACGAGCAGTTTGAGTGGACCGAACTGCCCGAACAGGAAGATATCCAGACCGCAGGTGGCGAGGCCGAGACCGGGATGGAGGCGCTGGACGACGCGATGGCGGCGCTGCTGGCCGAGGCCCATGCCGGGGCTGGCGGCAAGGCGAAAGCACCCGCCTCGGCGTCCAAACCGACGATCAATATGTACAACCTCGGCAAACCGGCGCAGGCCACGGTGCAGGGCAATTATCGCCTGACCTCGCCAGAGTCCGACAGCGACGTGCGCCACATCATCCTTGATCTGGGCGGGCTGCCGTTCCCGGTTCTGGAAGGCCAAAGCGTCGGAGTTATCCCGCCGGGTCTGGATGCCGAGGGCAAGCCGCATCTGCCGCGGCTGTATTCCGTCTCCAGCCCGCGCGACGGGGAGCGGCCGAATTTCAACAACCTGTCCCTGACCGTCAAGCGGGACGAGGGCGGGCTGTGCTCCAACTATGTCTGCGATCTGAAAAAGGGCGACACGGTGCAACTGACCGGCCCGTTCGGGGCGACCTTTCTGATGCCCGAGGATCCGCAGGCGCGGCTGTTGATGATCTGCACCGGCACCGGGTCCGCGCCGATGCGCGCCTTTACCATGCGTCGCCAACGCTCTGTCGGGGCGAAATCGGGCGGCATGGTGATGTTCTTTGGTGCCCGCACCCCGGAAAGCCTGCCGTATTTCGGGCCGCTGAACAAAGTGCCCGACACCCTGCTGAAGAAACATCTGGTGTTTTCACGCATCCCCGGCGCGGTTAAGGAATACGTGCAGGACCGCATGAGGACGGAAGAGGAGGAGGTGGCCGAGATGATCGCCGATCCCAACACTCATATCTATATCTGCGGCCTGCGCGGCATGGAGGAGGGCGTCGAAAAGACGCTGACCAATATCGCCGAAAGCATCGGCCAGCCTTGGGGCGCCTTGCGCGATACCATGCGCAACGAGGGCCGCTATCACGTGGAAACCTACTGAATGACACAGACCAACGAAGCGGCGGTGCCGCCGCCGTTCGAGCATGAGATCCGCGTCACCTGGGCCGATTGTGACCCGGCCAAGATCGCCTATACCGGGCGGCTGCCCTATTTCGCGCTGGATGCGATCGACGCTTGGTGGGACCATCATCTTGGCGGCGGCTGGTATCATATGGAACTTGATCTGGGTTTCGGGACGCCCTTTGTGCATCTGAGTCTGGATTTCGTCTCGCCCGTGACGCCGCGCCATCGCCTGATCTGCAAGGTCTGGCCAAGCAAGCTGGGCACCAAGTCGATCGAATTCCGGGT
>JASJGL010000009.1:0-18476 GCA_033791545.1 Pseudodonghicola sp. | reverse complement strand
CTGACCCATGTCTATCCGGGCGAAGAAACCGTGCTGCGCTGGAAGGCGACCAAGCCGGGCTGCTTTACCTATCACTGCGCACCGGGCGGGGCGATGATCCCCTACCACGTGACCCACGGCATGAATGGTGCCGTCATGGTGCTGCCCCGCGACGGCTTGAAGGACAAGGACGGTACTGCGCTGCGCTATGACAAGATCGCCTATATCGGCGAGCAGGATTTTTATCTGCCCAAGGATGAAAACGGCGATTTCATGGTCTACGAGGCCGCCGGAGACGATTATGCCGACAGTCTGGAGGCGATGCGTACGCTGACTCCGACCCACTCGGTCTTTAACGGGGCCGTTGGCGCCCTGACGGGCGAAGGTGCGCTCAAATTCAAAGTGGGTGAGACGGTTCTGATGATCCACAATCAGTCCAACCGCGACAGCCGTCCGCACCTGATCGGCGGGCACGGCAACTTTGTCTGGGAAACCTCGTTCAGCGATCTGCCGATGACCGGTCTGGAAACCTGGTTCGTGCGCGGCGGCACCGCGGTGGCCGCGATGTACACCTTCGAGCAGCCGGGCGTTTACGCCTATGTGAACCACAACCTGATTGAAGCGGCGCTTTTGGGTGCCACCGCGCACTTTATCGTCGAGGGCCCGTGGGACAACAATCTGATGGAACAGGTCGTCGCCCCCAGATCCTTCTCCGCCTGACATAGAACCGAGTAAAGACCATGACCGTTGCCACAGCTTTCGCCCCCAAACTGATGCCCCTTCGTCTGGCGGCGGCGGTTGTGGCCGTGCTCGTTGTCGGGGGCGCGCTGTTTCTGCGCGGCCCTGACTCCACCCCACATCCGCTCCCCGTCATGGCGCAGCGCCCGGTTATCCTGCCGGATGGCCGCGCGCTGTATGTGCAGCGTAACGAGGTCACCATTGCCGAATGGAACACCTGCCATTTTGAGGGCGGCTGTACGCTGCACCTGCGGGCGCGGGCCGATCTGGACCCTGCGACCACCCCCGCCACCGGGCTAAGCCATGTCGACGTGAGCGAATATCTGACTTGGATCAACGCGGTCACGAGGCATGACTTTCGTCTGCCGAGCGCGTCAGAGTGGGAGTATATGGCGCAATCGGTCTTGCCCGACGCCCCCGATCCCATTTTCACCGATCCCTCACTGACCTGGGCCTCGGCCTATCTCACCGAAGGCCTCGCGCCGCGCGCGCTCAAACCGCAGGGCAGCTTTTCCGTTTCCCCAGAAGGGATCGCCGACCTGGACGGCAGCGTCTGGGAATGGACGCAAGACTGCTACGCCGGGGCCGACGAGGGCATCAGCGCCGCCCGTTGCCCCGCCTTTTTCGTCGGTGGAGAACATATCGCCGCTATGTCTTTCCTTGTGCGCGATCCGGCCAGAGGCGGCTGTGCCGTCGGCACGCCCCCCGCCCATCTTGGCATGCGCCTTGTGTCCGATGAAAGGGCATGAGACCCCCGCGAAAGGGCTGGAACAATGACCGAGCTTTCTGTCGTGAAACCGGGCCGCTGACCTGCACCAAGCTGCGTACGTGTCTACTTTTCCGGCATAGTCTAACGCGGACACCGGTCCCATAGGGCACCCGGCGCCCGCGCCCAAACCATGTCCTGTCAGTGCGCGACCATCACGTGGCGCACAACGGAATAGTCTTCGAGTGCATAGGATGACATGTCCTTGCCATAGCCAGACTGTTTCATCCCGCCATGGGGCATCTCATTGGCCAGCATGAAATGGGTGTTCACCCAGGTGCAGCCATATTGCAAACTGGCGGCGACCTGCATGCCTTTGGACACGTCCTTGGTCCAAACCGACGACGCGAGACCATAGTCGCTGTCATTGGCCCAGGTGACCGCTTGATCGGCGTCGTCGAACCGGGTGACGGACACGACAGGACCAAAGACTTCGCGCCGCACGATCTCGTCGCTTTGCAAGGCACCGGCGACCACGGTCGGTTTGTAGAAGAACCCGCCCCCTTCGGGCGCCCCCCCGCCTGTGGTCACCTCGATATGGTTGGCTTCGCGGGCCCGGGCCACGAAACTTGCCACCCGGTCCCGTTGACGCAGGGAAATCAGCGGTCCCATCTCGTTCAGACTGTCGTCGGGATTGGCATATTCGATTTGCGAAACGGCATCGGTGAGCTTGCCGACGAACTCATCATAGATCGACGCCTGCGCATAGATCCGGCAGGCTGCGGTGCAATCCTGACCGGTGTTGTAAAACCCGAAGGCGCGAAGCCCCTCGACGGTGGCGTCGATATCCGCGTCTCCCAGCACCAGCACGGGGGCCTTGCCGCCAAGTTCAAGATGGGTGCGTTTGATCGTCTTGTTCGCGGCCTCAAGAATTTTGCGACCGGTGGCAATGTCGCCTGTGACCGAGATCATCGCGACTTTCGGGTGATTGATGAGCGCGGAGCCGACGGTTTCGCCGCGACCAAGGATAATGTTCACGACACCTTCAGGCAGGACATCGGCAAAGATCTTCGCCATGGCCAGCGCAGTCAGCGGGGTCTGTTCCGACGGTTTGAACACCACGGTGTTGCCCGCGCCGATGGCGGGGGCAATTTTCCACGCCATCATCATCAGCGGATAGTTCCATGGCGCAATGGAGGCGACGATCCCGACGGGATCGCGGCGGACCATTGAGGTGAACCCCTCAAGATATTCACCGGCCATGGGCCCCGTCATGCAGCGCACCGCACCGGCAAAAAACCGAAAGCAATCCACGATCGCGGGCAGTTCATCATTCAGGGCCAAGGGCCCCGGCTTGCCACAGTTGAGCGCCTCGAGACGGGCGAGGTTTTCAGCCTCGGCCTCGATCCGGTCAGCGATTTTCAACAAATAGCCCGAGCGTTCACCCGGCGTGGTGCGCGACCAGCCCGCAAAGGCTTTTTCTGCCGCCGCGACGGCCTCTTCGACCTGTGTCAGCGAGGCTTCCGGAAGGGTGGTGATGATCTCGCCCGTGCGCGGGTTAAAGATGTCTTCCTCGGTCTCGGTGCCTTTGACGAGCTTGGCGCCGATGAGCATGTGAGCGTCCATAGGGGTCTCCCTGTGTGTCTGGATGTGTCGGGGATTATTTATCGGAACCGGCGGTGTGTTCGCCGTCGCGAGTGAGGTAATAGGCGGCCAGGATCGGCAGCACGGTGACGATGACCACCGCCATGGCAACCACATTGGTCACCGGACGTTGGCGCGGCCGGACAAGTTCTTCGAGCATCCAGATCGGCAAGGTGGTCTGGTTTCCTGCCGTGAATGTGGTGACGATCACCTCATCAAAACTGAGCGCAAAGGCCAGCATCCCGCCCGCAAGCAAAGCGGTCGCGATATTGGGCAGGATCACGAGGGTAAAGGTCTGCACCCCATCCGCGCCCAGATCCATCGCGGCATCAATCAGCGCACCAGAGGTGCGGCGAAACCGGGCGACCGCGTTGTTGTAGACGATCACGATGCAAAAGGTCGCGTGCCCCAGCACGATGGTCCATGTCGAAAACGGAATATCGAGCAAGGAGAACGCCGAACGCAGCGAAATCCCGGTGATGATCCCCGGCAAGGCGATCGGCAAGATCACCAGCAGGGAGATCGTTTCGCGCCCGAAAAAGCGCGAGCGGGCGACAGCGGCGGCGGTCAGCGTGCCCATGATCAGCGCCAGCGTGGTAGAGATCGCCGCGACCTTGAGCGAAAGCCCCAAAGCCTCCCAAACATCCGTGCGGCCCAGCGTTACGCCGATCCATTTGGTCGTCAGGCCGGGGGGCGGCCATTGAAAGCTCTTTTCCTCGGTGGTGAAGGCATAGACAAAGATCAGCGCAATCGGGGCGAGCAAAAAGATCAGCCCGCCGATGGCTGAGAGTTTGAGGCCCAACGGGGCGCGTGTATCAGAGTGCATCGAAAGCCCCCATTTTGCGTGCGCCCCAGAGGTAAATCCCCATGACGACGATCGGAACGACGGTAAAGGCGGCGGCCAGTGGAATGTTCCCGGCGGTACCTTGTTGGGTGTAAACTGCCTGACCGATAAACAGACGCGAGTTGCCGACAATTTGCGGCACGATGTAATCGCCAAGCGTCAGCGAGAACGTGAAGATGGAACCGGCGATGATCCCCGGAAGCGCCAGCGGGAACAGCACCATGCGGAAGCTTTGGCGCGGAGTCGCGCCAAGATCAGAGGCCGCTTCAAGCAGCGCGCCGGGCACCCGTTCCAGCGAGGCCTGCACCGGGATGATCATGTAAGGCAGCCAGATATAGAGGAACACGAGAAAGGTCCCCATGTAGCTGACGGACAGGGAATTGCCGCCGATCACCGGGATCGACAGGATGCCGTCCAAAAGCCACGTCAGGTGCAACTTGGCGAAAATCCACGTCAGGATGCCTTCTTTCGCCAGCACCAATTTCCACGCATAGACCTTGACCAGATAACTTGACCACAAGGGCAGCATCACACCGATGTAAAACAGCGCCTTCCATTTGCCCTTGGCATAGCGCGCCGCGAAATAGGCGATGGGAAAGGCCAGCACAGCGGCGGCCACGGTCACCGCTGCGGCCATGGCGACGGTGCGCAGGATGATGTCGAGATTATAGGGGCGCAACAACTCGCCATAGGTCTTGAACGTGAATTCACGCACCACGATGCCAGAGAACTCATCAATCGAGAAAAAGCTCTGAATCAGCAGGGCGATCAGCGCGCCGATGTAGACAATGCCAAGCCACAGCGTGATCGGCAGCACCATCAGGAACACGAACATGCGGGGGTGACGGATCACCCAATCTACCGCCCGCGCCAAGGGCCCCGAACGTGGCGCAAAGATCGCGGGTTGAGGGGCGTTGGACCTCATGCCTCCAACTCCATGACATGGGCGCGAGACGCATCCCACGACACATAAGCGGTCTCGCCGATGTCCGGCGTGGTCTCATGGGCGGGGATCAGCGCGGTCAGGCTTTGGCCCTTGATGTCGAGCGAGAGTTTGGTGACGCGTCCGTGAAAGAATTTGCCGGTGACGGTGGCCGCAAGCCCCGCCGCATCAAGCGTGATGTCTTCGGGCCGCAGCGAGGCCCATTGCCCCGTTTCTCCCACCCCCGCAAGATCGGCGGGAACAACGTTCGAGGAGCCGACAAAATCGGCCACAAAGCGTGTGGAGGGGCGGCGGTAAATGTCTTCTGCGCTGCCGATTTGCTGGATCTTGCCCTCGGCAAATACCGCCACGCGGTCGGCCATGGACAGCGCTTCGTCCTGGTCGTGGGTCACGAACACAAAGGTCAGGCCCAAGGCACGCTGGAGTTTGCGCAGCTCTTCCTGCATCTGTTCGCGCAGCTTGAGATCGAGCGCGCCCAAAGGTTCGTCCAAGAGCACCACGCGCGGCTTGTTGATCAACGCCCGGGCCAAGGCCACGCGCTGACGTTGGCCGCCAGACAGCTCTCCGGCGCGGCGCGTGCCATAGCCGCCAAGCTCGACCAGTTCCAGCGTCTCTTCCGCGGCGCGGCGGCGTTCGGCCTTGCTCACCCCTTTGACGCGCAAGCCAAAGGCCACGTTGTCGAGCACATTCATATGCGGGAACAGCGCATAGTTCTGGAACACCGTATTCACATTGCGCAAGTACGGCGGCACACCCTCGGCACGTTCGCCGAAAATTTCGATGCTCCCGGCGGTCGGTTGTTCGAACCCCGCAATCAGGCGCAGGCATGTAGTTTTCCCGGAGCCCGAGGGGCCGAGCATGGCAAAGAACTCGCCATCGTGAATAGCCAGATCGACCTCATCCACGGCTTTCACGGATCCAAAGTGGCGCGACACGCCTCGGAAGGTCACTGCATCAGTCATTGTCAGTCTTTCAGGGGAGAATGTGGGCCGGCCCGCAAAGGCCAGCCCCTAGGGAAAGGATCAGCGCCCGCCGATCACACCGATGTAGTCCGAAACCCAACGGTAATAGGGCACACAGCTGCCTTGGCTTTCACAGCTGGACACCGGGGTGCGCCAGAATTTGATCCGGTCGAAATCATCAAGACCGTTCTCGGAACAGCCCGCTGCCGTCTGCATGCCAGACCCATCGGTACAGGCCTCTGGCACAGAGGGCACAGCCCCGAACCACACGGACAGATCCGATTGCAGGTTCGAATTCAGCGAATGCTCCATGAACTGATAGGCACAATTCGGATGCTCGGAATCGGCATGCAGCATCAGCGTATCCGCCCAGCCTGTCGCGCCCTCGGACGGGATGGTTGAGGCGACAGGCACGCTGTCTGCTTTCAACAGGTTGACCATGAAGGGCCATGAGGACGACGCCACCATGCCCTCGTTCTTGAAATCGTCGATCTGGATAAACGCATCGTGCCAGTAGCGCGACACGAGCTTGCGTTGGGCGCGCAACACGTCGAGCGCGGCTGCATATTGATTCTCGTTGAGCTCATAGGGGCTTGTGATGCCCAGATCCGGCTGATGCGCCATCAGATACATCGCGGCATCGGCAATATAGATCGGCCCGTCATAGGCTTGCACCCGGCCCGAATTGCTTTCGCCGTCTGGCAGGGCCATTTCCTTGAACACCACGTCCCAGCTGGTCGGGGCCTCGGGGAAGACTTCGGTGTTGTACATCAACACGTTCGGCCCCCACATGAACGGCGTGCCATAGTGGGTGCCCTTGACCGTGTGCCAAGGCGCATCTTTCAGACGATCATCAACGCGGGCCCAGCTCGGGATCAAATCTATGTTGATCGGTTGGACCCGTTTGCCCGCGATCAGGCGCAGCGAGGCGTCACCAGAGGCGGTCACCAGATCGAAGCCGCCTTCATTCATCAAAGCGACCATTTCGTCCGAGGTGTTCGCGGTCTTGACCTCGACCTTGCAGCTGGTGGCCTCTTCGAACTTGGTCACCCAGTCAAAGTCGGCCTCGGTTTCGCCGCGCTCGATATAACCCGGCCATGCGACGATGGAGACGGTGCCTTCCCCCGCGCCCAGCTCGGAAAGCATGTCGGCGGCAGAAAGTGGAAGCGCAGTGGCCGCAACAAGCGCAAGGCCGGAAACGCATCCGTTGAAAATCTGTTTCATGCTGGTTTTTCCCTATTGCGATGGGAGACCTCTCTCCCTTGGCGCTAGGCTGTGAAAAACAAGCGGGTTTCACAAATTCAATTCTCAGGTTCCGGGTATCGGAAAAACAAATATCGCCAAATTACTTTGTGCTTTTATGGGCTTGTGCGGCCAAAACAAATTCACGCGCCACACGCGCCACACGCGGCAAAGGCGCCCCTTTGCGCCAGACGGTCCCAACCTGCACAACTGGCAGGCTTCCCGACACATCGCGCGACACGATCCGGTCGCCCTCAAGAGACCAACGGCGGTAAACGATTTCTGGCAAAAGCGCGACTCCGGCCCCCGTCGCCACTAGGGAGCGCACCGCCTCCACCGAGCGCGTGCGAAAGGCAACTCGCGGGCGCGCGCCAAAGGCCGAAAGCAGTTTTCGCGTGGCCGATTCGATTTCATCGATGCGCAGCATGATCATGGGTTCATCTGCCAAATCCTCGATCGAGACCGAGGGTCGTGTGGCCAGTTCATGACCGTTTGGCAGCCAAAGCTGATAGGGCGAGGTGTCGATGATTTCGGTGTGAAGCGCCATGCGATCGCGCATATTGCTCGTGACCATGACGGCCACATCGAGCTCGCCCCCGATCAAAAGATGTTCGAGGTAATCGCCGCTGTCCTCGACCGCGGTGACCTCGATTTTGGGATTGGCGCGCCGAAAACGTGCGAGAATATCCGAGAGCACATATCCCGCCACAAGAGATGTGACGCCGACATGAAGGGTTCCGCTCAGGGTTTCGCCTTCTTGCGAAAGGGCTTGGCGCGCATCCGAGACCCCCGCGAGAATCCCCGTCGCATGGCGCAGGAATTGATGGCCTTTCTGCGTGATATCAAGGCCACGCGGATGGCGATCAAACAGCGACACCCCCAGATCGACCTCCAACTCCCGGATGGCTTCGGTCACCGCGGATTGCGAGATGGCCAAGGCCTGCGCCGCACCCGAGACGGTTCCGACCTCGGCCACAGCCATGAAATACCGAAGTTGTTTGAGCGTGAAGGCCATGTCAGTCCTGCTGCCAAGATCGTCGCTGACGATATGCCTGCCGCCAAGGTCAAGCAAAGCGGAAAACGCGCCGCGCGGATTTGGGGCTTGTCCCAAGCCTCCCGCCTTGGCCCGCCATAGAAAATCGAGCACGGCTCAAGCGCGACCTTGCCGCCCCCGCCTGCGCCGCTGATTGCCGCGCGAACGATCGGTGGTGGACAAGCCGCTGACCGATGACCAGATGGCACGGTTTCATGGCCTGACCGCGAGAGTACACGCCAGCGCTCGATTTCTCCTCCAGAGGCCGACCCCGCACAGCCCCCCGTCTTTTTCTGGCCCGAAATACTCTGGGGGTGAGGCCGCAGGCCGAGGGGGCAACGTCCCCTAAATCTCCCGCCTCAGCGTGTGGGAACCGGAGTCTCACCGCGATAGTCGTAGAACCCGCGCTCTGTCTTGCGGCCCAGCCAGCCGGCCTCGACATATTTCGTCAACAGCGGGCAGGGCCGGTACTTGGTGTCCGCCAGCCCGTCATGCAGCACGTTCATGATCGCCAGGCAGGTGTCCAGACCGATGAAATCCGCCAGCTCCAGCGGCCCCATCGGGTGGTTGGCGCCCAGTTTCATCGACTGGTCGATCGACTCGACGTTGCCGACCCCTTCATACAGCGTATAGACCGCCTCGTTGATCATCGGCATCAGGATGCGGTTGACGATAAAGCCGGGGAAATCCTCGGCGCTGGCAGCGGTCTTGCCCAGCCGATGTACCACGGCAAGGCAGGCCTGATAGGTGGGCTGGTCGGTGGCGATACCGCGGATCAACTCGACCAGTTGCATCACCGGCACCGGGTTCATGAAATGAAATCCCATGAATTTTTCTGGCCGGTCGGTGCGGCTGGCCAGCCGGGTGATCGAGATCGACGAGGTGTTCGAGGTCAGGATCGTGTCCGGTTTCAGATGCGGCTGCAGATCCTCGAAAATCGCCTGTTTGACGGTCTCGCGCTCGGTCGCGGCTTCGATCACCAGATCGGTGCCACCGATATCGGGCAGCGACAGCGTGGTGGTGATCCGTTTCATCGTCGCCCGCACGGTGTCGTCGGTGATCTTGCCGCGCGAGGCCTGCCGCGACAGGTTGCCTTCGATAAGATCCATCGCATGGGTCAGCGCGTCCTGGCTGACGTCGGACAGAACGACTTCGAATTCGGCCAGCGCCATCACATGGGCAATGCCGTTGCCCATCTGTCCTGCTCCGATCACACCAATTGTCTGAATGCTCATCGTTGTGCCTTTCATCGCGTTTCGCGCCGACCATACCTAGGCTCGGCTCAAAGGTACAAGAGCCCGCGAACGCATCAATTTTCATCAAATACAGGCATTAGCCGAATCGCAACGCAATTGCACCCAGTCTGATCCGGGCCCGGCCATAGGGACCACGAGACAAGGACGAGAATGAACATGCATGTAACCAGCGTCGGTGCGCTGCGCGATCCGATCTGCCACTATCCCGGCTCGACGCTTCCGGTGCGCGGCCCCTGTTCCGAGGTGACGCCGCCCTATATCGCCTTTCTGGGCGGCAGCGAGACCTTTGGGCGCTTCATCGAGGCCCCCTTTGCCGCCCGCGTGGCGCACCAACTGGGGCGAAGCTGCGTCAATCTGGGCAGCATCAACGCCGGGCTCGACGCGATGCTGAACGACGCCGGGGTGATGCGCATCGCCGCAGGCGCCGGGTTGAGCGTGGTGCAACTGCCCCCGGTGCCGGATCTCTCGAACCTCTATTACCGGGTGCACCGGCGTCGCAATGACCGCTTTCTCGCCCCGACAGCGCGGCTCACCGCGCTGTACCCCAAGGTTGATTTCACCGAATTTCACTTCACCCGGCATCTGGTCACCACCTTGCACCGGACCGGGCCCGGGCATTTCGTGCCGCTGCGAGACGAATTGCGCGCGGTCTGGCTCGCCCGGATGACGCAGCTGTTGCAGGCCCTCGGCGAACGCGCGCTGCTGCTTTGGTTGCAATATGACGCCCTTCCCCCGCAGGCGGGCGATCCGCCCGGCCCCGATCCACTGGGCGTTACCCGCGCTATGATCGACCGGTTGAAGCCGCTGACGCGCGGCGTGGTCGAGGTGCCGGTGGCGCTGGCAAGCCGGATGCCGGGAGAGACCGGCAAGATGGTCTTTGGCCCACTCCAGGCCCCCGCAGCGGGCCATATGCCGGGTCCCACCATGCATCAACGCATCGCCACTCGGCTGAGCGAGGCGATCACCGCTCTACGCTAAGGACCCGCTGCTTATCCCCGCTGCGGCAAAACGAAAAAGGCCCGCCAAATGGCGGGCCTTTTCTGTCATGGATCGCTTTGATCTCAGCCGAGCTTTTCGGTCAGCTCCGGCACGGCCTTGAACAGGTCGGCGACCAGACCGTAATCGGCCACCTGAAAGATCGGTGCCTCTTCGTCCTTGTTGATCGCGACGATGATCTTGGAGTCCTTCATCCCGGCCAAATGCTGGATCGCGCCAGAGATGCCCACCGCGATGTACAGCTCGGGGGCGACGACCTTGCCGGTCTGACCCACCTGCCAGTCGTTCGGCGCATAGCCCGAATCGACCGCAGCCCGCGATGCGCCTACGGCGGCGCCCAGCTTGTCGGCTAAGGCTTCGATGATCTTGAAGTCCTCTTCCGAGCCGACGCCACGACCGCCCGACACGACGATCCCGGCGCTGGTCAGTTCCGGCCGGTCCGAGGCCGCAACCTTGTCTTCGACCCATTCGCTCAGGCCCGACACGGCAGCGCCGCCCACGGTCTCGATCGGGGCCGCCGCCTGTTCACCGGCGACCTCAAAGGTCGAGGTGCGGAAGGTGATGACCTTTTTCGCATCCGAGGATTTCACCGTCTGGATCGCGTTGCCGGCATAGATCGGCCGCTCAAACGTATCGGCATCGACCACGCCTGAGGCATCCGAGATCACCATCACGTCCAACAGCGCGGCCACGCGCGGCATCACGTTCTTGGCGTCGGTGGTGGCGGGGGCCACGATGTGATCGTAATCGCCAGCCAGCGACACGATCAGCGCAGCGGTCGATTCCGCCAGCCGGTGACCCAGCGCAGCATCCTCGGCGACCAGCACCTTGGAAACGCCGTCGATCTTGGCAGCGGCCTCGCCAGCGGCAGCAGCAGATGCCCCGGCACACAGCACGGTCACATCGCCCAATGCCTTGGCGGCACTCACCGTCTTGGCGGTGGCATCCAGTGCCAGCGCGCCATCATTCACTTCTCCGAGCAGCAGAACAGCCATTACACCACCCCCTTCTCTTTCAGTTTCGCCACCAGCGTATCCACATCCGGCACCATTTCACCGGCCTGACGCGCTTCCGGCTCGGTGGTCGAAACGATTGTCAGACGCGGCGTGACATCAACGCCGTAATCCGCGGCCGTTTTCTCATCCAGCGGCTTTTTCTTCGCCTTCATGATGTTGGGCAGTGAGGCATAACGCGGCTCGTTAAGACGCAGATCGACGGTGACGATGGTCGGCATCTTGACCTTGATCGTCTGCAAGCCGCCGTCCACCTCACGGGTGACAACAGCGCTGTCGCCCTCGATCTTCAGATCCGAGGCAAAGGTGGCCTGCGACCAGCCCAGCAGCGCCGACAGCATCTGCCCGGTGGCGTTCATGTCGTTGTCGATCGCCTGTTTGCCAGCCAGCACCAGACCGGGCTGCTCTTCCTCGACGATCTTGGCAAGGATCTTGGCCACGGTCAGCGGCTCGATGTCCTGATGCACGTCATCCGCGGCAATCACCAGAATCGCCCGGTCCGCGCCCATCGCCAGCGCCGTGCGCAGGGTTTCCTGCGCCTGTTTCACGCCGATCGAGACGGCAATGACTTCCGAGGCAACGCCGGCCTCTTTCAGGCGGATCGCCTCTTCGACTGCGATCTCGTCGAAGGGGTTCATCGACATTTTGACATTCGCCAGATCGACACCGCTCCCGTCCGCCTTCACACGAACCTTCACGTTGTAGTCGATCACGCGCTTTACAGGCACCAGTACCTTCATAAGCGTGGGTCTCCTTGGTTTGTTAGCCCGGGATTTGGGGCGACAATATAGCTCCGCCATGTGTTAGCGGCTGTGCAGGAGGGAAAACAGAGGAAAATCGACCTGTTTGCCCTCTCCGACGCCGCGTCCGACCGCAGACTGGGGCAATTTTCTGACCAAACAGGGCCTGCAGGCCCCTAGCGATTGGCGCCGGGCACCCAAAGCACGTCGTCCAGCCCTTCGTTGTTGGCGACCCGCCCGGCGACAAAGAACCAGTCGCTCAGCCGGTTGAGATAGCGCATGGCATGCGGGTTCACCGTCTCTTGCGCCGCCAGTTCCACCGCCGCCCGTTCGGCCCGGCGCGCCACCGTGCGACAGACATGCATCTGCGCCGCCAGCGGCGTGCCGCCCGGCAGGATAAAGCTGCGCAGCGGCTCCAGCCCGGAATTCATCGCGTCGATCTCGATTTCCAGCCGGTCCACCTGTGCCGCGACCATGCGCAGCGGCGGGTACTCGGCCTCGCCGTCCTTTTGCATGTCGGGGCGGCACATATCCGCGCCCAGATCGAACAGGTCGTTCTGGATTCGCGCCAGCGCCTCGTCCATGTCGTCGTCTTCGACCTCCAGCCGGGCGACGCCGACAAAGGCGTTCAACTCGTCCGTGGTGCCATAGGCATCGACGCGATCGGCATATTTCGGCACCCGCGCCCCATTGCCCAAGGCGGTGTCGCCGGCATCGCCGGTGCGGGTATAGATCTTGTTCAGAACCACCATGGATCAGCTGCCCTGCCGCTTGAGATAGATATACAGCAGGATCAGCGCCACCGCGACCGCCTGCGCCGCGATCCGCAGCTGCATCAGCTTGTTGCTGTATTTCGCGCTAAAGGCACCGCCCTTGGCAAATCCGCCGATTCCCAGCGCCAAAACCACCGCTACGGCCAGCACCGCCAGCACCACGATCACGAATAGCGGATCACCCATATTGCCCTCGCTTGGCTTGTGTTACCCATCAACACCTAGCCGTAATCGACACAAAAGCGAACCGGATTTTCAGATCCGGGTCACGATCCAGTCGATCGCGCAGGTCGGCAGCACCCGGCGCAGATAGCCGGTCAGATAGGTCGGCACCGTCACGTAATAGCGCGCCCTTGGACGCCGCGCCTCGAGCGCGCGAATCAGTTTCGCGGTCACCGCCTCGGGCGCCAGCTCGAACTTGTCCTTGCCGGTCTCGCGATAGATCCGCGGGATCAACTGCGCCTCGTACTCCGCCCGCTTGGCCGAGTTTTGCCAATCGATATAGCGCTCGAAATAGACAATGCCTTTCTTGCGCAGCGGCGTGGTGATCGGACCCGGCTCGATCAGCACCACCTTGACGCCGCTGCCCCGCAGCTCGATCCGCAGGGTGTCGCTCAACCCTTCCAGCGCATGTTTGGTCGCGGCATAGGCGCCGCGCCATGGGATCGACACCAGCCCCAGCGACGAGGAACATTGCACGATCCGCCCATGGCCCTGCGCCCGCATCACCGGGATCACCTGACGGGTCAGATCATGCCAGCCAAAGAAATTCGATTCGAAAATTTCGCGCAGCCCGTCGCGCGGCAGATCCTCGACCGCGCCTGACAACTGGTGCCCGCCATTGTTGAACAACGCGTCCAGCCGCCCGCCGGTGGCCTCCAGAACCTGCGCCAGCCCGGTCTCGATGCTGGCCGGATCGGTATAATCGATGCGCGGGCTGTCAAAGCCTTCCGTGCGCATCCGGTCGCAGTCCTTTTGCTGACGGCAGGCGGCAAAGACATGCCAGCCGTGATCGCGCAGCCCCCGCGCCGCGTCCAGCCCGATGCCCGAGGAACACCCGGTGATAAGGATGGTTTTCTGCATGCGCTTTTGTTCCACTACCCGCTCCACGCTATTTATGTGCTTGCTATGGGACGAAATCCATCAGGGCGCAATGCGCGCCGGTCTGCTTCTTCCTTGTGGAAATACGCATCTGTCTCGGCCGCGGGCTTGGCCGCAACGGGTGGCCCCCTCACTCCGCCTTTTTACTGACGAGCGAGGCCGCGACCCAGCCGATCTGGCGTTCCGGCAACGTGCGCAGCCGCAGCCAGCCGGTGCCAGAGGTGCTCAACACCTCGACCTGATGCCCCATCACCAGCCGCGCGACCACCGGATAGATCGTGCCCGGCCCGTCGCGCATGTTGACCCGGGTGCCGGACACGGCGCGCAGGTCCGGTGCCGGTGCCGGGGCAGGGGGGACCATGGGCTCCGTCGCTGAGTCCGCCACCGCCACCGGCGTGGTCTCCTCAAACCCGGCCAACCCCTGTTCCAGCGAGGTCAGCGCGATGCTGCCTCCCGAGGCTCCAAACCCGACCTTGCCGGGGGTGATCGCAATTCCCTGATTCAGACTGTGACGCAGCTGTTCCAGCCGATCGGCGCGGGTCGCCTGACGCGCCTTCAGTGCCGCGCGCTGGGTTTCTGCTGTGAATCTGCTGAAATCGGTATCGCTATCGGGATCGGTGTCGCGGGGCTGGCGCGGCGCAAGCCGGGGCTCCGTCCCCTCCGGCGCAGAGCGCGGCTGTATGGCTGCGACCTGCGGCGCGGGCTTGGGCGGGCGCACCCCGCGCGGCACGAAATCAGCCCCACCGGACAGCTCATAGAACATCCAGGCCAGGAACAAAAAAGATACAACTATCAAACGCGGCACATCACCTCCGTCGCGCAACTTGAACGCGGCTCTCCGTCCGGCGGCGAATCCCCCGGGCAGATCAAGACCATAGCCGATCGAACGATTCGGTGCAGCGGGAAGCGACAGCGGCTTTTCCCCGCCGCGCGAACAGGGCGGCACGGGCAAGGTGCGCGCGCTGTCCCCCATTCCCTGTGGACAACCGCCTGTCGCGGCCTCGCCACGGCTTTACGCCCGCACCGGTGCAGCGTATCACCGCATCTATGAACGACCTGATCGAAGACCCCAACATGCAGCCGCCGGAGGTGCCCGGCGAAATCGCAGAACCGCTGCGCCGCGCGATCGGCGAGCGCTATCTCACCTATGCGCTGTCCACCATCATGCACCGCGCGCTGCCCGATGCACGCGACGGTCTGAAGCCGGTGCACCGGCGCATCCTCTATGCGATGCGCCAGCTGCGGCTTGCCTCCAACGGCGGATTCCGCAAGTCGGCCAAGATCTCTGGCGATGTCATGGGCAACTATCACCCGCATGGCGATGCCGCGATCTATGACGCGATGGCGCGTCTGGCGCAGGATTTCAACGTCCGCTACCCGCTGGTCGACGGTCAGGGCAACTTCGGCAATATCGACGGCGACAACCCTGCCGCCGCCCGCTACACCGAGGCCCGGATGACCATCGTCGCCGAGGCCCTGCTTGAGGGGCTGGACGAGGACGCGGTTGATTTTCGTGACAATTACGACGGCACCCTGACCGAACCGGTGGTGATGCCGGCGACCTTTCCGAACCTGCTTGCCAACGGCTCCAGCGGCATCGCGGTGGGCATGGCCACCAATATCCCGCCGCATAACATCGTCGAGCTCTGCGATGCCTGTCTGCACCTGATCAAGACGCCCGATGCGCGCGAAGACACCCTGCTGAACTATGTGCCCGGCCCTGATTTCCCCACCGGCGGCATCATCGTCGAGCCGCCCGAGAATATCGCCCGCGCCTATCGCACCGGGCGCGGCTCTTTCCGCCTGCGCGCCAAGTGGGAGCTGGAGGATCTGGGGCGTGGCCAGTGGCAGATCGTCGTCACCGAGATCCCCTATCAGGTCCAGAAGTCCAAGCTGATCGAAAAGATCGCCGAACTGATCCAGACCAAGAAGATCCCGATCCTCGCCGATATCCGCGACGAATCGGCTGACGATATCCGCATGGTGCTGGAACCACGCTCCAAGAACGTCGATCCCGAGGTTCTGATGGGCATGATGTTTCGCAACTCCGATCTGGAGATCCGCTTCAGCCTCAATATGAACGTGCTGATCGACGGCGTCACGCCCAAGGTCTGTTCGATGAAAGAGGTGCTGCGCGCCTTTCTTGACCACCGGCAAGAGGTGCTCGTGCGCCGCTCCCGGTTCCGTCTGGGCAAGATCGACCATCGGCTCGAGGTGCTCGAAGGCTTCATCATCGCCTTTCTCAACCTCGATCGGGTGATCGACATCATCCGCTATGACGAGGATCCCAAACCGGCCCTGATGCGCGAGGACTGGTCCAAATCCCATGTCCGCGCCATCTCGGAAAAGGATTACGTCAGCCCGGCCCCGGGCGAGGGTGAACTGAGCGAGGTTCAGGCCGAGGCGATCCTCAACATGCGCCTGCGGTCGTTGCGGCGGCTGGAAGAGCTGGAACTGTTGCGCGAACAATCCGCGCTGATGGCGGAACGTGCCGGGCTCGAAGATCTGCTGGACGACGAAAGCCTGCAATGGGCCAGCATCTCCGACCAGTTGAAAACGACCCGCAAGACCTTTGGCAAGGCCTATCCCGGCGGCGCCCGCCGCACCGTCTTTGCCGAGGCGGGCGAGGTCGAAGAGGTGCCGCTCGAGGCGATGATCGACCGCGAACCGATCACCGTGGTCTGCTCCCAGATGGGCTGGATCCGTGCCATGACCGGCCATATCGACCTGACCCGCGAAATGAAATTCCGCGATGGCGACGGCCCCCGTTTCGTGTTCCACGCCGAAACCACCGACCGGCTGCTGGTGTTCGGCTCGAACGGTCGTTTCTATACCCTGTCGGCGGCGACGCTGCCCGGCGGGCGCGGCTTGGGCGAACCGCTGCGGCTGATCGTCGATCTGCCCAACGAGGTCGAGATCGTCGATCTGTTCCCGCATCGCGCGGGCCGCAAGCTGCTGGTCGCCTCCAATGCTGGCAATGGGTTCATCGTGCCCGAGGACGAGGTGATGGCCCAGACCCGCAGCGGCAAACAGGTGCTCAACGTCAAGGGTGATGAGCGCGCGCTGATCTGCAACCCGATCGCGGGCGATCATGTCGCGGTGATCAGCCTGAACAGCCGGTTTCTGGTCTTCCCGATCTCGGAGCTGCCCGAGATGACCCGGGGCAAGGGCGTGCGGATCCAGAAATACAATCAGGCGCGCGGCAAACAGGGCGCGCTCGAACTGGACGGCGGCCTGAGCGACGCCACCACGTTTGATTGGGCCGACGGGCTGCGCTGGCAGATGGGCGGCGGCAAGACCCGGCACGAACCGGATCTGACCGAATGGCTGGGCAAACGCGCCGGCGTCGGCAAACGCCCGCCGCATGGCTTCCCGCGCGACAACAAATTCTCCTGACGCCCTTTCCCGATCTGGCGCAGATCGGGAAAAGGCGCCGGGGCGGGCCTCCTGCGGGGGCAGGCCCGCGCGCGCGACCAGATCCCCCGCCCGATTCCCCTGCCCACTTTCCCTAGCCTGCTCCCGGGTGCGAAGGGTTTGCGCGCGCTCGCCTTGTGGTCTACTGCTCTGGCACCTGTCCTGACCCGGAGCGCCCATGATCCGTCTTCTCGCCCTGCTCGCCGGCCTGTCCCTGCTGAGCGCCTGCACCGCGCACACGCCAGAAGATCCGCTGGCGGATCTCGGGGCCTTCCATCTTGGTCACAACATCGTGGTCGCCCCGAAAATGCAAAAGGGTCCGGTGTCGCGCGATGCGACCAAGGACGAATGGATCGCCGCGCTCACCAAGGCGGTGGGCGACCGCTTCGGGCGCTATGACGGGGATCAGCTGTATCATTTCGGCATCTCGGTCGAGGGCTTCATGCTCGCGCCGCCGGGCATCCCGGTGATCTACAACCCGAAATCGGTGGTGATTCTCAATATCACCGTCTGGGACGATGCCGCCGGCAAAAAGCTGAACGACAAGCCCAAGCAGATCACCGCGTTCGAAACCACGTCGGGCAACACGATGCTGGTCGGCTCTGGCCGTGAGCGGACCAAGCAGGAACAGATGCAGGGCCTGTCACGCAACGCCGTCGCCGCGATCGAGAAGTGGCTGGTGGAGATGAAAACGGAAAACGGCTGGTTTGCAGAGCGCCCCGACACCGCAGCGCCCGCCGCGTCCAAACCGGCGGACAGCAAAATTCCGCCCGAAACCACCGCCGCTGCGCCCCTGCCCAAGGCCGGTTGAGCCCTCTCTGCATCGCCCCGGCCTCGCTCTGGCCGGGCGGTGCAGGACTCGCTTGATTTTCCTCGCTGAACCCAATATGTGCCGCGCGCAGACGGAAAACGGGTCATTGGGACCCCACCAGTTCAAAAGGGCGCCTAGGACATGGCAAAGGAAAAGTTTGATCGCACGAAACCGCACGTCAACATCGGCACCATTGGCCACGTTGACCACGGCAAGACGACGCTGACGGCGGCGATCACCAAGTATTTCGGCGACTTCAAAGCCTATGACCAGATCGACGG
>JASJGL010000008.1:0-8909 GCA_033791545.1 Pseudodonghicola sp. | reverse complement strand
CGGGCGGCGGCGATGGCGGCGGCGCACATGGCGCAGGGTTCCAGCGTGACATAGAGATCATGGCCGGTCAGCCGCTCTGACCCGGCGGCGGCACAGGCGGCGCGGATCGCCAGAATTTCGGCATGCGCGGTGGGGTCGTGCAGCTCGCGGGTGCGATTGCCCGCAAGCGCGACCACCTTGCCAAAGGGATCGACAACGACCGCGCCGACCGGAACCTCGCCCCGCTCGGCCGCCGTGCGCGCCTGTTCCAGCGCCTTGTCCATATGGGATCTGAACACCATGCCCCCTTCCCTGCCCGGCATTCAACGCTTTCGCAAGCCCGCCTGATCGGCTAAGGCCGGGATATGAGCACCCAACCGCCCCCCGATACGCCCGAAGGCGACCGCATCGCAAAGATCCTGTCCCGCGCTGGCGTCGCCTCGCGCCGCGAGGCCGAGCGCATGATCGAAGCTGGCCGCGTCAGCGTCAACGGCAAGGTCATCGACAGCCCGGCGCTGAACGTGACCGACAGCGACCGCATCGTGGTGGACGGCAAGCCGCTGGCCGCCCCCGAACCGGCGCGCCTGTGGCTGTATCACAAGCCCTCTGGCCGCGTGACCACCGAGCGTGACGAGTTGGACCGCCCGACCATCTTCGACGATCTGCCCGAAGAAATGCCGCGGGTGATGAGCGTTGGCCGCCTCGATCTGAATTCCGAGGGGCTGTTGCTGCTGACCAATGACGGCGCGATCAAGCGACAGCTGGAACTGCCCAGCACCGGCTGGCTGCGCAAATATCGGGTCCGGATCAAGGGCCGCCCCAAGGACGAGGATTTCGAGCCTCTGCGCAAGGGCATCACCATCGACGGCGACAAATTCCAGCCGATGATCGTCAGCGTCGACCGGCAGCAAGGCGCGAATGCCTGGCTCACCATCGGGCTGCGCGAGGGCAAGAATCGCGAAATCCGCCGCGCCATGGAAGAGATGGGCTTTTCCGTGAACCGCTTGATTCGGATTTCCTACGGGCCGTTCCAACTGGGCACCCTGAAAGCCGGTGCCGTCGAAGAGATACGCCGCCGCGTGATGCGCGATCAGCTTGGGCTCGACAGCCCTGATGACGTGAATACGCCGCCCGATGGCGGCCACGCCAAACCGCGCCTGCGCAGCAACACAAAACCCGGCGGAAAGCCCGGCGGAAAACCCGGTACAAAGCCCGGTGCGGCCCCGTGGGAAAAACCGCGCTCCGGTCCCGGCGGCAAACCAGGTGGCAAACCGGGAAGCGGCAAACCGGGCGGCAAGCCGAGCTACAGGCCCGACTCGCGCAGCAGCGGCGGCCCCGGTTCAAAGCCGGGCGCAAAACCGGGGGAAAAACCGGGCGCCAGATCAGGCCCCAAATCCGGTCCCCGATCCGGTGCAAAACCCGGCCCCGGATTCGGCGCAAAACCGGGGACAAAACCAGATACTAGATCTAGCCCCCGTCCGCAGGGCAATCGCCCGACAAAGCCGCGCCGGGGCTGATACGACCGCGCGTTGACGCATCAACGCGCCACTTCCCCCTAGCAAGCCCGCCCCGCATCGCTTACCTTTTGCCGGTAACGCTAGGCTAAGGGGCCCCGATGTCGCCGACCGGATTGCAGAAAATCGCTTATGCGGCGCTGTTGATACTGCTGTTCGGGGTCGCGTCCGGCTGGCTTGGGGGGCTTTAGGCCATGGCCCAACGCTTTGGCAGAAAATTCAGCCCCGAACCCGGCACCAATCCCGGAGCAGACCCCGCGCCTGACGCGAAGGCCCCGCCGCCGCGCGGCGCCTATCATGGTGCGCAGATCGATCCGGTCGGTGCGCGGGCCAATCTGCTGTTCCTGCCCGCCGTGCTTCTGGTGTTTCTCTCGCTTGGCGGCGGCGCGCTCTCTCTGGTGCTGGGCCTTGCTGCGGCGGGGGCGTTGACGTTGGCGGCGTGGCTGGTGCGCGAAGGGCTGCGCGCCGAGGCCGCCTATCGCGCCCGCAAGGTGGCGCGGCGTCCGGCGCTGCCACGCAAGATGCTGGCGAGCGTTCTGACCGGCCTTGGCACCGGGCTGGCCGCCTACCAGAACGAGCCGGGATTTCTGGCGCCGCTGCTTTATGGCGGGGCCGCCACCGTGCTGCACGGGCTGGCCTTTGGCATCGACCCGCTGCGCGACAAGGGGATGGAGGGGATCGACACGTTTCAGCAAGACCGCGTCGCCCGTGCCGTGGCCGAGGGAGAGAGCTATCTCTCGGCGATGCGCGATGCGGTGCGCCGCGCCGGTGACCGCCGGATCGAAGCGCGGGTCGAACAGTTCCAGAAAATCGCCCGCGACCTGTTTCGCACGGTCGAGGAAGACCCCCGCGACCTGACCGGCGCGCGCAAGTACATGAGCGTTTACCTGATGGGCGCGCGCGACGCGACGATCAAGTTCGCCGATCTCTACGCCCGCACCCCCGACCAACAGGCCCGCGCCGACTATGCCGCGCTGCTGGACGATCTGGAGCAGAATTTCACCGCCCGCACCCGCAAGATGCTGAGCGACAACCACAGCGACCTGACCGTCGAAATCGAGGTGCTGCGCGACCGGCTAAAACGTGAGGGCGTCCGCCTTGACTGACCGCAATTCCCTTTCAATGAGGATCCTGTTTCATGTCTGAGAAAACCCGCAAACAGGCCGAGGATACTCTGGCCGAAATCGAAACCGTAACCGCCGTCGTCCTGCCCGACCCCTCCGGCGATCTGGTTCCGCTGGACAAGGCCGGCGACGAGGTCGGCACCGAAATCCGCAAACGGATGGATGAGATCGACATCGGCGACACCAATTCGATCGTCGCCTTCGGCTCTGGCGCGCAGGCCGAGTTGCAAGAGATCAGTCAGGCGATGCTGTCGGGCGTGCGCAACAAGGATGTCGGCCCCGCCGGTGACAGCCTGCGCACTATCGTCACCGCGATCCGCGGCTTCTCGGTCTCGGAACTGGACGTGCGGCGCGAGCGCAGCTTTTGGGAACGGCTGCTGGGCCGCGCCGCCCCCTTTGCCAAGTTCACCGCCCGCTATGAAGAGGTGCAGGGCCAGATCGACCGCATCACCGACGATCTGCTGAAACATGAACACACCCTGCTCAAGGACATCAAATCGCTCGACCTGCTCTATGGCAAGACGCTGGATTTCTATAACGAACTGGCGCTGTATATCGCGGCGGGCGAGGAAAAGCTGGCCGAACTCGACCGCAACGACATCCCCGCCAAGGAGGCCGAGGTGCAGGCGGCGGCCGAAAAAGATCAGGTGATGAAGGCGCAGGAGTTGCGCGACCTGCGCGCCGCGCGCGACGATCTGGAACGCCGGGTGCATGACCTGAAACTCACCCGTCAGGTGACGATGCAATCGCTGCCCTCGATCCGGCTGGTGCAGGAAAACGACAAAAGCCTCGTGACCAAGATCAACTCGACAATGGTCAACACCGTGCCGCTGTGGGAAACCCAGCTGGCGCAGGCCGTCACCATCCAGCGCAGCGCCGAGGCCGCAGTCGCCGTGCGCGCCGCCAATGATCTCACCAACGAGCTGTTGACCTCCAACGCCAAGAACCTGCGCCAAAGCAACAAGATGATCCGCGAAGAGATGGAGCGCGGCGTGTTCGATATCAACGCGGTGAAACAGGCTAATGCCGATCTGATCGGCACCATCGAGGAAAGCCTGCAAATCGCCGACGATGGCAAAGCCAAACGCGCCGCCGCCGAGGTCGAGCTGAAAAAGATGGAGGCCGAGCTGCGCGACACACTGGCCTCAGCCAAGGCGCGCAAGACCGGGCTGGGCGATACCGCCGGCACTGCGGTTCCGGGCTGATCCGCTGATGCGCGGGCTGCGCCACCTATCGCGCCGGGCGGGCGTTGCTTTGGTCGGGCTGGTCCTGGCCGGGCCGCTGCTGCTCTCGGGTTGCGACGAGACCGGTCCGCGCAGCTCGCCCCTGCCGCAGGCGCGGCCCGCCGGATTGGTGCCGCAAACGCCCGTCCCGCGCACCGGCGAAAGCCGGGATCTGGCGCGCTATTACCGCATCGTACAGAACGATCTTCTCACCCGTGGGCTGCTGCGCACCGATGGCGGCGGACCGGACACGCCGTTCTCTGCCGACGATCTGGTGCGCGATTTCGAGACCATTGCCTTTTTCGACGAATACTCGCGCGGCACCACGACGGCACGCCGCACCCGTGGCTCCGAAGGGGAACTCAGCCGCTGGGACGCCCCGGTGCGCATCGGCGTGGAATTCGGCGCCAGCGTGCAGCCCGCCCAGCGCACCCGCGACGCCAACGACATCACTGGCTATGCCAACCGGCTGGCGAAGATCACCGGCCACCCGATCTCGGTCCTGCGCGATGCCGGCCCCGGTGCGAATTTTCAGGTCTTCGTCGCGGGCGAAGATGACCGCGCCTACTTCCAGACCCGCCTGAAACAACTCATCCCCTCGATCAGCGCTGAGGAACTGGCGCTGTTTCGCAATCTGCCGCGCTCGTTCTACTGCCTTGTCATCGCCGTTTCCGGCAGCCGCACCCCCAATACCTATACCCGCGCGGTGGCGCTGATCCGGGCCGAACACCCCGATCTGGTGCGGCTGTCTTGCATCCACGAGGAACTCGCGCAGGGGCTTGGCCTGCCCAATGACAGCCCCGAAGCGCGCCCGTCGATCTTCAACGACGACGACGAATTCGCGCTGCTGACCAACCACGACGAGCTGCTTTTGAAAATGCTGTATGATCCGCGCCTGAGACCGGGCATGACCGCCAGTGAGGCGCGCCCGGTCACCCGGATCATCGCCCGTGAATTGATGGGCCAGTCGCTGTGAGCGGCTGGACCGAAGTGATAGAAAAAGGATCGGTCTAATGGGAATTTTCGACTTTCTCACCGGCGAATTCATCGACGTCATCCACTGGACGGACGACACCCGCGACACCATGGTCTGGCGCTTCGCGCGCGAGGGGCATGAGATCAAATACGGCGCCAAGCTGACCGTGCGCGAAGGCCAAGCAGCCGTCTTCGTGCATGAGGGCCAGCTGGCCGACGTCTTCACCCCCGGTCTCTATATGCTCGAGACCAACAACATGCCGATCCTGACCACCCTGCAGCACTGGGATCACGGCTTCAAATCGCCGTTCAAATCCGAGATCTATTTCGTCAACACCACCCGCTTCAACAACCTGAAATGGGGCACGAAGAACCCGATCATGCTGCGCGATCCGGAGTTCGGGCCGACCCGCATCCGCGCCTTCGGGGCCTATACCATCCGGGTCAAGGATCCGGCCCGTTTCCTGATCGAGATCGTCGGCACCGATGGTGAATTCACCATGGATGAAATCAGCTTCCAGATCCGCAACATCATCGTGCAGGAATTTTCCCGGGTGATCGCGGGCTCTGGCATCCCGGTGCTGGACATGGCCGCCAACACGGCGGATCTGGGCAAGCTGATCGCCGCCGAAGTCTCGCCCGCAGTGGCGCAATACGGGCTCGAGATGCCCGAGTTCTATATCGAGAACATCTCGCTGCCGCCAGCGGTGGAACAGGCGTTGGACAAACGCACCTCGATGGGGCTGGCGGGCGATCTGGGCAGGTTCACCCAGTATTCCGCGGCCGAGGCGATGACGGCAGCCGCCTCCAACCCCGCCGGGGGCGGCATGGCCGCCGGGCTGGGGGCTGGCATGGGGATGGCGATGGCCAACCAGATGGCGGCGCAGCAGGCTCAGACCGGCCCTTGGGGGTCCGCCCCGCAGCAGCAGGCCCCGCAAATGGCCCAACAACCGGCCCAGGTCGCCCCGCCGCCGCCGCCGGTGGAACATGTCTGGCATATCGCCGAAGGCGGCCAGACCAGCGGCCCGTTCTCCAAGGCCGATCTGGGCCGGATGGCCGGCGCGGGCGAGCTGATGCGCGAAACCTATGTCTGGACCGCAGGCCAGGACGGCTGGAAATACGCCGAGGACGTACAGGAGTTGGCACAGCTGTTCACCATCCTGCCACCGCCCCCGCCGCCCGGGGTCTGATCCCGCCCTTCCTTTCACCGGAAATATCCCCGCCGGAGGCCTGAAATCCCGATGTCCGACGCCGCCCTCACAGCCCCTGCCGCTGCCGAGCACCGCTTTCCCTGTGACCAATGCGGCGCCGACTACCGCTTTGATCCGGCGCGGGGCATGTTGGTGTGCGATCACTGCGGCCACGAGGAGGCGGTGGGCACCAGCCCCTGGGGCGGCGCCAAGCTGCGCGAACTGGATTTTGACGCCGCCCGCGCCGGGACCCTCGACGCGGGCGAGACCGAGGACACCCGGGTTCTCTCCTGTCCCAATTGCGGTGCGCAGGTCGAATTCGATCCCGCCACCCATGCCGCCGAATGCCCGTTCTGCGCCACCCCGGTGGTCACCGACACCGGCATCAGCCGCCAGATCAAGCCGCGCGGCGTGCTGCCCTTCGCTCTTGACGAACGCAGCGCGCGCACGGCGATGACCGATTGGCTGGGGCAGCTGTGGTTTGCCCCCAATGGCCTCAAGGACTATGCCCGCAAGGGCCGCAAGATGCAGGGTATCTATGTGCCCTACTGGACCTTCGACGCCGACACCAAGTCGCGCTATCGCGGCGAGCGCGGCATCGTCTATTACGAGACCCGCACCGTGATGCGCGACGGCAAACGGGTGCAGGAACAGGTGGCCAAGGTGCGCTGGACCCCCGCTGCGGGGCGCGTTGCGCGGTTCTTTGACGATGTGCTGGTGCTGGCCTCCAAAAGCCTGCCGAAACGCTATACCGACGCGCTGGAGCCGTGGGATCTTCCGGCGCTGGAACCCTACCGGCCGGAATATCTGGCCGGGTTCCGGGCCGAGGCCTATACCGTCGAACTCGACGAAGGCTATACCCAGGCGCGCGAGCACATGGCGCGGGTGATCGAACGCGATGTGCGCTTTGATATCGGTGGCGACCGCCAGCGCATCCACAATATCGACACCGATGTCGCCGACGTGACCTTCAAGCACATCCTGCTGCCGGTCTGGCTGGCGGCGTACAAATATCGCGGCAAAACGTACCGTTTCGTCGTCAACGGCCGCACCGGGCGGGTTCAGGGCGAACGCCCCTGGTCGGCGATCAAGATCACCTTCGCCGTGGTGCTGGGGCTGATCGTCGCCGGTGGCATCGGCTATGTGGTGGCGATGAACCAGTAAGCGCACGGCAGACAGTCTGCGCCGCGCCCCAGCAACAGACGGAGGAGATTACATGACCCTGGACGATCTCGATGCGCTGATGGCGCAGCGTTTTTCCTGCCGCGCCTATCGGCCTGACCCGGTGCCGCGCGAAACCATCGAACAGATCGTCGCCGCCGCCAGCCGCGTGCCCTCCTGGTGCAATGCCCAGCCTTGGCATCTGACCGTAACCAGCGGGGCGCAGACCGACGCCTTTCGCGCTGCGTTGCGAGAGCAGGCGCAGGCCGGGGGGCATGACCCCGACCTGCCCTTTCCCGACAGCTATCCCGGCGTCTATCGCGAGCGGCGGCGCACCTGCGGCTGGCAGTTGTACGAGGCGGTGGGAGTCGGCAAGGGCGACCGCGCGGCCTCGAACCGACAGATGATGCGCAACTTCGAATTGTTCGATGCGCCCCATTGCGCCATTATCTCCAGCCCGGCGGAGTTGGGACCCTATGGCGCGCTGGATTGCGGCGGCTTTGTCACCGGGTTCTGCCTTGCCGCGCAGGCCGCCGGTGTCGCCACCATTCCACAGGCGGCGGTGGCCTCGTTCGCGCCGTTTCTGCACGAGTATTTCGACATCCCGCAGGATCGGCTGGTGCTTTGCGCGATTTCTTTCGGCTATGGCGTCCCCGAGGATCCAGCCAACGGGTTCCGCACCGCGCGCGCGCCGGTGGCTGACATCGTCGATTGGCGCGGATGAGCGATCCGGTGATCCTGTGTTGCGGCGAGGCGGTGCTCGACATGGTGCCCGCCACGCTGGCAGGGGGCGGCGCGGGCTTTCGCCCGGTCCCCGGCGGCGGCGCGCTGAACTGCGCCGTGGCGCTGGCCCGGCAAGGGATCGAGACCGGGTTTGTCGGGGCGTTGTCCAACGATCCGGCGGGGGCGCGGTTGGCCGCCCATATGCAGGCCGAGGGTGTCTTGCTGGATTTGGCCAGCCGATCCGACCACCCCTGTCCGCTGGCGCTGGCGCAGCCGATTGCGGGCGGAACCCGGTTTGACCTCTATGACAGCGGCAGCGCCGGTGCGCTTTACGCCATAGACGATTTGCCCGACCCCTTGCCGGACAGCACCCTTGCGCTGGTTTTCGGCGGAATCAGCCTGATCGCCTCCCCGGCGGCAGAGGCCTTTGAAACCTTGGCACGGCGCGGCGCCGACGCGCGGCTGATCTGGCTGGACCTCAACATTCGCCCCGGTCTGGTGCGCGCGCCAGAGCGTTATCGCGCGCGGCTGATGCGGATGGCGGCGCTGGCCGATGTGGTCAAGGTCTCGGACGAGGATCTGCACTGGCTCGGGACGGGGGCGCTGGACGATCTGCGCCGGGTTGCACCACTTGTGCTGCACACACGGGGCGAGGACGGCGCCACCGCCTATTGGGCGGCACACAGCATCGCCCTGCCCGCCCCTCGGGTGCAGGCGGTCGATACGGTGGGCGCTGGCGATATTTTCAACGCGGCGGTTCTTGCCGATCTGTCCCGCGCCGGGCTGCTGGCCAAACCGCTGGACCTGCCGGAGCGGGCATTGCGGGCCGCGCTCACCCATGGCATCCGCTGCGCCAGCGACAGCGTCACGCGCCCCGGCGCCGACGCCCCCAGAGCAAAGGAGACCCCATGCGCGCCCTGATCCAACGCGTCAGCGAGGCCAGCGTCACGGTCGATGGTGACATCATCGGACAGATCGGCCCCGGCCTTTTGATCCTGATCTGCGCCATGCAGGGCGATA
>JASJGL010000007.1:0-11060 GCA_033791545.1 Pseudodonghicola sp. | reverse complement strand
GGCGATGGGTTCTCCGCATTCTGTCTCTCCGCCACAATCTTCCCGAAAAGAACTAAATTTCCCCACACCGGGGGCCGTTGTTTAGATAGTGGGTATCCGTTCCGGTTTCCCCCGGGATCCGAATGCCGACGCCACCCTTGTCTGGCCTTGTCTGGCCTTGTCAGGCGATGCGCGGGCCAGTTGGACCGATGCCCCGACACGACCTGGCTGACCTGATCGCCGTCGCGCCCGAAGTCCTGTCGCGCCTGTTGAAGCAACTGGAGCCCGAGGGGCACCGCATCGGGTTTCCCATCGCGCCCGCGCCGCAGGCCCCCCGGCGGTGATTGGTGCCGGGGGCCAAGGCGCCCGGCACCAGACTGTTTCAGCTTTATTCGGAGCTATCGCCAGCCGCGGCCCAACCGTCGGCGCGGGGCGACCAGTCCCCGTTGTCCTCAAGGACGGTACGGCGCAGGTGGCGGCCACGCGACAGCACGAACCACATCACCGGCAGCACGCCGCCAAGCACAAAGACAGTGCCGCCGAGCGAGCGGAAGATCGTGAACGACCGGAAGACCGGCCCCTGGATGATCTCCTGCGACCGGGCGTGCCAGAGCCCGTCCTGAAGCACCACGACTAGCTGATAAATCCCCACCGGCAGCAGGTCTAGAAACATCATCAGCGCCACGCCGATGTTGAGCGACCAGAACGCCCGGCGCAGCAGCTTTCGGTTCCAGCTTTGCGTCTCGAACAGGTGCTGGCAGCAAAACAGCATGCCCCCAAGGGCGATGTTGCCCTTGACCCCGAACATCGCGGCATGGGCATGGTTGCCGGTCAGATAGGTCGAATGCTCGAAGTAGTTCACCACCGGAAGGTTGATCATCGAACCAAAGACCCCGGCGCCGAACACGTTCCAGAAGTTGACGGCCAGGATGAAATACCAGACCTCGTTCATGACAAAGCTCTGACTGCCGGCGGCGTGGAATGCGGTGGCGCGGATTCTCTCTTGGCGCATACGCCAGGCATCCAGCGTCAGCAGCAGCAGCGGCAGCACCTGAAGCGTCGAGAACACGCTGCCGAAGGCGATCACCCCGGTCGGCTTGGCGATCCAGTAAAAGTTGTGCGCAATGCCGACCGTGGCCGTGACCAGAAACAACATCACCGCCAGAAAGATCACCCGTTCGGCCATCACCCGGGTGATCAGCCCCATCTGCACCAGCATGTAAGCTACAATCACGGTGGTGAAGACCTCGAAAGTCACCTCGACCCACATATGTACCACCATCCAGCGCCAGAAATCGGTGATCGCGAAATTGGTGTCGGGGGTGACCAGCAGCCCGAAGAACAGAAAGAAGACCATGACGCCGCTGCCGTACAGCAACCACGCCGGAACCGACCATAGATTGCTGCGCGTCAGCCAAGGCCGGATGCCGCGATAGATGATCACGATCCACAGCGCAAAGGCCGCCAGAAGCAGGATCTGAAAGGCCCGGCCCATTTCCATGAACTCCCAGCCCTGGCTGCCGAACCAATAGGCGGAAGCCCCGGTCAAGCGCCCGGTCTGGCCAAGATAGATCCCGATCAGCGCCCCGGCCCCGACGGTGAAGCAGCACAGGAACAACAGATCGATCAGCGCCTTCTGTCCGCGTGGCACCGGCGCCAGACGCGGCAGGAAAAAGATCGTGTAGCCGACCCAGCACATGAAGAACCAATAGATCTGGAACAGGGTGTGGTAGCTGCGCAGCACTGTGAAGGGCATCAGATCGCCGAAGATCAGGCCAAAGGGGCGCACGAAATCCGTCGCCGCGCCGATCCCGGCCAGAACCTGCGCGCCAAAGGCCAGCATCGCCAGCGCAAAGAACTTGTAGGTCGCGCGCTGGGTCTTGCGAACATAGCCCCTTTCCAGATCATAGGTGGTCAGCGACCGCGCGGTGCCGCCGGCAAAGGGGTCGTATTGCAGCGTCTTCATCTGCCCGTAGATATAAAGCACCAGCCCGATGCCCAGAAACAGGGCCAGAACCGACAGGATGCTCCACAGGTAGGTGGCCGAGGTCGGCGTGTTGCCCGCATCAGGATCGAACGGCCAGTTGTGGGTATAGCTATAGCGCTCGCCGGGCCGGTCCGCCGCAGCGACCCAGCCGCCCCAGAAAAAGAACGCCGAAAGGTCGCGGATCTGGTCCCCGTCTGTCAGATACCCGGTCTGGAACAGCTCACCATAGCTGGGGTCTGTGAACATCCGCTCGAAATGGCGGACGACCACGTCAAAGGCGGCGGCCTGCGCGGCACTCAGGGTCACCTGCCCGGTGGCGGGATCAAAGGTGTTGGTATGCACCTCCCGGCGCACCCGTGCGGCGATGGCCCCCGCTTCATAGACATCAAGGGCGTCGAAAGACGCCGCGCCATAGGTTTCTTGCGCGTAGTGATCCCGCATAGCCACGACGGTGCGATGCAGCGCATCAGCGGTGAAATCGGGGCCACGTTCGGCACCATCCCCCCAGAACGAGCCATAGCTCATCAATCCGCGCAGATGGAAAACACGCTCGCCGCGATGGATTTGCGCCGGGGTCAGCACCGTCTCGCCCTGCCCGGTTACGAAACGCGCAAGCGGTGGCACCTCGTCATAGGTCGCCTTGCCCATGTAAAGCAGCCCCGCGATACAGATCGCCACGACCGCAAGCAAATGAAATCCCCAGAATTTCTTGTTGATCAGTATCAACGCCAGGGTCCCAAGTTTCGGGGGTCTTGTCTTGGCTTCGCGCATCGGTTTTTCCGTTCTTCTCTGTTGGTTTCACGCCATCAACGCGGTCGTTACTGGGGCCGTCATTGTGGCCGTCATTGTGGCCGTTGTTCTGAATGGGGGGGCGGATGGGCCGGGCGCTCAACCGGCGCCACGCGGCATCGGAAACGCCATCGATTTGTAGGGCGTCCAGTCCTCGATCTCGGGATAGTACCGGCGCCGCCACGCCCGGACCCTCGGGTTGAAGACCCTGCGCCACAGCGGCGGAATCATCGCCATCGCGGTCATCGGCGGGTACCCGGTGGGCAGGCGCGGAACCGCCTCCTCGTCATAGACCTGCAGCAGCGGATAACGCCGCGCCGGATGCATGTGATGGTCGGCGTGGCGTTGCAGGTTGATCAAAAGCAGGCCGGACACCCGATGCGCCGAATCCCACGAATGATGCGGCTGCACCCGCTCGTACCGGCCGTCACCCAGATATTTCCGGGTCAGACCATAATGTTCAACGTAATTGGTCAGCTCCAACTGCCAGACCGCCACGAAGGCCTGCAGCGCGAAAAGCCCCACGGCAGTCCAGCCACCGATGACAAAAGCCAAAAACAGGAAGCCGACCTCAAGCCCGATATACTTGAAGATCGGGTTCGAGCCGTGCCAGGGCGACCGCCCGGCGCGCGCAAGCTTGGCCTTTTCCGCCCGCCAGGCCGAGCCCGGCCCCTGCCGAAGAACCCGCGGAAAGAACCTCAGGAACCCTTCGTTGTAACGTGCTGTGACGGTGTCGCGTGGCGTTCCCACATGGGCATGATGCACCAGCAGATGCTCGGTCCGGAAATGGCCGTACAACACCAGCGCCAGCAGAAGATCGCCGAGATTTCGCTCGATCCAGCCGGGTTTGTGGAACAGCTCATGGGCATAGACGATCCCGACCGTTCCGGTGGTCACGCCGATGCCGAACAGAAGGCCGAAGGTCTCAAGCCCGCTGAATCCGCCCACATGGGTGACATACCATATCGTTCCGAACACGAGGACGATCTCGATCGGGAACCAGACCCAGGTCAGCAGGCGGAACCAGAACAACTCCGCGTCCGGGGTGTCGGGATCGGGGTTTGTCAGGTTTTTGCCGAGCAGCAGATCCAGCAGCGGCATCAGCACCCAGCCGTAAAAGGGGATCAAAAGGATCGTCCAGCCACCCTGCCACACCGCCAGAGCGACCAGCGGAACGAAGGTCAGGGTCAGCCAATAGGGCGCGGCATGAAGGTGCGCGGTGCGGGGCGCCTCCCGTTCGGTCATGGTCATCCTGTGCAAAACGCTCCTCGTGTCTGGATATCTTTGGCCGGCGTGCGGCAGGTTATCTGGGCCGGATCGCAAGATGGATGCCGTCGCGTCCCCTCAGGGTCAGATGCGCGACCGGCATCGGCTCGCGCCCCGGAACCTCGTCAAAACGAAACGCGCGAACCAACAGCGAAAGGATCAGCGGCCCCTCGATCATGGCAAAGGCCGACCCGGGACAGACCCGCGCCCCGGCCGAGAACGGGATATAGGCCGAACGCAGACAGGCCTTGCCGTTCGGGGTTTCAAAGCGGGCGGGATCGAATTCATCCGGACGTTCCCACAACCGCTCGTGACGGTGCAGGTGCCACGGGCTGACGATGATCTGCGACCCGCGTCGCACCCGCCTGCCCCGGAAACACTCCTCCCGGACCGCCTCGCGGACGAACATCGGAACCGGCGGGTACAGCCGCATCGCCTCGCGAAACACCGCCCGCGCCAGTTTCAGGCGGCCCATGGTCGAGAAATAGATCTTTTCCGGGTCGATCTCTGCCTGCGCCTCACCAGCGATCCTGTCCTGCCAGTCCGGATAGCGCGCCAGCAGGAACAACGCCCAAGCCAGCGCCGCGGCGGTCGTTTCGTGCCCGGCAAGAAAGAAGATCGCGATCTGGTCGATCATTTCCTTGCGCGTAAAGATCTGGCCCGTTTCCGGGTCCGGGGTGGTCATGATCTTGGTGGCGATGTCGTCGGGGGCGGTACCCTCGGCGATGGCCCGCGCGCGATCGTCCACCAGTTGCGCGATCAACCCGCGAATGGTGCGGGCGGTCCGGCGGGTCTGTTTCGAATGATACCGCGGCATCCATTTCGGCAACGGCAGCGCGGCGGCGAGATTGGCGATCGGCTGGGACTCCTGATGCGCGCGGAACGCGATGAACGCGGCTTGCGCAATCTCGGAGTCGATCGGCACCGAGAACATGGCGCGAAAGATCACGTCCATCGTCACATGGCTGGCATGGGCCTCGATCTCGACCGGGGTGCCATCGGCCAGCGGTTTCAAACGGTTCACCGCAGCCACCCCACTGTCCCACATAACTGGAAACACCGTGCGAAGCCGTCCGCCCTCGAAGGCGGGATCAATGATGCGCCTTTGATGCTCCCAAACCGATCCGTTGGAAATGAAGCTCGCCTCTCCCAACAGCGGTCGAAGCCCCAGCCGAATACGTTCGGACTTGGGAAAATCCTTGGGGCGGTCCTTGAGGATCAGATCGACCAGTTTGCGGTCGTTGCACAGGTAGGACCGGAAGAACGGGGTGCGCATCTCGGCCATCCACGCCCGGAAAAGATGCCCCGGTTGCGCTGACAGGATGTCGCTTTTGAACAGGCGATAATAGGTCCAGAACGAAGCCCGCCCGCCTCGGGCTTCAGGTTTTGGCGGCAAATGCATATGACCGCCGCCGCTGCCGTCCATCATCCCACTCTCCCCCTCGGTGGTCCCTCCCCCGGTCTGGCCAGGCGTTCCGCCCTGTGTGCCACAGCCAAGGCCTCGGTATCTTGATGGCCGTCAAAATTCCGGCCAGAGAATTGCCGAGGCCGCCTAATCCTTCGATTTCGCAGCGCAATCCAACGCCGGACGCCCCGAATGCCCGGCCGCGCCAAAGCGGCGGGCCAGTTGCACCGGAAACGGTCTCGAAAACCGTTGAGCCTTCACCGGATCCCAAGATTTGAATCCCAGTCACTGCGTTATGTATTCCTGAGATCAGCGAAGAGTTCCCCGTTTTTGAGGGGGCTATCCGAGGGGATCTTTCGGGGGATTTCTCAACAGCGCTGCGACCTCGCTGTGCCAGCATGTGGCACGCTGCAAGCGCGGTCTATTTGGGGGCACGAACGGAACATGCGAAACCGTCTGGAAATCGCTTCCGATTCCCCAAAATCTTAAAATAAAACATGTGATTAGAGGGGGATGGTGCACCTGAGAGGATTCGAACCTCTGGCCTCTGCCTTCGGAGGGCAGCGCTCTATCCAGCTGAGCTACAGGTGCCTGTGGAGGGGCGTATAAGACAAAGACTCCGGCATCGCAATCGTAAAATCTGCTTCTCGACACTTGTCTTGGGCGTTCATGGCGTGGCGCGCGATTGGCGCCGAACACAAGGTAGACCCTTGGTTCGCGCGCCCCGCCTCATTGCCCCGGTCAGCCGGTTGTCGACCCGCCGAACAAGACCGCACCGAGTCAAGAGCGTGGCCCATGGCCCCCAGATCCCCCCGTCAGGCCGGTTTGACCGCTGTCGCCAGCATCGTCATTTCGGGGATCAAGACATCCACCTCGATTCCGGTGAACCCGACCGTTTCCAACGCGCTGCGCAACCATCCCTCGTCCAGAGACCGGGCGCGCGGCGTAAATGCGGTGTGCTGCAATTGCCAGAGCGCGGCAAGTTTCGGCCCGCTGCGGTCGGCGCGCACGACAAAATCGTGCAACAGGAACTGCCCGCCGGGGCGAAGATGATCGCGGGCGCGGGTCAGCAGCCCATCATGCGCCTCGCCCGGCACACCTGAGAACAGATAAGACATCAAGACCACGTCCTGTTCTTCCGGCCAGTCGGTCTCCAATGCGTTGCCCTCGACAAAGGAAATGCGGTCCGACAGCCCCACCCGCGCAACATAGTCCCGCCCCAATGTTGCGACATTGGGGAAATCGACGATGGTCGCGCTCAGATTCGGAAACGCCTCGCACAGGGTGATGGCAAAGGCGCCGGTGCCGCCACCGACGTCCAGCAAATGCCGCGCATTGCTCAGATCGACCTTGCGCGCAAGCTGGCGTGCCGGCCCGAGCGACCCGGAATGCTGGCTGGCGGAATAGAGCCGGGCCTCGTCAGGATCCGAGAACCATTCGGCATAGGACGCCGTTGCGTCGTCGGGCAACTTGTCTTGCAACGCGTCGTCGATCTGGTCCAGCAGCCCGTACATCTGTTGACCGACCTGAAGCCGCAGGTAATCGCCAAAGTCGTATTTCGCGCCTTTGACCAGAAAGCTCTCGGCAGCAGGTGAATTCCTGAACTTGCCCCCCTCGCTCTCGACCAGCCCCATCCCCGCAAGCGCGGTCAGCAGGGTCTCGGAGCGGGCCTCGTCTAGCGGGCCACAATGGGCCAATTGCGCACAACTCAGCGGACCCTCGGCGAGATGGGTGAACACCCCTGCCCCCAATGCGGCGAACAACGCCTTGGACCCCATGAACCCGAATGCGATTTCGGAAATCTGATCGGCTTCGGTGAGTACGGTCATACGGTTTCCCCAGTCGGTTGCGTTGCCCCCAACCTAACCGCAAAGATCGCAAATAACCATTCGCGACACCGAATGTCGCATTTAGAATACACGCCTGCCTAAAGTTTACTCAGGCGAACAGATCATGCGCCAGTTCCAGCGCCTCGATCAGAACGTCCACTTCGGCCTTGGTATTGTACAATCCGAACGAGGCCCGACAGGTCGCCGTCACGCCCAGATGATCCATCAAGGGCCCGGCGCAATGGTGACCCGCGCGCACCGCGACCCCCTTCTTGTCGAGGATGGTCGAGATATCATGCGCATGTGCCGCCCCTTCCATCGTAAAGCTGAAGATCGCCGCCTTGCCGGGCGCGTGGCCCTGCACCTGCAACCAGTTGAGCCCGGCGAACCGCTGCTGCGCATAATCGCGCAGACCGGCCTCATGCGCCGCGATGTTCTCCATGCCGAGGTCCATCATATAGTCCAGCGCCACGCCCAGACCGATGATCTGCACGATGCCGGGGGTGCCGGCCTCGAACTTCATGGGCGGATCATTATAGATCACGGTCTCTTTCGAGACCTCCTTGATCATGTCGCCGCCGCCCAGAAAGGGGCGCATCTCGGCCATGCGCTCGGATTTGATATAGATCGCGCCCGACCCCGAGGGACCATACAGCTTGTGCCCGGTGATGGCGTAGAAATCGCAGCCGATATCGGTCACGTCCACCGGCATATGCACCGCGCCCTGACTGCCATCGACCAGAACCGGAACACCTTTGGCATGGGCGCCCTCGGTGATCGTCTTCACGTCCACCACGGTGCCCAGCACATTCGACGTCTGGGTCACGGCCACGAGTTTCGTGCGCGGGCCGATCGCGTCGATCACCGCCTGTGGATCAAGCGAGCCGTCGGGGGCGGTATCCACCCATTTCAGCACCACCCCCTGCCTTTCGCGCAGGAAATGCCACGGCACGATATTGGCGTGATGCTCCATCACGCTCAACACGATCTCGTCGCCCGCCTGCATGCGCGGCATGGCCCAGCCATAGGCGACCAGATTGATCCCCTCGGTGGTGCCCGAGTTGAACACGATCTCATCCGCGCTGGGTGCATTGAGGAAGCGGGCGATGGTGGCGCGCACGGCTTCGTATTTGTCTGTCGCCAGATTTGACAGGAAATGCAGCCCGCGATGCACATTGGCGTATTCCATCGAATAGGCCTGCGTCACCGCATCAATCACCACCTGCGGCTTTTGCGCCGAAGCGCCGTTGTCGAGATAGGTCAGCGGCTTGCCGTTGACCTCGCGCGCAAGGATCGGGAAATCGGCCCGGATCTTTTCGACGTCATACATGCGTTGCGTCCCCAAAGAAAACACCCCCGAATACGGCCAGCAGAACAGACAGGGCTATGGCCATCATCAGGATCGACAGGATCATCGTGCCGCCAGCCCGCGCCAGAGAATTGAAGCGGTGCGCCTGATCAATGAAATGCAGCGTGATATACAGCCCCAGCACCGTGGCTGCCAGCGCCAGCACCATCGCGAACAGCGGGATCGCCAGCGACAAAACCAGCGTCACGGTTTGCACCAGAACGCGCAGAACCTGCAGCCACAGCACAATGGCCGCCACATCGTCCAACGTGCCCTTGCCGCCCAGAACCCGACCGGCCCAATAGATCATGACAACCGTCAGGATCAGCCCGCAAGAGACCATCGCCAAATAGATGAAAGGCGATTGAAACAGCGGCGGCAGCCCGGCCGGCGCGGGCATCAGCAGTTCGGAAAGCGAGAAAAGCACCGTATTGGCAACCGCCGCCAGCGCCAGCCCGGTCCAAAGCACCTCACGCGAGAGACGCATCGCGATCAGGCGACGGGCCATCCCGGCCGGATCCTTGATCGACATCACGATCATTTCACCCCAAAGCGCCTTGTTCATGCTGTCGTCCTCTCCGCCTGCCTCAGTCCTGCAATCCAGAACCACAGGAAGGCGACCAAACACAAGAGGCCAACCCCATCCAACCCGGGGCCTTCACCGATGAACCCCGCCACCAACCCGTGAAACAAGAGCAGCGGAGACGAGGCCAGCAGCGCCCAGAACAGCGCCAACCGCGCCCCGTACCAGTCGCCCTTGCCGCCAAGCGCGCGCGCGAACAGATGCGTCAGCGCGGCGATGCCGTAAAACAGCAACGGCGCGATGATCACCCAGGCCAGCAGGCTGGCCCCCAGCAACATGTTCAGTTCCTGCCCGGTCAGATGCGCCTCGCGGGCGAGCCGGGGCAGCTGTGCGACAAAGACCATCGCACAGCCCGCCATCAGGATGGCCAGCGCACGATCTTCGCGCTGGCCCATCGCCAGCAAACGCCGCAGCACTTTTCCCGGCCCCCGATAGGTGGCCACGATATCCCTGATGACAGCCATCAGCGCCGCCGGATCAGCCAGTCGCGCAACCGCACCAGCAGATCCTCGGACAGGGTCTTGTCCTCGATCTCATCCAAGGCCTCGGCAAGGAAAGCCTCTGTCAAAAGGTCGGTGGCCTCGCTCTCGGGTACCCCGCGCGAGCGCAGATAGAACAGCCCTTCTTCGTCGATCGCACCACTGGTGGAGCCATGCGAACAGGCTACATCATCGGCATAGATCTCAAGCTCGGGCTTGGCGAGAAACTGGCTGTCGTCATCCAGCATCAGCGATTGGCTGATCTGATAGCCATCGGTCTTTTGCGCGCCCGGTTTGACCAGAATCTTGCCCTGAAACACGCCCACGGCACCATTGCGCAGTACCTTTTTGAACACCTGACGGCTTTCGCAATTCTGCGCGTCATGGGTGATGAAGACGGTGTCGTCATGGTGGAAATCGCCGTCTCCGACACAGGCCCCGGCGACATGGGCGATCGCATTGTCACCGGTCAGCTCCACCACCTGTTCGTTGCGGGTCAACACCCCGTTCACGGTCAGCGTAAAGGATTTGTAAACCGACCCTTCCCCCATGCGGGTAAACATATGGGTGGCGGCCCGGCGTTCGTGATCGCGCCCCTGCGCCCGCACATGGTGCAATGTGCCACCATCGGCGATTTCGATCTCGGTTACCTTGTTCAAGCGCGCCGCCGCCGGTCCGTTCTCCAGAATCGTCGCCACGGCACCGGGATCCACCCGGATCACATGGTGCAACAGCACGTCGGAGGTTTCGTTTTCATGCCGGTAGATCAGGCTGATCGGCTTGGCCGGCTTGCCAGTGACATGGATCGCGACCCCGTCGGTGGCAAAGGCGGTGCTAAGCGCGGCGAGCGGGCGCGCCACCGGGGTCTGGCCACGGGCCTCCAACACGCCAAAGATGTCCTTGGCCCAGTGAATGTCCTTGCCACAGATATCGGCGATGCGGTCAATCTCGACCCCTTCCAGCGTCAGGTCGTCAGAGGCCTCCGGGTCGAACACGCCATCGACGAACACGATCTTGAGCCGGTCAATGGCATCAAAGATCGGCGTCTCGTCCAGCACGCCAACCGATGCCGAGATCGGATCGGGTTGAATCAGCGCATCGGGGCGGGTGAATTTCCAGTATTCGTCGCGCCGCTGCGGCAGGCCCATGGCGCGCAGCCGCGCCAGCGCCTCGTGCCGGGCCGGGGCCAGACAACCGCCTTCGGGCAGGCTCAACCGGGCCAGCCGGGCCTCGGTCGGGTCCTGTTTCATGTCGGGCAGAGCCATCACGCCACCTCGTTCAGGATATCTGCATAGCCGTTGGTTTCAACCTCCAGCGCCAGTTCGGGGCCACCGGTCTTGATGATGCGTCCCGCCGCCATGATGTGCACCACATCGGGTTTGATGTGATCCAGCA
>JASJGL010000006.1:0-45636 GCA_033791545.1 Pseudodonghicola sp. | reverse complement strand
CCGGCGATCAGACCGTGTTGGCCGCCGGCATGGTGATCACGCTGGAACCGGGGTTGGAACTGGCGCCGGATCACCTCATGGTACATGAAGAGAACATCGTCATCCGTGCCGGGGGGGCCGAGTTTCTGTCCACCCCCGCCGCGCGCGAGATTATCATTCTTGAGGGGTGAGACATGCAGGTCTTTTCGTTCGATACCGAACCGCGCAGCCGTCCCACGCTTGGCCTTGTCGCGCTTCAGGTCGATGAACGGATCGAGGCGGATTTCCGTGAACTGTTGCCCAACTCGGTCGACCTGATGGTAACGCGCATCCCCAGCGGGCGGGATGTGACGCCGCAGACCTTGGCGCAGATGGAGGACGAACTACCGCAGGCCTCGGCGCTATTTCCCGGCGCGGTCGCATTTGACGTGATCGGCTATGGCTGCACCTCGGGCGCCGCGCAAATCGGCCCCGACCGTGTGGCCAGCGGCCTGCGCAAAGGCGCGCGCTGCACCCATGTGAGCGAGCCGGTCAGCGCCCTTGTCGCGGCCTGCCGTGCGCTTGGGCTGCGCCGGCTGGCTCTGCTTTCGCCCTATGTCGATACCGTCTCGGAGCGGTTGCGGGCGGTGCTGTCTCACAACGGGATCGAAACCCCGATCTTTGGCAGTTTCAACGAGGCCGAAGAGGCCCGCGTCGCGCGGATCACTCCGGGGTCGGTGGCACGGGCGGCCCGCGCGCTGATCCCGGTCGCGCCGGTCGACGCTCTGTTTATCTCTTGTACCAATCTCAACACCTTGCCCGTCCTTGCCGCTCTGGAACGCGAGAGCGGGCTGCCGGCGCTGTCGAGCAATCTTGTTCTGGCCTGGCATATGCTACGGGTAAGCGGGATCCCGGGCCTTACGCTGGACTGCGCCCTGAACACTCTCTCCCGAAAGGCGGCACGCACATGATACAAAGCCAACCACCACACCTGGACAAGGTCGATCTTTCGCTGCGGATCGGGAAAGGGGCCTATGAGGATCGGCTCCGAGACTTGCAAACCAAGCTCTCGCTGATACAGCAGGCCTATCTGCATACCGGCAGCAAGGCGGTGATCCTCTTTGAAGGCTGGGACGCCGCTGGCAAGGGGGGCACAATCCGACGTCTGTCGCAGGCGTTCGATCCGCGCGGGTTCAAAGTCTGGCCCATCGGGGCCCCACGCGACTATTACAAGGAACGCCACTATCTGTTGCGGTTCATGGAGCGGCTACCACCCGAAGGCGCGATCTCGGTGTTTGACCGATCCTGGTACGGGCGGGTTCTGGTCGAACGGGTCGAGGCGCTGACGCCCGAGGCGCGCTGGCGGGCCGCCTATGACGAGATCAACACCTTTGAACAGATGCTGGTCGATGACGGTGTGCGGGTGGTCAAACTGTTCTTTCACATCTCGCCCATGGAGCAAATGCTCCGGTTCGAAGAGCGGCTGCGCAACCCGATGAAACGCTGGAAACTTTCCTATGAGGATTTCCGCAACCGCGCCCATTGGAGCGAAAGCGTCGAGGCCGCGAACGAGATGTTCGAGAAAACCTCGACCGAGCAGGCACCGTGGCACCTGATCCCGGCCAATCAAAAGAAATACGCCCGCGTGACGGCGATGCAGACCATTCTGGACACCCTATCACAGGGCGTCGACCTGACCCCGCCTCGGGTCGAGGAGCGTCTGCTGGAAGAGGCCGAAGCGCAGCTTGATCTGGAGCCGGATCTTTACAAGGCGCTGCGCGAGGGGCCACCGCCGGTCAGTCGTTGAACCGCACCGGCAGGGAAAAGCTGTAGACCGGTTTGTTCAGCCCCTCTGGCGCGGCGGGAAAGCGTTTGGCGCGGCGCACCGCGCGGATTGCGGCAGCGTCCAGTTCAGCATTGCCCGAGCCTTGCCGCACCGTGACCGACTGCAATTGCCCGGCGCGACTGACCTGCAGGCGCAGCACCACGCGCCCGCCCTTGCGCAGCCCGCGCGGCGCCCGTTTGGTGCGTTCGATGCGGTTGGTGATCTGCGCGCCCCATGCGGCGATCAGGCTGCGGCGCTGGCCCGAGCTTAGCGCGGCACGTTCCGAGGTGCCGCCGGTTCCGGCCTGCGATCCACCACCTTGCCCGGCCGCCTGTTGCGATTGCACCGCCGCTGACGCCTGTTGGGCGGGATTGGGGGCGGCGATCTCACGCGGTTTTGGCGGTACAGGTGGGGGCGGCGGCGGCTGGCGCGCCTCGACCAGATCCGGCGCGCTTGGCGTCACCGGCGCGGGCGGGGCTTCTGGTGTCGGGACAGTGCGTTGGCGGGACGAGAGGACCGGCGATCTCGGGGCGATCTCGGGGCGGTCCATCGTCGAGGGGTCCGGTTGCGGCACGGGCAGGGCGGGCGCATCCGCCATTGGCGGGGCCGGTATCGGGCGTGGCAGCGGCAGTTGCGCGACATCGGGAGGGCTGGAAGCGGTGGGCCAGTCAGGCTGCGTCGGGACATGGCGCGTTGGGATCGGTTCCGGCGCGGTATCCGCCAGTTCAGGTTCTGCGGTTTCCAAAGCGGGTGGGGCAGGTTGCGCCAACGTAACCGGCTGCGCCGTTTCAGGCGGGGCAGTCCAGGCGGCGACCATTGCCTCGATCTGCGGCGATGCCCCTTGCAGGGTGATGCGCCCATCCCCACCAG
Organism: Pseudodonghicola sp.; assembly: GCA_033791545.1. GTDB lineage: Bacteria > Pseudomonadota > Alphaproteobacteria > Rhodobacterales > Rhodobacteraceae > Antarcticimicrobium. The sequence goes on along the minus strand of JASJGL010000006.1, from coordinate 42,983 downwards.
CCCCCTGCGTTTGCGCCCCGGTTCCGGGCAGCGCGGCAAAGGCCAGCACATGCAGCCCCGCCGCGATCAAACCAAAGACTGCCTTTTCCGCCAGAGCGCCCCTCACGGCTGCACCGACAGTTCGACCCGGGTCAGTCCCAGCCCGGCCAGTCGCCGCATCAACCGGGCGATGGTGGCGGCGGGCACCTCGGCATCGGCGGCCAGGATGACGGGGTCAGAGTCAGGATCACGTGCGGCCAGCGCCGCCAAGGCCGCATCGCCGCTGATCCCGTCCAAGCGCGCGATGCCGTCCGCCCCGACGAACAGACGCGTGCCATGATCGACGGGTGCCCCCCCGACCGAGATTGGCGGTGCGACCTCGACCGGGTCGGGCGGCGCGATCTGCGATGTCATCAGAAAAAACACCAGCAGCAGAAACACCACGTTGATCATCGGAACAACCGATTCACGGGGCGGGCTGCGGCGTGGGGGGGCAAGCAGCATCGGCTATTCCACCAGAACAAGGGTGGAATAGCCCACCGCGCGCAACCGGTCGGCGACCGACACCACATCCTGCAATGACGCCCCCGCGCCGCCACGCAGCACGATGGTGTCCTCGGGCGTATCCATCAAAGGGGCCAGTGCCGCGATCAATCCGTCAAGCGCAACGTCTCGCCCGTTCAGGCGCAGCCCGTCGGCACCGATGTCCACCAGACGCGGCGGGCCGGAATAGCTGTCACCGCCGCCGACAAGCGGCAGCGGTATCACCTGTTCGACGCCAAAGCGCGAAGCCAGCATGAAGAAGACCAGCAACAGAAAGACGACGTCGATCATCGGCGTCAGACTGGGGCGCCTGGATCTTCGGGGCGGGGCCAGCTCTTGCATGGTTATTCGGCGGCCCGTGCCAGATCGGCGGCCGCCTCGGGCGGGCGGGCCACAAAGATCCGCGTCACCGCATCCTCGATATCCCGGCGCATCCGATCGATCACCGCCTCGAACCATGTCAGGGCGGCCGAGGCCGGGATCGCCACGGCCATGCCTGCGGCGGTGGTCAGCAGCGCCTCCCATATGCCGCCGGCAAGCTGCCCGGGATCGGCGCGCGCGCCGCTGTCCTGCAACGCCTGAAACGCCGCGATCATGCCCAGAACTGTGCCAAGCAGCCCCAGCAGTGGCGCGATGGTGGCGATCAGTTCCAAGGCCCGCAGACCGGTGGCGGCCTCGGCCAGTTCATTGCGGGCCACGCGCAGGGTATCCTCGCGCGCAAGGGCATCGGGCTTGGTGGCACGTCCGTTTACGGCGGCGCGCACCACGGTCGAGCGCGGCCCGCCGCCTTGGGTCAGGATCTGCTCGGCGGTGGCAAAATCGCCACGTTCATAGGCGGCCACAGCCTCGCGCGCATGGCCCTTGCGCCAAGCCCCGGCGCGGGCCAGACCCCAGGTCTTCCACAAAATGATGGCAAGGGTGACGATCGACAGCGCGGAAATCGCCCAGATCACCGGCCCGCCATCGACCAGAAACTGCGGCAACGGGATCGCCTCTAGGGCCGTTGCGGGGACGGTTGCGGGGGCGGCAGGGGCATCAACCGGTGCGCCAAACAGCGGCGCGCTTGCCTTGATTGCGCCGTCTTGCGCGACGGCGGGTGTGGCGCAGGCCACAACACAGAGGCGGGAGATCAAGGTGCGGATCGCAATCATCTGGCAAGCGTCCTGTCTGCTGGTGTCGTCGGCAAGGGCACGGCGCCCGCCACTCTTTACGATGTGGTGGACAGTCCCGTAAAGGGCAGCGTCGGAAACGGCGGCTGCGTCACGCCATCGCGGAGAGCGAATATGAAAAAGCCCCCGCGTGACGGCGGGGGCAGTTCATCGGAACAGACGTAAATTGCGAAAGGGGATCAGGCGCCCCAGGTCCGCACCACGCCGCAATCCATATGGACGAAATTCGACCGCGAATAGCGCCCGACACCGCCGCCATGACAGGCCACTGCCGCCTTGGCCATCTGGTTGACGCTCCGCGTTGCCAGACGCAGGTCGGCGGCCTGACCCTTCATGTGCAGAGAATTCTTGGCAACCCCGCGCGACCGGCTGCGCAGCATCGCGTTGGTTTGCGGGCTGCGATAGCCCGACAGCATCAGATAGGGTTCGCTGACATCAAGCAGGTTATGCGAGGCTGCCATGATATCGAGTGTGCGCAGGTCAATAGTTTTGATCTGGTCCGTGCGCCAGTCGCGCATGAAGTGGTTGATCTCCTTGACCGCGTCCTTGATGTAGTCGCCGTCGATCCAGTAGATCATGTCAAGCCGCTCACCGGTGCGGCCCGAATACATTCGCAGCCGGCGGATATCACCGCTGCCACGAAGAAAACCAGCTGCGCTGGAATATGTTGGGGCTGCCACGAGTGCGGTTGCCGCGAATGCGCCCAAAAGAAAGCGCCGGGAAATTCCCGATCCGTTTGTATCTGCCATAGGTCTGCGTTGTCCCGTACGCTAATTTCGTCCTGCCAGTGCGCAATGTTATGCGCACGATTTTGATCCATCCCCAGATGCAGACTGCATGCCATAAGACGATTCGACTGCCAAGCACGGAATATTTCAACCCTGTCATGCACCCGATTTTCGGCAATTTTTTGCGCAAAAGGGGGAATTTCGCCCCAAAATTCCACAATTCCATCCGGCCCACTACTGGTAGAGGTGCCTCCACGCCGCACCGACGCGAGAGAATCCCCAATAGAGGAATTGTGAATGGACATTGTACATCGCTGCAGGGACAGTGAGGATGTAACCATTGCAAAGACACATTTTTCCGACGTGATCAGGGACGCCAAAATGACAATGACACTCCGGTTTCCGCTCCGCGCCACACTGTTGGCGGCCGCCTGCGCACTGGGTCTGACGTTTTCCGTTACTGCCCCTGCGCAGGCACAAGTCACCGCCTTCAAACAGGCGGTCGCTGCGGCTGCGGCGGATGATGACAGCATCGCGGCCTTCTATCGCCAACGCGACTACCAGCCGATCTGGACCGCAGAAGGGGAGATGGCCCGCGCCCGACGCGCGGCGCTGCTCGACGCGCTGTCAGGGGTCTCGGTGCATGGGCTTCCCGATGCACGATATGGCGTCGCGGCGCTCAAGGCGCGCATGGCCGCCGTGCGCACCACCCGCGATCTGGGCGAGGTCGAGGTCGCGATGAGCCGCGCCTTTGTGACCTATGCCAAGGACGTGCAGACTGGCTTGCTGACCCCGTCCAAGATTGACGACGGGATCAAGCGCGAGGTGCCGCTGCATGACCGGACCGCCTATCTGACCGAATTTGCCGACAGTGCGCCGCAGGCCTATTTGCGGGCGCTGCCGCCGGTGACGGCCGAGTATCGCGCGCTGATGAAAGAAAAGCTGCGCTATGAACATCTGATCGCCCGCGGCGGCTGGGCCCCCACCGTGCCGGGCAGCAAACTGGAACCCGGCGATACCGGAACGGCAGTGATTGCCCTGCGCGACCGTCTGGTTGCGATGGGCTATCTCGCGCGCAGCGCGACGCGCACCTATGACAAGGCGTTGGAACAGGCGGTGCGGAAATTCCAACACGCCCACGGGCTGCTGGCCGATGGCGTCGCTGGCGCCGGCACCCTGAGCGAGATCAACAAACCGGTGCAAGAACGGCTGAAATCGGTGATCGTGGCGATGGAGCGCGAACGCTGGATGAACCGCGATCGCGGCGAACGCCACATCTGGGTGAACCAGACCGATTTCTCTGCCAAGATCATCGACCATGGCCGCGTCACCTTCGAGACGCGCTCGGTGGTGGGGCAAAACGTGCCGGACCGGCGTAGCCCGGAATTCTCTGACGAGATGGAGCACATGATCATCAACCCGAGCTGGCACATACCGCGCTCGATCATCGTCAAGGAATACCTGCCCAAGCTGCGCAACAACCCCGGCGCGGCCGGCCATCTGATCATCACTGACAGCCGTGGCCGCCGGGTGAACAGGGCCAATGCCGATTTCTCGAAATACACAGGGAACTCCTTCCCGTTCGACATGCGCCAGCCGCCGTCGTCGCGCAACGCGCTGGGTCTGGTGAAATTCATGTTCCCCAACCGCTATAATATCTACCTGCATGACACGCCGCAGAAAAGCCTGTTCAACCGCGAAGTGCGGGCGTTCTCCCACGGCTGCATCCGGCTGCAGGAACCGTTCGAGTTCGCCTATGCCCTGCTCGCCGCGCAAAGCGACGATCCGCGGGGCCTGTTCCAGTCGATCCTGAAGACCGGCGTGGAAACCAAGGTCAAACTGGAAACGCCACTGCCGGTGCACATCATCTATCGCACTGCCTTTACCAACGAGCAGGGCCGGGCAGAATTCCGCCGCGACATCTATGGGCGCGATGCCAAGATCTGGGATGCGCTCAATCACGCCGGGGTGGCCCTGGGCTCGGTTCAGGGGTAAGCACGGGTCCAGAGTAGACCAGTTCGCAGGACCCGCAATGACCTATACCATCGAAGAGATCGCACGCGCCCTGGGCACCGAAGCCCGGGGCGACGTGTCTTTACAGATCCGCCGTGCCGCCGAACCCGGCAGCGCCGGGCCTGACGATCTGGCCCTGGCGATGTCGCCGAAATACGCCGAGGCGCTCAGCCAGGGACAGGCCCGCGCCGCAATGGTCTGGCCGGATGCGGATTGGCAGGCGTTGGGGCTGCGCGCCGCCATCCTCGCGCCGCGTCCGCGCATGGCGATGGCCGGGCTGACCCGGATGATGGACCCCGGTCAGGGCTATGGCCCCGGCATCCACCCCTCGGCCGTGATCGACCCCAGCGCAGAGCTGGGCGAGGGGGTCTGTGTCGGCCCGCTGACGGTGATCGGCGCCGGGGCAAAGATCGGCGCCGGTTCGGTGATCGGGCCGCATTGCTATGTGGGCACGGACACGGTGCTGGGCGAGGCGGCCTTTCTACGCGAAATGGTCAGCATCGGGGCGCGGGTTCATATCGGCGACCGCTTTATCGCGCAGCCGGGCGCGCGGATCGGCTCGGACGGGTTTTCCTTTGTCACGCCCGAGGTGTCGGGCGCAGAGAACGTGCGCAAGACGATGGGCGATCAGGGCGGCGCAAAGGCGCAGAACTGGCTGCGGATTCATTCGCTGGGCGCGGTGCGCATCGGCGACGACGTCGAGATCGGGGCGAATGCCACCATCGACAGCGGGACCATCCGCGCCACCCAGATCGGCGATGGCTGCAAAATCGACAATCTGGTTCATCTCGGCCACAACGTGCGCACCGGGCATGATTGCCTGTTCGCGGGTCAGACTGGCATCTCTGGCTCGGTCGAGATCGGCAACAATGTCGTGCTGGGTGGTCAGTGCGGCGTCGTCGACAATGTCTTTATCGGCGACGGTGTGATCGCCGCGGGCGGAACCAAGATCCTGTCGAATGCGCCCGCCGGTCGGGTACTGATGGGATATCCCGCGGTCAAGATGGAAACGCAGACCGAAATCTACAAGGCACAGCGCCGTTTGCCACGCCTCCTGCGCGATGTCGCAGCCCTGAAAAAGGCTGTTTCCAAACTGGGTTCGAGCGAGTAAATCAGCGCCACCGCAGCAGATCAGAGGCCCCTATGAGCACGCGCGACAAGGTTATTGCCATCATCGCCGAACAGGCTGTTTTGTCCCCCTCCGACGTGACGCCCGACAGCACGTTGGAGGATCTGGGCATCGACAGTCTGGGGCTGGTCGAGAGCATCTTTGCCATTGAAGAGGAATTCGACATCTCGATCCCCTTCAATGCCAACGACCCCAAGGAAAGCGATTTCGACATCTCCCATGTCGGCGCGATCATCGCCGGGATCGAAAAACTGATTGCCGAACAATCCTGACACAGCCGGAACGGGCCTGATCATATGAAACGCGTTGTCATCACCGGGGCTGGCACGATCAACGCCCTTGGTCATACGGTTCCCGAAACATTGGACGCGATGCGCGAAGGCCGCTGCGGCATCGGTCAGTTGGAGTTTCGCGACGTCGAGCGGCTGGCGATCCAGATCGGTGGACAGGTGCGCAATTTCGAAGCCGAAGGGCGGTTCAACCGTCAGCAGATGTCCCTGTATGACCGCTTCACCCAATTCACCCTGACCGCCGCCGAAGAGGCGGTGGCGCAGGCCGGGTTGGAATTTCATGGCGAGTTGTCGGCGCGCGCCGGTGTGGTTCTGGGCACTGCCGGTGGTGGCGTCTCGACATGGGACGACAATTACCGCTCCGTTTATGAGGACGGCAAGAACCGGGTGCATCCCTTTGTCGTGCCCAAGCTGATGAACAACGCCGCCGCAAGCCACGTCTCGATGCAATACAATCTCAAGGGGCCGTCCTTTACCGTGTCCACCGCCTGTGCCTCGTCGAACCACGCGATGTCGCTGGCGTTCCAGATGGTGCGCTCTGGCGCGGCACCGGCGATGCTCACCGGGGGCTCGGAATCCATGCTGTGTTTCGGCGGCGTCAAGGCATGGGAAGGGCTGCGGGTGATGTCCAAGGATGCCTGCCGCCCGTTCAGCGCCAACCGAAACGGCATGGTTCAGGGCGAGGGTGCCGGTGTGTTCGTGTTCGAGGAATATGAACACGCACGCAAGCGCGGTGCCGAGATCCTGTGCGAGGTGGCGGGCTTTGCCATGACCTCCGATGCTTCGGATATCGTGATGCCCTCGAAACAGGGGGCGGCGCGAGCGATGGCAGGGGCGTTGGCAGATGCAGGGATCAATGGCGATTGCGTGGGCTATATCAACGCCCATGGCACCGGCACGGCCGCCAATGACAAGACCGAATGCGCCGCCGTCGCTGATGTATTCGGACCGCATGCGGATGATTTGATGATCTCGTCGACCAAATCCATGCATGGCCATCTGATAGGCGGCACCGGTGCGGTGGAGCTTTTGGCCTGTATCATGGCGTTGCGGGACGGCGTGATCGCGCCCACTATCGGGTATCAGGAACCGGACCCCGAATGCGCGCTCGACGTGGTGCCGAATGTGGCGCGCGAGGCAAAGGTCGAGGTGGCGCTGAGCAACGCCTTTGCCTTTGGTGGCCTCAACGCGGTGCTGGCGCTGCGCCGGGTTTAAGCCCGCGAACGCAGCAGCCGAGCAGGCCGCCAAACATGTCGCAGAACGCAAAAACGCCGGGCCAAATGCCCGGCGTTTTCATGATCTCAATGTCCCGCGTGTCGCGTAGGATCAGCGGTTTTCGACCACGTCGACCTTGTCATAACCGGCGGTAAAGCCTTTCAGAGATAGCTTCAGCGTCACCAGTTGATCGGGGGCCGGGGCCGGCACCAAGGCCAGCGTTGCTGCGCTGCCACCCTTGAAGGCAGCGATATCCTCTTTGGTCAGACCGATCTGCGCCACGCAGCCATAGGGATTGCAGAAGGAATATCCATACCGTTTGCCCGGGGCGCCATCGACCGACAGGGTCAGCTGCGCTGGCAGCAGGGTTTCCAGCGGCACGATCACGGTCGCGCCAGCCACCGCCTGGCCCTCGCCCTTGATGCGGAACAACGAGAATTCGGCCATCGGGTTGCCCTTCTCGTCGTTCAGGATCTGCAACAGCGAGCATGGGTCGGTTTCATTTTCGGTCTTGATGCAGGCCAGATCCCAGTCGCCGACTTTTTCCTTGGAATAGCGTTCACCGAGCTTCGGGCTCGTATCAGCGGGCGTTCCCAGATCGAGCTGTTGCTCGCCCGAGGGCTGTTCTGTTTCGGTTTCCTGCGCGACCGCGGGGAGGGTCAGCGCCGCCAGGGCGATGGCGGAGAAAGTGGTCAGTGTCTTGAACATGTGAATCCCGTTTCCATAATGGCAGGCTGGCGCTGCTTTATCACGGTGCCGGATCGCTGTCAGTGGCCTTTGCTCGCCGCGCGCGGAAATGTTCCGATCCCAGCGTTTTTCCAGCAGTAGAAGACACGAAAAAGGGGGCCGAGCCGGCCCCCTTCCGTAATTTTGTTTCTCCCCGTCGGACAGGCCGACTTATTTATGAAGATCAAGTTACGAAAGGGGCTGGATTCGGTCAACAGCAAAGGTGAAAACATTGCCTTGCCGCGATATGACTGCCTGTTCTGTGTGCGATTTTCCGAAATCTGAAGTGAAAGGGCCGCGCCGGAACCGCGCGATCCCCGCGACAGGGAGGGAAAAATGCCCCAGGCGCCGCGTTGCCGCGCCGGGCAGAAACCACTATTCCAGATAAGTATTAACGAAGTATGGCCAAGATGATTGGGCCCAAAAACGGGATGACCCGAGATGACAGACATGGACGACAAGGTCTTTCTGGGCGGTGGTGGCCCTGATTACGGCAGCAAACAGGGGCTGGCTCTGAAATATGCCAACCGGCACGGGCTGATCGCGGGGGCCACCGGCACCGGCAAGACCGTGACGCTGCAAATCCTGGCCGAGGGGTTTTCGAACGCCGGGGTCCCGGTCGTGCTGTCAGACGTCAAGGGCGATCTCTCGGGTCTGGCCAAACCCGGATCCGAAAGCTTCAAGCTGCACGACGCCTTTACCGCGCGCGCCGAAACCATCGGGTTCGACGGCTATACCTATGGTGCCAGCCCGGTCACCTTTTGGGACATCTTCGGCGAACAGGGTCACCCGCTGCGCACAACTGTCGCAGAGATGGGACCGCTGCTGCTGTCCCGCCTGCTCGACCTGAGCGAGGCGCAGGAGGGCATCCTCAACATCGCGTTTCGCTTGTCCGATGAAGAGGGGCTGCCGCTGCTCGATCTCAAGGATCTGCAGGCGCTGCTGAGCTGGATTGGCGAGAACCGCGCCACGCTGTCGCTGCGCTATGGCAATGTCTCGGTCTCGTCGGTGGGTGCGATCCAGCGCCGGCTGCTGGTGATCGAAAATCAGGGCGCGGCGCATTTCTTTGGCGAACCCGCGCTGGAGCTTGCCGACCTGATGCGCACCGATGCGCAGGGGCGCGGCATGGTTAATATCCTCGCTGCCGACAAGTTGATGGCCTCACCCGGCCTCTATGCCACCTGCCTACTCTGGCTGCTCAGCGAGCTGTTCGAGGAACTGCCCGAGGTGGGCGATCCCGACAAACCCAAGCTGGTGTTTTTCTTTGACGAGGCGCATCTGCTGTTTGACGATGCCCCCAAGGCGCTGGTCGACAAGGTCGAGCAGGTGGCCCGCCTGATCCGATCCAAGGGCGTCGGGGTTTATTTCGTCTCCCAGCATCCTTCGGACATCCCCGAGGATATTCTCGGCCAGCTTGGCAACCGCGTTCAGCACGCGCTGCGCGCCTTCACCGCGCGCGACCGCAAGAACCTGCGGATGGCGGCCGAGACCTATCGCGAGAATCCAAGGTTTTCGACCGAGGAGGCCATCCGCGACGTCGGCGTCGGCGAGGCGGTGACCTCAATGTTGCAAGCCAAGGGCGCGCCGGGGGTGGTTGAACGCACCTTGATCCGCCCGCCATCGTCGCATCTGGGCCCGATCACGCCACAGGAGCGCGCCGCGGTGATGGCGACCTCGGGGCTGGCGGAGAAATACGACACCACGCTCGACCGCCGCTCGGCCTATGAAATCCTTGCCGCGCGCGCGGACAAAGCAGCACAGGCGGCAGTCGAGGCCGAAGAGCAGGCCGAGGCAACATCCTCCCCGATGGCGCGCGAATACAACGCCGCGCGCCGCTATTCCGGCAGCCGGGTGGGGCGCTCCACCGCGAAACCGCAGCGGCGCCAGACAGACACCTTCGGATCGGCGTTTTCCTCGGCGGTGATCAAGGAACTCAAGGGCACCACCGGGCGGCGCATCGTGCGCGGGATCCTTGGCAGTTTCTTCAAAGGTCGCTAGGCGATAAAAAACGGCGCCCGTCCGAACGGGCGCCGCAAGTGCAGTTTTCCGGTCGCGTCAGCCGCGCCCGCTATTTTTCAGGGATCAACCCGCGCGGGCTGAACCGCAGCACCAGAAGCAGGATCAGCCCCATGGTGAACAGGCGCATATGCGCCGCGCTGTTCAGCATATGGATCCGCAACGCGCTGTCTTCGGCCATGCCCGAGGTCATCACCTGCATCAGGAACAGCCCGATCGGTTCGACCTGAACCCAAAGCAGCCAGATCAGGAACCCGCCCAGCACCGCGCCCAGATTGTTGCCAGACCCGCCGACGATCACCATCACCCAGATCAAGAAGGTAAAACGCAGCGGCTGATAGCTGCCCGGCGTCAACTGCCCATCCAGCGTGGTCATCATGGCACCAGCGATGCCGCAGATGGCCGAACCCAGAACAAAGACATGAAGGTGGCGGCGGGTGACATCCTTGCCCATTGCCTCGGCCGCGACCTCATTGTCGCGGATCGCGCGCATCATCCGACCCCAAGGGCTTTTCAGCGCCATTTGCGCCATCCACAGCACCACCAGAAGCACCACCAGAAACAGCACCGAATAACCCAGTTTGACATAGAGCGTCGAGGCGGTCACCGGGTCGATCCCGAGAGAGACCGCGCTTTCAACGAAACCGGGATCGTTCTGCAGATCGATCTCAAAGGGCAGGGGGCGCGGCAGGCCGACCACGTTCTTGACCCCGCGCGCCAGCCAATCCTCGTTCTTCATCACCGCGATGATGATCTCGGCAATGCCCAGCGTCGCAATCGCCAGATAGTCCGAGCGCAGCCCCAGCGCGGTCTTACCGATCAGCCAGGCGGCACCAGCGGCCAGCAGCCCCCCCGCCGGCCAGGCCAGCAGCACCGGCAGACCCAGCCCGCCGAGAAATCCGCTTGCGGCCGCGTTCACCTGTTCCACGGCGTCAACGCCGGGGTCAAACACCCCGCGATACAGAAAGAACCCGCTGATCAGGACCGCGATCATCACCGCCACGCGCAGACGCCCGGCGGGCATCCGCGTATTGACCAGAACCGCCGCCACGACCGTGGCCGCGCCCAGCAGCAGGCCCAGCACGATGCGCATCCCGCCGGCCGACCAGGCTTCGGTCACCGGCGGCTCGGACACCAGCACCACCGCCAGCCCGCCAAGGGCGACAAAGCCCATGACGCCGACATTGAACAGACCGGCAAACCCCCATTGCAGGTTGACTCCGATCGCCATGATGGCCGAGATCAGCCCCATGTTCAGGATCAACAGGGCAGAGTTCCAGCTTTGCATGACACCGGTCAGCAGGATCAGCGCCCCGACCAATGCAAACAGCAGCGTGTTCTTGAGTGCAATGCTCATACGGATTTCCCCCGGAACAGGCCCGTGGGCCGGAACAACAGCACGATCAGCAGGATCACGAAACTGACCGCGAATTTGTAATCGGTGCTCAGAAGCTGGACGAGCCCCGAGGGCTCCAGCGAGTCAGGCAGCAGATAGACCAGAACCTTTTTCCACGCATAGGTGATCGTCACCTCGGAAAAGGCGATCACGAACCCGCCCGCAATGGCGCCCAGCGGGCTGCCCAATCCGCCGACGATGGCCGCGGCAAAGATCGGCAGCAAAAGCTGGAAATAGACAAAAGGTTTGAAGCTTTTGTCGAGGCCGTAAAGCGTGCCCGCCACGGTCGCCAGCGCCGCCACGATCAGCCACGTATACATCACCACGCGTTCGGGGTTGATGCCCGACAGCAGCGCCAGATCCTCGTTGTCGGAATAGGCGCGCATCGATTTTCCGGTGCGGGTGTGGTTGAGGAACCAGAACAGCAGCACCACCGCGACCACGGCCACCACCACGGTGATGCCCTGCGTGGTCTTGATGGCAAGCCCCTCGCTCAACCCGGTCATTTCCTTGAAGTCCCGGGCCGAAATGATGAAGCGTTCGCCATCGGCAAAACGCTGATCGTCCGGCCCGATGATAAAGCGGACAACGCCGTTCAGGATGAACATCACCCCCATCGACACGATCACCAAGATCACCGGTTTGGCTTTCTGTTCGCGGTAGAACCGATAGACGGCCCGGTCGGTGATCAGCACCAGCGCCATACAACCCAGAATCCCGAAGGGCAGCGCCAGCAGCGCCGTGGGCAGGGGGCCAAAGCTGATCCCCATCGACTGAAACCACCAGGTCACCAGAACGGTGACCATGGAGCCAAAGGCCATGGTGTCGCCATGGGCAAAGTTGGAAAACCGCAGGATACCATAAATCAGCGTCACCCCCAGCGCGCCCAGCGCCAGTTGCGAGCCATAGGCGATGGCGGGGATCAGAACGAAATTGGACAGCGCCACGATGGCGTTCAGGAAATCCATCTGCTCAGCCTCCCAAAAACGACTTGCGCACGTCGGGATCGGCCAAAAGCTGTTTCCCGGTGCCGGTATAGGCATTGGCGCCCTGCACCAGAACATAGCCGCGATCGGCAATCTCAAGCGCTTGACGGGCATTCTGTTCGACCATCAGGATCGGGATCCCGGTGCGCGAAACTTCGATGATGCGGTCGAACAGCTCGTCCATCACAATCGGGCTGACGCCAGCCGTGGGTTCATCCAGCATCAAGACCTTGGGCTGGGTCATCAGCGCACGCCCCACCGCCACCTGTTGACGCTGGCCGCCCGACAGCTCTCCGGTGGCCTGACGGCGCTTGTCCTTGAGGATCGGGAACAGGTCATAGATCTGGGCTAGCGTCTCGCGAAAATCGTCGCGGCGTATAAACGCCCCCATTTCCAGGTTTTCCTCGACCGTCAGCGAGGTGAAGATGTTGTTGTTCTGCGGCACAAACCCCATGCCCCGAACCACCCGGTCCTGCGGGCTGAGGTTGGTGATATCCTCACCATCCAGCCTGACCGAGCCCTGACGCAGATCCAACATGCCGAACACCGCCTTCATCGCAGTGGATTTGCCGGCGCCATTGGGCCCCACGATCACCGCGATTTCCCCCGGGTTCACCGAAAGGGTGCACTTGTGCAGGATGTCCGGCCCCTTGCCATAGCCACCGGTCATGCTGTCGCCGACCAGAAAGGCCTCGGCCGTGTCCATCGGATGCCCGGTGCCGGGATGCGGGTCGAACTCGCCCTTGCCCACCGTATTGGTGATGGTCGCGTCCTTGTTGCTGCGGTTTTCATAGCCGCCGCTCATCGGGACACCCTGAGGTTCGGTTGTCTGATCATGCTAACCCCCATCGGAACGCTGTTTCACGTTCTCTTTTCGGTTCTTCCTGTTTCGGTTCTTCTTGTGCGACCACCCGCAGGTCAGGCGTCGATCTTGTCCTTGTTCTTCAGCCCGGTGCCCAGATAGGCCTCGATCACCTGCTCATTGGCCTTGATCTCGGCCAGGCTGCCCTCGGCCAGCACCTTGCCCTCGGCCATGCAGATCACCGGATCGCAAAGGCGGCCGATGAAATCCATGTCGTGTTCGATCACCACAAAGGTATAGCCACGTTCCTTGTTCAGCCGAACGATGGCATCGCCGATCGTGTTCAGCAGGGTGCGGTTCACCCCGGCGCCGACCTCGTCCAGAAAGACGATTTTGGCGTCTACCATCATGGTGCGGCCCAGTTCCAGCAGCTTTTTCTGCCCGCCCGAGATCTGCCCCGCCTGTTGGTCGGCCAGATGTTCGATGGTCAGGAACTCCAGCACCTCGTCGGCCTTGGCCCGCAATGCGTGTTCCTCCTCGGCGATGCGTTTGCGCCCGAACCAGGTGTTCCACAGCGTTTCGCCCGATTGCGCGGCGGGAACCATCATCAGGTTTTCCCGGCAACTCATCGAGCTGAATTCATGCGCGATCTGGAACGTCCGCAGCAGCCCTTTGTGGAACAGCTGGTGCGGGGGCAATCCGGTAATGTCTTCGCCCGCCATGGTAACACGACCAGAGGTGGGCGGAAGCACACCGGCGATCACATTGAAAAGCGTGGTTTTTCCGGCCCCGTTCGGACCGATAAGCCCGGTAATGGACCCTTCGGAGATTTCCAGCGACGCGCCGTCCACCGCATGGAACCCGCCGAAATGTTTGTGGAGATTCTCTACGGCGATCATCACCTTCCCCTAACTTTACTTGGAACGGTTGCCCTTTTTACCAGACAGCCCGGCATCAAGCCGGGCTGTCATAATCAATCGTCAGGGCGTTGGCGTCAACGGTAGCCGACGACCTTGATCTTGCCATCTTCGATGGTGATCTCACGATAGGTCCCGGCGCTTTCGCCCGGCTCGATGAACTCGACCGCTGCGGCACCGACATAGTCCACATCACCGCCATCGGCGAGGATCTTGAGCGCCTTGCCGATTTCACCGGGCAGGATCTGCTCGCCCGGGGCGTTGGCCACATCCATGATCTTGGTCTTGTAGACCGCAGGATCGGAAGAACCAGCCGCCTGCATCGCCAGCAGCATCAGCGCCGCGCCGTCATAGGCCTCGCCAGCAAAGGCGGAGGTGCCGTCAAACCCGGCTTTCGTCGCCATATCGTTGAACAGACCGCGCCCTTCGCCGGCTGCGGCCGGGTTCTGGCCAAAGGAGCCGTCGATTTCCGAACCGAACCGCTCCACCAGCGCGCTGCCGACCATGCCGTCGGGGAACACAAAGGTGTCAAAAGCGCCGGAATCCAGTGCGGACCGCACCATGCCGGAGCCACCCTGATCGACATAGCCCACGACAACCAGCGCGTCGCCGCCAGCAGAGGCCAGCGCACCGACTTCGGCCGAGTAGTCGGCCTTGCCGTCCTCATGCGCCGAGGTCAAAGTGACGGTGCCGCCAGCCGCTTTGTAGGAGGTCTCAAAGGCGCTGGAGAGCCCCTTACCATAGTCGTTGTTGGTATAGGTCACGGCCACGCTCTTGATGCCGTGATCAAGAATGATCTGGGCCATCACGGCGCCCTGACGGGCATCCGAGGGGGCGGTGCGGAAGAACAACCCGTTGTCCTCGATATCGGTCAGCGCCGGCGAGGTGGCGGAGGGCGAGATCATGACCATACCGTTGGGCACGGCGACGTTTTGCAGCACTGCGGTGGTGGCGCCCGAGCACATCGGCCCCATCAGGCCGGAAACCTTGTCGCCGGTCACCAGACGCTCGACAGCGGCGGTGGCGGCAGCTGAGTCGATACAGGTGGTGTCAGCACGGACCGGGGTCACGGTGATACCGCCCAGCAGCAGACCCGACGCGTTGGCCTCTTCAATGGCCAGTTCGGCACCTTGCGCGATCGGCGGGGCAAGCGATTCGAGCGGGCCGGTAAAGGCCGCCGCGACACCCATTTTGATATCGTCCGCCGCAAGTGCGGCGGTCGCACCCAACGAAGTCAGGGCTGTCGCCAAAAGCAGTTTTTTCATGTCCATTACTCCCATATTTGAACGGTGAAGTTCTGCGCCGACCCTAGGCAAGCTCTGATAAAAAGAAAAGTACTAACGTTGCCAGACCGTAACACGGTGCGATGAATCCCGCCTGGGTTTACTCGTCCAGGTTTTGCCGCGCGAATTTTCCAGCATAGCGAATGCGCGAGATCCGTGAAGACTCCGTACGCCTGTTGGCGAAAGCGCAAACGGAGGCATGCGCTGCGCCTTGCGCGGATCTGTCTGTGCCTCGCCGCAGGGTGCCCTGGTGGGCCGCGCGGCGAGAAAACGGGGATTTTGGCGGCGATTTTGTACGGTTTGCCCCCGGCAAGGATGGCCCCCGTCCGCAGCCCAAGCCTTGCGTTCAGATCGAGAGCCGCGCCGCCTGTGCGCCGCGTTCGCGGTAGGGCGTGGTGTTGTAATGCGTCCGGTAGCATTTCGAGAAATGCGACGGCGAGGCAAATCCGCAGGCCAGCGCCACGTTGATCACGCTCATGTCGGTCTGCATCAGCAGGTTGCGCGCCTTTTGCAGCCGCAGCTCCATATAGTAGCGCTTGGGCGAGCGGTTCAGATAGCGGCGGAACAACCGTTCAAGCTGGCGGGTCGACATGCCCACGTCACGCGCCAAAATCGACGGGCTGATCGGCTCTTCGATGTTGGTTTCCATCATCTGGATCACCTGGCTCAGCTTGGGGTGACGCACGCCAATCCGCGTTGGCACCGAAAGCCTCTGGGTGTCCTGATCGGTGCGAATCGAGGAATAGATCAGCTGGTCGGCCACCGCGTTGGCTAGATCCTCGCCATGATCATCAGCGATCAGTTTCAGCATCAGGTCGATCGAAGAGGTGCCGCCGGCGGTGGTGATGCGATTGCCGTCAATCACGAAGACCGATTTGGTCAGCTGCACCTCATCGAATTCCTCGGCGAAGCTATCGGCGTTTTCCCAATGGATCGTCGCCTTCTTGTCGTCCAGCAGCCCGGCCCGGGCCATGGCGTATCCTGCCGTGCACAACCCGCCAATGGTCACCCCCTTGCGCGCCTCGCGCCGCAGCCAGGACAGCAGCTTTTTGGTGGTGGCGTTCTGAACCTCGATCCCGCCACAGAGCAGAACGGTATCGTCGCGCTGCAAATCATCCAGCCCGCCGTCAAGCTTGAAGGTGGTGCCCGACGAACAGGTCATCTCTTCGCCGCCCTCGCCGATCAGGCGCCAAGTATACAACTCCTGCCCCGACATCCGGTTGGCGATGCGCAGGCTTTCAACCGCCGAGGCGAAGCAGAGCAAAGTGAAATTGTGGAGCAGAACAAAGACAAAGCGACGGGGACGGCCCACCGGCTGATCTGCTGCGACAACTTCGTGTTGATCTTCCATCGGAGGCCTTTCCGAACCAGATCCGCGCCGAATCCAGTGTCGATGCGAACGTGATCCACAGCTTGCTCAGAGGTTATTTGCGGCGTCAAGTGCCGCAAATGGGATATGGCCTCTATCCTCTGGCTTTTGTATACAGACCCCCTGATACGCCAAGCGGAGAAGAAACAATGACGGACTGGAGCAAATCGGACTGGCGCGCCATGCAGCGCGTGCAGATGCCCGATTACACTGACAGCGCGGCCCTGACTGCGGTCGAGGGTCAGCTTGCCAAATATCCGCCGCTGGTCTTTGCCGGCGAAGCACGCCGTCTGAAGCAGGAATTGGGCGCCGCGTCGCGCGGTGAGGCGTTCTTGTTGCAGGGCGGCGATTGTGCCGAAAGCTTTGAGCAGTTCAGCGCCGACAGCATCCGCGACACCTTCAAGGTGATGTTGCAGATGGCGATGGTGCTGACCTATGGCGCCAAGGTGCCGGTGATCAAGGTGGGACGGATGGCGGGCCAGTTCGCCAAACCGCGCAGCGCCCCGACCGAGGTGGTGGATGGCGTTGAGTTGCCCAGCTATCGCGGCGATATCGTCAACGATCTTGCCTTCACCCCCGAGGCGCGCATTCCGGACCCGGCCCGCATGTTGCAGGCCTATACCCAGTCCGCCGCCACGCTGAACCTGCTGCGCGCCTTTTCCACCGGCGGCTATGCCGATGTGAATCAGGTGCACAGCTGGACGTTGAGCTTCACCGAGGGCGAGAAATCCGAACGCTATCGCGAGATGGCGAGCCGAATCACAGACACGCTGGATTTCATGAAGGCGGCCGGGGTCAAGAACGACACCGCGCATACCCTGCAGACGGTGGATTTCTATACCAGCCACGAGGCGCTGCTGTTGGAATACGAAGAGGCGCTGACGCGGCTTGATTCCACCTCTGGCAAATGGCTTGCGGGCTCGGGTCATCTGATCTGGATCGGCGACCGTACACGCCAGCCCGATGGCGCGCATGTGGAGTTCTGTCGCGGTGTGCTGAACCCGATCGGGCTGAAATGCGGGCCGAGCATGACGGCCGAGGATCTCAAGCTGCTGATGGCCAAGCTGAACCCCGGCAACGAAGCCGGGCGGCTGACCCTGATCGCGCGGTTCGGGGCCGGAAATGTGGGCGAGCATCTGCCGCGCCTGATCAAGGCCGTGCGCGAAGAGGGGGCCAATGTGGTCTGGGTCTGCGACCCGATGCATGGCAACACGGTCAAATCCTCGACCGGGTTCAAGACCCGCCCGTTCGAACTGGTGCTGCGCGAGGTCCGCGAATTCTTTGCCGTGCACGCGGCCGAGGGTACGGTGCCGGGCGGGGTGCATTTCGAGATGACCGGTCAGGATGTGACCGAATGCACCGGTGGCGTGCGCGCGGTCAGCGAGGCAAACCTGTCGGATCGCTATCACACCGCCTGCGATCCGCGCCTGAATGCCAGCCAATCGCTGGAGCTGGCCTTTCTCGTCGCGGAAGAGTTGAGCGCGCTACGTGCCCAGCGGGTCGAACGCGCCGCCAGCTAAGGCAAAATGAACCGCGCGCCCGGGGCAGCCGGGCGCGCGGCTTCAAATTCCACATTTCCTTTTCGCGCTACTCTCGACAGTCTGCGCCTATTTGATCAGCCGCAGATGCGGCGGCTGGCCCTCTAGCCTTGTGCTGGCCTCGGCAAAACCGTCTGCGGGCGGGGGCGCGGCTGTGAATGCGCGCGTCAAGGGCTTTCGCGGGTGTTCTGCCTGTGCGGGGTCTATTTCTTGAACGAGGGCTTGCGCGGGGGGCTGTGTCGCGGTTGCGACCGGGCGCAGCAGGCGGTTGGCAATGTCAAAGCGGACCGGTGGCGCGCGCAGCGTCCTGTCGGCGATCAGCACACCGAGCGCACGCGCGACATCGCCATCTTCCGTCGCCAATGGCAAAAGCAGCATCCGCGCCTCGAGAGCAGGGACGCGCGCCGACAGTGGAGTCTGCAACCGCAGTTCGGCCACCGCCGGTGCGGTGAAGACCCGTTGCAGGATCGCACCGGCCTCGGCCCGCGCCTCGTCCGCGAACAGCGCGGTGAAAGGAATGCCGCGCAGGTCCATCCCGGCCAGATCGCTCAGGTGATCGCCGGCAAGGCGGAACCGGGCAGCGCGGCGCGACACCCGTTCAAGGATAAAGCTGTGCTCAAGGATGTTGCCCAGCGCGCGTGGGTCGATCTGGCTGCGGCGCGGCACCCCGGTTTCCCCGCAGAGCGCCAGCCAATAGGCCTCGGCCTGGCGCAGCGGTGACAGGCTGCGACCGCTGCGGAACCGATCAAGCACGACGACCTTATTCTCTCCGCTCTGGCTTTGCTGCATGCTGGCGTCCTCACTCATACCCTACACCCGACCTGATACCCTGCATCTGCTGTCGCGGGCCCGATCACCGATCGGGTCCTGACCATATCGCCGCCCCTATGCTCAGGCGCGCGCGACGCTTTGCCAAACTTCCGCGGGATTGGTTACCCTGCCGTTAACTTGCCACAATTCTGCTCGAATTTGGAGCGTTTCCTTAATCTCTGGTTAACGACACCCCGGCAGGCGAGCGATCGCCGGGGGCTTGCCCTGACCGGCGCATTGCCTTTACCTGCGCCCCGAGACGGCGAAATGCGGAAACGGAGCACCCAGCGTATGATCAGATCAATGACCGGATTTGCCTCGGCCAAGGGCGAGCGTGGGATCTATTCCTGGGGCTGGGAGCTGCGCAGCGTCAACGCCAAGGGGCTGGATCTGCGGTTGCGGGTGCCCGACTGGCTGGAGGGGCTGGAGGCGGCGTTACGCATCGAACTGGCCAAGGCGGTGACGCGGGGCAATGTCACCCTGTCGCTGCGCCTGACCCGAAGTGATGCCAGCAGTGGCGCGGCGCTGAACCCCCATGTGCTGTCGGCAGCGCTGGAAGCGCTGTCGCAGATCGAGGCCGAAGCAATGGCGCGCGGGGTGTCCTTGGCTCCGTCGAAAGCCAGCGATCTGCTGGGGCTGCGCGGCATGATGGAACCTGCCGCGGAGGAGGGTGACAACGCCGCGCTGGTCAAGCAGCTTTGCGCCGAACTGGCCCCGCTGACCGCCGCGTTTCTGGAAATGCGGCAAGCCGAGGGCCGCGCGCTGGAGCTGGTGCTGCGCGGGCAACTGGAGCAGCTGAGCACGCTGGTCACGGCGGCGAGCGATCTGGCCGAGGCGCGCAAGGCGGCCATGGCCGAAACGATGCACACCAATCTGGCCCGTGTGCTGGACAATACCGAAGGCGCCGATCCCGAGCGGGTGGCGCAGGAACTGGCGATGATCGCTGTGAAATCGGACGTCACCGAAGAGCTGGACCGCCTGCGCGCCCATGTCGGGGCCGCGCGCGATCTTGTCGCGGCCGGCGGCGCGGTCGGGCGCAAGCTGGATTTCCTGATGCAGGAGTTCAACCGCGAGGCCAATACCCTGTGCTCCAAGTCGCAGAACGTGGACCTGACCAAGGTCGGGCTGGACCTGAAGGCGGTGATCGACCAGATGCGCGAACAGGTGCAGAATGTGGAATGATCGGGAAAGGAACATGACATGAGCAAACGCCGCGGACTACTGATCATCCTGTCCTCGCCCTCGGGTGCGGGGAAATCGACGCTGGCGAAACGGCTGCGCGCTTGGGACCCGTCGATCCGGTTTTCGGTCTCGGCCACCACGCGCAAGCCGCGCGCGGGAGAGGTCGACGGCAAGGATTACTATTTCCTGTCCGAAGAGTCGTTCAAGCGGATGGTGAACGAGGGCGAGATGCTGGAACACGCGCATGTGTTCGGCAACTATTACGGCTCGCCCAAGACCCCGGTGCAGGAGGCGATAAATTCCGGTGAGGACGTTCTGTTCGACGTCGACTGGCAGGGCGAGGTGCAGATCCGCAATTCGGATCTGGCGCAGCACGCGCTGTCGATCTTTCTGCTGCCGCCCTCGATCCCCGAGCTGCGCCGCCGCTTGATCGAACGCGGCACCGACAGCGAGGAAACCATCGGTGCTCGGATGGAGAAAAGCTGGGCCGAAATCAGCCACTGGGGCTATTATGATTTCGTGCTGATCAATGATGACCTCGATCGGACCGAGGAAAATCTGAAAAGCATCGTCACCGCCACCCGTCTGCGCCGCACGCAACAACCCAGCCTTCTGGCGCATGTGCGCGCGTTGCAGGCCGAATTCGAGGAATTGTCATGACCATCTATGCCCTGGGCCCGCACAAACCGCAGATCGACGCCGATACTTGGGTTGCCCCCGATGCCAACCTGATCGGCAAGGTGGTGATGGAGCCGGGTTCGTCGGTCTGGTTCGGCTGCACCCTGCGCGCCGATCACGAGGAAATCCGCATCGGCACAGGCTCCAACGTGCAGGAAGATTGCGTGATGCATGTGGATGCGGGCTATCCGCTCACCATCGGCACGGATTGCACCATCGGCCACAAGGTGATGCTGCATGGCTGCACCATTGGCGACGGTACGCTGGTGGGCATGGGCGCGACGGTGCTGAACGGCGCCAAGATCGGCAAGAACTGCCTGATCGGGGCAGGGGCGCTGGTGACGGAAAATAAGGAAATCCCCGACAATTCGCTGGTCATGGGCAGCCCCGGCAAGGTGGTGCGTGAAATCAGCGAGGCCCATGCCGAACGGATGCACGCGGGCACGCTACACTATCAGGACAACATGCGCCGCTACCGCGACGAGTTGAAGGCGATCGAATGACACGCAATTCCAAGGGATCTCTGGTGCGCCCCTATCCGCTGCCCGCCAGCGCCAGCACCCCGGTCGTCACGCCGCTGAGCCCTTCAGTGGTCTATGCCAGCGACACGCCCGACGCCTTGGATGACCAATACGAGGGGCGCGTGCATGGCTATACCTATTCGCGCGAAGGGCATCCCAATGCCGATGTGGTCGCACAACGGCTCGACGCGATGGAGGGGACCGAGGGCGGCGTTCTGACCGGCTCGGGCATGGGCGCGGTCAGCGCGGTTCTGTTGGGGCTGTTGACCGCGGGCGATCACGTGGTCGGCGGCAACCAGTTGTACGGCCGGTCGCTGCGGATGATGCGCGAGGATCTGCCGCGTCTGGGCATTGCGACCACGCTGGCCGATCCCACGGATGTGGCGGCCGTTGCCACCGCGATCCGCCCCGAGACCCGGTTGGTGCTGATCGAGGTGGTGTCGAACCCGACGCTGCGGGTGGCCGATCTGCATGGCTTGGCGACATTGTGCCGGGACAAGGGCGTGCTGCTGGCGGTAGACAACACCTTTACCACGCCAAAAGCGATCCGCCCGTTCGAGCATGGCGCGGATATCGTCATCCATTCGGTGACCAAGCTGTTGTCGGGGCATTCCGACGTGATGCTGGGCTATGTCGCGGCGCGCGATCCAGAGCTGAACGCGCGGTTGCGGGTGTTCGCGGTCACCGCCGGTCTGACCCCGAGCCCGTTCGATTGCTGGCTGGCCGAGCGCGGCATGTTGACCTTTGATCTGCGCTTTGAGCGGGCACAGGCCACGGCGGTGCTGCTGGCCGATCATCTGGCCGGGCTGGCAGGGGTGAAACGGGTGATCTATCCGCTGCGCGCCGATCATCCCGATCACGCCCGCGCCGTGGCGCTGCTGGGCACACAGGGCTGCAACATGGTGAGTTTAGAACTGATGGGCGGACGCGCCGCCGCCAATGCCTTTACCCGCGCCGCCGAGGGGCTGAGCTTTGCCCCGACCTTGGGCGATGTCGGCACCACGCTGTCGCATCCGGCGTCCTCTTCGCATCGGGCGCTGAGCGCGCAGGAGCGCGCCGCGCTGGGTCTGAGCGAGGGGTTCTTCCGGGTCTCGGTCGGGCTGGAACAGCCGGACGCGCTGAAAACTGTGTTTTCCGAGGCCGTTGCCGCCGCCGCTGCCGTATCCTAGTTACAAAAGCAGGGCAGGGTGGCCGCCACTGAAAACAGCCGCGTGGAGGCAGAAAACATGCAGGACGATCTGATTTCCGGGTTGCTGGCGGCAATCCCGCTGCCCGCGCTGCTGGTCGATCAGACCGAGCGCATCATCGCCGCCAACCCCGAGGCGCATACCCTGCTAGGACAGCAGATCACCGGGCGCCATTTCGCCACCATTTTGCGCCAGCCCACGGTGCTGGATGTGATCGAGGCGGCGTTGCGCGACAAGAGCCCGCATCAGGCGCGCATGTTGTCCAATGACGGGGTTCAGGACACCAGCTATGATGTGACCTGCCGCTATGTGCAGGGCATCGGCGCGGTGCGGGGCGGTGCGACGCTGGTCACGTTTCAGGATGTGACCCATCTGGAGCAGGCGGTGCAGATGCGCCGTGACTTCGTCGCCAATGTCAGCCACGAGCTGCGCACGCCGCTGACCGCCTTGATGGGGTTTATTGAGACGCTGCGCGGCCCGGCACGCAATGATCCCGAGGCGCGCGATCGGTTTCTTGGCATCATGGAGGACGAGGCCGGGCGGATGAACCGGCTGGTCGGGGATCTGTTGTCGCTCAACCGCGTCGAAAGCGAAGAGCGGGTGCGCCCCAAGGCGCAGGTGAACCTGAACGAGATCTTGCAGGCGACGCTCACCTCTCTGCGCCCCTTGGCCGACAGCGCGCAGGTGCAACTGTCGCTGGCCGCGCCAGAGGCGCCGGTCATGGTCACGGGCGACGTGGATCAGTTGCGGCAAGTCTTTACCAACCTGATCGAGAACGCGATCAAATATGGCGGCAGCGGCGGCCGGGTCGATGCGGTTCTGTCAGCCTCGGACCGTGACCCGGCAGTGCGCGGCCCTGCAGCGCGGATCCAGGTGATCGACAAGGGGCAGGGAATCGATCCCGTTCACTTGCCGCGGCTGACCGAGCGATTCTATCGCGCCGACAACCACCGCTCGCGGCAACTGGGCGGAACCGGTCTGGGGCTGGCGATCGTCAAACATATCATCAACCGCCACCGCGGTCGACTGCGGGTGGAAAGTGAGCTGGCCCAAGGCTCTGTTTTTACGGTTATTTTACCACAATAAGGCGGCCGGACGAGAGTTGTCTGTTAAGTCTAGACAAGTTGAATCCGTTTTGCGGACAAGGCTTTCGCGTGGGTTAAGGGCATTTTTCCTGCGCCGTGTCATGCAACTGTTACATGACTGTCACAAAAGCCTCATGCACGCTCACTAGGACGGGCGCCAAGATCACCATGAGGGTGATCGTAAATTTCATACCAAGGAGACAGATATGTCCTTTGTGAAACTGACGGTTTCCGCGCTGGCGCTCGGCGCCCTTTCTGCCACGGCCGCAGCCGCCCGCGATGAAATCCGCATCGTCGGTTCGTCCACCGTGTTCCCCTATACCCAAGCGGTTGCCGAACAGTTCGCCAACAACACCGGTGCCCCGTCTCCGATCGTTGAATCGACCGGCACCGGCGGCGGCATGAAGATCTTTTGCGGCGGCATCGGCGAAGGCCATCCCGACATCACCGGTGCCTCGCGCGCCATGAAAAAATCGGAATACGAGCTGTGCCAATCAAACGGCGTGACCGATATTTCCGAAGCGATGATCGGCTTTGACGGGTTGTCGATCGCCGTGTCGCGCAGCAACGAAGCCGACTGGGATCTGTCGCTGGAGCAGGTGTTCCTTGCCCTTGCCGCAGAAGTTCCGGTTGATGGCGCAATGGCCCCCAACCCCAATAAGAAGTGGTCGGACATCGACGCCAGCCTGCCCGATTCCGAGATCCTCGCCTATGGCCCGCCGCCGACCTCGGGCACCCGCGACGCCTTTGTCGAACTGGCGATGCACGCCGGTTGCAAGCACAACGCCTGGG
The DNA here is from genome assembly GCA_033791545.1 of Pseudodonghicola sp. Classification (GTDB taxonomy): domain Bacteria; phylum Pseudomonadota; class Alphaproteobacteria; order Rhodobacterales; family Rhodobacteraceae; genus Antarcticimicrobium. The sequence goes on along the minus strand of JASJGL010000006.1, from coordinate 18,629 downwards.
TTCAGGAGCAAGGCTTTGACAAGGACAAGAAATGGGTCAAGGAAAACTGCTCGCGCATGCGTCAGGACGGCCCCTTTGTTGAAGCTGGCGAAAACGACAACCTGATCGTTCAGCGCCTTGAGGCAGACGCCGATGCCGTTGGCATCTTTGGCTATTCCTTCCTGTACGAGAACCTCGACAAGCTGAAGGGGATCAAGATCAACGGCGTCGCACCCTCGACCGACACCATTGCCGACAAATCCTACCCGGTGTCGCGCCCGCTGTTCTTCTACGTGAAAAACGCGCACCGCGGCGTGATCGCCAACCTCGACGCCTTCATCGAGGAATACATGTCCGACGACGCGCTTGAAGCTGGCGGTTACCTTTCCGAGCGTGGCCTAGTCGCTCTGTCGGACGAGCGTCGCGTTGAACTTCAGGACGCTGTCCTGAACGGCGCCCCGATGACTGCGCCGCAATAAGCTGCGCCTAAGACCAATCCCCCGGGCCGCCGTTTCGGCCCGGGGTCCTATTTTTGGAAAGCGCCCGAAAACATGACAGCCCTTCCTTTTCTTCTGCTCATTCTGGCAACGCTCGCGGGGTATCTGCTCAACCGCATGGCCGCCGGGGCAATCCGGGCCAACGGCGCCCGCCTGCATTCGATGATCTCCTACCATGGCATGTTCGCGGCCCTGATGGTGTTGGTTCCGGTCCTGACGATGATCCTTTTGTGGTTGGTGTTCGAAGGTCCGATCATCGACCGCATGGTGATGTCCGGCCTGCCGGATGGTGTGCTTGACGGGCGCGGAACCGGTGCAGTCCAGCTTGTTCTGGCCGAGATCAAATCCATTTCGCGCGGCCAGATCTTTGGCACCCCGGAAGATTGGAAAATCGCCGCTGCCCACAATTATGCCGCGCTGCGAACCCAGTCTGACTGGTGGATGATCGCGGTCGTCGCGGCGGTTTCCCTGGCCATTATCGGCTTTGCCCGCTCGCGCGTGACGGCAGAGTTTCGCGCCCGCCAAGGGGTCGAGAGAATTGTCTCCGGCCTGATGATCTTTTGCTCGACGGTGGCGGTTTTCACCACCGTCGGCATCATCGTGTCGCTGTCCTATGAAACCCTGCGCTTTCTGGATCGCGTCCCGTTGAGCGAATTCCTGTTCGGCACCAACTGGGAACCCCAGATCCCGCTGCGCGAGGATCAGATCGCCGCCGAAGGCGCGTTCGGCTGGCTGCCGGTGATTTTGGGCACGATGGTGATCACGGTGGTGGCGCTGTTCGTGGCGATCCCGGTCGGGTTGCTCTCGGCCATATACCTTAACGAATTCGCCCCGCGCAAACTGCGCGCCGTCATCAAGCCGGTTCTGGAAATCCTGGCCGGTGTGCCGACCGTGGTCTACGGCTTTTTCGCGGTGCTTGTTGTCGCGCCAGCCATCCGTGACCTTGGGCAGTCGATCGGCATCGATGTGGCGCCCAATACCGCGCTCGCCGCCGGTGGTGTCATGGGGATCATGCTGGTTCCGTTCATTTCGTCCTTTGCCGACGATGCCTTGTCGGCGGTGCCAAGCTCGCTGCGGGATGCGGCGCTGGGGCTGGGCTCGACCCGGGCCGAGATGATGACGACGGTGCTGTTTCCCGCTGCGATCCCCGGCATTGTCGGCGGTGTGCTGCTCGCCGTGAGCCGCGCCATCGGTGAGACCATGATCGTGGTCATGGCGGCCGGGCTGATCGCGAAGATGACCATCAATCCGCTCGACAGCGTGACCACGGTAACCGTTCAGATCGTGACGCTGCTGATTGGCGATACCTCTTTCGACAACCCGAAAACCCTCGCTGCCTTCGCCCTCGGGATGATGCTGTTTCTCGTCACACTTATGATCAACGTTTTCGCGCTGCGCATCGTGCGCAAGTACCGCGAAGCCTATGATTGAGGCCCCAGACATGACCGATATCACCAGCGCATCCGGCGCGCCCAACCCGAAACGCACCACCCTGCTTGTGGCGGCATCTCTCAAACGCCGCCGCAGAAAGCAGGCGCGGCTGAAATGGATCGGCCTTGGGGCGATCGGCGTCGCCTTTCTGATGCTGATCATTCTGGTGGGCTCGCTCGTCTCCTCCGGTTGGCAGGCCTTCACGCAGACCCATGTCACGCTTGAGGTCTATGTCGACCCCGCAGAAGTCCCCCTGGACCGGCTGCCGCGCGGCGGTTTCGACGACGTGCTCGGTGCGTCGCTTGGCAAGATGCTTCCCGAAGCGGACATGAGCAAACGCGCCGTCGCCAAGTCTGTGGAGCGGATCCTGTCCAACGGTGCCCAGTTCAAACTGCGCGACATGGTCGTGGCCGACCCCAAGCTGATCGGCCAGACCCTCACGATGACAGTCCCGGTTTCCGACCCGTTCGACCAGTTGAACAAGAACCTGATCGACCGGAACACGCCGGAACAGCACCGTCGCGTGAAAGATCCCGAGATCGGCTATTTCGACGCGATCAAGGCGCAGGGTGCCATTTCCAAGCCGTTCAACTGGGCCCTGTTCACCAATGCCGACTCGCGCTTTCCCGAGCTTGCCGGGCTGAAAGGCGCGCTGGCCGGAACCTTCTGGGCGCTTCTCACCTGTTTCGTGATCTCGTTTCCGTTGGGGATCGGCGCCGCGATCTATCTTGAGGAATTTGCCCCCAAGAACAAGCTGAGCGACTTTATCGAGGTGAACATCAACAATCTGGCCGCTGTGCCCTCTGTCGTGTTCGGGCTGCTGGCGCTGGCGGTGTTTATCGGATGGTTTGGCCTGCCGCGCTCGGCTCCCTTCGTGGGCGGCTTGACGCTGGCGCTGATGACCATGCCAACGATCATCATCGCCACCCGCGCCGCGCTGAAGGCGGTGCCCCCCTCGATCCGTGAGGCGGCGCTTGGTCTCGGGGCCTCGAAACAACAGGTGGTGTTCCAGCATGTGCTGCCGCTGGCGATGCCCGGCGTCATGACCGGCACCATCATCGGGCTGGCGCAGGCCTTGGGCGAAACCGCACCGCTGCTGCTGATCGGGATGAACGCCTTTATCACCTCGGCGGCCTCCAGCCCGTTTGACAGCGCAACCGCCTTGCCGACCCAGATCTTTATCTGGGCTGATAGCCCGGAACGCGGCTTCGTGTCGCGAACCTCGGCCGCCATCCTCATTCTTCTCGGCTTTCTGGTCGCAATGAACGCTGTCGCGATCTACCTGCGCCAAAAGTTCGAGAATAAATGGTAAGAACCTAGGGACACCCAATATGTACGACACAGCCAAAACGGAGAGTGCCTTGGAGCAGACCGAAATCAAAATCTCGGCACACGACGTGCAGGTCTATTACGGCGACACCCATGCCATCAAAGACGTGAACGTTGAAATCGAGGACAAGACCGTGACCGCCTTTATCGGCCCGTCGGGCTGCGGCAAGTCCACCTTTCTGCGTTGCCTAAACCGGATGAACGATACCATCGACATCTGCCGGGTCTCGGGCGACATCCTGCTCGACGGCGAGGACATCTATGACGCCAAGGTTGATCCGGTGCAGCTGCGCGCCAAGGTCGGCATGGTGTTTCAGAAACCGAACCCGTTTCCCAAGTCGATCTATGACAATATCGCCTATGGACCGCGCATTCACGGGCTGGCCCGCAACAAGGCCGAACTGGACGAGATCGTCGAGAAATCGCTGCGCCGGGGCGCCATCTGGGACGAGGTCAAGGACCGGCTGGATGCGCCGGGCACCGGGCTGTCGGGCGGTCAACAGCAGCGGTTGTGCATCGCCCGCGCCATCGCGACGGAACCCGAAGTGCTGTTGATGGACGAACCCTGTTCGGCGCTTGACCCGATCGCCACCGCGCAGGTCGAGGAGTTGATCGATGAATTGCGCCAAAGCTATTCGGTGGTGATCGTCACCCACTCGATGCAACAGGCCGCGCGCGTCAGCCAGAAGACCGCTTTTTTCCATCTCGGAAATCTCGTTGAATACGGGGAAACCGGACAGATTTTCACCAACCCCGAAGACCCGCGCACCGAGAGTTACATCACCGGGCGCATCGGGTAAGCGAATAGGATTTTCCATGTCTGAGCAACACATTGCCACCGCCTTTGACCGTGATCTCGAGGCGATCCAGGCCCGGATCATGAAAATGGGCGGACTGGTCGAAGCCGCGATTTCGGAGTCGGCCCGGTCGTTGGAAACCCGCGACGAGGAGCTGGCCGAACAGGTCCGCGCCGGCGACGCGGCCATTGACGGGCTGGAGGAGCTGATCAACGAGGAAACCGCCCGGCTAATCGCCCTTCGCGCGCCCACCGCAGTGGATCTGCGGGTGGTGCTGTCGGTGATGAAAATCAGCGGCAACCTTGAACGCATTGGCGACTACTCCAAAAACATCGCCAAACGCACCGGTGTGCTGACCCAGCTGCGGCCGGTGAACAGCTCGACCGCGGCGCTGCGCCGGATGGCGCGCGAGGTGGAGCTGATGCTGAAGGACGCGCTGGACGCCTATATCCAGCGCGATCCGGAGCTGGCCCGCGACGTGATCGGGCGCGACCATGAAGTCGACCAGATGTACAACGCGCTGTTCCGCGAATTCCTGACCTTCATGATGGAAGACCCGCGCAACATCACCGCCTGCATGCACCTGCATTTCATCGCCAAGAATATCGAGAGGATGGGCGACCACGTGACCGGCATCGCCGAACAGGTGGTGTATCTGGTCACCGGCGAACGCCCCGACGAGGCGCGCAGCAAGGCCGACACCACGTCGTCCAGTGTGGTGGAGGGCTAAGCCATGGCGGCCGATCAACCTACCGTTCTGGTGGTCGAGGACGAACTGGCCCAGCGCGAGGTGCTGGGCTACAATCTTGAGGCCGAGGGCTTTCGCGTTCTCAGGGCCGAAAACGGCGAAGAGGCGTTGCTGCTGGTCGAAGAGGACATGCCCGATATCATCGTGCTGGACTGGATGATGCCGAACCTGTCCGGGATCGAGGTCTGTCGCCGGCTCAAGACCCGGCCCGAAACCCGGTCGATCCCGATCATCATGCTCTCGGCCCGCTCGGAAGAGGTGGACCGGGTGCGCGGATTGGAAACCGGGGCAGATGACTATGTGGTCAAGCCGTTCTCGGTGGTGGAACTGATGGCGCGGGTGCGCACGCAGTTGCGCCGGGTGCGCCCCTCGACGGTCGGGTTGCGGCTGGAGTACGAGGATATCGTGCTGGACGCCGAAACCCACAAGGTCAGCCGCTCGGAACATCCGCTGAAACTGGGCCCGACCGAATTCCGGCTGCTGTCTACGTTCATGGAGAAACCCGGCCGGGTGTGGAGCCGCGAACAGCTTTTGGACCGGGTCTGGGGCCGCGACATTTATGTCGACACTCGCACCGTGGACGTGCATATCGGGCGGCTGCGCAAGGTGTTGACCCAGCATGGCGGCGGCGATCCGGTGCGCACCGTTCGCGGCGCAGGGTATGCATTGGGGTGAGCGGCGTCTCGGGAAAGGTCCGGTGGACCTTTTCAGCCGCGAACGGGTGGAGCCCCGAGGGGTGCGCGTCTTGGAAAACAGAGTCCTGGAATGCAGCGGGTGCCAGACCGTCTGACGGCGCGAGCCCCTTTCCCGTCGGTGCCTCCGGCGGGAGTATTTTCAGCCAGAAAAAGACGTGGGCGTTAGGACTTAGAGGGCAGGGCAGGGCAGGCGGCTAGCGGGGCAGAAGGTCTTCGGGCTGTGCCTGATCGCGCAACCAGTCGCAGAACACGGTGAGCGGCGGGTGCCCGACCTTGTCTTGTGGCCAGACCAGGAAATAGGCCCCCGGCACCTCGGTCGCTTGGCCAAAGGGGGCCACCAACCGTCCCGTCGCCACATCCTGTTCCGCCAGATAGTCCGGCAAAAGCGCCACTCCCAGCCCATGCAGCGCCGCCTGAATGATTGCCGAGAACTGGTCATACATGGTGCCCGGCACCGGCCCTGTGGTTTCGATCCCTTTGAGCGTGAACCAATCCTGCCAGGCGCGCGGGCGGGTTTCGATATGCAAAAGCGGCATCGTGAGCAGGGCGCGCGGATCTCCCCGAGCGTGGCCCGCAAGCAGCGCTGGCGCGCAGACCGGCACCACCTGTTCGTGTTTCAACAGCAGCCGGTCGGTGCCCGGCCAGTCGCCTGTGCCAAAATGAATTGCGGCATCAAAGGGTTCGCCGGTGAAGTTGAACGGGTGCAGCCGGGTTGCCATGTTGATCGTCACCTCGGGGTGCAGACGGGCGAAATCCGGCAGCCGCGGCATCAGCCAGCGCATCCCGAAGGCTGGCAGGATGGCAAGGTTTAACGCGCCCCCCGCCTGCGGCACCTGCAGCCGCATCGAGGCCTGCGCGATATGCCCAAGGGCGGGGCGGATCGCGGCCACATAGACCTGCGCCGCCGGGGTCAGCGACAAGCGCCTGCGGCTGCGCTGGATCAGCGGCACACCCATCTGCTCCTCCAGCGTCTGCAATTGTCGGCTTACGGCGCTTTGGGTCAGCGACAACTCCTCGGCCACCGCCGAGGCGCTGCCCAAGCGCTCAAGCGCCTCCAAGGCGCGAAGCGAGGCGATCGAAGGCAGGAATCGGCGCGGGGCAAGCATGTATTCCATTTACTCATGAAGTCATGCGAATGTCTCGCTGTTTCTTGCGGAAATGCTGTGATACATCCCATGCAAACGCATATGACCAAGGAGATTGTCATGACAGCCCCCACGCTGCGCGCGAAAGACGCCCCCGATCTGGCCGGATTCGATTGGGCCGATCCCTTCCGCTTTAGCGACCAGCTGAGCGAAGATGAGCGCATGATCGCCGACAGCGCCCGCGCCTATGCGCAGGAAAAGCTGCAGCCGCGCGTTCTGTCGGCCTTCGAGAATGAAGAAACCGACCCCGAGATCTTTCGCGAGATGGGCGAAATGGGCCTGCTGGGCACCACCATCCCCGAGGAATACGGCGGCATCGGCGCTGGCTATGTGAGCTATGGTCTGGTCGCGCGCGAGGTCGAGCGGGTGGATTCGGGCTATCGCTCGATGATGTCGGTGCAAAGCTCGCTGGTGATGTACCCGATCTATGCCTATGGCAGCGAAGAGCAGCGCAAGAAATACCTGCCCAAGCTGGCCAGCGGCGAACATATCGGCTGTTTCGGGTTGACCGAGCCGGATGCTGGCTCTGACCCCGCCAGCATGAAGACCCGCGCTGAAAAGATCGACGGTGGCTATCGGCTGACCGGTGCCAAGATGTGGATTTCCAACGCGCCGATCGCCGATGTCTTTGTCGTCTGGGCAAAATCCGACGCCCATGGCGGCAAGATCCGTGGTTTTGTGCTGGAAAAAGGCATGAAGGGGCTGTCCGCCCCCAAGATCCGCAACAAGATGTCGCTGCGCGCTTCGATCACCGGCGAGATCGTGATGGAAGGCGTCGAGGTGTCCGAGGATGCGCTGCTGCCCAATGTGCAGGGGCTGAAAGGGCCGTTTGGCTGTCTCAACCGCGCGCGCTATGGCATCAGCTGGGGTGTGATGGGCGCGGCCGAGGCCTGCTGGCACGGGGCGCGGCAATACGGGCTGGACCGCAAACAGTTCAACCGCCCACTGGCGCAAACCCAGCTGTTTCAGAAGAAACTGGCCGACATGCAGACCGAGATCGCGCTGGGGCTGCAAGCCTCGCTGCGGGTCGGTCGCCTGATGGACGAAGCCAATGCCGCGCCTGAGATGATTTCGATCGTCAAGCGCAACAACTGCGGCAAGGCGCTGGATATCGCGCGGATGTCGCGCGACATGCACGGCGGCAATGGCATCAGCCTGGAATTCCAGGTCATCCGCCACATGGTGAATCTGGAAACCGTAAACACCTATGAGGGCACGCATGACGTGCACGCGCTGATCCTGGGACGCGCCCAGACCGGGCTGCAGGCGTTCTTCTGATCGCACCGCGTTGTAAATTATCAGCAAAGGCCGGGGTTTCCCGGCCTTTTCACGTTTTGGCATTTGCGTCGTTTCTCTCCTTTGGCGGGGTTCACAAGCCGGGGCTCCTACATATATAGAAAAGTCTATATGTAATTCCGAACCGGCCCGTTTTTCCCGCCGCGCAAATGCGCCGTACGCGGGGCAGGGGACCGACAGAAAGGTGCGCCCCCTTGATCAAGTTTCTGAACGCGCTGCCGCGGCTCTCTCCCGATCGGCTGAGGACGGTTTTGCCGGTGCTGGACTGGGGCCGGACCTATGATCGGGCGCAATTCACCGGCGACATGACTGCGGCAGTGATCGTGACGATCATGCTGATCCCGCAATCGCTGGCCTATGCGCTGCTGGCGGGGCTTCCGCCCGAGGTCGGGCTCTATGCTTCGATCCTGCCGTTGGTGCTTTATGCCCTCTTTGGCACCAGCCGGGCGCTGGCGGTGGGGCCGGTGGCCGTGGTCTCACTGATGACCGCCTCGGCGCTGGCGCCGCTGGGATTGGAAAGCTTGGTGGACTATACCACCGCCGCTGCGGTGCTGGCGCTTTTGTCGGGGGCGGTGTTGCTGGCGATGGGAATCCTGCGGCTGGGGGTGGTGGCCAATTTCCTGTCGCACCCGGTGATCGCGGGGTTCATCACCGCCTCGGGCATCCTGATCGCATCGAGCCAGATGAAGCATATCCTTGGCATCCCTGCGCATGGGCACACGCTGCCCGAAATCCTGTCCTCGATCTGGGTGGACCTGCCAAACACCAACTGGCCGACGCTGATTACAGGTCTGTTCGCGCTGTCCTTTCTGTTCTGGGTGCGTAAGGGGTTGGCGAAGCTTCTGACGTCGAAATTCGGCATCAACGCCCGGACCGCAGGCACCGCCGCGCGGGTCGGGCCGGTCTTTGCCGTGATCGGCACCACCGTGGCGGCCTGGGCGCTGAACCTGCCGGGGGCCGGGGTCGCCGTGGTGGGAACGGTCCCCACCGGACTGCCGCCGCTGGGCCTGCCGAGTGTTGATTTTAGCATGATTTCAACCCTGATTGGTCCGGCGATCCTGATTTCGATCATCGGCTATGTGGAAAGCGTTTCGGTGGCGCAAACGCTGGCGGCGAAACGCAAACAGCGGATCGAACCGAACCAGGAGTTGATCGCGCTGGGAGCTGCGAACCTGTCTTCGGGGCTGTCGGGTGGTTATCCGGTGACCGGTGGCTTTGCCCGTTCAGTGGTGAATTTCGACGCCGGCGCCGAAACCCCGGCTGCCGGGGCCTTTACCGCCGTGGGGCTGTTGCTGGCCGCGCTGATGCTGACGCCGCTGCTGTATTTCCTGCCCAAGGCAACGCTAGCCGCCACCATCATCGTCGCGGTGCTGTCACTGGTGGATTTCTCGATCCTGACCCGCGCCTGGTCCTATTCCAAGGCCGATTTCGCTGCCGTTCTGGGCACCATCGTTCTGACCCTTGGCGTCGGGGTCGAGGTGGGCGTTGCGACGGGCGTTCTGCTGTCGCTCATGCTGTTTGTCTGGAAAACCTCGCGCCCGCATGTAGCCGAGGTCGGGCAGGTGCCGGGCAGCCAGCATTTCCGCAACATCCACCGTCACAAGGTAATCACCGATCCGGCCATCGTAACGCTGCGGATTGATGAAAGTCTGTATTTCGCCAATGCCCGACGGATGGAGGATCTGATCCTGTCGCGCATCTATCAGAGCCGCGATCAGCTGAAACATGTGATCCTGATGTGTTCAGCGGTGAACGAGATTGACCTGAGCGCGCTGGAGTCACTTGAGGCGATCAATCAACGGCTGGCAGATCAGGGCATCAAGCTGCATCTGTCCGAGGTGAAAGGCCCGGTGGCGGATCGCCTGAAATGCAGTCCTTTTCTGGATGAACTGTCCGGGCAAGTGTTCCTGTCGCAATACGACGCCTTCACCACGCTGACCCAGCAGGTACACAACACGGGCAAGGATCAATCCGTCGCATAAACAAAAGGGCGTCAGGTCACGAGGTCGGCTGTGAACTCACGCTGAAGCGCAATTCCTGATATATCATTTTATTCCAACCGGTTCTGGATTTCCATCAGCTTGCGTTCGAAGACTTCGGCTGGTGTGTGGTAGCCGAGACATTTGCGCGGCGTTGAATTGAGGCGCTGACAAATCGACCTCAAATATCGATTTGTCAGTGCCGTCGGTTCGGTCGAGCGAGGCAGGTACTTTCGGAGCCTGTTGTTCGTGTTCTCGACAGTCCCTTTCTGGTACGGCGCTTGCGGATCACAGAACCAGGCATCCGCTCCGATCCAGGCCTTGAGTTGTCGCCAAGCCGAGAACTCGGTGCCCCGGTCGAAGGTGATCGACTGGCGCGCGCCAGCGGGCAGGGGAGCCAATCCCCGGATCAGAGCCTCCATGATCGGCTTGGACTGGCGGTCCTCGTTACGCATCACGACAGCGTACCGGCTCACACGCTCAACGAGCGATGTCACGTTTACCTTTCCATGCTCTTTGCGGAACATCATCAGATCGCATTCCCAGTGGCCGAACTCCGCGCGCTCCGCGATGCGCTCTGGCCTGTGTGACAGGCTTTGAACGTCGAATATGTGGGTTCGGTTGTGCCGACGATGACCGCGTGGTCTTCGGCGTCTGCGATGTTCGGGAAGATGACGGTAAAACTGCTCGGCGCGGCCATCCTTGGAATAGGCGAAGCGATAGATTGTCTCGTGGCTTACACGGATCGGGTGGCGTTCAAGCCGCATCCGGCCCGCAATCTGTTCAGGGGACCATCCGGCTTTGAGACGATCCTCGATGGCCGTCTTCAATTCCGGGTGCATGATCATCTTGCGATGAAGAGCACGACGCTTCTAATACATGTCCTGGGCGTTCAGAGCGTAATAGCCGTTCAGCTCCGGCAATTCCTTGTCGTCATAGAAATGGCGCTTCAGTTCGCGGTAGATGGTCGACGGCGCGCGACCAAGCCGATCCGCGATCTCGGGAACCAGAATGTTGGCGTCACGCCGCTTGGCAATCTTCCGACGTTCTTCCAAACTCAGGTGAGGGTAGCGGTGTCCCATTCAACGTCCTCCATGCAATCTTCTGTTTTAATACAGAATTTGCACTTCATTTGCGAATCCACCGGCTACAACCCATTGTTGCAACCAAGTTGAAATGTCTCTCGGTGTGCAAAGTAGAAATGTCACACTTGGCAGATTGGTGCATGGCTGGGCAGGGCGGAGACCTCAGATATCGCAGCCCTGAGCCATGCTGTTTTGGTCATTCGGCGGGATGTGGCGCGGCAGCTTCAGCTTGTTTCTTTGCGCGTCGCGCCAGCTTTGAATTCCAGCCGTCATTGCGGCGCCCCGTCGGTTCATAACGGGTCTTTTGCTTTCCTGTCCGGCGCAGCTTTGGCGGCGCCTTGTCCTGTTCGGCCTTGATATGCTCAAGGACCGCGCTGAGATGTTTGTTCTCGGTGATTGACGCGTGCGTGACCCGCTGGTCCTTGTCGAAGACAGAGTAGGGGAGCGAGACACCCTGCCAGCGGAACTCCAGGTGGCCATCCGGAAAGGTGTAGCTGTCGACGTATTTGCCCACGAGGCCCCGCGTGATCTCGTTCTCCTCCAGAATGATCCGTTGCCGCTCGAAGGAGAACGCCAGCTGCGCGCCGACGTAGCGTTGGTCGCGCAAGCAAAAGACATCGCGCAACCGGCCCGGCGCGATGTTCATGGGTCTGTGCAGGTTGTCAGCACGGCGCGGGAGCTTCGCAAACTTGGCGTTATAGCGTGCCATGAAGCCGGGCAGGAAGGCATTGGCAGCCTCCATGTCAGAGATCCCGGCCAGCCGGAGCTCCTTGACCAACCGGTCCTGCAGCGTGCGGTTTGCCCGTTCGACACGACCCTTGGCTTGGGAGCTGTTGGCGCAGAGAATCTCGATGTTCAGCTCATTCAGGGCCCGCCCGAACTGGGTCATGCCATGACCCGTTTTGGCCCCTTGCTGGGCCACACGAAACACCGTGTGCTTGTCGGAATAGAACGCCACCGGTCGGCCATGGGTCGCCAAGTAGAACTCGAGCGCCTCGAAGTAGCTGAACGTGCTTTCCGAGGGCACGAACCGCAACTGCATCAGCGTGCTGGTCGCGTCATCGATAAATACTAACAGCGTGCAGGCCGGCCCGCGATCCTCGAACCATCTGTGATCCGATCCGTCGATCTGGATCAACTCGCCCAGACATTCCCGGCGCAGCCGCGGCTGATGGAACGTGCGGCGTTGCTTACGTGATAGCCAGATCCCGGCGTCCTGCATCCATTTGCGCAGCGTCTCACGCGAGACCTTCAGACCATGATCTTCCGCCAGCTTCTCGGCGGCAAACGTGGGGCCAAAATCCAGGTAATGCTCACGCACCAACAGGACGGCAAACTCCCGCACCGCAGGGTCGATCCGGTTGTTGGACCTTCGACCACGTGCCTTGTGCCGCACCGCGCCAGGGCCTTCGCTCTGAAAATCCCTCAGCAGCCTGTGAACCTGTCGTCGGCTCAGACCCAGCACACCGGCAGCTGTCACAGCCGTCATCGCGCCACGTGTCACCTGGCTCAGGACTTCGATGCGGTTCAGTTCGCGTTCGCTCATGATGATCAATCCCACGGCCACACTCCAATCCTGCTTGATCGACAGGGAAGTGTGACACTTCTACTTTGCAGATGTGAGACATTCTAACTTTGCGGCCACATCGAAACAGCTGATAATCAGTGTTATGGTAAATAAAAGGTCCAATACCTGACAGTTGGTAACCGCCCCTGAGGGGCAGCATATCATGGCGGTGTCCAAGATGCCGTCGATTCTGCGAAGAACAAGGAGATACGGCGCACGACGGCTACCTTCGCCCCCCTCCTGACCCATCAATTGCCGACAGGTGATTGCGCGGCAATTTGCCGAAAGGGCGGGCACCTGCTTCTCTGACGGAGCTCCTGCAGTTCACGTCGCGTTCACAGGAAAGCACCAGCGAATTGATCGCGCAGCAGGTTCTTCTGTACTTTGCCCATGGTGTTGCGCGGCAGTTCGGGCACCACTTCCAGCACTTTCGGCTGTTTGAACTTTGCCAGCCGTTCCCCCACGGCGGCGCGGATGGCGTCCAGATCCGGTTTGGTACCGGGCTCTGCCACCAGAACCCCGACGACGCCCTCACCGAAATCAGGATGCGGTACGCCGACAACCGCGCTTTCCAAAACGCCCGGTTGCTCATCGAGTATCAGCTCGATTTCCTTGGGATAGATGTTGTAGCCACCTGAAATGATCAGATCCTTGGCGCGTCCGACGATTTGCACATAGCCGTCTGCGTCGATCTCCCCGATATCTCCGGTGATGAAAAAGCCGTCGTCGCGCAGCTCGGCCTTGGTTTTCTCCGGCATTTGCCAATAGCCTTGAAACACGTTCGGCCCGCGCACCTCGATGATCCCGGCAGCACCATCCGGCAGGGTTGCGCCTGTGTCGGGGTCCGTGATCTTCAGCTCAACCCCCGGAAGCGGAAAGCCCACGGTCCCGGCGCGGCGCTCACCGTCATAGGGGTTCGAGGTGTTCATGTTAGTTTCGGTCATCCCATAGCGTTCAAGGATGCGATGGCCGGTCCGGGCCTCGAAGGCGCGATGGGTGTCTGCCAGCAAAGGCGCGGACCCCGAGGTGAACAAGCGCATGGTTTTGCACAGCTCTTTGTTGAACTGGTCATCTGCCAACAGCCGGGTATAGAAGGTCGGCACACCCATCATTGTGGTCGACTGCGGCAGATGATGCAGAACCGTGTTCACGTCAAACTTGGGGAGAAAGATCATCGATGCGCCCGAGGCCAGCGCCACATTCGAGGCAACGAAAAGGCCGTGCGTGTGAAAGATCGGCAACACGTGCAGCAGGACATCGTCCGCCGTGAACCGCCATTCTTCGACCAGCGTTAGCGCATTCGACAACAGGTTTGACTGGCTGAGCATCGCCCCCTTGGACCGGCCCGTCGTCCCTGACGTATAAAGCAGCGCGGCCAGATCCTCCTCTGCCCGTGCAACCGGGGTGAACTGGTCAGGCTGCCGTGCGGCGGCCTCTGTCAGGCTGCCGCCTCCGGCCGCATCCAACGTCAGCACAACAGCGGACCCGGCGATCCGGCGCACGGTCTCTTCAGCGCCGGGGCCACAGATTACCGCGCCAGCCGCGCTATCGCCGATGAAATACTCCAACTCATCCGCCGTATAGGCGGTGTTCAGCGGCAGGAAGACCACGCCCGACATCACGCAGGCACCATAAAGCGCAAGCGCCTCGGGCGATTTTTCCACCTGCACGGCGAGCCGATCTCCGGCTACAAGGCCGATCTCGGCGAGGGCCCCAGCCTGTTGCGCGGCCATGCGCAGGAACGCATCCCCGGTCATCGTTCGCCCATCAGCCAGCGTCAGAAAGTTGGAGGTGCGGCCTTTGAGCGGACCGAACAGCCGGTCATAAAGCGGGTTTGCCAATTTGGGATCTCCTTTCAGGCCGCGGTCGGCGTTTTCAGCAACGCCTTGACCGCCTTGCTTGCCACCACTTCCTGCCGGGCGGCGAAACGTTCATGATTTTCAACGATATTTTCCGCGTCATAGCGGTAATTGACCATCACGCCGGAACTTTCGGCGATGCCCTTGTCGGACATGTCCGCACCGGCATGAACCGCAAAGACATAGGCCCCGTTGCCAAGGTGAAAGCGCGCCACCGGATCATAGGGCATGCCATCGGCGCGTTTAGCCGTCAGCAGGAACCGCGCGGCGAGTGCTTTTTGCTCATCCGCGGTCAGGGCGGCGGGGTCGATACCCTCATCCTGCATCCATTTGGTCAAGGTCGGAATCGGGGAAAGCGTGACAAAGGTCGTGAGATTGGGCAGTTCGGCGGCGAGCCCTTCGGCCACCTGCTTGATCAGCGAGTTGCCAAAGGAAATGCCCGCCAGCCCGGCCTGACAGTTCGAGATGGAATAGAACACCGCCGTATCCGCCTCCTCTGCCGCAAGCTCGGCGCGATCTTCGGCCAACAGGGTTTGAACCGATCCGGGGATGCCCTTGGTCAGGGCCACTTCGACGAAAATCAGCGGCTCGTCCGGCATCGCCGGGTGGAAAAAGGTAAAGCAGCGGCGATCAGACGGTTCAACCCGGCGGCGCAGATCGGCCCAGGAATGGATCGCATGCACCGCCTCATAGGCGATGATCTTTTCAAGGATATGTGCCGGGCTTTCCCAGCTGATTCGACGCAGCACCAGAAAGCCCCGGTTGAACCACGAAGAAAACAGGTGCTGGAAATCGAGATCGATCCGGGCGCGCGGGTCGATCTTCGGGATCAGCCGCAACAGGTCACTGCGCATGGCGACGAGCTGGGGCGTCGCACCCGGCACCCGATTCAGCCGCCGCGCCAGCTCTTGCCGGGCGGGCTCTGCCGCCTTGAGAAAGGCGCCATAGGTCTTTTTCCCGGGCTCTGCTTCAAAGGCATCGAGCGCCGCGCGCACATTTGCGGGGTCGATCCCCAGCGCGTTCGAGAGATGATCGAAAAAGGCGATCTTGCCCTCGTCCTCCATCTCGCTATAGCGGTCTAGGATCTGCGCCGCCGTCGTCATGCCGGAGATCTCGCCATGTCCCGACAACAAGTCGGTAATCAGCGCCTCGGTGCTGCGGCTATCGGGGCCAGACAGCATCCGGCGCCGGAGATTGCGCGATGTCAGCGTCGCAAGAACATCGGATAGCAGGCTCATAGCGCAACCCCCATTACCGCTTCGGGTAGCCAGGTGGCGATGCCCGGAAACAGCGACAGCAGAACGATGGCAAGGATCATGCAGCCGACAAAGGGCATCGACCCCACCAGCACTTGCCGCAACGAAATATCGGGGGCAATGCCGTTGATAACGTACAGATTCAACCCGACCGGCGGCGTGATCAACCCGATCTCCATATTGATCGTGACGATCACGGCGAACCAATAGGGATCAAACCCGGCAGAGGTGATGATTGGCAGCAAGATTGGGGCCGACATCAAGATCACCGCAACGGGCGGCAGAAAGAAGCCGGCGACCAGCAGGAACAGATTGATGACTGCCATCAGAACCCAGCGGTTAACGTCCAGCGCGGCGATCCACTGTGCCACAGATTGGGTGACGAAAAGCGACGACAGCATAAAGCTGAACACCCCGGCCGCGCCGATGATGAACAGGATCATTACGCTTTCGCGGGTGGAATCCCGCAGCACGATCCACAGGTCATGCGCATTGAACATGCGATAGATGACGATGGCGGCAAAAATGCACAGCAAGGCCCCCACGGCTGCGGTCTCGGAGGGTGTCGCGACACCGCCGTAAAGCGCATAGAGAACGCCCGCGATAATGGCCAGAAATGGCAGCACGCGCGGCAGAATCTCGAACCGCTGGCGCCAAGTATACTTGGCCGAGCTCAGCGCCGCACTGGCAGCGCCGCGCCGCCAGGTGTCAAAGATCGCCCAAGCGATGAACAGCAGGGTCAACAACAGCCCCGGCATCACCCCGGCCAGAAACAGCCTCCCGATCGAGGTTTCCGTTGCAATGCCATAGACGATCATGGTGACCGACGGCGGGATCAGAATCCCGAGCGTCCCGCCGGCGGCGATGGAGCCTGCGGCAACCTCGGGCGGGTACCCGCGCCGTCGCATTTCGGGAATACCCATCTTGCCGATCGCGGCACAGGTGGCCGGGCTGGACCCGGACATCGCGGCGAACAGCGCGCAGGCGCCAAGGTTTGACACCACCAATCCGCCCGGCACCTTGGTCAGCCAGCGTTCCAGCGCCTCGTACAGATCTGGACCCGCCCGGGTCGAGGCGATGGCGGCCCCCATAATGATGAACATCGGGATCGACAACAGCGCAAAACTGTTCAGTTCGGCATAGAAAAGTTCCGGCAAAGCTTCGAGCGAACGGGCGCCATCAAAGATCCACAGAAACAGCGTGGCGACAATCAGCAAGCCAACCGCCACCGAGACGCCGGAAAACAATACGACAACCGTGGCAATCGCCACCAGAAGACCGAGGGTCAAAGGCTCCATCAGTCGGGGCTCCGTTCAAGGTGTGGGTCCGGGATTTCTTGGTGCGGGGCAAAGCTGGCCATCCAGAGGTCAGCGAGAAGCTGCACAAGGTACAGCCCGAATCCAAGCGGAACCGAAAGGTAAGTGATCCAAAGCGGGAAGGCCCAGACCGATTCAGATTTCCAGCCGCGTTTCCAGGCCAGATGGAACATCTCCCACCCGTACCAGACCATCGCGGCCACCATGGCGATTGTGGCAAGCATTACGATGACAACCAGAACGCGCCGGGCGAGCGGCGGCAGCATTTGCGGCAGCAGGTCAACGCCGACATGGCCGCGCAACTTCTGGACATAGGGCAGGCCCAGCAGGGTCGCCCCGATCATCAGATAGATCACCGCTTCGGTCTGCCAGACCGTCGAGCGGCCGAGCACGCCGCGCACAAAGATCATGTGGCAGGTGATCAGCACCGAGGCCAGAATCATGACCGCCGCGACGACACCGAACAGGGTCGAAATCGCATGGATGGCGCGCAGGACAAGCGGCGGTTGATCGCCGGTGCGCAGTCCTTGCGCACCGGAGTTCGCACCCGCCGGCGCATGGGCGACAGGTGTTGGCTTCATTCGACTGACAGCGCCATGTCGAGCAGTTCCTGACCGCCATCAACCGACTTGGCAAAGGCCGGATAAGAGGTGGTCTTGGCCAGTTCGCGCCAGGCGTCAAAATCCGCCGGGGTCATTTCGGCGATTTCAACGCCAGCATCCCTGAACGCCTTGGTGGTGAGCGCGTCGCCTTCCTTGGCCTGCGCCAGATACCAGGTTTCAGCCTTGGCCGAGGCATCGCTCAGCGCCTTTTGCTGTTCCGGCGACAAATCGTCAAAGGTGGTCTTGTTGATCAACAACGGCTGATACATGAACCACAGCGCGGTCTCTCCGGCCGGGGTGTAACACTTCAGCTGCTCGTACAGGCGATAGCTCAGAAAGCTTTCCGACGAGGTATTGGCCGCATCCAGAACACCGGTTTGCAGCGCAGAATAGACCTCGGACGAGGCCATCGAGCTGATCGAAGCCCCGGCACCGGCCAGCATCTGTTCAAACGACTTGCCCGCGGCGCGGATCGTCACGCCCTCGACATCGGCCGGTTTGGTGATGCAGCCCTCGGTCGAACCAAAGCCGCCGGCGAGATAGCCATGCACCAGCGTCTTCACGTCGTCTTCAGCCATGATCTCTTCGATCTTGCCCATGAAGGGGGCCGCCGACAGGCGTGCGCCGTGGTCATGGTTTTTCACCAGACCGGGCATCAGCGTCAGGTTATAGGCGGGCTGTTGGCCACCAGCATAGGACAGCGGAAAAATGGTCATGTCGAGCTGTCCGCGGCTGAGCGGGGTATACTGCTCGCGCGCCTTGAACAGGGTCTGGTTCGGAAAGATCTGGATCTCCAGATCAACACCGGCCGCCTTGACATCGTCCGCCACCATCTGCGCCACCTGATGGCGCACATCGCCTTCGGACCACTGATGCGAAAGTTTCAGAGTTTCAGCCCAGGCCCCACTGGCGGCACCCGTAGCGACAAGAACGGCGAGAGCGCTCGCCGCGAAAACACGTCTGGTCATGGTATCTCCTCCCAAAGCGCCGTTCTCCTCCTGGCGCTCTATGGCGCTAAGAAGGCAAGGGATTGCGTACCTTGTCAACC
>JASJGL010000005.1:0-20924 GCA_033791545.1 Pseudodonghicola sp. | reverse complement strand
GGAGGCCCTTGGTACGATCTGCCTTTTCGGCATCCCGCTTCAACCGGCAGCGTCGCTTTCTCAGCACTCCAGATCATGGGCGGCGTCTTCCATGCGCTGGAGGACTTCTCCCAGATTACCGACATCACGTGCCAGCAAAAGGGCGAGCTTTGCAAGAAACAGGTCACGGAGCGGTTCGCCGAGGGTAAATGACCCCTTTTGTCGCCGTGATTGACACCCGCTGCGATGAAATGCCCAGAACGCGCTGGGCATTTCATCTGCTGTTTTGAACGACGGGCCAAGCGTGCTGACCCGCCGGAGGAATTAAGCGAGAGTCTGCAGGTCTTCGATATTGAAGCCATGCAGCTCGTCCATGCGACCGTCACGTACTTTTTGCACCCACTGTGCATCTGACAGCAAGGTGCGGCCGACTGCGATCAGGTCGAACTCATCTTTCTCCATCCGGGTGATCAGTTGGTCGAGCGGCGAGGTCTGCGATCCTTTGCCCACGAAGGCACCGCCGAAGTCGGAATTGAGGCCAACCGATCCAACGCTGATCGTTGCCGCGCCGGTCAGCTTCTTCGCCCAGCCGGCAAAGTTAAGACCGTCCTCGCCATCAAGTTCGGGGAATTCAGGCTCCCAAAACCGGCGCTGAGAGCAGTGCAGCATATCAACGCCGACCTCGACGAGCGGCATAAGCCAGTCTGTCATCTCGTCCGGGGTCGGGGCCAGCCGCGCGGTATAGTCCTGCTGCTTCCATTGGCTGACGCGCAGGATCAACGGGAAGTCCGGGCCAACGGCGGCGCGGATGGCTTTCACGATTTCTGCAGCAAAGCGAGAGCGTTCTTTGATCGTGGGGCCATTCCAGCTGTCGTCCCGCTGGTTCGTGCCGGACCAGAAAAACTGGTCGATCAGGTAGCCATGTGCGCCATGCACCTCGACCGCGTCAAAGCCTGCGTCGCGGGCCAGCTTGGCCGAGGATGCGAAGGCCGCGATCGTGTCTGCAATGTCCGCCTCGGTCATCGCGCGGCCTCGGGGTTCGTTCGGACCAACAAGGCCGGATGGGCTTTCCACTTCGGCCTCGGGCTCCCATTTCCCGCCGCGAGTCGAGCCAGTGTGCCAGATCTGCGGTGCGATTTTGCCGCCTGCCGAATGCACGGCAGAGGCGACATTGGCCCATCCGGCCATCGCCTTGTTCCCGTGAAAGAACGGAATGCCAGGCAAGTTGCGCGACGCGGGACGGTCTACCACAGTACCTTCGGTCAGGATCAGGCCAACGTCCGCGGCCGCGCGGCGTTCATAATAGTCCACCTGCGCCTGTCCAGGAATGCCTTCAGGGGCCATGCTGCGGGTCATGGGGGCCATAACGATGCGGTTGGCCAATTCCATCCCTTTGAGGGAGAAGGGGCGGAAGAGTGTGTCGGTTTTCATGTCGTATCCTAATTCGCTTTTTTATCGTCGAAGCCTTAGGTATACTTTCTATACTTGGTGTCCAGAACGCACCTGAGATGCACTAAGTAACCTGGAGGGAACCATGCCACACGACACGCACTGCAACGGAACCCGTTTTTCGGTCGATTGCCCGTCGCGTCTGCTGTTCGATCAGGTCGCCGACAAGTGGTCGATGATGATCATGACGGTTCTGAACGATGGCGGTACCCGTTTTAATGATCTGAAGCGGCGGTTGGAAGGGGTTTCGCAAAAGTCGCTATCAATGACCCTTAAACGGTTAGAGCGGAACGGGATTATCGCCCGCACCGTCGTCGCGAGCACGCCACCGGGTGTGCTGTATGAAATGACGCCGCTGGGTCTGACCTTGTTGCCGCCGTTTCAGGCGATCTATCGTTGGGCGAACGACAACATGGACGCGGTCGAAGCGGCACGCGTTGCCTATGACAAGAGCCACAGCGAAAGTTGACGGTGATGGCGGTCAAACATCCAGCCATCTCGGCAAAAAGATCGCGGTTTTCCCTGTTGTTGGGACAGGTAATCCAGCGCAGTTGCAACAGCTCGCGCACTATGACTGGGAGCCGGCATTTCGATCAACCGACGAATGTCTTGGCTGGCCTCAAGACGGCCAGTCGGTACGGGTCGCATAAATAACCGGTGAGGATCGGTTGTGACGTTCCGGCTGTCAGGGCGGAGAGCGGTCGTTGGCTGCGCAGTCCATGAATGACCGCTGCGTCGGTTAGGCCGCGATGATTGGTCTGGAGCTATCTTCGGTGCGCAATCTTGACGCTATTCTGGAGAGAGCGCGGCAGGCGGACCGGGCCATCAGTTCACTGTATGTCGTCGAACAGACTCTGTTGATGGCTTCAACACTCATCATAGTGGCACATTGCGATGCCGTCAGGAGGGGCATCCAAGCCATCAACAGAGCCGAACGGGATGTTCAAAAAGGCGACGATGCCAGTGGCAACAAGTAGTCTGGAAAAAATGCTGACCGGCATAGGATCAGGGTCATCGGCATACAGGACGATGGCCACGGTGATCCCCAGAAACCAGAGGGCCAGCATGCGCAGGTTTCGCGGCATGAACCGCTTTGGAGGTGTCGACACCTCAAGCCTTTGCATATTTTGATCTTTCCCCAGCCACTATCCAGAGGTGACGGCGATCCGCAAGGCGAATTGGAACTTGTGACCTGTCGCGGTTTGTCCCGCGCTTTTGTCCTTCATGTCCCCAAGATGCTGCCTGATGCAGGAGCGGGAGCAAGGACGGGCCGCGCCGCAGCATCAGGAAGGACCGCCTGAGCGTCGACTCAAGGCCGACCTCGACTGCTATCCTTCGCGTGAGATGGCTTACAGTTTGGCCTCAATGATAAATTCTTACCAAACCCCAGTTGTATCTGCCTCCGCCGTCCAAGCGAGACGGTGCTGGAGCTTCTTGATTGCCAGCCATATACGACTGAACGCTCACAGCAGGAAATGTTGGCCTCGCACCGACACGCGATCATGAGAAGGCCCAACCATGGCAGCCGATACACAAGACACCACGATGCGGATCTCGCAGCAGCGTTTCAAACTCCGGGTCTGGATAACATCCCGGCTCTGGGCACAGGTCATGCTTGGAATGGTCCTGGGATTTGGTCTTGGCTTGCTGCTGAGCGAGTCAGCCGGACTTATCGCCCCCGAAACAGCCGAGGTTGTCGGGCATTGGTTGGCGCTGCCGGGGCGTATATTCTTGGCCTTGATCGCCATGGTGCTGGTGCCGCTGATCTTTTCTTCAATTGTTGAAGGGCTTTCCGGGGCCGGGTCTGGCGACGAATTGCGCTCGGTTGGACTGCGGCTTGCCGCTTTCATCCTTGCGACCACGACAGTGGCCGCAACAATCGGTGTGGCGCTTGCTCAGTGGTTGCGGCCCGGCGTGGGGCTCGCCGGGTTTTCGCGGGGGCCTTCCGCGCCAAGCTTGCCGTCCCAGACCGGTGACATACCCGATTTGCCGACACCGGCCCCCCAGGTATCTGTGCCGGATATGATCGTCCAGATTCTTCCGACGAACCCCACGGCCTCGATCGTGCAGGGTGATATGTTGGCTATTGTTGTTCTGGCTCTGCTGGTTGGCGTCTCGGTCACGCAACTTCAGCCCGGTCGCGCGCAGCCCTTTTTGGCCTTGATGGACGCGTTGCTGTCGATCTCGATGAACATTGTGAAATGGGCCATGTTTCTCGCGCCTTTCGCGGTTTTTGGCCTGATGGCGCAGCTTGTGATGCGGATGGGCTTTGAGACCATGATCGGCATTTCGGGGTATGTCGGAACCGTGCTGCTTGGGCTTGCGGTGCTGTTGTGCCTCTACCTTCTGATCGCAATTGTCTTTGTTCGGATCACGCCACTGCGCTTCGTGCAAGTGGCAGGTAGCAACCTGTTGCTGGCCTTCTCGACATCAAGCTCGTCGGCGGTGATGCCAGTGACAATCCAATCGGCGCGAGAGCTTGGCGTACCCGAGAACATTGCCAATCTGGTCGTGCCATTGGGGGCGACGATGAACATGGCCGGAACTGCCCTGTATCAGGCGGTGGCCATTCTGTTTCTTGCGCAGCTCGCTGGTGTGGAACTGACTTCGGTTCAGATCGCTGTGGTTGTCGGGACGCTTGTCGCCTCCAGTATTGGCGCGCCCGGCACGCCGGGGGTCAGCATCGCCATTCTGGTCAGCGTCGCCACAAACATGGGCATTCCCGTCGCGGGCATGGTGATCATTCTCGGCGTTGACCGGTTGCTCGACATGTGTCGGACGGCGGTCAACGTCACAGGGGATCTTGTTGCTGCGGTGCTGTTGCGCTCGGTCGGGCGTGATCCCGCCCAATCCGCGTGACGTCAGGTTGCGAAGAAGGCGTGATCCGTCGGCCTCCTCGACGAGGTGCCACTCCTATCCACGCCCTCTGAAACCGTTGGACTATCGCAGTTCTGCGACAGCCGTATTTGTGAATGCCAAAGGTGTCGGCGGCCCGAAGATTGAGGTGGCAAAATGCAACACGAGGCGCGAAGGACCGCATTGGAGGGTGACTTATCCAGCCGGAGTTTCGCGCAATATATCTGAAGGGGCGCTCCAGCCCGGATCTTTAGCGACGAGCTCTATGGTATTTCCATCGGGATCGAAGGTGAAAACGCCGCGCCAGCCGACCCAATCAAAATACTCAACAGTATAGTCACGTCCCAGATGTTCATACCAAGCGATCACCGCGTCCTGTTCATCCCAGGGCAAGCTGAATGCGATGTGGTGCAGGGATGATCCGGGGCCGGTTTCGGGCGGCGATGCTCTTCCACGGGTTTTGCCGGCGCCCTCAACATCATGGCGAAAGAGAGCCAGAACGGCAGTGTGCCCATCGAAGCCCTCAGCAACCCGCAGGAACACAATGGGGCTGCTCTCAGCAACATTGAGAGGCTCAAGTCCAATTACATCGCGGTAGAAGGCAACCATCTCCTGAAGATCAACGCATCTGATGGCGATTTCACCAAGGGCGCGAGCCCTGAAACCTCTTTGTCTCAATCGATTTCTCCATTTTTGGAACCCAAGTTTAACCCTTTGGCACGCATTCTGAGGACCGCTTAGAGAGGCGGCGATGACCACATAGCCTCGGGGTCAGCGCGTACCCGGTCCTGTGGTGGCCGGGCTTGCCCGAGAGGCCGATGATGCAGATGCGTTTCATGATTTGTTTCCTTGAGGGAAGAGGTCAAGCCTCCAAGGTGTTCCGGGCGACACGGCGCGGGCCGCGGACCAGCAGCCACAGGGCAAAGCCGATCTCGGCCAAGGTGACGATCAGCAGCAGGGCGACCTTCACCGTCTCCAGCACCGCCGCATCGGGGAAGGCGAACATCTGTACGCTGTCAACGAGATAGCCCGTGCCGCCCAGGATCAGGCCTGCGCCGATGAGCCGGGGGTAGAGACCGGAGTTTATGACCAACGTGCCCAGCAAGAGCAGGTGCAAGCAAAAGAAGAGCTGCCAGATCCAGACGCCCGCATCATGGACATGCCGCAACAGACCTGCGAGTTCGAGGCGCTGGGCCACCGAGAAACTTTGCAGCGGCACCGTGCCGTCTGCCAGCGCCAGAGAGCCAGCGTGAAAGAACAGCATTGCTGCCATCACGGCGACCATCATCAGCCGCGCATAGGAGGCCGCGAGCGATAGCGTCGCGTTTACGGGCCGGAACATGAAGTACAGCATGACTGACACCAGAACCTCGGTCGCCATCATCACGGTATCGCCCACCAGCCCGGCGTAGAATAGTCCGCGATGGAGTGCGATATTGGTGAACGTCGCGGCCGGATCGCCCGCGACGTTCAAGGCCCCTGGAACGTAGAGGATCGAGAAACCGCCGGCGAAGGCGATGAGCAGGTAGAGGGCCCCTGTCAGCCGGGCATAGGCAGGTGAGGATGGATCTTGAAAGCTACGCATGGCGCGGCCTCCTTTCGGGCGGTATGGTGGGATGATCTCCTTCTTGAGCTCATTCGTTTGAGTTGGCGACTGACCGCAGTCTGCCCGCCCGCGCAAACGTCAGCCTATGGTTCCTTGTCGAACCCACGGCCAGATCAACGGAGGCTGACACCCTCGGCCGGTTCGCACGCTGTCCGGCCCAGACCGAACCGAGGACGATTCCTGCCCCCAAGAGCTGCACCGGCGACAGGGATTGCCCGAGCCAAAGCCAGCCAAGGAGCACTGCCGTCACCGGGCTCATCATGCCGAGCATGGAGACCGCGCCCGGCTCAAGTCGCGCCACACCTCGAAACCAGATCGCGTAGGTTGTAGCCGCGCCGAAAAGGCCAAGCCACCCGAGCCCGACAAGGTTGGTGGCAGAAAGGGGCGGCAAGGGCGGTTCAACGATCAGGGCGATCGGCAACAGGATCAGGCCGCCCGCCGTCAACTGCCAGGCCGTGAAGCTTAGGGCCGAAACAGGCGGTTGCCACTTCCGGCTGAACACGGTGCCCGCCGCCATGGAGGCCGCGCCGCCAAGGCCTGCAGCGATGCCGATGAAGTCGAGTTCAGCCTCCGGGCCGATGAGCAGGAGCGCCACACCGAGGACGCCCACCGCCGCAGCGGCAACGGCGCCTGCACGGATCGGTGTTCCGAGCCAGCCCCGCGCCATGACGATGACAATCATCGCCTGCAATGCCCCAAGCGTTGCGGCGACCCCGCCGGGAAGCCGGTAGGCCGCCACGAAGAGCAGCACCCAGAACAGCGCGAAGTTGAAGCTCCCGAGCAAAAACACACGGCCGAGCCACGCCCGCGGTGGCAGGCAGCGCGTCAGGGCAAGCAGCAACACCCCGGCTGGCAGGGCACGAAGCGCGGCAAGGGTCACGGGATACCCCGCGGGCAGCGCTTCGGTTGTGACGAGATAGGTGCTGCCCCAGATCGCGGGGGCAAGCGCCGTGAGAAGAATATCGGTGGTGCGTGACATTAGGGCCTCCTTTTCGGGGGGGGCTGGAGAAAAGAGAAGGGAAACGCAGAACTCCCGGACCCGGCATCGACGGGTCAGGCGGCGTCACAAGCCGTCCTCATGCCTCACGACATTGAAGCCCTCATCCGGTGACGGCGCTGCAAAGTAACTGGAAAACTGCCGAAACTGGGCCTCGGTCACCGCGAAGGGATGATCGCCTTGACGGTTTCGGTCTCGCAACCTTGCGAGGCAGACCTCGTCCGGCGCGCTCAGCAGGTGAAGCTGGTGAGCGGCATGTGTCTTCTCGACGATGCCGCGCATCCAATCGCGTTGCGCGACGGTGTTCGCCGGGAAATCCAGAACAACGGAGAGCCCGGCGTTCAGCAAGGACGCGACATGGGGCCCCATGATCTGTTTGAGCTTCGAGGAACACCGCGCGTAGTCTGACAAGGACTCCAATTCATCGGCGAAAAGCGCATTCAGCCAGTCGTCCTCGGAGATCAGGACGGTGCCGGGCAAACTGGTGAGACGCGCCGCCAGAGTGGATTTCCCGGCAGCGATCTTTCCGCACAGCAGGTGAAGGATTGGGGCTTTATCGGACATGATGCACCTTTGGTTGGTTTGGTCACCAGAAATGGCAAAGCGATATGCGCGTGCATTTTGGCCAAGGATCGAGGCCGAGGTCACGCATCAGGTGAGGCGGAAGGTCACGCTGAAGGCTGCGCGCGGCCAGTCGTCTGCGTTGCCTGTCGTTGGGACGAAAGAACGCTATGGGCATGACTGTCCCCCTTCAAGCGACAAGGCGATGCGCGGCGCGCAACTGTGCAGCGAGTTCCTCGCGTGGCCCGTTGACGAAGCGTGCGCCGGTTTCGCGGACGATGAGGGTGGGGATGGAACGGACCTGGAGCGCGCGGGCGTGCTGACGATCCTCCTCGACCGCGCGTGATGTGGCCGGGTCATCGAAGACCTCGGCAAAAGCCGTCGCCTCGAACCCCAGATCACGGGCGACACCGAGCACGGTGCCGGGGTCGGCGATGTTGCGGGCCTCGCTGAGATGCGCCAGTTGAAGCCTGTCGAACATGTCCCAGTGGGCGGGCTGCCCGCCGAGCCGTTCCGCCGCCTTGCATCCCCGCGCGGCGGTGTGGCCGTGGGGGTAGTCGAACGGGGCCACTCGCATGGCGTCGATATTGACGCGTTCCGGCTGGTCGCTGACCTGGCGGCAGACGGCCCAATGCTCGAGAATGGCCTCACGGGCGTCTTCGGGTGTGCCCCAGTGCGCGGCCATCTCCGCGCGGCTCGCCTGCAGGACGAAGGTGCGGTGTCGGATGTCGAGGTCGAATTCCCCGGACAGGGCACGCAACCGCGATGAGATGTTGAAGCACCAGCAGCAGACCACATCGTGGAAGAAGTCGATGGTGAGGGAGGCCATTACGCGGCCTCCTCTTGCAGGTTGTTGCCGGCCAGCCGTGCGGCGATCCGCGCCACATGGGCCCCTTGGAACCGGGCACCGGCAAGGTCGGTCTCGGTGGGCGCGCGGGAACCGTCGGCACCGGCGATCGTGCCCGCGCCATAGGGGGCGCCGCCGACGATCCCGTCGCCCGTCGTTTGCCCGGCGAAAGTGTAGGGCATGCCCGCGATCAGCATCCCGAAGTGCTGGAGCGGGATCTGGGTCGAGAGCAACGTCGCCTCGTGCCCGCCATGCTGCGAGCCGGTGGAGGCGAAGACCGCGGCAACCTTGCCGACCAGCGCGTTGCGCGCCCAGAGCCCGCCGGCCTGATCCAGAAAGGTTTTCATCTGCCCGGCCATCATGCCAAAGCGAGTCGGCGTCCCGAAGATGATGGCGTCATAGTTTTCAAGGTCCGCGGGCGAGGCCACCGCTGTGTCATCGGTGGCGAACCCGGCCTTGGCGCGGATGTCGTCGGGCACGGTTTCGGGGACGCGGCGCAGATCGACATGGGTGCCGGACACGGATCTGGCCCCGTCGACCTCTGCCTGCGCGAGGGTGCGGACATGGCCGTAGCTGGAATAGTAGAGAACGAGAATGCGGGTCATGGGACTCTCTCTGGCTTGGGGTTTCGATGCCTGAGAAGATCGGTGATGGAGCGCGGCGGAATAACCGCCCCGCTGTCACTTCAATCTTTACGCCGGTTGAAGAATGTCAGGATTGGAGCGCCGCGCGGAGGTGGTCGAGAAACGCCGTTACCTTTGCGTCCATGCCCAGTCGCGACGCTGTTACGGCGAAGATCTCCGGCGCAGGCAAGTCCCACTCTGGCAGAATATGCACCAACTCGCCTCGGGCCTCGGGCGCGCTGGAGATGAACTCCGGCAAGGTGCCGATGCCCTGACCCGCGATCAGAAGATCGCGCAGCACAAGGCTGTTGCCAACCCTCACGCGCGGATCAAGGTTGATCGCCGTGGGGCTTGAGGGGCCTTGGAGGTTCCATGTGGTGAGGTGATCGGCCAGAAGGAAACCGACAACCCTGTGGCCGGGAATGTCCTCGGGCGTTACCGGGACGCCAGCCTGTTCCAGATAGGCAGGCGACGCGAAAATGCGTTGCCGCATGGCGCCGAGTTTGCGCGCCACGAGCGCCGAGTCCGGCATCGCGGCGCGGATGCGAATTGACACATCGAACCCGCCCTCGACCATGTCGACGACCCTGTCGTCGAGCGAAAGCGTGAGCCTGAGATCGGGGTAGGCGTTGAGAAACTCCGGGAGGATCGGGGCGATGACCGTCTGCCCGAAGGAACTTGAGGCATTCACCTTCAGATGGCCACGCACCGCGCCTGACCCCTCGCGAATACGGGTCTCGACCAAAGTCACGGCATCGAGGATGCCAATGGCTTCGTCATAATAAACCCGCCCGGCCTCCGTGAGGGACATGGACCGTGTCGTGCGCGTGAGCAGCGAACTGCCGAGGCTCTCTTCGAGCAGCTTGACCTCACGACTGAGCAGCGCCGGCGATACTCCGAGATCTTCCGCCGCCCGCGCGAAGCTGCCGCGCTCAACAATGCGGCGGAAGGCTTGCATGACCGAGAGCTTGTCCATGGGGGGCGTTTCCAGATTTCGAGATATAAGTTGCCACGAGTTGGCGCATTTCGCACCATAACACCCGGGAGCACCTTCAAAATCAATACCGGCCCTCAGCCGACCTCGGCCCGGAAAAAGGGACTGCACTTTGGCGCGAACGGCGGCTGCCTGCCATCTGCGCTGCTACGTGCCAGTGGTGATGAATGTCGGCTGTGGGTCTGGCCGGTTGGTTCCTGGGCCTCCATGCTGCAACCGCGACAGATCTACTTCGGGGCGCGGCCAAGGAGGGCAAAGCTCGTCCAAAGCGCGGAATCCTGACTCCCACAGTGCATCGTACAGAGGCATGTTTGAGTGGGAGTCGATTTCTTTAAGTATCTGGAACAAAGGGCTTTCCGTAGAATTCAAAATCCCCCGCCTTTACGGGCGTGCCGGTTCTAGTCCGGCCTTGGGTACCATGAAAAGCGGCGTTTCGGATAAAACCGGAGCGCCGCTTTTTTCTTGGCTTATCGGCTTATGTGGCTCGGTTCGCCCCATCTGTCTGTAGTCCGGATTTCTGCGCGCCCTGGTTCCCCGCGCGCGTCAAACCCTTGCGTTTCTTGGTCGGCGCGTGCTGCCGCCAAGAGGCCGAGAAGCGAGCGAGCCTCTGTCCCGTCACAGGGGGCTTATGCCCGCGCCTTGATTTTTACGGGGACGATTTCCTCTTCGGGCGGGGTGATTTGCGTGGGGGCGTCTTCCTCATGCAGGTCGACGAAAAAGGTCGAGCCCACCCCGAGCGTGCTGGTGAAGTCGATCTCGCCCTCGTGGGCTTCGATGATCCGTTTGGAGATGTTCAGGCCCAGACCGGTTCCCTCGAACTTTCGCGTGTTCGAGGAATCCAGTTGGCTAAAGGCGTCGAACAGTCGGCCGCGGGCGCTGTCGGCGATCCCGATGCCGTCGTCCGAGACCGACACGCGAACATATCCGTTGTGGCGTTTGAGCGAAACACGCACCTCGCCGTCGTCGTCAGAGAACTTGGTCGCGTTGGACAGAAGATTGGTAATCACCTGATCGAGGCGCATATTGTCGAACCGTGCCCAGAACGCGTTTTTGGGCGCATCGGTGACAATCGTGATGTTTCTCCTGTCCGCAAAGGGGCGGAAACGCTCGACCGCCTCGTTGATGAGGTCTCCGAGGTCTCGAATCTCGAACAGAAAGTCGATCTTGCCAGCTTCGGCCTTCTGCAACAGAAGCAGGTCGTTCACCAGATCGGCCAGGCGGCGGGTATTGCGGGTTGCGATGTCCAACGGCCGTTTCATCTTTTCCGGGGGCTGTCCCAAGACACCGGAGTGGAGGATCTCCAAAGACCCCTTGATCGAGGTGAGCGGGGTGCGCAGTTCGTGGCTGACCGTCGACAGGAACTGCGTTTTGGCCAGATAGGCGGCCTTGGTGCGTTCGTGTTCTATCTCCAGTTCATGGCGGCTGCGCAGCGAGGCGGTGTAGCCGGTCAGGAAACTGCGCGAAAGCTCGACAATGAAGCCTAGTACAAACAGCACGGTAAAGAGGTGCAGCCAGAGTTCGGAAGAGAGCGGCGGGTGTACGATCCAGATATCCCGAATCGGAATGAACAGGATGGCCGAGACATAGATCGCGATACGCAGCGCCAGAACGGGCAGGAAGTGATGATTGTTGATAGCCGCAAAGATGGAGGCTGAAACCAGCATGAAGAGCGGCATGAAGTGCCCGGTTTCCGGCCCTTGCTGGACCGAGACTGCGACACAGAAAAGAGAAATCACCGATGCGCTGATCACCGTCCCCAAATAGATCGAGCGCATGAAGTGACGCACGGCGGACTGATCCCACTGCCGCATCACCAGAATGTTCCGGAAGACCAGACCGTCAAAGACCTCGCCGGCCCAGACAAGTGCATAAAAAGTAAGCGCGATTTTCCAGTTGTAGTAGGCGCCGGCCAGAAAAATGGCGGCAGAATAGATCGCAATGCGTTGAAACAGGAGTTGTCGCCCGACTTTCGCATAGTCGCGAAGCCGACGCCGGTTCGCCCAAAGCATTGTTTCACCGTTGCTTTGGTCGCCCTTCAGTTGCCTAAATATGTCTCTTATGGGCATGTGCTCAGCCTCTGGTCGTCCGATATGCAAAAATGCAACACGTATAGATTGTATCCATCAACATTGATGGAAGTTTGGCGCAATTGTGTCAGAAATTGGAGGAATAGGCGATAGAAGCCAGAAAAACACGAGATATCGGCAGGTTATACATGGGTTTTCACTCGAGAGAAAAGCGGGGATTCGGGCGTAGCATTCTGCCTGAACTGGTTTCTGTAAAGCCGGGAAATCTCCATCGGAAGCTATCCAAGGTTGAGGCCGCGCCGGCACAACCTCTGGGGGAGGCTAGCAAATCTCAGGCGCGTGCGAAATTGCCGAACCGCATGCGCTCGGCCGTGTTGTCGGTTCATACGCAACAGAATTATGGCGAACTGTACACCGAGTTTCTCAGGGCGCGGAAGCGCGTGTTCATCGACACCAAGCACTGGGAACTGCCCCATGTCGACGGGATGGAGTTCGATCAGTACGACACACCGCAAAGCCGCTCGGTCGTGGTCCATGAGTTTGGACAGGTTCTTGCCGGCATTCGGCTTTTGCCGACGACCGCGCAGTGCGGCTGCTACAGCTATATGCTGCGCGATGCCCAGCGCGGATTGCTGGCGGGCATCCCACCCCATGTCCTGTATGAGAAGGCGCCTGTCGCCAATCATATCTGGGAAGCGACGCGGCTGTTCGTGTCGCCCGAGGTTGAAGCAGAACGCAGGCTGCAGGTCCAGATGTTGTTGATTACCGAAATGGCGCGCGCAGCCGTCAACGCAGGGGCCACCCATGTCATCGGGATCGTGCCTGCGGTGTTCAAACGGTGGATGGGGCGGCTCGGCATGGGCGCGCTGCCTCTGGGGCCGAAATTGTTGATTGATGGCGACAAGACACAGGCCGCCGTCATGCATGTCGCTGCGGTTTCGGGTGGACCGGAAAGCAACACGACCCTGCACTAAGCGCCGGGGCCGCCCAAAGGGGGCGGCTGGCAGTAGGGGTGGTCTGTTTCCGAAGGCGTGACCTCTCGGCTCTGTCGGCACGGGCAACTGCATTGACCCCACCGGCAGAGCCTTTACGGTTTCCACGACCACCGTAGAAGGAGCCGCCATGTCCCCGCGCCAGCCTATCGAAAAGATCCTTGCGCGTGCGCGTCAGGCGGCCAGGGCGCGTGATTGGATCACGGCGCAGGAGGCGTATCAAAGCGTTCTTGACCGCTTTCCGGCCAACAAGAAGGCGCAGCAGGGGATGGCGGCGCTGCGTCCGGTTGCGGTGACCGAATTGCTGAAGTCCGCGCAGGTGGCGCAGTCGGCGGGCAAATGGGCTGACGCCGAACGCGGGCTGAGCGTCGCTGCGGCACTGGCGCCGGATTTGCCCGAGGTGGTCCTCGCGCTGGCTGTCTGCCGGTTGGAGATGGGGCTAGCGCCGGCAGCCCTGAGCGCGGCCGAGGTGGTGCTGGAGCATTTGCCCGACCATCCCGGCGCGATGAACGCCAAGGGCCGTGCCTTGTACATGATGGGGCATGGAGATGCTTCCAGGGCCTGCTTTCAGGCGGCACTGGGTCATGCAGAAACCGACGCGGAAACGCTCAACAACCTCGGTATTCTTGCCCGCGCCCGGGGCGAGCGCAGCGCCGCTGCGACCTTTTTCCGCCGCGCGCTCGATATTTCACCAAGGGATGCCGGTGTGCACCGAAACCTCGCCCATGTGATCACCTATACCGAGGACGAGCCGCATCTGGCGCAGATGCGCGACTGCCTTGCCGGGCTCGATGCCGCCGATCCCGATGTGGTGCCGCTGCATTTCGCGCTGTTCAAGGCGCTGGATGATCTGGGCCGGTACAATGAGGCCTTTGGGCATCTTGTGACGGGCAACCGGATGAACAAAGCGGCGTTGGGATATGACTTCAAGACCGATGCGCGGCCCTATGCCTTGAGCAAGGTGTTGTTCGCATCGCCAATTACGGCATCTGTCGAGGCCTCTGCCGGGGCAGGGGGCGGCACCGGGGCGCGCCCAATCTTCGTCACCGGGCTGCCGCGCACTGGCACCACGTTGACCGAGCGGGTTCTGGCCCGGGCCGACGGCGTTCAGCCCTGCGGCGAGTTGAGCGTGGTGTCCTCTGCTGTCAGCCGCTTGTTGCGCGCGATCATGGCGCGCGAGACCAAGGCGATCCGTCCCGACGATCTGGTCGGTCTGGGCGCGGACATCCGGGCGGGGCTGGCAGAATATACTGACGGGCGGCCGGTGATGATCGACAAGATGCCGCTGAACTTTCGCTGGATCGGCTATATCTGCGCGGCCCTTCCCGAGGCGCGGATCGTGCATCTGAACCGCGATCCGATGGCGGTGGCCTGGTCGCTGTATCGCCACGCATTCAACGGAGCGGGCAACGGGTTTGTCTATGATCCCGCCGACATCGCCCGGTTCATGGTGCTGCACCGCGATCTGATGGCGCATTGGCGCAGGGTTTGCCCGGGGCGTATCTTTGATCTGGACTATGCGGCTCTGGTGTCGGAGCCGGAGCGCACCACCCGGGCGCTGGCCGAGGCGACCGGTCTGACGTGGTCGCCGGATTGGTTGACGCCAGAACAGGGCAAGGGGCAGGTTTCGACCGCGAGTTCCGAACAGGTGCGCCGCCCGATCTATCGCAACAGCGACGAAGACTGGCGACGCTACGAGACCTCTCTTGCGCCGCTGTCCTCGGCATTGACGACCGCCGGGGTGATCTGAGCCACGTTTGAAACAGGGCTTTGAACGCCGGTGAGCGGATATGCACGAATCGGCACCTGCGCTGGCTCCAAACGCTGTTACCGGAAAGATTGTTACCGGGGTCAGTGCGCCCCGCCAAAGCGGGTCGATGTCGCGCGCAGGAAGGCAAGGAACGTCACGGTCCAGGCGGCGATTGCGGCGTAAGAGAACAGCCGCGCTAGTGGGGCAAGAAACCCGAAGTCGAGCGCGCCGCTCATGGCCTCGGTCGCGACCGCGTACATGCCGATGGGAAAGACCGCGCCCCAGTACAGGGGATCGTAGCGGAATGGAAAGCGTTTGTAGACGTGGCGCCAGACCCCGAGAATCAACAGCATCGGGATCCACCATGTTCCGGTCGCCCAATAGAAGATGGTAAAGCCCTTCAGAAACGGCGCGATCGAGTTCAGGAACCAGGCATCGCTCGTATTGCGGATCAGCAGCGACCCCGCCAGCGTCGAGATTGCCATTGCCCCCATGTTGATCCAGTAGGGGGGCGAAAGATCGCCGGGCGAAAAGCGGAAGAATGTGTACCGGTAGAAGATGAGCGACATCATCCAGATGTAAAGCATGCCGCCCCAAAGCCACATCGACAGGGCGAGGAAGTTGAGATCAAGGCGCAGCGGTTGTTCGATATGGGGTGCCAGAAGCGCCGAGAGCACGGCAATCGACTGGGTCGACACCACCGCAAGAAGCCAGGCACCGCTGATCCCGGTTTCGAGCGGGGGCTTTTCCTCTTTCACGGTCAGGGCGGTGAAGATCGTATAGGTGAGCAGAAGCCATAGTCCGACGGCAAAGAACCACAGGGCAAAGGCGATCCTTTCGGCCTCGAACATCAACAGCACCTCGCTGCCCAGAATCCCGGTCGCCGCGACCTTGGTGAAAAACCCCGGTCCGCGCAGATGGTCGATCAGATCCAGAAAGATGGCGCGCGGATGGTAAACCACCCTCAGAATCGTGAAGATCCAGAGTATCACGTAGGCGACACAGGCGATCGCGAACAAGAGCAGCGCAAGGGGGTTCAGGCCGATCTGTCTGGAGGCAAGCGAGACGATACCCGTCGCCATGACCATGCCGAAGCTTGCCGGAAGCAACGTGCGCACCTGCGTCGCCATCAGGGATTTGAACGGGATACGGATCATCTTGCCGATCCCGCGCCGGATCCCGGCCCGGGCTTGCAGCGCTGCCTGAAGCGCTGCCTGCGGCGCGGGCAGCCTGATCGCCCGTCGGCCCGGAGCATCGCGAGTGGCTCCGACAGGGCGGCGCGGGGGGGGGCCTGACAGGATCGGTTCCCATGGGGCGTCTCCAGATGGTGTGCGGCTCTGGCAGTCTGATCTGATGAAAGTGTAGCGCGAGGAATGCGCATCGTCGCTACCTATTCGGGTGCGGTGCCGCTGCCTTTCGCCGCAGGTGGTCTTGGTTGGGGGGGGCGACACCTCGCGCCGAAGATCATCGGGCCGGGTGACATTGGCAGACTTGCGCCGCGAGAGTGTCCCAAATTTGGGGTTGGTCCTTGGCGTGATAATGCTTACAGGTCCCATCAAGATCAAAACCTGACCCGAGTTCCCGCCGTAGACGCGGGCTTTCAGGAGAGCAGGTCACAGCACGCTTGCCCGAAAATGGGCAGTGCAAAAAGTTGCGACCCCGTGGGTTTACACTTGTAGGTTCCCCAGTTTTGCCTTTTTTTCAACATGTTCTAACGGTCAATTTCCGCGGTGGCGAAGGTTGCTGAGGCAAGGGTTGCGGTGTGTTGTGTGCGACTTGAATAGATTTGGGTGTTACTATGAAGAAACTTCAGACTCATTCCGCCCTGCCCAGACACGGCGCGGCATGCAACGCTGACCTATAAGAGTAGATCATGACCTGCCTGACGAGTTTGGAATTCTCTTTCGTGCCTGCCGCTATCGCCACACTTTGGGCGGTCGGAGCGCTTGTCCTGGTCTGGGTCATACGCAACCATCGCTTTGCCGGCAAACGCGCCTTTGTGGTGGCCTTCGTGGCGATGCTGTGGTGGCTCTTTGCCGTCATGTTCGATTTCGCTTCACAGGGGCTATCGTGCAAGGTCGGCTGGTCGCTGGCGGCCTGGCCAGCGATTTCCTTGCTGCCGATCGCCTGGGCATTCTTCGTGTTCGACTATACGCTGAACCCCAAGGGCGGTCACACAAAGATCCGTCTGCTCTGCTTCTTGGGTGTCCCGGTTCTGGTCAGCCTGATCGCTTTCACGAACGGGCAGCATCATCTGCTGTACGGCACGGACACCCATCTTGTGCACGACGCGACACGTACGTTCGTCGACTTTGATCATGAGGCCCTGTTCTATGTCGTTGCCGCGGGGCTATACATCTTTGTGCTGGCCACCTTGGGTGTGCTTGCCTATGCGATCCTGAAGGCTGAAAAGAACATCCGGCCTTTTCTGGCTGTTCTGGCGATCATTACCGTCGCCCCCTTGGTGGCCAATGTGGCCTATGTTGGCTGGGGGATCACCATTCTCGGGTTCGATCCGACCCCCTTCATGTTTGGCGCCGCGTTCCTCGCCTTCAGTTGGCTGCTTTCTGACAACAGGATGATGGACACCGAGGCGTTGGGGCGGGATTTGCTGTTCTACGCCACCCACGATCCGGTGATCATCATGGATGCCGCTGGTCAGTTTACTGGAGCAAATTCTGCGGCAAGCGCTTTGTTTGAGGACAAGATGCCAGAGCGTGGCCAAGGGCTTGGCGGGCTGGATAAGATCGGTCCGATGTTGCGCTCTCTCGCGGCGACGGGGGAGCTTGGCTGCACGGAACCGATCAGCTTCGGCGAGCGTATCTATGACCCGCGCGTGCTTCCGATCGAAAGCCCGATCCAGACGACGCGCAATCTTTTGGGGTGGACGGTGTCCTTGGTCGACATCACGGAACGGGAGCACTCGGCAGAAGCCCTGCGTGAGGCGGTGGTTCATGCCGAGGCCGCCAACCGTGCAAAGACCGAGTTTCTGGCCGTGATCAGCCATGAACTGCGCACTCCCATGACCTCTTTGAAAGGGGGCTTGGATCTGGTGCTGCATGGGGTTGTCGGGGAGGTCAGCGATCCCGTCAGAAACCTGCTGAACATCGCACAGAAGAACAGTGTCAGGTTGCAGCGGCTGATCGACGACGTTCTCGATCTGCAAAAGCTTGATCTGAATGCGGTCAGGTTCAAACTTCAGGATCTGGACCTGATCGACTTCTTGCGCGAAACCATGGAGGAACACGAGGGCCATGCCGCCAAGTCCAAGGTCCGGCTCTCACTCGTCACAAACGACGTGCAGGCTCAAGTCCATACGGACCCGTACCGTTTGAAGCAGGTGGTTGGGAACGTGCTTTCAAACGCGGTGAAGTTCTCGCCCGAAGGCGGGCATGTCGTATGCTCAGTCCAGGTGATCGGGACACAGCTGAGAATGTCCATTCAAGACAGCGGAATTGGCATTCCGGAAAACGCCGAGGATCAGGTTTTCGGGCGGTTCAATCAGGTCGACAGCTCATCGACACGGGCGTCCGGGGGCTCCGGTCTGGGGATGCATATCGCCAAGCTTTTGATCGAGCGGATGGGGGGCGCCATTTCATATGAAAGCCGCCTTGGTGAAGGCACCACGTTCCACATCGACATCCCGTTTTCAGTGCGCGCGCTTTAAGCTTACCGGACATCAAACTTACCCGGTATTCCGGGCCGAAAATGAAGATCGAAGAAGAAGGGGGCTGCGCGAGCTGTCGCGTGAAATCACCGTTCTTGACCGGAAAACCGGGAATTTCGCTTTGTGATCCGCGCGTTTCAGCCCGCGACGGGGAAATTATTGCGAGTAATTCTCATTTGCATTGACTTTTGCGAGCGATTCTCATTAACACCATCAGGACCGTAACCAAGCAGGAATTTCGCATGCCTCCTTCGTCCCTACGATCCATTGCCCTGTCTTTGATGATCGCATCGACATCTTTGTTCGCCCTTCAGGCCAGCGCCCAAGGCGGGGAGGGGGCTTTCAAGGTCGTGACAACCTTTACGATCCTGCAAGACATGGCGCAGAACGTCGCGGGAGATGAGGCTGAGGTAGTCTCCATCACCAAGCCGGGTGCGGAAATTCACGGCTATGAGCCAACACCGCGGGACATCGTGCGCGCCTCTGATGCCGATCTGATCCTGTACAACGGTCTGAACCTTGAACGCTGGTTCGAACAGTTCATCGACAATCTGGGCGACATGCCGTCCGCGATCCTGACCGAGGGGATCGAGCCCATTTCGATCGCCCAAGGCGACTATGAGGGGCTGCCGAACCCGCATGGCTGGATGGGGCTCGACAATGCGATCACCTATGTCGACAACATTCGTGACGCCCTGTCCGAACATGATCCCGACAGCGCGGAAATCTACGCCGCCAACGCCGAAGCCTATAAGCAGCGGATCCGCGACACGGTGGGGCCCTTGCGCGACCGCATTCAGGCGGTTCCCGAGGCGAACCGCTGGCTGGTGACCTGCGAAGGGGCGTTCAGCTATCTCGCCCGGGATTTCGGGCTGCGCGAGGCTTATCTTTGGCCCATCAACGCCGACCAGACCGGCACGCCGCAGCAGGTGCGCGGCGTTATCGATACGGTCCGCGCGAATGACATTTCCGCCGTGTTCTGTGAAAGCACCGTCAATCAGGCCCCGGCCAAACAGGTCGCGCGCGAAACAGGTGCCGTCTATGGTGGTATGCTTTACGTCGACAGCCTGACCGAGGCCGATGGCCCGGTGCCGACCTATCTCGATCTGCTGCGCGTTGATGCCCAGACCATCGCGGACGCCATGGCGCCGCACTCGAACTGATCGGGACGAATATGTTCGATCCCTTTGATCGTCGCGGTCGCTCTGCGCGGCAATCAATCTGCGTCCCGATAGTCGCCCCCCTCGCCGTAAGGATTCAATGATGCTTGATAGTTACCCAGCCCCTGGTCTCCATGACGCCGACAATGGCGACCCCGCGGGCGGCATCATGGCGCGCGACGTGACGGTTACCTATCGCAATGGCCATACCGCCCTGCACGATGCCAGTTTCGAGATCCCGCGCGGAACGATCACGGCGCTGGTCGGCGTGAATGGCGCGGGCAAGTCGACCCTGTTCAAGGCGATCATGGGGTTTGTGCCCACGGCACGCGGAGAGATCAAACTGCTGGGCAAGTCGATCAAGGAGGCGCTGGCGAGCAACCTGGTGGCCTATGTGCCGCAAGCCGAAGAGGTCGACTGGGCCTTTCCCGTGTTGGTCGAAGATGTCGTGATGATGGGCAGATACGGGCACATGGGGTTTCTGCGCCGTGCCGCGCGCACCGATCACGATGCCGTCGAGGCTGCCCTTGGTCGGGTCGGCATGTCGGAGTTTCGCAAGCGTCAGATCGGCGAGCTGTCGGGCGGGCAACGCAAGCGCGTGTTCCTCGCGCGGTCCATCGCGCAGGACGGCCAGGTGATCCTGCTGGACGAGCCCTTTACCGGCGTCGACGTCAAGACCGAAGAAAAGATCATCGCGCTGTTGCGCGAGTTGAAAGACGAGGGCCGGGTCATGTTGGTTTCGACCCACAACCTTGGCTCGGTGCCGGAATTCTGTGATCGTACCGTGCTCGTGAAAGGCACGGTTCTTGCCTATGGTCCGACCGAAACCACCTTTACGCACGAGAACCTTGAAACGGCGTTCGGCGGTGTGCTGCGCCATTTCACCCTTGGCGGCGACGCTCTTCACCACGACGAGGGTGACACCCGCGAACTGCGCATCATCACCGATGACGAACGTCCCTTCGTGCAATACGGCGAAAAACGCTCTCCTTCGCCCGCCGTTGACGCCACGCTGCGCGGCACCGGCCATTCCGACGCCCCGGAACAGGACGGCGACAAGAAGGGGGATTTCTCGTGATCGAGACCCTGCTGCAGCCGTTTTCCTATGGCTATATGTTCAACGCCATGTGGGTGTCGTCTTTGGTCGGCGGCGTCTGCGCCTTCCTGTCCTGCTACCTGATGCTCAAGGGCTGGTCGCTGATCGGCGATGCCCTGTCCCACGCTATCGTTCCCGGCGTCGCAGGTGCCTATATGCTTGGGTTGCCATTTTCGATCGGGGCGTTTTTCTCCGGCGGCCTGGCCGCTCTCACCATGTTATTTTTGAACCAGCGCACCAAGCTGCGTGAAGATGCCATCATCGGATTGATCTTCACATCTTTCTTCGCGCTGGGCCTGTTCATGGTTTCGCTGTCACCC
>JASJGL010000004.1:0-2986 GCA_033791545.1 Pseudodonghicola sp. | reverse complement strand
CCCTCACCCGCCGTTCTTCAGCGCGCCATTGTCCCATTGGCCGCTGGTTTCCTGCCCGGTACCATAGCGCATGGTGCCCTGACCCTGTCGCTTGCCGTTCTTGAAGGTGCCCTCGTAAACATCGCCATTGGCATAGGTGGCCACGCCTTCGCCGCTGATCTCGCCCTCGGACCAGTCTCCGGAATAGCGAAAGCCGTCGGCCATCACGATCTCGCCTTTACCGTCGCGCTGGCCGTTGACGAACTGGCCGGTATAGACCGAGCCGTCGGCATAGGTGGCCTTGCCTTGGCCGTGGCGCTGGCCGTCTTTCCAGTCGCCCTCATAGCGATAGCCGTCGGCATAGGTCATCACGCCGGTGCCGTCGTTCTTGGCGTTCTTGAACATGCCCTTGTAGGTGATGCCATTGGCATAGGTGGCCACGCCTTCGCCGTCGATCACCCCGGCGGTCCATGCGCCTTCATAGGTCGATCCGTCTGGATAGGTGATCTTGCCCTGCCCATCGGCCAGATCGGCGCGGAACTGACCCTCATAGACCGAGCCGTCGGGATAGGTGACGTGGCCCTGTCCCTCGATCTGCCCGGCCACCCATGAGCCGGTGTAAATATAGCCGTCAGCGCCGGTAAAGCTGCCCTGACCTTGGCGGCGGTCATCGGCGAACGCACCCTGATAGACATCGCCATTGGCATAGGTAACCTTGCCCATGCCCTCGCGCCGCCCGGCGACCAGATCGCCCTCGTAGACATCGCCATTGGCTTGGGTCAGAACCCCGGTGCCGCTGATCTGCCCGTCGGCCCAGCTGCCGACATAGGTCAGCCCGTCGGGCATGCTCAGCGTGCCTTGGCCGTGGCGCTGGCCTTCATTGATCTCGCCATCATAGATCGCGCCGTCGGGATAGGTGATCACCCCTTTGCCCTGTTTCTCGCCATCGACCCAGTCGCCGCGATACTCGTATCCGCCGGGGCTGGTCATGACGCCAAAGCCGTTGTGCTGCGCGTTGCGGAATTCGCCCTCATAGCGCACCCCGTTGGCATAGGTGGCCACGCCCTGTCCGTCGATCACCCCATCGACCCAGTCGCCCTCATAGGTGCCGCCGTCGGAAAAGGTGATCTTGCCCAGACCGTTCGGTTTGCCCTTGGCAAATTCGCCCTCATAGACCGAGCCGTTGGGAAACCGCGCCACGCCCTGGCCCTTGATCTCTCCATCCAGCCAGTCGCCGGAATATTCATAGCCGTTCGGCAGCCGATAGGTGCCGGTGCCGTGCTGCAACCCGCCGCGAAAGGTGCCCTCATAGACGCCGCCGATATCGTCTTCGGTGGTCAGCACCTGACCGTCCTGCGCACGGGCCTGTCCCGCCAGCGTCAAGCCGGTTGTGATCGCCAATACCATTCCAAGATGTCTCATCGGATGTCCTGCCTGCCCCCTGTGCCGCGATGTGCCCGCGCCGCGATGTGCCCGCGCGGCGCTGTGGCGCGCCTGCGAAGCCATTAGAAACTAGGCGAGGGGGCGGGTTCAAGCAACGTCTTTTGCGGCGCAAGGCTTTCCCTCGGCACATGATCTGTTAAACGGCTGGAAACAGGACTTGGACCGAGGGCAGGATGTCTGATCGTTTCCGTGTGACGCTGGCGCAATTGAACCCCGTGATGGGGGATCTGGAAGGTAACGCCGCCAAGGCGCGCGAGGCCTGGGACCAGGGCCGTGCCGCGGGCGCCGATCTGGTGGCGCTGCCCGAGATGTTCATCGTTGGCTACAATCCGCAGGACCTGCTGTTGAAGCCCGCCTTTCACACCGCCGCGATCAAAGCGGTGCGCAAGCTGGCGGCGGACTGCGCCGACGGTCCAGCGTTGGCCATCGGCGGGCCCTGGGTCGAGGGGGCGGAGTTGTTCAACGCCTATTTCATCCTCAGGGATGGCAAGATCGCCCATACCGCGCTCAAGCATAATCTGCCCAACGAGATGGTGTTCGACGAACAGCGGATCTTTTCCGCCGGTCCGCTGGGCGGGCCTTATTCGGTGGGCGATACCCGCATTGGCAGCCCGATCTGCGAGGATGCCTGGCACGAGGATGTCGCCGAGACACTGGCCGAGACCGGGGCGGAATTCCTGCTGGTGCCCAATGGCTCGCCCTACTACCGGGGCAAGCATGACACCCGGCTCAACCACATGGTCGCCCGCGTGGTCGAGACCGGCCTGCCGCTGATTTATCTCAATATGGTGGGCGGACAGGACGATCAGGTCTTTGACGGGGCCAGCTTCGGGTTGAATCCGGGGGGCGAACTGGCGTTTCAGATGCCGCAGTTCGACTCCGCCATCACCCATGTGGATCTGGAACGCGGCCCCGAGGGCTGGCGCATCCTGCCGGGCGAGGAACACGTCCACCCCTCGGAATGGGAGCAGGATTATCAGGTGATGGTCATCGCGCTGCGCGATTACATGGCCAAGACCGGGTTTTCCAAGGTGCTGCTAGGGCTCTCGGGGGGCATTGATTCGGCGCTGGTCGCGGTGATCGCGGCCGATGCGTTGGGGCCGGAGAATGTGCGCTGCGTCATGCTGCCTTCGGAATACACCAGCCCCGAGTCGCTGGAGGACGCCGAGGCCGTCGCCAAGGCGCTGGGCTGTCATTATGATTATGTCCCGATTGCCGAGGGGCGGGGGGCGATCAGCGCCACGCTGGCGCCGTTGTTCGAAGGCTACGCCCCGGACATCACCGAGGAAAACATCCAGTCGCGCCTGCGCGGTCTGTTGCTGATGGCGATGTCCAACAAGTTTGGCGAGATGCTTCTGACCACCGGCAACAAATCCGAGGTGGCGGTGGGCTATGCCACCATCTACGGCGACATGGCCGGAGGGTACAATCCGATCAAGGATCTGTACAAAACCCGCGTGTTCGAAACCTGCCGCTGGCGCAATGACAATCACCGCGACTGGATGAAGGCCCCGGCGGGCGAGGTGATCCCGCCCCGGGTGATCTCCAAACCGCCCAGTGCCGA
>JASJGL010000003.1:0-15703 GCA_033791545.1 Pseudodonghicola sp. | reverse complement strand
TCATATGGAACTTGATCTGGGTTTCGGGACGCCCTTTGTGCATCTGAGTCTGGATTTCGTCTCGCCCGTGACGCCGCGCCATCGCCTGATCTGCAAGGTCTGGCCAAGCAAGCTGGGCACCAAGTCGATCGAATTCCGGGTAGATGGCTATCAGGACGGCACGCTGTGCTTCAAAGGCCGGTTCGTGAATGTCTTTACGGTTTCCGAGACCTTTGCCTCGCAACCGGCCCCGCCCGAGATCCGCGACCTCGTGACGCCTTTGCTGCGCCCGTGATCTGGGTCCGTGATCTGCTGCCGAGGTCTTCCGCAGGATAGTGCAGTTTTCGACTGCCTTTCGGGGAAAAGGTTTGAACCTGCCCGGACCCCGGTCTAGTTTTGTGCAATATTTTTCATAATCGACCGGTGGCATGACCGAAATCACCAATTTCCGAGGCGAGGCGACACCGCAATCGCAGGCAACCCGGATCGAGGCCGAGGTCGCGGCGTTGATCCAGCGGGTTGGCGAACGTGTGCGCCGGGCCCGCGAACGGCGCGGCATTCCGCGCCGGGTGCTGTCGGACATGTCGGGGGTCTCGCCGCGCTATCTGGCGCAGCTTGAGGCTGGCGAGGGCAATATCTCCATCGGTCTGTTGCAGCGGGTGGCCTCGGCGCTTGATCATCGGATCGAATGGCTGATCGGCGAAGAGGATCCGTGGAATTCCGAGGCCTTGCGGGTGGCGGATATGTTCCGCAGCTCCAGCTCTGACGTGCAGCAGGCGATCCTGCGCCGGCTGAACCCGGAACCGGCAGAGACCCTGCGCGCCCGCCGCATCTGTCTTTTGGGTCTGCGCGGTGCCGGGAAATCGACCCTTGGCGCGCTGGCCGGACAGGCGCTGAACATCCCCTTTGTCGAACTCAACGCCGAGATCGAGGAACAGGCCGGCATGCCGGTTGACGAGGTGATGGCGCTGTACGGGCAAGAGGGCTATCGCAAGCTCGAGGCGCAGGCGATCAGCCGCATCATCGCCACCCATGACAGCATGGTGCTGGCGGTTGCCGGTGGCATCGTGGCCGAACCCGAGACCTATAACCTGTTGCTGGGTCATTTCCACACCGTCTGGCTCAAGACCACGCCCGACGAACATATGTCGCGGGTGCGGGCGCAAGGGGACGAACGGCCGATGTCGGGCAACCCCGAAGCGATGGAGCAGCTCCGCTCGATCCTGACCAGTCGCGAAACGCTCTATGCCCGCGCGCAGGCGCAGCTGGATACCTCTGGTCGATCGGTCGAGGCCTCGCTGGCGCAGTTGCTGGCGCTGATCGAAGATCGCAAGTTTCTGGGCTGAGCATGGAAACCGCTCTGGTCGTCGGTGCCGGACCTGCCGGGGTGGCACTCGCGCTGCTATTGAGGCGGGCGGGCTATCATGTGGATCTGGCCGAGCCCGACGTGGATACCGCACGACGGGTGCGCGATATGCTGGCGCAGGCCGGGCTGGATCTGGCGGTGATCGACGGGCCGGGCCATCCGCAAGCCGCAGCCCTTGTTGTCGAGGCGCTGGAGGACGAGCCGGATCAACGCGCCCCGGTGTTGGCGGATCTGCTGGCCACCTGTC
Organism: Pseudodonghicola sp.; assembly: GCA_033791545.1. Taxonomy (GTDB): domain Bacteria; phylum Pseudomonadota; class Alphaproteobacteria; order Rhodobacterales; family Rhodobacteraceae; genus Antarcticimicrobium. The sequence continues at coordinate 14,111 of JASJGL010000003.1, read as the reverse complement.
CCGCCGATTGCCTGCTGTTGTCCACCACGCTGACCGGGCTGACCGGGCGGGTTCTGGGCTTTCGCCTGTCCGCCCCCGCGTCTTTGCGCCGGTTGGTCGAAATCACCCCCGGACCCGAGACCGGGACGCCGCAGATCGCCGCCGCCTTTGCCTTGGCCCGCGTTCTGGGACGTCAGGCCGTTGCGGCCCCCCGTGATCGCCCCTCGATCGGTGCGCGGTTGATGCAGCGGCTGTACGAGACGGCGGACATGATGCTGCTGGAGGGTGCCATCCCGCATGAACTGGATGAGGCGATGGTGGCGTTCGGCTGGGACATCGGTCTGTACGAGGCGCAGGATCTGATCGGGCTGGCGCAGGCCTATGGCGCGCGCAAGGCGCAGGCGGCCACGCGCGATCCCCGCCGCCGCGATATCCCGATTCAGGATCGTATGGTCGAAGAGGGGCGGTTGGGCAAACTCGCCGGGGTGGGCTGGTATCGCTATCCCGGCGGCGGCGGCGCGGTGATTGATCCGCTGGTCGAGGATCTGCTGCGGGAAGAGGCTTGGTTCGCCGGCATCGCCCCGCGCCTATTCACCGCACAGGAAATGCAGGAGCGGCTGGCGCTGGCGCTGATCCATGAGGGGGCATTGATGCTGGCCGATGGCACCGCCGGTGACGCGGGCGATATCGACTCGGTCAGTGTTGCCGGACTGGGCTTTCCTGCCCGGCTTGGCGGGGTGATGGCCTATGCCGAGGCGCTGGGCTGGGAGGCGGTGCGGCAATCGCTGGAACGGCTGGCAGAAGCAGACCCGGTGATCTGGGTGCCGCTGCCGCCCTCGGCTTAATCCCGCTTCAGCGTATCGCCAAAGCTGATCTTGGGGGTCAGAACGATCTGGTTCTCGACCTCGCGCGGCGGGGTTTCCAGCCGCGCCACGATGATCTCTGCCGCCTTGCGGCCGATCTCCAAGCGGCAGGCGTCCATCGTCGCCAGTTGCCGTGGCAGCCCCTGCAACAGCTCGACCCCGTTGAACCCGGCAAGCCCGATCTGACCGGGGATGTCGATGCCCTTTTCCAGCAGGTAAAGCAGCCCACCCGCCCCGATCATATCATTGGAGTAATACAGGAAATCCAGATCCGGCGTGCGGGTTAGCATCTCGGCGGTCATTTCCCGCCCCTTGGCGAGCGCCGAGCCACCGGAATAAAACGCGCGGTCGGCGATCTCGATCCCGTGTTTGGCAAGCTTTTCGGTGAACCCCTCGAACCGTTTTCGTGCCCGATGGTCCAGCGGCATCTTGGTGCCAAGGAATCCGATTCGACGATAGCCGGCCTCGACGATGGCGCGCGCGATCTCGCGCCCGGCGCGGCGGTGCGAAATGCCGACCATGGCATCAATCGGCGTACCGTCGGTATCCATGATCTCGACCACCGGGATGCCTGCGGCCTTGAGCATGGCGCGGGCGGCGTCGGAATGTTCCAGCCCGGCAATGATCACGCCGGAGGGGCGCCACGACAGCATGTCATAGAGCACCCGCTCCTCCTTTTCCGGCATGTAATCGGTAACGCCGATCACCGGCTGCAACTCGGTATGTTCCAGCACCTTATTGATGCCGGTCAACACCTCGGGAAACACCATGTTGGACAGCGACGGGATGATCACCGCAATCAGGTTGACCCGATTCGAGGCCAGCGCGCCGGCGATCTTGTTGGGCACATAGCCCAGCTCTTTGGCGGCGGCGAGCACCCTTGCGCGGGTGGCCTTGGAGACATCACCGCGGTTGCGCAGAACCCGGCTGACCGTCATCTCCGAGACGCCCGAGGCCTCGGAGACATCGCGCAGGGTGAGCGGGCGTTTGTTTTCAACCGTCACGTTTGAGCCTTTTTGTCGGAATGCCATGACGTTACCGCGAAGCACCGATCCTGTTCAAGCATCTGTAAAAACGGTGACAAGCAGGAGAAACCCGTCTAAACACCGATTTTGACGGCCCCGTGGCTCAACTGGATAGAGCAGCCCCCTCCTAAGGGGCAGGTTACTGGTTCGAATCCAGTCGGGGTCACCATCCTTTTTCTGTCTGTTTCAGGGGCCATTTTTGGCCGACGCCCGGGGCGGATGCGCAGACTTGAGAGTCGCTTTTTCTTGCTATCTGGGCGCAAATCGCGTAGTGGCTAAATCTGCAACGTTTTTTCCGACCGCATCCTGTCTCCCGCAACGGCTTCAGTCTGCTTCTTCGATCTGACTGAGCCAGGTTGCCGCGTTCTGTGGGCAACACATACTATGAGGAGACATCACGATGGCTAAAGGCACCGTGAAGTGGTTCAACCAAACTAAAGGCTTCGGCTTTATCGCACCGGAATCCGGCGGCAAGGACATCTTTGTCCACATTTCCGCTGTTGAGCGGGCTGGCATCAGCCACCTCGACGACGGCCAAGCTGTGACCTTTGAGGTCGAAGCCGGTCGCGACGGTCGCGAATCTGCACGTGATCTGGCACTCGCCTGATCCGTTTCGACACTGCGATGGCCCGACTGTTTTGGTCGGGCCTGACCCAACGGGGGGAAGATGGCGCGTAAGGACAAGTATGATGCAGTGTTTCGGGCTCCGGCGCCGAAATCATTGAGCCCACACGACAGGGCGACCGCAGAATCAAAGCGGATTGTCGAGGCAGAGACCGCAAAACGCGCGACGCTCACCGCCACACTCAAGGCAGCGCGCCTGGCCAAAGAGGCCGGAGACGCAGCGCCAAAACCAAAGAAAACAGCCGCAAAGCAGCCTGAGCCGGAGACTGACGGCGCTTCTTGACGGCGTGCCGATTCATGTGCACCGGATAATCAGCGGATGCTCTTCGGGGTGTGAACGGCGAAGATAGTCCTTTGCCGTTTTCGCTGTTTCTGATCCCAGTTTTTTCTGTTCGCATCGGCCGCCCCCGTTAGTGGGCAGCGGTTGAGTCGCCGTTTGCGCGGGGAACTGTCCTGCGCGTCAAACCGGGCGTGAGTCCTTGTTATCTCTACAGGGCGGGGTGGCGTACTCGCCGTGCCTCACACCATTCGGATCACATCCTTTTCGATCGCCAGCATATAGCCGCGCCGGGCGATGTTCTTGACCAGAAGTTCGCTCACCATCTGGTTGCCCAAGGTGTCGCGCAACCGTTTGATTCGTGTGGCCCCGGCGGCCTCATCACAATCCGACGAATCGCGCCCCGAGACCACCGCTTCGATCTCGGCCCCTGACAGCACCTCGTCATCCAGCCGCGCCTCGGCCAGAACCGACAGGGTTTCCATCGCCGCCGCGGTCAGCTTGAAGTCCATGTTGTTGAGGTAAACTGTATTCTCCTCGCGGCTGATCAGCAGCGAGTTGACCTGAATGCCGGCGCGTTCGATCTGGGCCATGCGCCGGTTCAGCCCGGCCAGCAGCACTAGAAACACCAGCGCGGCCACCATCATCGCAGTGGCAAAGACCAGCAGTACAAAGATCACCATCCGGTAACTGGCCAGCGTATCGGCAAAGGCGGTGCCGGACTGGGCGAGGATCTCCAGCAGCTTGATCTCGGTATCGCTGGTCAGGTCGCTTTCGACAAAAAGCCGCTCGACCCGCGCGTTGAAGGCGTTGGCGTCGGGCAGGGTCAGCAGCAACACCACGCCGGCGACGATCAGAATCGCCACGATGGCCGTGATGCCGACCGTCACGATCCGGGCGCCGGGGCGGCGCGGCTCAGAACCGGAGATAGAAACGCCCGGCATTGGCCCTCCTCCCTTGCAGCCCTTCGGGGCCAAAGACCGACACCACGTTCAGCAGTGTCCAGCCATTCTGTTGCAGCCGGGCCGAAACCTCGGCCCGTGCCGAAGCGCGGTCGCAGGCGCCGCGAAGTTGCATGATGCCATAGTGCAGCTTCAGCGGGTTGTCGCGCTTGGCCTTGTAATCGGCATAGCACTCGGCCGCCGAGGCCGGGGCGGCCAAGGTGGTCGCCACCAGACCGGCGATCAGGGCGATGGGGAGCAGGATCTGTTTCATGGCGCCATCCTGACCGGGGAACGTCGGTTATTCAATAACCACAGGGCTTTGCGGTGGCTGTTATCCGATATCACCGGGCCGTTATTGCCTGTCTGAGCGCTCCGGGTCGAGGGTGGATGCATCATCGCCACGGATCAAACACCCGTCGGCACCGCAACGGATCGCACCCATGAAAGGATCCTCCAATGACCCGCAAGATTTTCTCGCACCGCTCCTTCATCGCCCTGATCTCGGGCCTCGCGCTGACAGTGGCCATCACCGGCGCCACGGCCGCCCCCGCCCGCGCCGACAACGACGCGGCGCGCATCTTTGCCGGTCTGGTCGGGCTGGCCATCATCGGCGCCGCCATCGAGGACAGCCGCCATGATCGCGGCCCTGTCGTTCAACAGCGCCGGGTGGTGGTGCATCAGCCGCCGCAGCACGTCTATCAACCGCCGCGCCCGGTGTATCAGCCGCAGTATCGCGCGCCCCACGTCCAGCAGCAGTGGCAGCGTCCCGCCCGCGTTCAGACCCCGCCGCAGCGTCAGGTGATCGTGCGCAAGAGGATCGTCAACAAGCGCATCGTGCATGTTCATCGCTGACATGTGGCAACACCCCTGACAGGGATTGCAAGGGCGGCCATCGGGGCCGCCCTTTTTTTGTAAGGGGGAGTTGAAACTCACCCGTCTATCGCATCATATGCGCTGATCCTGATCCGGACAGGACCCCGCTTGGCTGCCGCGTTTATTTCGACGCCCCAGCGGGGCCGCGCGCCAGAGCGTTCGCGACCGACGTCACCCCGAACGGGGCGACGCGGGGCCCTGCCCATTGAACCTCGACATGCATGGGCCGCGCAATGAAACCCAAGATTCTGACCACTTTGAAGACCTATACGATGCCCGATTTCAGCGCCGATGTGCTGGCGGGGATCACCGTGGCGATGGTGGCGCTGCCGCTCAGCCTTGCCATCGCCATCGCTTCGGGGGCCGACCCGGCCTCGGGTCTGATCACCGCGATTGTCGCCGGGTTCCTGATCTCGGCCTTTGGCGGCAGCCGGGTGCAGATCGGCGGGCCGACCGGGGCCTTTATCGTGGTGGTCTACGGGGTGGTGGCGCAACACGGCTATGACGGGCTGGTGCTTGCCACCCTCATGGCCGGGCTGATCCTGTTGATCGCGGGCTATCTCAGGGCCGGCAGTCTGATCGCCTATGTGCCGGAGCCGGTGATCAACGGTTTTACCATCGGGATCGGGGTGATCATCGCCACCAGCCAGATCAAGGATTTCTTTGGCTTTTCAATGGAAACGGTCCCGGCGGATTTCATCGAGAAGATACCGGCGCTTTGGCACGCGCGCGACACGGTCAACTGGGAAAGCTTTGGCATCGGGTTGTTGACGATGGTGGCGATCGTGGCGCTGCGCCGGTTGTTCCCACGGTTTCCGGGGCTGATCGTTGCGGTCGGGCTAGGCTCGGCACTTGCCGCCATCTTTACCTTGCCGATTGATACGATCTTTTCCCGGTTCGGGGCGCTGCCTGATCACCTGCCGATGCCCTCCCTTCCCGAACTGTCCTATGCACGGGTGATCGAATTGTTGCCCTCCGCCGCCGTCATCGCCTTTCTTGCGGCGGTGGAATCGCTGCTCTCGGCGATGGTGTCGGACCGGATGATCGGCGGCAAACACCGCCCGAACGCCGAAGTGCGGGCACAGGGGCTGGCCAATATCGGCTCGGCCCTGTTCGGCGGGTTGCCCGCGACCGGGGCGATTGCCCGCACCGCCACCAACGTGCGCGCCGGCGGCAAGACTCCGGTGGCCGGGCTGGTGCATGCGCTGACCATTCTGGTGGTGATGATGGTCGCCGCGCCACTGGCGGGCTATCTGGCGATGCCGGCGCTGGCCGCGCTGCTGATGCTGACGGCCTGGAACATGAGCGAGCCGAACAAGTGGCATATCTACATGAAGGCGCGGATGTCGGACCGGGTGTTGCTGCTGCTGACGCTGGTGTTGACGGTGGTTGCTGACCTGACCGTCGCGATCGGCGTCGGTGTGGCGGTCGGTCTGGCGTTGCGCCTGCGCCGTCGCGACGTGCCGCCCGCAGACTGGCACACACCGGATCGTTGAGCGGGATCGATCAATCCCCCTTGTGCTGCCCCGGTTGACGGGGCAGCAAGGCCCCCATGAGCCACCCAGATTACAGCCTTGAACAGGCATTGCACGCGCAGGGGCACCTGCGCATCGCCGGCGTTGACGAGGTCGGCCGCGGCCCAATCGCCGGCCCGGTGACCGCCGCCGCCGTCATTCTGGACCCCGACGCCATTCCACCGGGGCTGAACGATTCCAAAAAGCTTACCGCGCGCCGCCGCGAGGCGTTGGAACAGGCGCTGCGCGACTCTGCTGAGTTCGCGATTGCCCATGCCAGTGTCGCAGAGATCGACGAGATCAACATCCTGCGCGCCAGCCATCTGGCGATGCAGCGCGCCGTCGCCGCGCTGGACCCGGCCCCCGATTTCCTGCTGATCGACGGCAATATGATCCCCGCCGGGCTGACCTTCCCGTCGCGCGCCGTGATCGGTGGCGACGCGCGCTCGGTGTCGATTTCGGCGGCCTCGATCATGGCCAAAACCTGCCGCGATCGGCTGATGGTGGATTTGGCGCAACAGCATCCGGGTTATGGGTGGGACAGAAACGCCGGCTACCCGACGAAAAGCCATAAAGAGGCGCTGCAAAATCTCGGTGTGACCCCACACCATAGACATTCGTTCAAACCGGTACACAATATCTTGTATCAAGAGAAATACCTAAGTGACTGATTCAAAAAAGAAATTGACGAAGAATCAGGATTGACTCATCCTTGCCCCTATAAAACGAGCGCACCAAAGCGCCGAATAGAGGCAGAAAATGACAAAAACCAAAACCAAGGGCGCCGCGGCGCTCCCGTTGAATACTATTCTGGATGGTGACTGCATCGAGGTGATGAACAGTCTGCCGGAGAGCAGTGTCGATCTTATCTTTGCGGATCCCCCCTACAACCTGCAGCTCAAGAACCAGTTGCACCGCCCCGACAACAGTCAGGTCGACGCGGTGGATGACCATTGGGATCAATTCGATTCCTTTGCCACCTATGACAAGTTCACCCGTGAATGGCTCGCCGCCGCGCGTCGGCTGCTCAAGCCGAACGGCGCGATCTGGGTGATCGGTTCCTATCACAACATTTTCCGCGTTGGCGCGGCGCTGCAGAACGAAGGCTATTGGATTCTCAACGACGTGGTCTGGCGCAAGGCCAACCCGATGCCGAATTTCCGCGGCAAGCGGTTCACCAATGCGCATGAGACGATGATCTGGGCCTCGAAATCCGAAGGTGGCAAATACACCTTCAACTACGAGGCGCTCAAGGCGCTGAACGAGGGCATTCAGATGCGCTCGGATTGGGTCTTGCCGATCTGCACCGGGCACGAGCGGCTCAAGGACGACAACGGCGACAAGGCGCATCCCACGCAAAAGCCGGAATCGCTGCTGCATCGGGTTCTGGTCGGCTCGACCAACCCGGGCGACGTGGTGCTTGACCCGTTCTTTGGCACCGGCACGACCGGCGCCGTGGCCAAGATGCTGGGGCGTGAATTCATCGGGATCGAGCGCGAGGAAGCCTATCGCAAGGTTGCCGAAAAGCGCATCTCGCGGGTGCGTAAATTCGAACGCGACGCCCTGCAGGTCAGTGTCAGCAAACGGGCCGAACCGCGGGTGCCGTTTGGCCAACTGGTCGAACGTGGCATGCTGCGCCCGGGCGAAGAGCTGTTTTCGATGAACAAACGCTACAAGGCCAAGGTGCGCGCAGATGGCACGCTGGTCGGGGGCGAGGTCAAAGGCTCGATCCATCAGGTTGGCGCCGCGTTCGAGGGCGCGCCAAGCTGCAACGGCTGGACCTATTGGTGTTTCAAAAAAGAAGGCAAGGTCATCCCGATCGACGTTCTGCGCCAGCAGATCCGTTCGGAAATGCGCGAGGCATAATCCCCAAGACTGACTCGGCAAAGACGAACACGACATGACCGCCGGTGCCCAAGGGCCGCTTGATGGCCCCTAAGTGGCACCGCACCTGGCCCCGCCGTTCTGGCGGGGCTTTTTTATGGCGGACTGTTTTTGTGGCTGACTGTTTTGTTGACGACTGCCGGACCCCGGCCTTTGGTGATCGTCACGCCAAAGGCTCAACAGCGCCCTCAGAGACTCCGCTTCGGCATCGGGTTCGTCGCCTTGGTATAGGGGGTCCAGTCGGTGATCTCGGGATAATACATCGCCCGCCAGTGGCGCACGCGCGGGTTCATCACCCGGCGCCACAGCGGCGGGATCATCGCCGCCACCGTCATGATCGGATAGCCATAGGGCAGTTGCGGCGCATCCGCGACGGTGTGGTTCTGCAACAACGGGAACCGCCGGTCGGGCTTATAATGATGATCTGAATGGCGCTGCAGGTTAATCAGCAGCCAGTTTGACACCTTTTGCGCCGCGTTCCACGAATGCTGTGGCAGCACATGTTCATATTTGCCTTCGCCCAGATACTTCCGCGTTAGCCCGTAATGTTCCACGTAATTGACCAGCTCTAGCTGCCACACCGCCACGCCCGCCTGAAGCAGGAACAGCCCCAACCCGGCCCAGCCGCCCAGCAGACCCGCAAGCAGCAACATCACCCCTTGCAGGCCCCAATAGCGCCAGAACGGGTTGGAGCCATCGCTCCAACGCCGCCCCTTGCGCGCAAGCCGGGCCTTTTCTGCCCGGAAGGCCGAGATCAGGCTTTGCCGCAGCACTCGCGGATAAAACCGGTGAAACCCCTCGTTATAGCGCGCCGTGACCGCATCGCGCGGGGTGCCGACATAGCTGTGATGCACCAGAAGGTGTTCCGAGCGGAAATGCGAATACAGCACCATCGCCAGCAGGAGATCGCCCAGCCTGCGCTCCAGCCGGTTTTTCTGGTGCATCAGCTCGTGGCTGTAATTGATGCCGATGGTGCCGGTGATCACACCCATGCCAAAGAACAGAACGATCTTTTCCAGCACCGACAGATGGTCGCTGTGGGTGACATACCAGATCATCCCGAACAGCGTGACAAACTGCAGCGGCACCCAGAGGCTGGTCAGCGCCCGGTACCAAAGCAGATCCTCGGCGGGCGTTTCCGGATCCGCATTCTCAAGGTTCAGCCCGGCCACCTGATCGAGCGCGGCGAACAGGTACCATGTGATCAACGGCAGCAAGATCACCGTCCAGCCCCCGGCGACCGCCCCCAGCCACGCGACGGGAATCAGCAGGAACGAGACCCAGAAGGGCAGGGCGCTTTGCCAGCGGGCCAGCTTTTCGCGGGGGATCATCGGGCACCTCGGGCAGTTGTACGAAACCGGAATGATTCTACCCAATTTCCCCGGCTTTGCACATGGGTTACGCCGCGCCGTCGCGCCACAGGTCATAGGCTTTGCGCATCACCGTCGGCAGGTCGCTGGGCCGGAACCCGGCAGCGGCGATGATCTCGCCCGTTTCCGGGTTCAAGCGGTCGGGCAAAGGGGCGGTCTTGACCGTCAGGATCAGGTGGAAATGGGTAAAGGTGTGGCGCACCTCGCCCGACAGCGTGTCCCATTGCGCCGCGAACGGGGGACGCTCTTGCGCGGTCTCGCCCCACTCGGAGCCGGGCCAGCCCAACATGCCGCCGAGCAACCCCTTGTCGGGGCGGCGTTCCAACAGCACCGCGCCATCGTCGCGCCGGGCAAGATAGACGATGCCGCGCCGGGTCGGCTTGGGCTTCTTGGGGGTCTTTTTCGGCAACACCGCCGCCGTTCCCGCCGCCCGCGCGCGGCAGGGGGTGCGCAACGGGCAAATCCCGCAGGCCGGTGATTTCGGGGTGCAGATGGTGGCGCCCAGATCCATCACCGCCTGCGCGTAATCCCCCGGTCGGGTGGCGGGGGTATGGGTGGCGGCACGCGCCGTCAGTTCGGGCTTTGCGCCGGGCAGCGGGGTGTGGATGTCATGCAACCGCGCCATCACCCGCTCGACATTGCCATCCAGCACGGTTTCGGGCTGGTCAAAGGCGATGGCGGCAATGGCGGCGGCGGTATAGGGACCGATGCCGGGCAACAGCCGCAGCGCCTCTGGGCTGTCGGGAAAGCGGCCGTCCAGATCGCTGGCAACCCGGCGCGCGCATTTCAACAGGTTGCGCGCACGGGCGTAATAGCCCAGCCCGGCCCATTCCCCCATCACCGCACCATCCTCGGCCGCTGCCAGCGCCGCCACATCCGGCCACAGCGTGGTAAAGCGGTGGAAATAGGCGCGAACGGCGGCCACCGTGGTCTGTTGCAGCATCACCTCGGACAGCCAGACGCGATAGGGATCGGGGCGAACACCTGACGCCCGCTCGGCCGGGCTTACCCGCCAGGGCAGGTCACGGGCATGGACGTCATACCACGCCAGCAGCGCGCCCGCGACGGGGCCGGTTTCGAGATCTGGGTCACGCAATCTTTATCCGCCTGTTGTTCCGGTTTCGCTGGTACTTGGGTCTGTGGGGCATAGAATAATACCAAAGCAATGGGAATCCACGCATGGCTCGGCGCCAATCGACAACTCGGGGCTTCAAACGCACCGCGACGCTGCTGAACGAGCAGATTCGTCATGCGGGCGAAACCCGTGGCTTTGCCGTGACCCGCGTGCTGACCCATTGGGCCGAGATCGCCGGCCCCGACATCGCCACCATCGCTCGTCCGATCAAGATCGGCTATGGCCGGGGCGGGTTTGGCGCGACATTGACCGTGCTGACCACCGGGCCCCACGCGCCGATGCTGGAGATGCAAAAGGACCAGCTGCGCGACCGGGTGAACGCGGTCTATGGCTATAACGCGATCAGCCGGGTGCGCATCACCCAGACCGCGCCCACCGGCTTTGCCGAAGGGCAGGCCCAGTTCGATGCCCCGCCGCCGAAACCACGCCCCGAACCGGGACCCGAGATTTGCAAGGCGGCCCATGAAACCGCGGGCGCCATCGCGGATGACGATCTGCGCGCGGCCCTTGAACGGCTGGGGCGCAACGTTCTATCCAAACGAAGACATTGAGCCAAACGAAAAACCAAAGAATGAGAAAGGGGTTCTGATGACCCGAATACTCCCCGCGATGCTTGCGGTCGTCCTGATGACGTTCGGCACCGCCAACGCCCAGGACGCGACCGAGGTTGACACCTCGACCATTGTCGAGATGACGCAAGGCGCCGAGGATGCGCCGGTGACGATCACCGAATACGCTTCCTATACCTGTCCGCACTGCGCCGCCTTCGACCAGGGGCCCTATAAAAAGCTCAAGGCCGAATATATCGATACCGGCAAGGTGCGCTTCACATATCGCGAGGTGTACTTCGACCGCTACGGTCTCTGGGCGTCGATGATCGCGCGCTGTGGTGGGCCCGAGAAATTCTTTGGCATCAGCGATCTGATCTTCAAGGGACAGTCGGACTGGGTGCGCGCCGGTGGCCCCACCGAAATCGTGGATGAGCTGCGCAAGATCGGTCGCCTCGCCGGGCTGGAGAATGACACGCTGGAGGCCTGCCTGCAGGACGGGGCCAAGGCGCAGACGCTGGTCGCCTGGTATCAAAAGAACGCCGAGGCCGATGGCATCAACGCCACCCCCAGTTTCATCGTCAACGGGAAAAGCGTTTCGAATCAGTCGTGGGACGATTTCAAGGCGCTGATCGAGGCGGAGCTGGCCAAGCAATGACCTCTCCCCTTTCCGGTTTGAAAGTCGTCGAACTGGCCCGCATTCTGGCCGGCCCCTGGGCCGGTCAGACGTTGTCTGATCTGGGCGCCGAGGTGATCAAGGTGGAAAGCCCACAGGGCGATGATACCCGCGCTTGGGGCCCGCCCTTTGTCGAGCGCGAGGGCGAGGTTTCGGCTGCCTATTTCCATAGTGCCAACCGTGGCAAAGCTTCGGTCATTGCCGATTTTACCACGCAAGAGGGCCGCGAAAAGGTGCGCGCGCTGGTCCGCGACGCCGATATCGTGATCGAAAATTTCAAACTGGGTGGTCTGAAGAAATACGGGCTCGATTATGACAGCCTCAAACAGATCAATCCGCGGCTGATCTATTGCTCGATCACCGGCTTCGGGCAGGACGGGCCCTATGCCCATCGCGCTGGCTATGATTTCATCATCCAGGGCATGTCCGGGCTGATGTCGATCACCGGAGAGCCGGAAGGTCAGCCGCAGAAATCCGGGGTGGCGATCACCGACATCTTCACCGGCATCTATTCGGTCGCCGGGATTCTGGCGGCACTGCATCAGCGTGAGCGCACCGGGCGTGGCCAGCATATCGACATGGCGCTGCTGGATGTGGCGGTGGCGGTGACCGCCAATCAGGCGATGAACTATCTCACCACCGGCACCCCGCCGGGGCGGCTTGGCAATGCCCATATGAACCTGACGCCCTATCAGGTGTTTGACTGTGCTGACGGGCATATCATCATCGCCACCGGCAACGACCCGCAATATCAGCGGCTGTGCCGGATCTTGGGCCTTGATGAAATGGCCGAGGCGCCGGAGTTCCTGCACAACAAGGACCGCATCGCCAATCGCCGGGTGATGATCGCGCGGCTGAACGGGGCCACGGCGCAGCGCAGCAAGAGCGATCTGCTCGCCGCCTGCGAGGCCGAGGGCGTGCCCGCCGGCCCGATCAACGACCTGGCCGAGGTGATGGCCGATCCGCAGGTGGTGGCGCGCGGCATGCAGATCATGCTTGACGGCGTGCCGGGCATACGCTCGCCGTTCAAATTCTCGGATGCCGAATTGTCGCTGCAAAAGGCCGCGCCGAAACTCGGCGCCGACGACGCCACCTAAGCGCCATCGGTCGCGGGGCTTTGTTAGGGCCCCGCACCAGCCGCGGCTCTGCCAGCTTCTTCTTGTTTCAAATACTCATGGCGCAACAGACGATTTTGCGCCGCCGGATCCGAAAAGAGGGCCGCGTTTGCGGCGTCATAGGGGCGTCAGGGTGGAGGCGGCGCCGCCTTGCGCAGCATGTCCCTGATCGTTTCGTCCTCGTCCACCCGCAACCGCACCGGCAAGGTGATCACCTTGCTGCGGAAATCGGCGGGCAGACGGACGGCGTCCTTTTCGGTGCTGACCAGTTGCGCGCCAAGCAGTCTTGCCTCGGCCTCCAGCCGGGTCATCAGCGCGTTTGACAGCGGCTGATGGTCATCCAGCGGTTCGGCCCGGCGCAGGTCCGCACCAAGGCCGCGCAGGGTGGCAAAGAACTTCTCGGGCTGCCCGATCCCGGCAAAGGCAAGCACCGGTGTTCCGGCCCAGTCCATGCCAGTCTCTAGTGGGCTCACCGCGCCGCGCGCATGCGGCACCGGGATCGCGTCTGACCAGATCCGGTCGAACTGCGCCTGTGCTTCTGGCGTCCCAAGGGACAGGACCAGATCGGCCCGCGCCAACCCGGCGGCGATGGGTTCCCGCAACGGCCCGGCGGGCAGGCAGCGCCCGTTGCCAAAGCCCTGTGCGGCGTCGACCACGACAATCGAGAGGCTCTTTTGTACAGAGGGGTTCTGAAAGCCGTCATCCAGAACGATCACGGTGGCGCCCGCCTCGGCCGCTTTGCGCGCCCCGGCGGCCCGGTCCTTGGCCACCCAGACCTCGGCAAAGGCGGCCAGCAACAGCGGTTCGTCTCCGGTGTGCTGTGCCCGGTGGCGCGACGGGTCGACCCGCACCGGGCCGGACAGCTGCCCACCATAGCCGCGGGTCACCACATGCGGTTCATGGCCAAGGCTGCGCAGCGCTTCGGTGATCCAGATGACCGTCGGTGTCTTGCCGGTGCCGCCGGCGTTCAGGTTGCCGACACAGATCACCGGCACGCCGGGGTCAAACCCCGGCCCTTGCGCCACCCGTCGCGCCGTGGCGCGGGCATAAAGCGCGCCGAGCGGAGCCAGCAACCGGGCTTGCCAGCCGGGGCGATCCGGCGGGCGGGTCCAGAAGTCAGGCGCGCGCATCGCGGGTCTCTTTCTGTTCCAGCAGATCCTGAATCAACTCGACAAGGCGATCGGTCAGGGCGGCGCTTTCGGTGATCGTGTCCCAGCCGGCCAGCGCCATCGTGGCGGCGTGATCGGGGGCCGAAAGCTGCACCACCGCCTGCGCCAGACTGGC
>JASJGL010000002.1:0-8610 GCA_033791545.1 Pseudodonghicola sp. | reverse complement strand
TCCCAGCCTTCCAGAAAAAGCCCTTCGGCGGACAATTTGGCCCGGAGCGCTTCGCCCAATTCCGATCGGGGGGTATCGGATTGAATCGCGGCAACTGGCCAGGCATGGGCCCCGACGGACGGGCGCGCATAAATGACCGGCGGCGCAGTATCACGGCTGCCGCCGAGGGGCGGCGATTTCGGGTTCAGGGCAAAGGTCAGGTTGGCCGCCAGCTTGTCCCCATGCAGATAATAGGCCCCAACCGATGCGCCAGCGCCAAGCCGATACGACAGCCCGAAGTTGATCGGGGTATTCCGGGCGATCAACCCCTCGGAAATCTCTCGACGGTAGGCATCCGATGAGTATTCGGCGACGAAGGAGAGCCGGTCGGTTGCGCGCCATGCAATCCCGCCGAACAGCGCCGCATCACCGCGAAACCAAGTGTTGAAATTGACCTTGCCGCCCGTTGAGGACGCCGTCGAAGGCCGGGTCTTGAAGCCGCTATACAACCCGCCCAGCGGATTGGAAAACCCACCAGACGTTGCCAAACGCCCCCAGCCCATGCCGAGCGTACCCGAAAACCGGGGGGTGAAATGCTTGGTCGCGACGACGTATTCGGCCGAGTACCGCCCGGTGCCGACCAGATCCTGAACCCCGACCGTAAGCGCCGGCCAATATCCTTGCTCCTCGAAAAGCTGGTAGCGAAGGTCGAAGCTGCGGTCATAATTGGTGAGCGCCGCACCGGGGCCACGGCTATGGATCGAGTATCTGAAACTGCCGGACAACCGCGGGGTGAGCTGAAAGCTCAGGGTGTTGCGTGTAATCGAACCGAAATGTGCGATGGTGGCGGACAGGGTTGCGTCCGGTTGCATTTCGGCAGTGGGCATATCGACGAGCCCGGGAAAGCCATAGAGACCACCATGCTTCACCGTCGTCGTTTCGGCAGCCACTGGCAGGCCGGCGCAGATCACTGCGGCAAAAAGGATCAGGCTGAATAACTTCAAGATGACACGACTTCTTGCTAAAATGTGCTTCCTTCAAGACTTATGAATACCAAAATGAGAAAATTCAACAACGGAGATTCCCACCATGTCCCCGTGCCCCCTACGGAGGACCTCCTCAGGGAAGCTGCAGGAAACCGCGTTGATTTTAACCAAGGAAAGAGATGTGCCCGCCAGCGGAGCACCCGCCGCCTGCAGGATCACTAGCAAGCCCAAGATCCGACCCCGCGTTTACCTGGGTGCCGAGATCCGCACCATGGCCAGAAAGGCGGTCGCGGCAGGCGACAGATCATGGCGGGCGCGGGTATACTGCATAAAGCGGCGGCGGCTGGCGGCCCCTTCAAACGGTACGAAGGTCAGGTTGAAAACCGGCGCAAGGACCGCTGCATAGGCCGGGGCGACGGTGACGAAATCCTCGCGCCCGATGATCGCCAGCGCGCTCATCATGCCCTGGACCTGCATACCGCCGGCGCGCAGGGAACTGCCGTGGCCCAGCAGGCTGCGATGCAGCACCTCGCTGAAATCATCCGAATAATTAATCCAGCGCGCATTTGCGACCGCATCCATATCTGGCCGGTTGTCGGCGCCGCACAGCGGCGAGCCTTTCTGCACCACCAGTTGCATCGGCACATCCCAAAGGTATTCGGCGGCGATCCCGGCGGCTGGCGCACGCTCGGGGCCGATCCCGATCTCGGCCTCGACTCCGGCAACCAGATCAATCACCCCATCCCCCGCCGTTTCCACGATCGACACTTCGACGTCCGGATACCTGCTGCGAAACGCCTCCAAGACCTGCGGCAGCCAGCAACACCCCAACATCTGCGGCACCGCCAGCCGCAGATGCCCGCGCTGCAACAGGCGCAGATCGGTGGCGGAGTCGGTGATGTTGTGCAGATCCTCCAGCACGCGCAGCACGGTCGGAAGAATCTCGGTGCCAAACTCTGTCAGATGGGCGCCGCGCCCGGTCCGCACAAACAGCGACACCCGCAACTCCATCTCGAATTGGCGGATCAGCATCGAGACCGCGGCTTGCGTCAGCCCCAACCCCTCGGCAGCGGCGGTAAAGCTGTTCGCATCCGCAACCGCGCGAAAGGCCCGAAGCTGTCGGAGGGACACCGCCATAATAAAACCTTATGGATTGTTAAAACCATTTCATTTGTATTATTTCTCACCGCCCTAGACAATTGCAGAACGACAGAAATAGTCACGAGAACGGAACAGCATGCACATCGCAATCATCGGCACGGGGATCGTTGGCGCAGCCACCGCAGGCTGGCTCCAGCGCGACGGCCACAAAGTGACCTTCGTCGACCCGAAAGAGGCTGGAGAGGCTTGCTCCTTTGGCAACGCTGGCTCGCTTTCCCCAAGCGCCGTCTTGCCCGTGGCCATGCCCGGCATGTGGAAAAAGGTTCCCAAGTGGCTTCTGGATCCAAACGGCCCGCTGGTGATCCGCAGCCATTATCTGCCGCAGGTCTTGCCCTGGCTGATGCAGTTCCTGCGCTATGCCAATGAAAAGGAAGTGACCCGCATCGCGACCGCCATGCGCGGGTTGCTGGCGCCGGTCTTCGAGTCGTATGTGCCGCTGCTGCAGCGGGCCGGTGCAATGTCTTTGCTGCGCCAGAACGGGTGCCTTTATGTCTATTCCTCGCGCGAAACGGCGCAAAAGTGGGCATGGGGGGCAAATTTACGCCGCAGCCTCGGGGTTGAGATGCAGCAATTGGAGGGCGAAGCTCTGTTCGATCTGGAGCCGGATCTGCGCGGCTCCTTCGGCTTTGGGCAGTTCGCCCCCGACAACGGATCAACGCCGGACCCTTCCGCGCTGGTCAAGGCAATCTACGGGCAGGCGATCACGGATGGGGCAACGCATCTGCGCGCCCGCGTCACCGGGTTCCGCCGGACCGGCAGCCGGGTGGATGCCGTTCTCACCGACAGCGCCGGGGATATCGCCGTGGACGGCGTGGTCGTGGCAGCGGGTGCATGGTCCGGCGTGCTGGCGCGGGAATTGGGCACAAAGGTGCCGCTGGAAAGCCAGCGTGGCTATCACGTGACGCTCACCAATCCCGGCATCACCCTGAACCGCAACGTCATGGCCGTGGAGCAGAACATCATGGTCAACCCGATGACGATGGGCCTGCGTCTGGCAGGCACGGTTGAACTGGCAGGGCTAAAGGCACCGCCCAATTACGCCCGCGCTGCCGCTTTGTTGAGCGTCGGCAAGAAAATGTTTCCCTCGATGACCCCGGATCCACACGAAGTCTGGATGGGTCACCGCCCCTGCATGCCGGATTCGATGCCGGTGATCGGCCTCGCCCCCGGCACCGAAAACGCCTGGCTGGGCTTTGGTCACGGCCATGTCGGCATGTGCGGCGGTGCCACAACCGGGCGCGAACTGGCCAACCTGATTGGCAACCGGTCGCCGGACATCGACCTGTCGCCCTTTGCCCCCGACCGGTTCACCCGGGCGGGCCGAAAGGCCGCCTGAGAGCACTCCGAAGGGCCCCCGTAAGGGCCCCAATACCTATCACAAAAGCCCCAAGGGCTACACCCAACAGAAGGAGACAAGACAATGAGCAAGGATATCAGAAGGCAGTTTCTAAAACGGCTTGGCGCGATGGCGATGGTGGCAACCGCCGGTCTGAGCGTGCCGATCGCGCAGGCCGCCGATGGTGCCTTTCCCGACAAGCCGATCACCATCGTTGTGCCGTTTCCGCCGGGCGGTTCGACCGACCTTCTGGCGCGCAAGATCGGCGAATCCATCTCAACCACGCTGGGCCAACCGGTCGTGGTCGAGAACCGCGGCGGGGCCGGTGGCACCGTTGGCGCCAATTACGTCGCGAAATCCGATCCCGACGGCTACACGCTGCTGATGGGCGTGACGGGGTCCAACGCGATCAGCGCCGCTTTGCGGGATGATCTGCCCTATAACCCGGTCACCGATTTCAACCCGGTCAGCATCGTCATCTCGTCACCGCTGGCGCTGGTGGTGAATGCCGACAGCGATTTCCACTCGGTTCAGGACGTTCTGGACTATGCCAAGGCAAACCCCGACACCTTTACCCACGGCACGCCGGGCGTCGGCACCTCGATGCATATGGCGGGTGAACTGTTCGCGCTGGAATCCGGCACCAAACTGGTTCACGTCCCCTATAAAGGCAGCGCAGCCGCGTTGCAGGATCTGCTGGGCGGTCGCATCGACGCCATGTTCGGCGATATCCTGGTCACCTCGGAATACATCAGTTCAGGCCGCCTGCGTCCGCTCGGCGTGACCGGCACGCAAGAGCATTACCTGCTCGAAGGCGTGCCAACCATCGCCGACGCGGGCCTGCCCGGCTATGCGGCGTTTTCCTGGCAGGGTCTGTTTGCCCCGGCGGGCACCCCGGATGACGTGCTCGCCACGCTTTATGGCGCGATTGAAGCCGCGCTGCAGACCGAAGACCTGCAAACCTTGTTCCGTGAGCGTGGCTTCCTGGTCGAAGGGATGACCCCGGCCGCATCGAAAGACTTCATCGCCGCCGAGGTCGAAAAATGGACCAAGGTTGTCGATGCCGCAGATCTGAAGAAATAGCGCAAGAAAGCGCCGTCCAAGGGGCCTATCCCTCGGACCCATTGGTGCGGACCGGCTCGCTGGTCCGCACCTGATATATTCCTTATCTATCCCGCATCTATTCTGCGCCCGATTTGGTCGACTCCAAGCTAGATTGACCAAAGCCACGCATCCTGGAGCGCCGTCGTGAACAGACACCAGATTTCCCTCTACCTGCCCGGTGCCGTTGTGGTGGTCACCGGGGTGGCCATCGCAATGGTGGCAAACACCTATCCGCTGGGCACCCTGTTGCGCCCCGGTCCCGGCTTTTTCCCGATGGTCGTCGCCGTCCTCCTGTCCCTGCTTGGACTTGGCGTACTGGGGGAAACATGGGCGGCACGGGCAACGCCCTCCGCCCCGGAGGCAGAGCCGGACGATACCGCGCAGGGCCCATTTCCATGGCGCAGCGTTCTGTGCACCTGCGCCTCGGTACTGGTCTTTGCCCTCACGGTTGAGCGGCTCGGCTTTGTCCCCGCCTCCTGCCTGTTGATCGCGATCACCGCCTTCGCCGAAACCGAGCGCAGCTGGATCAAGCTGGGCTTCGTCGCGCTGTTCATCGCGGTCTTTGGCAGCGCCGTCTTCATCTGGGGCCTCGGTCTCCCGATCCAAGCCTTCGGAGCCTCCTGATGGATATGCTGAACGGAATTGAGCTTGGTCTTCAGACGGCCTTGAGCTGGCACGCGCTTATGTACTGCCTGATCGGCGTCAGCGTCGGCACCTTCGTCGGCGTGCTGCCGGGGATCGGGGCGCTGGCCGCGATCTCTCTGGCGCTGCCGCTGACCTATTATCTGGACCCGACCGATGCGCTGATCATGCTCGCAGGGATCTTTTACGGGGCGCAATATGGCGGCTCGACCGCCTCGATCCTGCTGAACCTGCCGGGCACCGCGACCGCCGCCATCACCTGTCTGGACGGCTATCCGCTGGCCCAGCAGGGCAAGGCCCCGCTGGCCATCTTCGTCACCGCCATCAACAGCTTTATCGGGTCCAGCTTTGCCATCATTCTGGTCATGGGCTTTGCGCCGCTGATCGCGGAATTTGCCCTGCAATTCGGGGCGGCGGATTATTTCGCGGTCATCCTGCTGGGGCTGGTCGCGGCCTCGACCATGACGCTCGGCTCGCCATTCAAGGCGCTGGCGATGGTGGTCTTCGGCCTGGCCCTGGGGATGGTCGGCACCGATGTGAACACCGGCCAGTTCCGCTTTACCTTCGGCCTGTTCGAACTGGCCGATGGCTTTAGCATCGTGGCGCTGGCCATGGGCCTGTTCGGCGTGGCCGAGATCATTGCCAATATCGGCCAGCCCGCCGGCGTGATGCAGAATGTCGGCAAGATCCGGTTCCGCGACATGCTGCCCACCCGCAAGGAATGGAAAACCATCGCATGGCCCACCCTGCGCGGCGCCTCGATCGGCTCTTTCGTGGGGGCCTTGCCGGGCACCGGGCCGGGCATCGCCTCGCTCATGGCCTATGCTGTGGAAAAGCGGATCTCCAAACATCCCGAAACCTTCGGCAAGGGGGCGCTGGAAGGGATCTCCGCCCCCGAAGCTGCCAACAACGCCAGCGTTCAGGCCGCCTTTATCCCGACGCTCAGCCTCGGCATTCCGGGCGATGCTGTGGTGGCGGTTCTGATGGGAGCGATGATCCTGCACGGGATCACACCGGGGCCGAACCTGATCAACGAGCAGCCGCAGATGTTCTGGGGCCTGATCATGAGCTTTTGGGTCGGCAACCTGCTGTTGCTGGTGCTGAACGTTCCGCTGATTGGCATGTGGGTGAAACTGCTGAGCGTGCCCTATCGCCTGCTTTACCCCTGCGTCCTGATCTTTATCTGCCTCGGGGTCTATTCCGCCAATAACAACGTCTTCGATATCTTTGTGGTGCTTGGCTTTGGCATCCTCGGCTATCTGATGCGACGTGCCGCGTTTCCCGCCACGCCCGTGCTTCTGGGCTTCATCCTTGGCCCGCTGCTGGAGGAAAACTTTCGCCGCGCGATGCTGCTGTCCAAGGGCAACCTGATGGTGTTTTTTGAAAGCCCGATCAGCGCCATCTTCATGGGCCTGAGCCTGCTGTTCATCGCCTCGGTATTTTTGCCCGGCGTGCGAGCGCGCCTGTCGCGCCGGACACCGAAGATCCTCGAAGACGACGACTGATCGCAACAGGACTGAGCAGGACGTACAAAAGGGCCCGCAAAATGTACATGCGGGCCCTTTTTGATCCCTGCACCTTAGATCGGTGCGCCGTACCCTGCCCCGCCCGAGCTTTCGATGATCAGGATATCGCCCTTGTTCAGCGTCACGGCAGAGCGCGCCGACAGCTCCAACCGGGCACCATCCGCACGGATCACCGTCGCGGCCGACCCCTTTGGCGACCCGCCCCCGCGCGCCCCCTTGGCCACGCGGGAAAACCGCTCACCCCGGATCGAGGCGGCGATGCCGTCAGTCAGCGCCTCATAGACCCGCCGCACCCCATCCCCGCCGCGATACCGCCCCGGCCCACCGGACCCTGCCCGGACCTCCGCCGAGACAAGTCGCATCGGCACCATGGATTCCAGCGATTCAGCCGAGATATTCATCGCATTGCCCACATCGGTCGAAATGCCCGGTGCCCCATCGGCAAGCGGGCCACCCCCGGCGCCCCCGGCGACAATCTCGGTCGACAGGAACGGCGTGCCGGTCGCATCCTTGCCGGAAAAGGCGATGACATAGGACATGCCGGAATTGGCGGCTGGCATCCGCTCTGAGTCGGCCTCGGCCAGCGCTTGCAGCACCGCCGAGGTGATGCAGCGCACCATGTTCATCCGCGCATTGACGGCGGCAGGCAGCGAGGCATTGACCACGCTTGCCTCCGGCAGATCCAGCACGATCCGGCGCAGGATGCCGCCGTTGCGCAACGCACTCTCCCCCACCAGCGTCAGCAATCCATAAAACACCGCCGACAGCGGGCCGGAACGGACGCAATTGACCGGGGCCTGCACCTGCGGCGAGGAACCGTGGAAATCCGCGACCAGCCGCCCGTCCTTGATGGCAAGTGCAACATGCGCCTCGCAGGGGCCAAGCTCGGCCACCGGGTCCAGCGCATCCATGCCGTGAAACGGACCGGCGGGCAGTGTTCGCAAACAGTCGGCGGTCTCTTTCTCGGCCCGATCGAGCAGCGCCTCAATCGCGAGCAGGAAGGACGCCGTGCCCAGATCCTGCGCGATACGGCGCAGGCCGTGGCTGGCGCTGCGCCCGGCGGCAAGCTGGGTCTCCAGATCGCCCAACACCACCTCCGGAGCCCGCGAGGCAAAGCGGATCAGATTGGTGAATTCGCGTGTGAAACCATGGCTCTGCCCGGCGCGCATCGGGGGAATACGCAGACCCTCATGATAGATCTCGGTCGCGTCCGGAGGCACGGAACCGGGACGGGTGCCGCCAATATCCTGATGGTGCAGCAGGCTTGCGGTCAGGGCGATCAGGGTGTCCTCGTCATAGACCGGCTGAACCACGGCAATATCCGGCAGGTGAGTGCCCCCCGAGAAGGGATCATTGGTAACGAACACATCACCTCGACGCATCTGATCGGCGGGATATTCGCGCAGGATCGCCCCGACGGCACCGGGCAGTGCGCCCAGCAGCAGAGGGATCGCCTCCGCCAGTGCAAGCAACTCTCCTTGCGGCGTGAACAGGGCGCAAGAGGCATCCGCCCCTTCGCGCACCACCGGCGAGACAGCAACCCGCAGCAGCGTCTGTTGCATCCCCTCGGCCAGACCATCAAGGCGCAGTTGCAGGATCGAAAGGGGATCGCTCATGACGGGCTCCGTTCCAGCAGATAGGCTATGTCGGTGCGGCGCAGCGCCCACCCCTCGGGGCACCAGATCGCGCCGGCCTCGGTGGCGATCAAGCCGGTTGTGGCAACGCCCGGAATGTCGGGCATCGGCGGTGTCAGGATGACCGTATCGCGATGAACGGAAAGCGAAAACAGATACCCCGGCCCCGGCGGCGCGATGCCGAATTCCTCGTGGAAGCCTGCGCCAAAGGTCTGCGCGATCTGATCGCCAGACTCTGGCCG
>JASJGL010000001.1:0-8602 GCA_033791545.1 Pseudodonghicola sp. | reverse complement strand
CGCGCAGGATCAGCCAGAGGATAGGCAAGGCCAGAAGCCCCAGCAACAGCCAAGGCGTGGAAAAGCCGATGCCGCCCAGAACGGTCATGCCGTGCCCCCGTCAAGCGCCCGGTACAGCCACAAAAGCGCCGATTGCGCGCTGTCGCCGGTGTGGTGCTGGCTCAGCCGCCAGCCGGTAACGCGACAAAGCGCGGCCAACCGGTCGCGCCGCGCCGCCAGCCGCGCCTTGTAGCGGTCGCGCAATTCGCCCGCCTTGAGGGTTTCATGCCGCAGCGTGCCGCCGACGCTTTCAAAGATGGTGCGCCCCTGAAACGGAAAACTTTCCTCGGCCGGGTCAAGCACTTGCAACAGCACCCCACGCACGCCGCGGTCGGCGGCCTTGGTCAGGGCGCGCTCGACCTCGTCCAGATCGCCAAGAAAATCGGACAGGAACACGGCGCGGGCATGTGGGATCATCGCCCGGTGTTCCGGCGGGGCGTAATCGGTCGGGTCATCGTGGCTGAACGCCTCGGTCAGGCGCAGGATCTGGTCGCGCCCGCGCCGGGGTGGCAGCGCGCTGCCGGTCAACCCGACCCGTTCGCCCCCCTGTATCAAAAGGATCGACAGTGCCAGCGCCAACAGCCGGACACGGTCGGCCTTGCTTGGCAGATTGTCGCCCGAGGCAAACCGCATCGAAGCGCCCTGATCGACCCAAAGCATCACCGACTGCGCGATCTGCCATTCCCGCTCGCGCACGAATTGCTGATCCCCCCTCGCCGAGCGGCGGTGGTCGATCATCCGCCGACTGTCGCCGGGCTGGGCCGGGCGGTATTGCCAGAAATCATCCCCCTGCCCGGCGCGGCGGCGGCCATGCTCGCCCAGCAAAACGGTACCGGCCAGATGCTCGGCCCGTGCCAGCAACGGCGGCAACCGGGCCGCTTCGGCCTCGGCCCGTTCGCGCAAGGAGAAGGGTGATGTCACGCCGCCGCCTCGCTGCGGGTCAGGGCGGCAGCGGTTGTTTCGATCAGATCGGCAAGGCTGTCACCGCGCGCACGGGCGGCGAAATTCAGCGCCATGCGGTGGCTCAGCACCGGGCGGGCCATGTCGATCACATCCTCGGCATTGGGAGCCAGCCGCCCCTGCAACAACGCCCGCGCCCGTACCATCAGCATCAACGCCTGTGCCGCGCGCGGCCCCGGCCCCCAGGCCACGGTCTCGGCCACCTGCGCCGTGACCCCCGGCTCGTCCGGGCGGAAGGCGCGCACCAGATCGAGAATCAGATCGACCACCGAGTCCCCCACCGGCATCCGCCGCAACAGGGTCTGCGCCGCGATCAGCTCCTTGGCCGAGAAAACCTCGACCGCGCGATCCTCGGCCACGCCGGTGGTGGCCAACAGGATCTCGCGCTCGGTTTCGCGGTCGGGATAAAGCACATCGACCTGCACCAGAAACCGGTCCAGCTGGGCCTCGGGCAGCGGATAGGTGCCCTCCTGCTCGATCGGGTTCTGCGTGGCCAGCACGTGGAATGGCGCGCCAAGCGGGCGGTCTTGGCCCGCCACGGTCACCACCTGTTCCTGCATCGCCTGCAACAGCGCCGATTGCGTGCGTGGGCTGGCGCGGTTGATCTCATCCGCCATCAGCAACTGGCAAAAGATCGGCCCCGGCACAAAGCGAAAGCTGCGGCTGCCATCGGCGGCGGTGTCCAGCACCTCAGAGCCCAGAATATCGGCGGGCATCAGGTCGGGGGTGAACTGGATGCGGCTACCGTCAAGCCCCATCACCGTCGACAGCGTCTCGACCAGCCGCGTCTTGCCCAGCCCCGGCAGCCCGATCAGCAAGGCATGCCCCCCGCACAGCAGCGCGGACAGCGTCAGGTCCACCACCCGCTGCTGGCCGATGAACCGGCGGGTGATCGAGGCCCGGGCCTGGGCCAGCTTGGCTTCCAGCGCCTCAATCTCGGCAAGCAGATCGTCAGGATCGGACATGACATTCCTTTCAGGGGGCATATGTTCTGCCTTATGTTCTGATAGACTATAGCGCAGGAAAGAGATGGCAAAACAGATGAGCGGACAAAAACCTGTGACACCCTCGCCAGAAGGCATCGCCGAAGCGGTGCGCGCCAGCAAAACACGCGGTCTTCCGCCGGTACACTTGTGGAATCCGCCGTTTTGCGGCGATCTGGACATGCGCATCGCCCGCGATGGCACCTGGTTCTATCTTGGCACCCCGATCGGGCGGCCGGCGCTGGTGAAACTGTTTTCCTCGATTCTCAAGCGGGAGGAGGGGAAATATTTCCTCGTCACGCCGGTGGAAAAGGTGGGAATCACCGTCGATGACGCGCCGTTCGTTGCCGTCGATTTCGAGGCGGCGGGCGAAGGCGCCGATCAGGTTCTGAGCTTTACCACCCATGTCGGCGATGTGGCCGTGGCCAGCCCCGAACACCCGATCCGGGTGGTACGTGACCCGGAAACCGGCGAACCCTCGCCCTATGTCCTGATCCGCGCCGATCTGGAGGCGCTGATCGACCGCAAAAGCTTTTACCGGCTGGTCGATCTGGGCAGCCATCACGACGGCTGGTTCGGGCTGTGGTCCTCGGGCGTGTTCTTTCCCATCATCCCCTCGAAGGATCTCGACACCGCCTGAGGCGGGCTCATTCGGCGGCGGCGCGCCCCTCGCCCATAAAGAGCTTCTGCATGTCGACAAAGGGGCCGTCGCTCAGCTGCGCGCGGATCGGGGCCCAAGGCTCGGGCGCATCGGCGATGGCGTCATAAAGGGCCCGGTTGGCGGCGAACCCCTCCATCGGCACCTCTGCCTCGGTCAGAAGCCAGCTGAAGTTCAGGGCGTCGTCCTCGACCGAGGTCACGCGCAATTCGCGCCCCGGCCCCATCTCTGCCTCAGGCAGCCGCCGCATCAGGTCGAGCTTGAGCAGCTCGATCGTCCCGTCATCCAGACCCGCCGCGCGCAGCACCAGCTTTTCCACCAGCGCCGGCCAGCCGAACACCAGCCGCACGTCAAGATCGGCCCCGATCTCGCGCGCCGCAGGCAGGGCGCGCGCGCCATAAGAGGTGTCGAATACCTCGGTAATCGCATCCTCGATCTCGATATAATCAGGCAGCATCCGACCCGGGAACACGGCAATCCACTGCCCCGCCCCGACCTCGAGATAGTTGAACTGCGGCTCCATCCGCACGGTCTTGTCGCAGGCCGGGCAGGCAACGCTTTGGAAGGTGGCGGCAAGTATCTCTTCGCGCAGGTCAGGCCGACGGTCGGCATTGACGCTGTCGCATTCCTCGAACGCGATATCGGCGCCACAGGACGGGCAAGCAATCGCAGTGGATCTGAACAGGGACATATTGGGCGGTCCTTTCGGGGAATCAGATGTCTTTCAGCCAATCCATGGCCGGGTGAGAATCCTTGAGCTTGCCGCTGTGATAGGCGGCGTAAAGCTCTGAAAACCATTCAGCGGGGGCGCGGAACTGATAGCCGGTCACGCCCTTGCCCCGGGCCGATGCAAGGTAGCTGACCCAGTCCCCGCCCTGGCTTTCGTGATAGGCCCGGTTGCCGATGGTACAGGAATCAGCCGCCACTTTGGTTTTCCACGGGGCGTTGCCGGTGCGGGCGCGATCCACCCAGATCTCGCAATCGCGCCGACGGCGAGCCCATTCCTCGCTGTCGCAATCGCGCGGCTCGGGCACCGGCGGCGTCGAGTTCTCGCCCTTGATCATGTATTCGACCACATAGGCGGGATCGAAATCGAACTTGCCCGACACCGCCTCGGCCACCGGGCGCACGTCGGCGCGGTAATGACGCCAGCCGCCATAGGTGTCGTTGTCCTCGCCCAGATGCCGGGTCATAAAGCCGATCTTGTCGTCAACCGCATGGGCGACCTCGTGCAGGGTGTTCCAGTTGAAGAAGCTGACCGGTTCATCCTCTTTGGTCATGTACCTGTCCTCCTGCGGGCCCAGCTCGACCTCCTGGCTGATTGCATAGATCGCGCTGGTCTTGGCCTCGCCCTCATGCATGGCGACAACCTTGGAGACGAAGTTGAAATAGGACCCGTCCTGCACCCCGCCACGATGCGAAAAGCTCAGGAAACTATCATTGTCCAGCGTGTCGCTGCCCGGCAGCGCCGACATCAGATCATAGAATCGGCGCAGGTTGGGGGCGGCCCGGTCGTAATCGTCGTCCTTGGTCGATTTCTTTTTGAACTTGCCGTCATCGCCCTGGACCCAGCGCGCATTGGACAGCGTCAGATCGCAGCCAAAGCGCTCCTTGAAGGCGACCGCGACCACCTTGCGCTGGATGTCCGGCTCCAGCGTGTTGATGATCCGGTCCAGCGCCTTGGTGCTTTCCGCATCGCCGAGAAAGGCGCGGATGTCTTCCCCATCGGGCACCTCGTTGGCGGCAAGTTTCAGGCGCAGCTCGGCCGCCGGGATCTGGGCGCGGGCGGTTTTCAGATCGCTTGCCGCGCCCTTGTAATCATCGGCAGCCGCCTTGATTTCCGCCGCGTCCAGCGCGGTGCGGGCGGCGGCGATATCGGATTTGATCAGGTGCCGGTCGCGGTGTTTTTCCAGCCGGTTGGCCAGCTCGAACCGGATCTGGTTGCGCTCGGCGGTATAGGTGGCGTGCCGGTCCAGTTCGGTGCGCAGGGCCCGCAAGGCCGTGATCGCCTGCTCGATGGTGTCGGTGCTGGCGGCGCGCCGGGCGCGGTCGCGCCGGGCCTCGGTCATCGCCACCTCGACCCGGATCGATTCGGCCTCCACCGCAGCGCGCTTGGCGTCATACTCCGGGTGCTGCGCCAGCGTCCCAACCAGCCCGCGCGCCAGATCGGCGGCATCGCAAAGCTGGTCGAACTGCCCCATTTCCGAGGCGATACCGCGACAGTGATCGACCGCCTCGCCGACCTTGGTGCGGGCGGTCTCGAAGTCTTCCTCGGCCGCGTCACGGGCCGCTTGCAGCGCGCTCTGCACCTCGTCCAGCAGAGTCTTTACGTACATGGCCGAGGGGCGGCTGCGCAGCTGTTTGAAGGTGGCATCGGCGGCCTTGATCGACATTTTCAGCCCGTCGCTGTCATCTTCCCCTACCTCCTTGATCGTCGCCATCACCACGCCAAAGGCCGCCTGCCCGTCCATCGTATTGGAGGCAGTGGCACAGTCCGAGAGCAGTTCTTCGAACAATGCGCGGGCCATCTGGAAATCAAAGGCGGTCGCCTTGGCCTGGGCATTGTCGCGCTTGCCCTCCAACCGGGCGAACAGCGGCGCGATGGAGGCGGTGTCGCGCGCCGCGATCCGTTGCAGCGCGGCCAGACCGCCCTCGCGCGCGGCGCCAAAACGCTCAAAGTGATCGACCTGATCCTCAAGCGCG
This sequence comes from Pseudodonghicola sp., assembly GCA_033791545.1. Classification (GTDB taxonomy): domain Bacteria; phylum Pseudomonadota; class Alphaproteobacteria; order Rhodobacterales; family Rhodobacteraceae; genus Antarcticimicrobium. Next base: position 3,259 of record JASJGL010000001.1, on the reverse strand, counting down.
TCGCAGGCCACGACAAAGCCGTCGAGCTTGCGCAGCGCGCCGGCGAACTGGTCGAACCCGGCGTCCTTGAGCACCGCATCATAGCGCTGCTTGAGGGCGTCAATCCGCTCGTGCGTCGGCCCCATCGCCGCGTCGTCCCGCTCCAGCAGCGAGCGGATCGCGGCCTCGGCAGGGGTCTTGGCCTTCTCATAGGCGGGATATTCGGCAATCGCCTTGACCACCCGATCCACCAGATATGAGGTCCGCTTGATCTGGACATAGGCGGCGCGATAGGCGTGCTGCTCCATCAGGCGATCAACCCCGGCGATGATCTCGTGCAGGCGCGCGATCTGCTCGGCAATCGCCGGATGACGAAGGTCTTTCGCGCCGGTATCGGTATAGTGGGTCTTATACGCCGCAACCGCGAGCTTATAGCTCGCTGCCAGTTCCAGATAGGGCATGATCAGCCCGTTTCCTTCCCCGGCCAGCGCCCGGACGCGAGAGATCTCGCGCGCGCCCAGCGCCGCGTCCATCTCGGTCTTGATCCGCTCAAGGCGGGCGATCTCGTCCCCCAAGCCGGGTGCGACCGCGCCTTTTCGCAACGCCCTGAGCCCGTCCTTGATCCTGTCGCGCGCGGGTTTGTAGTAGCTTGCATAAACGTCACGCACCTGTACGGCGATGCCGATCTGGCGGTTCGCCTCGCTCAGTTCGTCCAGCGCAGCGGCGTAATCGCCGCGCTGTTCTAGCCGCCCGGCGGCACGCAGCCGCGTTTTGACCTCGTCCAGTTCGGGATCAAGGCTTTTGTCGACATTGTCATCCTTGAGAATATCGCGATCCCGCTCGATAAACTCTTGTTTCTGCTGGACCAATTCGCGCTGGCCGATCTGCGTCGCCACCGCCTTGCAGGCGGCGATGCCCCGCTCGATACAGGCGCGTGCCCCGGCGGCATCCGGCGGCACCGCGCCCAGCAAGGCGCGGCCCGATGCGGCGATTTGCACGGCTGCCGTCAGCTTGTCCGCGAACACCTTGTCGGGATCCAGCGCCGCAACGGCGCGAGCGATGTTTTGAACCTCGGCCAGCGCCGCATCGAAATCACGGGCGATGTTCTCCAGCTTGTCGGCATCCTGAAGGCCGTCGATCTGCTCGGCGATATCGGCAGCACGGGTGCCTCGGGCCAATTCAATGGCGCCATGCTCCAGCAATCGCACAGCGCCGCCCCAATCGCCGGACTGGCTGGCCGCTTGCGCGTTTGTCATGCTTTGCCGCACGATGGCGATGGCCTCGGCGGCATGTTCACCGCCCGGAGCGCCGCCTTCCAGCCGGGCAATCTCGTCGCCCAGATCCTTGCGCTTCTGCAGATAATCCTGCGCCTGATCGGCCAGCGCCATCATCGCATCATGCTTGTCCTTGAGCGCAATGGCCGCCGCGACCGCAAGGCCGAAATCCTTGTCGGCACCGGTCGTGTAGTCCTTAATACGAGCCGCGTCATCCTTGAGCCGCTGATAATAGTCCTCGATCGCGATCCGCCCGCCCGGCCCCTTCCGGCTGCGGGCTGCACGCCGGCGCGCGGTAAACAGCGGATATTCGGTGTTGAAGGCGGTCACGCGAGCGATCTTGCTGTCCAGCGCAACGAAATGTCCCCGCGCCGCCTGCAGCTTATGCGATCCCCCCAGCAAATCACCGGCGTTGGCCAGTTGGTCGGCGTCCCCCAGGATCGTACGCAGCAGGTCGATTTCATCCGCGACCTTGTCGGTCACCGCCGCATCCAGCGCATCATAGGCCGTGAGCTTTGCGTCGACCGCTTTGAAATTTCTGTTGTAGTTGCGCAGCGCGACCAACAGCCGATCACAGACCCCAACCGCCGCCGGGATCGCATCCAACTTGCGCACCGCCTCGGCCATGTCATCGGTGTCGCGCGCTGCCTTGGCATCGACCATCAGGTGCAGCGCGGCCTCGATCGCGGTCTTGATCTGCGGCGCCCCGTCATAGTTCCCGGGGACTGGCAAATCATCGAGCATCGCCTGCCGGGTTGCCTCGATCACAAGGTAGCGGCCGTAATCATCCGCGATATCCAACAGCGTCACCGCGTGCGCCGCCTGCGGCAACAGATCCGCCTGCGCGCCCGCAAAATCCCCCGCCTCGGCCTTGCCCTGCGCACTGTCATAGGCGGCAGAGATGGTGTCGAATTTCGGCTTTACATAAGTCGGCTCGTCCCTATGTGCGTGACCGGTGATCATATCCCAAGTGCGCAGAAAGCGGCGCTCCAGCTCACGCCATGCGGTCTTGTCGTCGATCCGTCTGTCGACAGCGGCTGTGGCCGCCTCAAAAGCCGTGCGCGACGCGGTCGCCGCGGCCGGAAGGTCCCGCGCAGCGGCCTCGCCCGCGGCGTCCAGCCGCCGATCCACCCGGTCCAGCACCGCCTCGATATCATCAGGGATCGCGGCAGCGGTAAACGCCCGCGTCGCCCGATCCCGCAGTTGCAGCATCCCGTTGAACACCTCGCTCAAGTCGCGGCGCGCCTGCTGCACCCGGTCTTCCAGCCCCTCTTCGGCGCTTTCGCGCACCTCTTGCAGAACCTCGACGCGCAAAGCAAAGGGATTGACGACCTCTGCCGCCTCCAACAGGGCCGACAGCCGGTCCAGCGCCTTGACCGCGCTGTCGAGATCCGCAACCGAGTCGGTCTCAACCCCGCTTTGATATTTGTCCTGCGCAAAGCCCCAGACCAAAGCGATGTCGTCCTGATTGTCGAGCGCCTGCGCATCGGGACCGGAGCGGAGCGCGCCCAACAGGGCGTCAACCCGATCCCGCATGGCGTCGACCTTTTTGCCGGCCTCCTGCTGCTGCACCCGGATCCAGACAAGCGTGTTCACCTCGGACAGCTTTTCGAGACCGCCTTCGAAGTTCAACTTTTTCGGATTGGCCTCGATAATGTCTTCGGCGCGCACCAGATCGGCCAGCAGAGGGCCGCGCAGACCCGGATCCTCGATCAGGAGAATGCGCTCCTCCACCGCATCGCGGCGCACGTTGAACTTTCCGAATTCCCGCGCCGCCTCGTCGCGCCGTTTGCGGGCCTTTTTCTTGCCGATGCGCTTGGGCACCCGAATATAAGTGTTGATGAATTCAATCTGCTCGGGGGTAAGGCCATCGGGCATCGGCAGGCTCCAGAAAAAGGTCCACCGTGAAATCCGGCGACAGAAACAAGTAAATCAAAGAATGCGTTCATGCAGAGTGACCCGGTCCACTGATTCGGGGCAAGCGCGGGAGCGGAAAATCCGCTCAC